>CAXTBG010000027.1:0-57933 GCA_964242105.1 uncultured Nakamurella sp. | reverse complement strand
GCGATCATCGTCGCTCCGGCCTCCGCGGTGATGAACCCGTCGCCGACCTCCAGGATCTTCGCGGCGCGGGACAGGTCGAGCACCACGCCGCCGTGCAGCGGGATCGCCTGGCCGTAGTTGCCGGTGCCCTTGCCCCGCGGGGTGACCGGCACGCCGTGCCGTGCGGCCAGGCCCAGAATCCCCGGGACGGACTCGGGATCCTTGACATAGGCGACGATGTCGGCCAGCCCGAGCGGTAACTGCGCGGCCAGGATCGGGGACATCGGCGCTCCGTCGACCGACGCCTGCTCGCGGGCGGCGAGGTCGGTGGACACACCGTCCGCGCCAACGAGTTCGGTCAGTGCGGAGGCCAGCGCGCCGATCTGCTCGTCGGACGAGCCCTCCGCGGGCTTGGCGGCGAGAACCGGCGGCGCCCCGGATCCGGTCGTCATCAATTTCGACGCCATCGGACGCGGCGTGCTCACCTCGGTGCTGTCCAACTCTTCTCCTTCGTTGCCCGTGTCGACCACGGTCGGACCGGGCTCAATGCATGACCATTCCGCCGGTGACGTTGATCGCCTGCCCGGTCAGGTAGTTCCCGTCATCGCCCGCCAGCAACAGCGCCACCCCGGCGACGTCCTCCGGCTGCGCGAGCCGGCCCAGTGGCGAGAGCGCCGACCAGGTTGCGATGTCCTGCTCGGTGCGGGTGGCTAGGCCCATGTCGGTCAGCACGTATCCCGGGCACAGGCAGTTGACCGTGATGCCGTGTTGGCCGAGTTCCAGTGCGCTGCATCGGGTCAGCGTCGCCACCGCCGCCTTGGACGCCGCATAGTGGGCCTGACCGGCGCCACCGGACTTGGCCGCCATGCTGGACATGTTGATGATCTTGCCGCCGGTTCCGGCGTCGATCATCGCCCTGGCCGCGACCTGGGTGGTGACCAGCATCGCGGTGGCGTTCACCGCGAGCATCTGGTCCCAGTCGGCGACCGAGATGTCCAGCAGCGGCGAGAACTTCAGGATGCCGCCGTTGTTGACCAGCACGTCGATGCCGCCCAGCTCGCCGATCGCCGCCGCGGTGGCCCGGCGGGTGCTGTCCGGATCGGCCAGATCGACCTCGACGAACCGCCCGGAGATCGACGCTGCGACCTGACGGCCCTGCTCGACCAGCCGGTCGAGCACGGCGACCTCGGCGCCCTCGCCGGCGAACCGCTTGGCGATCGACGCACCGATTCCTCTGGCCGCACCGGTGACCACCACCCGCCGTCCAGCCAGCGTGCCCACTGCATCCCCTTCCGCTCTCGCCCCTGGTCCCCCCTGCCGCGCTTATCAACTACGCCCGCGCTGATCAACTTCGCCCACATGTGACTGGTGAGCCTGGAGTGAACCAGTTCGTGCGCGCAGAGCTAGTTGATAAGCGCGACGGGGGGTGCTGTGTCCCGTGCCCCGTCACGGCGCGGGGTCAGCTCTTGGGCGGCAGGCCGATGGACTTGTCGATGAACTCGTTGGTCACCAGCTTCGCGGGCGTTAGACCTTCGGCAGGAGCGGGCTTCTGCTTCTGGAAGATCGGGGTGTCGATGTCCAGCACCTTCTGCACGCGGGCCAGGTCGAAATCACCCAGTGTGGAGTTGGTGCCGTTGCTGACCAGGCCCAGATCCAGCTGCTGCTTGACGGCGAAGTCGGCGACGCCCTGCGAGTACTGCCAGCCGGTGTTGTACTGCTTGACCAGCTCGAGGATCAGATTGTTGACGGCAGCGGGCTTCTCGATGTAGTCGACCTGGGCCTGCTGGAAGATCGGCACCAGGAGCTTGAGGCACGGCGTCATGGCGGTCAGGTCGGCGGCGCGGACCGCGTAGGCCGCGGCGTAGATCGGGTAGCCGGCGTCGTGTACGAGCTGGAAGGCGACCGGCTTTTTCCACGCCGCCACCTCGTTCTCGTAGATGTACGGCTCGGCGCTGGCGAAGCCCTGCTGGGCGTCCTTGCCGCGCGCGGCGACGAAGTTGGCCGGCGTGCCGTCATAGCTGCCGTCGGTCTGCGAGGTGTTCAGGATGCCGGCGCCGGTGAGATAGGCCATGTAGGCGGCGCCGCTGAAGTACCGCACCTTCACGTTCTTCGCCTTGAGGTCGGCGATCGTCTTGACGTCCGGGTACGTCGCCGGGTCCCACATGATCATCTGCGGGTTCTTCTCCAGCGGCGCGAACACCGCGACGGTCGGCTGCTTGGCCGACAGCTGGATCTGCTCGTCGGTGTTCTCATACCCCATGGTGAGGGTCTTGTCGCTGTACAGCTGCGAGGTCACCGTCTGGAAGCCGATCGCCGGGCCGCCGGACCGCACCTCCCACTTGACGCCGGTGTCCTTGCCGTTCGCGTAGAGCGGCCCGGAGACGCGCTTCTTCCCGGCATCGATCGTCGGGTTCGGCCCCAGCATCTGGTAGAGCCCGCCGTGCTCGGACTCCGGATTCCAGTCGGTCTGGATCGACACGGTGTCCGGGCAGACGCCCTTCAGGTTGATCGCCGCCGTGCTCGCCGAACTCGTCGAGCCGGAAGCACTCGAGGACGCCGATCCGGACGCGGTGGCGCCCGACGACGCCGACCCGCTCGTCGCGCCCGACGATGCGGCCGTCGCGCCGCTCGTCGGCGACATCGACGACATCGACGAGACCGACGCCGAGCCGCCGGCGGCCGGGCTGGACGGGGTGGCCGAGGCAGACGCCGAGGGGGTCGAGCTGGAACCACATCCGGCCAGTGCGACGCCCGCGGCGATCACGGCGGTCAGCATCACTGTCGTACGACGGTGGAGAGGGATCACGCGGGGGCTCCTTGAGGTGGGGTCGGGCAGTGCGGGAAGAGCTCGATCAGGGAACAGGCACCCGGACGCCGACGGCCGGGACCGGAGTCAGTTGCCGTCGGCGGTGACGTCGTACCAACGCCCGACGGCCAGCGTGCGGAGCCGGCCGAAGATCCAGAAGATGGCGAAACCCAGTGCCGCAGCGACCAGGATCGCCGCGAACAGCGCCGGGCCCTGCAGTCGGGACGCATAGTTCGACAGCAGGATGCCGATACCGGGATTTCCCTGGCGGAAGAAGAAATCGCCGACGATGGCGCCGACGACGGCGAGCCCGGCCGAGATGCGCATGCCGGCGAAGATGGCCGGCAGCGCCGCAGGCAGCTGCAACTTCGTCAGGACCGTCCAACGGTTCGCCTTCTGCAGCCGGAACAGCTCCAGCTGCCCGCGTTCCACCGACTGCAGCCCGAACAGCGTGTTGGAGATCATCGGGAACAGGGCGATCAGGATGCACACCAGCACGCGCGCGAAGAAGCCGAAGCCGAACCAGAAGCCGATCAGCGGCACCAGTGCGAGGATCGGAATGCATTGCAGCAGCACGGCATAAGGGAAAAGGGCGCTCTCCGCCCAGGTCGCCATCGCCATCAGGATGCCCCAGATGGCGCCGATGACGATGGCCGCGGCCAGCCCGGTCAACGCCACCTGCGTGGTCCGGCCGAGCGCTTCCAGCAGTTCCGCGCGGGTGTCCGGATCGCCGAACCCCTGGGTGATGATCTGGTCCGGCGGCGGCAGCAGGAACTGCAGGTCGGGGTCGAGCACGACCTTGCTGATGAAGTACCAGATGCCCAGCAGCGCAGCGAAAACGGCCAGCGGAGCGACCAGGGACAGTGCGGAACGCCGGGTACCGGGCTTGCGCGGCAACGGTTTTACCGTGCCGTCGAGGTCGGCGCCCACCTTGCCCGGCGCGGTGACGCTCATGAGTGACCCGCCCGCAACGCGTGCGAGACCTCGCCGGACAACGCTGCGAACTCTGCCGTGAACCGGACATCCGGATCCCGGGGCGTGGGGAACGGGATGTCGAAGGACTCGACGATCCGTCCCGGTCGCCCGGACATCACCAGCACGCGACTGGACAGGTAGACCGCCTCGCTGACGGAGTGGGTGATGAACAGGGCCCCGAACCGGCGGGCGGCGAACAACTTGATCAGCTCGTCGTTCAGCCGCTCGCGGGTGATCTCGTCCAGCGCGCCGAACGGCTCGTCGAACAGGAAGAGGTCGGGGTCCAGGGTCAGCGACCGGGCGAGCGACGTTCGCATCCGCATGCCGCCGGACAGGGTGCGCGGCAGGTGGTTCTCGAATCCGTTCAGGCCGACCAGCTCGATCGCTGCCTGTGCGTCTTCGGCCCGTGCGGACTTCTTGACGCCGGCCAGTTCGGACAGCAGCTCGACGTTCCCGCGCACGGTCCGCCACGGCAGCAGCGTGGCGTCCTGGAACACGTACCCGACCCGTTCCGCGGCGACCTGGGCGTTGCCGCCGCTGATGTCGGTGAGCCCGGACGCGATGCGCAGCAGGGTGGACTTGCCGCACCCGGACGGCCCGACGACCGTGACGAACTCGCCGCGTCGGACGGTCAGGTCGACGCCGGTGAGCGCCACCGTCCCGTTGGGAAAAGTCTTGGTGACACCGGAGAATCGGAGGACGGTATCGGACTGGTCGGCTGTCGCCGGGGCGCTGACCGATTCCGGCGCGGGCGCACGGCCGGCCGGTATCCGCGCGTCCAGGCCCGGAACGGGTGCAGCGGACAAGTGCCACTCCTCATCGGCCGATCGATGGAGCACGATGTTGCTCTGATCAACATCGCCAACGTAGAGCGAGCACATTTCGCGGAAGTCTCCGATTCGTGCGCAATTGTTAACATCGCTGTCACCGCGAATGGGGCGGCGCAGAAGCTGCATCGAACGCGGGCTCCGGTGCCACACTGGCGGACAATCGCCCGGACCCGACCAACATCGGCGACCGCCGCAGGCGAGGCAGTATCCGTGGCGGCGAACGGGGCCGTGGAAGGAGCCGACGCGTTGTCCCACAGCACTGCCGACACGCAGGAGGAGCGGCTCGGGCGGCAGATCCGGCTGCGCCGGCGCGAACAGGGCCTGACGCTGGTCGCGCTGGCCACCCTCACCAGCCTGTCGCATCCGTTCCTCAGCCAGCTCGAACGCGGCCTCGCCCGACCGAGCATGAGCAGCCTCGAGCGGATCGCACAAGCGCTGCACAGCAGCCAGTCGGAGTTGATGGCGAAGGCGGTGGACGAGGGCGTCCCGGCGTCCGGGCCGGCGTTCACCGTGGTCCGGGCGGACGGCGGAGCCGAACTGCCGGCCGCCGGAGGTTCCGCCCGATTGCTGGTCGGCGCCTCGGCGCGATTCCACCCCATGGTCTACACCGGCAGCAACGTCGACTTCCAGGAGTACTTCCGCCACCCCGAGGACGAATTCGTGCATGTCATGGCGGGCTCGATCGAGGTCGATCTGGGTGGGGAGCGCACGGTGGAGCTGGCCGCGGGCGATTCGCTCTACTACCACGGCGGCGTGCCGCACCGCTGGCGCAATCCCGACGGCACCGGTTACCGGCTGCTGGCGGTCAAAGAGGCGGCAGCCTCGTCCGCCGACCGGGACGGTCGCTTCCCGGACGTCGCCGGGAACGGCCGCGGCGGCGGTGACGGGAGCAGCCACACGGGGTAGCCGGGCTGGAGCTGGACAACCCTCGACCGGCCCAGCGACGGCCGGGATCCGCATGGCGGAATCGCCGGCCTCACCGCCTGGGGAGCGAGTTTCCGACCCGGCCGTTCTTCGGCGGACTCCGGCGGCCGGGAGGCTGGACGGCACACCGCAGGCCGGGCTGCACCGGTCCCAGGCGCCCTCCGATCGCTGCCGGGTCCCACCATCGGCCGGTACCGTGGGTCGGTGCTCCGCTCCCGCGTGTTCGGACCGTTGGCGCTGGTCCTGGTGACCGCACTGGCGGGCTGCACGTCGGGCGCGACGTTCGGATCCTCGGGGACGGTCACCCTCAGCACGTCCGGTTCCGCGCCGGACCGGCGGCCGACCACGGCCACCGGCACCGCCACCAGCATCTCGCCGACACCGGTGACGCCCGACGGCCTGCTCACCGGGCCCGGAGTGGACGACACCACGATCACCCTCGGGCTCCTCGTCGACGCCGCGGACGACCGTGGGTTCTCCGTCGGGGTGGCGCTGTGGCAGCGGGCCGTCAACCTCTCCGGCGGGTTGTGCGGGCGGACCATCGCCACCGTGTCCAACCGGCGCGGCGAGTCGGCGACGTCCGCCTACCCGCGGGTCGCAGCGGGCAGCATCGGGCTGATCACGCTGCCCGCCGGGTCGGACACGAGCGGCCTGGCCGAACGGGTCGTCGCCGACCAGATCCCCGCACTCACCCTGTCCGGCAGCTCCGCCACGCTGTCCCCGACGGGGCCGGTGCCGATCGGCGCCACCGACGACATCCAGGCGATCAACACGCTGGACTACCTGCGCACGACCGGCCGGCTGCCGGCCGGCAGCACCCTGGGCACCGTCACCGACTCGAGCGCCCGCGCCACGAACGCATTGGCCGGCGCGCGCTGGTGGGCGGGCGCCCACGACGTCTCGGTGCAGTCGCGCGGGACGGGAGCGGCGGGCTCGCCGTGGCCCGGTGTGTCGGCTGTGCTGGTGATCGCCGCTCCGTCCGACGTCTCCGCCACCCTGGCGGCCACGCCCGCCGACGTCCGGGTGGTCACCGACCTGGACGGTTACCGACCAGCACAGGTGCCCTCGCCGGCCGGGCGGCTGCTGGTGAGCCTGCCGGCACCGGCCTACGGGTCGGACAACCCGGGGGCGGCGGCCGTCGCGAAGGAGTTCGTCGCCGAGGGACGCACCGCTCCCGGCCCGAACCTGCTGTCCGGATACGGCGTCGCGGCGGCCTGGGGTCGACTGCTGACCGAGGCCTGCGTCAGGCGCTCGCTCACCCGGGCCGGCGTACGGGCGGCGACCACGGCCATCGGACCGGCCTCGGTCGACTCGCTGTTCGGCCCCTCGGACCCCGGGTTGGTGGTGAAGTCCGGCCTGCCGGCGACACGTCTGTCGTCGGTGGCGCTCGCCGACCCGGCCGCGCCGGCCGGCCTGCGACCGCTGATCTGGCTGAGCGCGGCCCGCGGGATCGCCGACTACGTCCCGGCGCGCTGATCGCGGGTATCGGCTGGTCGTTCCTCCTGTCCCGGAACCCGCCGCAGGGAATTGCCCGAGTCACGCGCGGCGAGCAGGGCCTCGACCAGCGGCAGCGTGGTGATCGCGGCCAGCACGAAGAACGCGAAGCGGTAGGCGCCGACCGGGGGGTCCAGCCCCAGCCAGCCGCCCGCCGGGCCACCGGCCCGGAGTGCCACCGCACCGACCGCGACCCCGAAACCGACCGCCACCTGCTGGACGGTGGAGGACAGCGTGTTCGCAGCCGGTAGGTCCTCCGGCGTGATGTCGGCGAAGGCGAGCGTGTTGTAGACGGTGAAGCCGACGGACCGCCCCATACCGCCGAAGACCAGCAGGGCGCAGGTCAGGGCGACCGGCGTGCCGGCGGAGAGCAACCCGTTGCCGACCATGGCGACGACCGTGCACCCGGTGGCCCCGATCATCACGGCCCGGAAGCCAAAGCGCATCAGCAGCGGGGTGGTGGCCGGCTTGACCGCCAGGTTCCCGACGAAGACGAACAGCACCACGGTGCCGGCACGCACCGGCGACCAGCCGAACGCGTCCTGGAACATCAGCGGCAGCAGAAAGGGCACCGCGTTGACGGTGACGCGGAAGACCGAGCCGCCCCGGTGGGACACCAGGAACGTGGTCACCGCAAAGATCCGGACGGTCAGGAGCGGATGCTCGGCTCGCCGCAGATGCACCACGGCGGCGGTGGCCAGGGCGGCCGCCAGCACCGCCATCGCGACCGGCAGCAGCACCCCGGTGCCCCTGCCGGCCAGCACGTCGGCGAGCACCACCAGCGACGCCACCGCAGCGCAGGTCAGCGCCAGCCCGACCCAGTCGAGGGCGGCCGGGCGGTCCCGCCCGGACGGCGGCAGGAGCCGCATCGCCACCAGGAAGGCGGCCAGCCCGAGTGGCACGTTGACCAGGAAGATCCAGTGCCACGTCAGGTAGGTGGTGAACACCCCACCCAGCAGCGGCGCGATCACCGGCGCGGCCAGGGCCGGCCAGGTCAGCAGGGCGACCGCCCGGATGACGTCGGACTTCGCCGTCCCGCGCAGGACCGCGAGCCGGCCGACGGGGACCATCATCGCCCCGCCGACGCCCTGCAGCACCCGGAAGGCAGTCAGCTCGACCAGGCTGGTGCTGATCGCGCAGAGTACGGACGCGACGGTGAACAGGGCGATCGCGGTGAGGAACACGCGCCGGACGCCCCACCGCTGCGTCACCCATCCGCTCAGCGGGATCAGCACCGCCAGCGTCAGGAGATAGGCCGTGATGGTGACGCCGATGTCCGCGGAGCTCACGCCGAAGGACCGGGCCATGCTCGGAGCGGCCGTCGAGACGATGGTGCCGTCGAGGTTCTCCATGAAGAATGTGCCGGCCACCAGGAGGGCGATGCTGCGCTGCCGACGGTCCATCACCGGGGTGATTGTTCCAAAGATCCGGACCCGTGCCGGACGCGTACCCGCGCCAGGCAGGCGCGGGATCAGCGGGTGAACGTGACGTACAGCAGGTAGACGTTGAGGCTCACGATGAGGCAGACGACGACGGTGGCTGCGACCGTCGTGAGGCGTCCGTTGACGAACTGGCCCATCACCGTGCGCCGGCGGGTCAGCAGCACCAGCGGCGTCAGCGCAAACGGCACGCCGAAGGACAGCACCACCTGGGAGACGACGAGGCTGGCCGTGGTGTCCAAGCCGAGGGCGAGGACGGCCAGGGCCGGCAGCATGGTCAGCCCGCGCCGCAGGAACAGCGGGATCTGCTTGCGGATGAACCCCTGCATCACCACCTGCCCGGCATAGGTGCCGACGCTGGACGACGACAGGCCCGACGCCAGCAGCGCGATGGCGAAGGCCAGCGCCGCGGCACCGCCGATGTACTGCCCGAGCCCGGCGTGCGCGGCCTCGATCGAGTCGATCTCGGTGTGGCCGCCGCGGTGGAAAAGGTTGGCCGCAATCACCAGCATGCTCAGGTTGATCACGCCCGCGACGCCGAGAGCGAGGAAGACGTCACCGCGGGCGAAGCGCAGCAGCGTGCGGCGCTCGGTGTCGTTCACCGGTGTGACCCGGCTCTTGGTCAGCGCCGAGTGGAGGTAGACCACGTGCGGCATGACGGTCGCGCCGACGATGCCGGCCGCCAGCAGCACACTGTCCGGACCCTGCAGCCGCGGCACCAGCCCGGCGGCGATCCCCGACGGCGACGCGCCGACCAGCAGCAGATCGAACAGGAATCCCAGGAACACCAGCGCCAGCAGTGCGACGATGGCCAGTTCGAACCGCCGGTGGCCACGCTGCTGCAGCGCCAGGATGACGAAGGCAACGACCGCCGTGATCAGCCCGGCGGGCAGCAGCGGAACGCCGAACAGCAGGTTGAGCCCGACGGCCGCGCCGACGAACTCGGCGAGGTCCGTCGCCATCGCGATGAGCTCGGCCTGGAGCCACAGCCCGAACGACACCGGACGGCCGAAGTGCTGGCGGCACAGCTCGGGCAGGTCCTTGCCCGTCACCACGCCGACCTTGGCGGACAGGTACTGCACCAGCATGGCCATGGCGTTGGCCACCACGATCACCCAGACCAGCAGGTACCCGTACCTGGCGCCCGCGCTGAAGTTGGTGGCGAAGTTGCCCGGGTCGATGTAGGCGACGGCGGCGACGAATGCGGGGCCCAGGAGCGCGAGCGTGCCGCGGATCCGGCCTTTCGACCGGATCAACGACAGCGGGCTGCGCAACAGCTGCGGCACGGTGTCGCGCTGGTCCGTGGCCATCACCCTCCCCACGAAGTTCGGTGAGCCGAACACTGGTGTTGCCTGCAGCGAAGATAGTCGCTGACAGGCCATTCGACGCCGGCGGCGGCCCGGCTGGGCCGTCGGGCGGGTTAATCTGGCGCGACCATGCCCGGGCCAGCACCGCAGTCGCAGACCGTCGAGGACTACCTCAAGGTCATCTACACCCTCGGTGAGCGTGACCCCGAGCCGGTGACGACCTCACGGGTCAGCGGTCGGCTGGGACTGTCGGCGTCATCGGTCTCCGGCATGCTCCGCAAGCTGGCCGACCAGGGCCTGATCGACCACCGGCCCTACGGCGGCATCACCCTCACCGACAGCGGTCTGGCCGGGGCGCTGCGGGTCGTCCGGCGGCACCGTCTGGTCGAGATGTTCCTCGTCGCGCAGCTGGGCTACGGCTGGGACGAGGTGCACGAAGAGGCGGAGGTGCTGGAACACGCGATGTCCGACCAGCTGGTGGAACGCATCGACGCGGCCCTCGGCCGGCCTCGTTTCGATCCCCATGGCGACCCGATACCGGGGCGCGGTGGCGAACTACCGGAGCTCGACGCCCACCGGCTCCCGGCGCTTCCGGCCGGTGGCGCCGGCGTGCTGGTCCGGGTGGACGACCAGGACGCGGAGGTGCTCCGTCATCTGACGCAGACGGGCATCACGCTCGGCCAGCGACTGGAACTGGTGCACCGGCTGCCGTTCGACGGGTCGTACGTGGTGCGCACCGACGACGGGCGGACGCACCACTTCGCGCCGCTGCTGGCCAACGCGCTCTGGGTGCAGTGACCTGACCGCGGCCGGCCGCCACCCGCGCCGCCAGCGTCCGTGTGGGACGGCCCCCCGCGCCGGCCGCCGGTCGGCCACGCGCCGTTGCGCCGCCCGCGCCGACCAACGGTCGGCCACGCGCCGTTGCGCCGCCCGCGCTGACCAGCGATCGGCGACGCGGGTGCCGCAGCGGCCGGCACGCCGTTGCGCGCGACCCCGGGCGCCGGCCCAGGCGTCCGAGCAACGCAGCGTGCGTCCAGGCATCGTCTGCGGCAGCCAGGAATGTTGCCCGGACGTTCCGGCTGTTGCTCGGACGAACCGTGTGGGACGGCCCCCCGCGCCGGCCAGCGATCGGCGGCGCGGGCGCCGTCGGGAGGCGACGGGCTTCGGCATCCGGTCGCGGCCCGGCACCTGGCAGCGCGGAGGTCGACCCGGCAACAGCTGTGGCTGCTGCCCATGCTGCTCGGACGTTCCCGACGTTGCTCGGACGCGGGCCGGCTACGCGGCGGGGCGGCGGCTGCACACGGCGGCGGCACACGGCGACGGGGCGCAGAAGGGGCGCGGCGCGAAAGGGCGGCGGCTGCACGAAAGGACGGCCCCGCGCGGAACGCCACGAGGGCTTCCCCGCGTGGAACGCCACGAGGGCTTCCCCGCCGCGGAACACCGCGAGGGCTTCCCCGCCGCGGAACACCGCGAGGGCGGCCCCCGCGGAACGCCGCGAGGGCGGCCCCGCCGTAGCGGGACCGCCCTCGTGATTCGTGCTGGTGGTGCGGGAGCCTGGACTCAGTGCTTGATTCTCGCGTCCTGCAAGCAGACGCTCAGAAGTCCATGTCCCCGCCGCCGGGCATGCCGGCGGGCGCAGCGGCCTTCTCCGGCTTGTCCGCGACGACCGCTTCGGTCGTCAGGAACAGCGCGGCGATGGACGCGGCGTTCTGCAGCGCCGAGCGGGTGACCTTGGCCGGATCGATGATGCCGGCCTTGATCAGATCCTTGTACTCGCCGGTCGCGGCGTCCAGGCCTTCACCGGCCGGCAGGTTGCGCACCTTCTCGGCGACGACTCCGCCTTCGAGCCCGGCGTTGATGGCGATCTGCTTCAACGGTGCCTCGATCGCGACACGCACGATGTTGGCGCCGGTGGCCTCGTCACCGGTGAGCTCGAGGGTGGCCAGAGCCTTGGTGCCGGCCTGCAGCAACCCGACCCCACCGCCCGCGACGATGCCCTCTTCGACCGCAGCCTTGGCGTTGCGCACGGCATCTTCGATGCGGTGCTTGCGCTCCTTGAGCTCCACCTCGGTGGCAGCTCCGGCCTTGATGACGGCAACGCCGCCGGCCAGCTTGGCCAGCCGCTCCTGCAGCTTCTCGCGGTCGTAGTCCGAGTCGGACTTGTCGATCTCGGCGCGGATCTGCGACACGCGGCCGGCGATCTGCTCGGCGTCGCCGGCACCGTCGACGATGGTCGTCTCGTCCTTGGTGACGACGACCTTGCGGGCGGTGCCCAGCAGGGACACGTCGACCGAGTCGAGCTTGAGCCCGACGTCCTCGGAGATGACCTGGCCACCGGTCAGGATCGCGATGTCCTGCAGCATGGCCTTGCGACGGTCACCGAAGCCGGGGGCCTTGACGGCAACCGACTTGAAGGTGCCACGGATCTTGTTGACGACCAAGGTCGCCAGGGCTTCGCCGTCGACGTCCTCGGCGATGATCAGCAGCGGCTTGCCGGACTGCATGATCTTCTCGAGGATCGGCAGCAGGTCCTTGACCGCGGAGATCTTGGAGCCGTAGAGCAGGATGTACGGGTCGTCCAGGACGGCTTCCTGACGCTCGGCGTCGGTCGCGAAGTACAGCGACACATAGCCCTTGTCGAAGCGCATGCCCTCGGTGAGCTCCAGCTCGAGGCCGAAGGTGTTGCTCTCCTCGACGGTGATGACGCCTTCCTTGCCGACCTTGTCCATGGCCTCGGCGATGAGCTCGCCGATGACGGGGTCAGCGGCCGAGATCGAGGCGGTGGCAGCGATCTGCTCCTTGGTCTCGACCTCCTTGGCGTCGGACAGCAGCTGGGCGGAGATGGCCTCGACGGCCTTCTCGATGCCGCGCTTCAGGCCTAGTGGATTGGCGCCGGCTGCGACGTTGCGCAGGCCTTCGCGGACGAGCGCCTGGGCCAGCACCGTGGCGGTGGTGGTGCCGTCACCGGCGACGTCGTCGGTCTTCTTGGCAACTTCCTTGACGAGCTCGGCACCGATCTTCTCGTACGGGTCCTCGAGCTCGATTTCCTTGGCGATGGACACGCCATCGTTGGTGATGGTGGGCGCGCCCCACTTCTTTTCCAGGACGACGTTGCGGCCGCGCGGCCCCAACGTCACCTTGACGGCGTCGGCGAGGATGTTCATCCCGCGCTCGAGCCCGCGACGCGCTTCCTCGTTGAAAGCGATCAGCTTGGCCATGAGGGTAGATCCTCCAGATCGGCCGACTGCCGCCGGCGCGAAGCCGGCGGAGGAGTCGGTAAGCAGTGGCATTGGTTGGTCTCCCGCAGTGCCCGCGACGGACGCACCCGGCGATCCATGGCCATCGGAGGCCTCGGACCGACCGGACACTCACCGGTTCGACCTGGCACTCGGGGTTCCCGAGTGCCAATTTCATACTGGCACTCCCCGGTGCACAGTGCAAGCAGCGACCGGAGCGGGCAGCGACCCGGACGGCATCGACGCGCAAAGCACCGGCCCGGCCGGGACGCGATCGGACGGCAGCGGCGCCGACCCGGCGGTGGACGACCGGCGGACCAGCAGCACGACCACCACGACGACGAGCAGGACGACCGCCGCGGCGGCGATCCACGGCCACCGTGACCTCGGCTGTTCGAGGCGGTGACTGGCCGGCCGGAAGTCGGCGTTGAACTGGGGCGGCCGGAAGGCGGTGGCCGGGCGCTGCTGCGGTGCGCCCGGCGGTGGCGTCGAAACGGGCGGTGCCATCGAACCCGGCGGTGCCGTCGAACCCGGCGGTGCCGTCGACCGGGGCGGTGCCGTCGAACCCGGCGGTGCCATCGACCGGGGCGGTGCCGTCGAACCCGGCGGTGGCGTCGACCGGGGCGGTGCCGTCGAACCGGGCGGTGGCGTCGAACCGGGCGGTGCCGTCGGTCCGGGCGGTGACATGGACGAAGCTGCGACCGACTGCGATGACGCGGCCGGCGACCACGGACCTCGCGCCATACCGGGCGAGAAGCGTTCCGGCGCAGGCGGAACGGGGCCGCCCGGGTAGGGCATCGGCGCGACCGGGCCGGCCGGCGGGGCGGACCCGGCACGGACCGGTGCCACCGCCGGGGGCGGATAAGGAGAGGCCGGGGTGACCTGGGTGTAGTCGGGCGTCGGCCCGGGTGTCGCCTGGGGAGGCCGCCCGTACGGCACAGCGGGCCCCGCCGGCACGGCGCGCTGCGGATCCGCCGGGGCGGCCGGGGCGGGCGAGATGGCCGCCGGGCGCGGTACGGGCGGGTGCGTGTCGCGAGCTTCGCCGTCGGCGTCGGCCACCGCGCGCCGGACCGCACTGAGCAGGTCGGAGCTGGTGGCGTACCGGCGGGCCGGATCGGCCGCCATGCCGCGGGCGATCACCCGGTCGATGCCCGGCGGCAGCTCGGTCAGCGCGGCCAGCGACGGCACCACTCCGGACAGGTGGCCGGTGACCACCTCCCGCACGTCCCCGAAGAACGGGGCCCGCCCGGCCAGGGCGGTGAACAGCATGCAGGTCAGGGAGTACTCGTCCGACGCCGGTCCGATCGCCTCCCCCCGCAGGTGCTCCGGAGAGGCGTAGGTCGGCGAGCCGAGGAAGTCGCCCGAGGCGGTCCGCGACCCGGCGGCGCCGCGTCGGGTCAGCCCGAAGTCCGCGAGGTACACGTGTTCCCGGCCGACCGACTCGTTGCGGGTGATCAACACGTTGGCCGGCTTGACGTCCAGGTGCACCAACCCGCGCTCGTGCAGCATGTCCAGCGCGGCGCCGACCTGGCCGAGCAGCGTGAGCATCCGGCGCACGGGCAGCGGCCCCGCCGCCAGTTCACGGGCGAGGTCGGTGCCGTCCACCAGCCGCATGGCGATGTAGAGCCAGCCGTCGGTCTCGCCGAAGTCGTACAGCGGCACCACGTTCACGTGGTCGATGGCTGACGCAGCGCGCGCCTCTTCGAGGAACCGCTGGCGGAACTCCGGGTCGGCCGACAGGCTCTCGCTCATCACCTTCAGCGCGACGGCCCGCTCCAACCGCTGGTCGACGGCACGGTAGACCACGCTCATCCCGCCGCGGCCGAGCACGTCCTGCACCAGGTAGTGGCCCAGGCGACGCCCGGTGAGCTCGACCGACACAGGGCCAAGACTAGAGTGCGGGCCGCGCCGTCGCGGCCGGTTCGGCCGCCGCGGACGCCGGCCCATGGCCGCCGTAAGGTTCCGCGGATGGGTGAGCAGCAGACGCCATCGGTCGAGGTCGGGAACCGGGCACCGGTCGAGCTGCGCGTGCTGACCGGCCCCAATCTGTACTTCCCGCGGCCCACCATCAAGCTCACCCTCGACGCGTCCGCGGTGATGGACGCCGACCCGTCGACCGTGGTGGCCTGGCAGCGGGCACTGCGGATCCGCAACGCGAGCCGGAGCCCGACGGTCGGGATGGCCGGTTCGGCGGCCCGGGCCGACGCGGCCGCCGAGATCGCCGCCGCCGTCGTGCGGCGGGCGGGCGGGGCGATCCGCACCCGGATCCCCGCCGTCGCCCGGGTGGGCGACGACGACACGGTGGTGGTGGCCTTCCCGTTCCGCCGCCGGGGAACGGCGGAGCACTTCGGCGAGGCGGTCGCGGTGGCGTTCTCCCGCATCACCTCCGGCGAGGTCGCCCCCGCGCAGGCCATTGCCGACGTCGGCCGCGCGATGGCCGATGTGGATCCCGGCGAGCAGGTCCGTCCGCTGCGCCCGTCGGTGCCGGTGATCGCGGTGACCGGGACCAACGGCAAGACCACCACCACCCGATTGATCTCGCACCTGCTCAAGGCGGACGGCCGGGTGCCCGGCTGGTCCTCCACGGACGGCATCGTGATCGACGGGGACGAGGTGGAGTCCGGCGACTGGTCGGGACCGGGTGGGGCAGCGCGGGTGCTGTCCGACCCGCGGGTCACCGTCGCGGTGACCGAGACGGCCCGCGGCGGCATCCTGCTGCGCGGAGTCGGCACGGCGTCGAACGACGTGTCCGTGGTGACCAACATCAGTGCCGACCACCTCGGCCTGCTCGGCGTGCACACCGTCGAGCAGCTGGCCGAGGTGAAGTCGGTGATCGTCCGGATCACCAAGCCGGGCGGCTGGACGGTGCTCAACGCCGACGACCCGCTGGTCCGTCAGATGCGGTCGGTGTCGCGGGCGCGGCCGTGGTTCTACTCGCCCGACCCGGACAATCCCTACCTGGACGACGCGCTGGAAGCCGGTGGCCGGGCCATCACCGTCATCGACGGGGACATCGTGGTGCTGAGCCGGGGCCTGGACCCGACGGTGGTGCTGCCGGTGGTGGAGGTCCCGCTGACCTTGGCCGGCACCTCGCGGGTCAACGTCGCGAACGCGCTGGCCGCCACCGCGGCCGCACTGGGCGTCGGCGCGTCGATCGACGCCGTGCGGTCCGGGTTGCGGACGTTCACCGCCGGAGCCCGGCACAACGCCGGTCGGCTCAACGTCTACCTGCTGGGCGATGTCGCGATCGTGCTGGACCTGGCGCACAACGAGGCGTCGCTCGCCTCGCTTCTGGAGGTGACCGGAGCGCTGGTGACCGGCGACGGGCAGCTGGCGGTCGTCGTCGGGACGGCGGGCGACCGGACGGACGAGGCCATCCACGCGATGGGCGAGATGGCCGCATCCATGGCGCAGGTGATGGTGATCGCCGGCCGGCGCAAGTACCTGCGGGGGCGGCAGCCGGGCGAGATGGAGGAACTGTGGCGTTCGGGAGCCGCAGAGGCCGGCGTGGTCGACGTGATCGAGACCCCGGACGAGCTCTCCGCGCTGGTTCGGCTGCTCGACCTGCCGCTGCCGGGGGGCTCCGCCATCGCGGTGTGCGCCCTGGAGCAGCGGGCCGAGATGGCCGCGGACGTCCTGCGGCGCGGCGGGGTCGAGGCGTCCGCGCAGCAGGTCGCGGACCGGGTCACCGCGGCAGGCTGAGCGGCGTCAGACGCCCCCGGCGCTGCCTCAGACGCCCCGGCGCTGCGCAGGTACGTGGTCGAGCACCGGTGTGCTGACCTGGCCCGACCGGACACCGAGCCGTCCCCGGCCGTAGCCGAGGGAGGTGGCCAGCAGCCCGGCGACGATGGCGACCGACTGTCGCGGCCCGGCCAGGTTGCCGCTGACCAGCCCGAGCAGTCCACGGGAGAACGCCCGCGGCAACACCTTGGTGGTGTAGGCCTTCTCGGAGGACAGCGCTGCCTGCGACCCGACCAGTGAGGTGACGACGGCCTTGGACACGCCCTCCCAGTAACAGCGGCGGACGAAGTACCGGCCGGTCATCCGGCCCTCGGTCACCCGGTGGCTGACCACGGCCGACGGCTGGCCGACGATGCGTGCGCCGTCGATCGCTCGGGTGATGCGGACCGACAGCTCCGTCTCCTCGCAGCCCAGAGGATGCGTTCCCACCCGGCCGATGCCGTCGGAGAACCCTTCGGTGGCGGTGAGGGCCGTCCGCCGGAACGCCATCGCACAACCCAGCGGATTGCGGATGTCGCCCGGCTTCCTCGACTGGCCCTCGTAACTGCTGCCGACCACCCACAGGAAGGACTCGGGGAACCAGTGCGGCCGCCCGGGTTCGTCCCAGGCCGGAACCGCCCAGCCGCCCACGCCCACGACCGTGTCGTCGGCGAACGGCGCCGTCATCTGCTCGATCCAGTTCGGGCGCGGTGTGGCGTCGTCGTCGAGAAAAAGCACCAGATCGGCGGAACTGGCTGCGACACCGGTGTTCCGCGCGCCGGACAGCCCTCGGGTATTCGTGTTGGCGATGACCCGGGCAGCGGGAAGTTCTGCCCTCATCCTGGCCAGCAGGGCGGGGTTGTGATCGACGACGATGACGATCTCGTTCGCCCGGCGGGATTGCGCGACCAGCGACCGGTAGGCGGAAAGGCAATCCTCCCAACGCTTTTCGGTGTAGGCGCACATCACCACCGCAATGGTATCCGATACCTCCATCGCAGCGTCGGACCAGATGGCCTGGGAGACGGTCACACCGCCTCGGAACGCTGCTCGCGGCCGTTCGCGGCCTGGTGATGGGCAGCCGTGGAGAAGTCGAGCACGCCGATCCCGGTCTGCACCGACGCCCTGGTCGTCCGTTCCCGCAGGATCGTCCCGAGGACGCGGAACCCGTCGCGGAAGGTGCGCAGGTTGCTCTCGCCGGAGCGACGGGGGTGCTCGAAGCTGGCGACCTCCCGGATGATCTTCCTGGCCTTGGCGACCCGCACGTTGATCATCGTCTCGATCTCGAAGCCGTCACCCCAGTGGCTCTCCACCGACGTGTCGTGCGGGTTGGGCAGGGCGAAGGCGTACAGGCATTCGCGACGAAAGGCGTTGTAGCCGTAGCACAGGTCGGAGTACCCGGTGCGGAACAGCAGGTTCGTGGTGCCGTTGAGGAACTTGTTCCCGGCGTCGCGCAGCCAGCTGATGTCGTCGCTGCCGCCGCCCAGGGCGAAACGGGTGCCCTTGGCGTAGTGGGCGCCCTCGTCGAGGACCCGGAGGAAGTCGGGGATCTCCGCGGGATCCATCGATCCATCGGCGTCGATCATCACGATGTAGTCGCCGGTAGCCGCGGCGAACCCGGCGGCAAGTGCATTCCCCTTGCCGCGCCGGGTCTGCTGGATGACTTCGATACCCGGGTACGCGTCTCGCGCCGCCTCGATGGTTCCGTCGCGGGAGTGTCCGTCCACGAGTATCACCTGGTCGATGCCGTCCGGCAGAGCGCGCAGGACGTGCGGGACGTTCTTTTCCTCGTTCCGGGTAGGGATGACCACGGAGACGGTTGATCGATAGTGGTTGGGGTGGCTCGGCATTCGGCATCGACTCTCTGAGAGATGGACGTCCGGGACCGGTCGTCGGAAATTCGGCGGTTCTGCCTACCCGAACTCGTTCTGGCCGGACCGGAGGTAATTGACGGTAATGATGGCGACAAATGCCAACTCCGTCGTCGACACGAGAACCGTACCTCCTATATCGCATGCTGTGACAACTTCGGTGAGGTTCTTCACAGGGTCTACGAGGTCGTTGCGACGCCTGTCTTACGGCTGAATTAGGCCGCCCCCGCATCAGCGGGTGGTCATTCTTTAGTGCATTAGGGTTGATTCGCAACATTTCCGTTCCACGTTGGATTGACCTCCTCTTTCGGCCCAGCACCGTCGACCCGACCCGATAACGCTCTGCAATCACCCACTGCAACAAATTGGCTGAAATCCGACCGACCTCGCATTTCGGTCGATCGGGCCCGCCGAACCGGACATTTTGGCATTTCCGGCCCCGCGGGCGAGCGGTACGCCGAATCGGCCGCGAAATCAGGCAGAGCGCCGTATCGTCGGGACCACGCATGGGATCGGTGCGGCGCCGTCGCGGGTCTGCGTCGGGCAGGATGAGGCCATGCGCACCGTCGAAGAACACGCCCGCATCGTCTCGGGTCTGCTACACCCCAGCCCGGCGATCGACGTGGTGCTCGCCGACGCGGCCGGACTGGTGCTGGCCGCTGACCTCGTCGCGCCGATCGACCTGCCGCCGTTCGCCAACTCGGCAATGGACGGCTACGCCGTGCGCGCCCAGGACCTGACCGGCTTCCCGGTCACTCTGTGGGTGTCCCAGGACATCCCGGCCGGGCGGCAGGACACCGGCCCGCTGCAGCCGGGCACCGCGGCCCGCATCATGACCGGTGCCCCGCTCCCGCCGGGCGCGGACACCATCGTGCAGGTGGAGCGGACCGATGGGGGCATCGAGCAGGTCCGGATCGACTCGGCGCCCCCGCCCGGGGTCTCCGTGCGGAGCGTCGGCGAGGACGTTGCCGCGGGTGCCGTCGTGCTGCCGGCAGGCACCGTCATCGGCAGTGCGCAGGTCGGTGTCGCCGCAGCACTGGGCTTCGCCACCCTGGCGGTGCGCCGCCCGCTGGAGGTGCTGGTGCTCTCCACGGGTACCGAACTCGTCGCCCCGGGTCTGCCGCTGGGGCCCGGCCAGATCTACGAGTCGAACTCGGCGATGCTCGCGGCCGCCATCACCGCGGCGGGCGCACACCCCACGGTGCTCTCCTTCGTGGCCGACGATGTCGCGCAGTTCCTGGACGCGCTGACCTCCGCCGTCGACGGCATGGACCTGGTGATCACCTCCGGTGGGGTGTCCGCCGGCGCCTACGAGGTGGTCAAGGACGCTCTGACCGGGCGCGGGGTGGAGTTCGTCAAGGTGGCGATGCAGCCCGGGATGCCCCAGGGCGCAGGACACTTCGGGACGGTGCCGATGGTCACCCTGCCGGGCAACCCGGTCAGCTCGTTCGTGTCGTTCGAGGTGTTCCTGCGGCCGGCCATCCGGGCGGCGATGGGCTACCACCAGCTGACCCGGCCTGCTCTGCGGCTTCCGCTCTCGGCACCGCTGGACTCGCCGGCCGGCAAACGACAGTTCCGTCGCGGCGTGCTGGATCCGGTCGCCGGGACGGTCGCCCCCTGGGGCGGCCCGGGCTCCCACCTGCTGTCCTGGTTGGCCGGCGCGGACGCAATGATCGTGGTCGACCCCGGTGCGACGACGCTCAAGGCCGGCGAGGAGGTGGAAGTCTGGCTGCTGGGTTAGCGTCGTCCTCCATGAGCACCCTCGAGGACTGGATCGCCGACGCGGCGGAGGCGCTGAGCCTGTCGCCGGCGGCGATCCCGGTGGATCTCCGCGACAGCCTGCTGGAGCTGACCAGGGACGCGGCGCACGGTGTCGCCCGCATCGCCGGCCCGCTGACCTGCTACCTGGTCGGCCTGGCCGTCGCCGACGGCGCCGTCCCCTCGACGGTGGTGGGCAAGCTGCAGGGCCTGCTGACCGCGCGGGCGGCCGCCGACTCGCCGACAGCGCCCGGGGCGCCGGATCCGCCGGGCGGTACGGAGCCGCAGGGCGGGACGCAGCCGGAGCCGCACGCGTCGCCGTCATGAGCTGGTGGGTCTTCGGCTGGCACTCCGAACAGCTTCGGCATCGCCGTCCTCGGGTCGCTGGCCCTGCTGCTGGTCATCAACCTCGTCACCCACCGGTCGCCGTCTGGCAGGGCGCGCCGCTGACCCGGACTTCCGCGGGGCGCGTCACACGTCGAGGAACTCGTCCCCGGCACCGGCCTGCGCCACGTGCCCCAGCGACTGCAACTGGTCCCAGACCGCCCTCGCCCGGTCCACGCACAGCACCACCAGGTCACCGGCATTGGCCCGGGCGATGCTGACCGTGGTGGCCTCGATCTCGTCGAGCACCACCTCGACCTCCTTCACCCTGGCGCCCTCGGCCTGCGCCTTGCGCACCCCGTCCACGATCAGCGAGGCCGTCTCACCCGGCTGGCGGCCGCGCAGGCGCTCGTCCTCCCGGACGATGATGCGGTCGAAGTGCAGGCCGGACTGGTAGCCGAGATCGATCATGTCCTGGTCGCGGCGGTCGCCGGCGGTCGCGACGACGCCGATCCGCTGCGGGCGCTCGATGCCGGTCATGTCCTCGAAGAATCGGTCGACGAAGGCGCCGAGGGCGACCATGGCCGGCGCGTTGTGGCAGTAGTCGACGATGACCTTGACACCGCTGACCTCGGTGAGGTTCATCCGGCCGGGCGCCTGGTAGAAGGACGAGGTGAAAGACCGCAGTCCGGCACGGATGTCGTGCAGGTGCGCACCGGCGCAGTAGGCGGCGGCCGCCGCGGCCATCGCGTTCTGCACGTTGAAGATCGCCTTGCCGCCGAAGGTCACCGGCAGCAGATGCGTGTAGGCCAACGGCATCCGGCGGCGCCCGTGGACCAGCACGATCTGGTCGCCCAGTTCGCCCTTCTCCAGGATGATGGCCTTGCCGCCCCGGCGGCAGTGGTCGGCGATCATCCGGTTGTTCGGCTTGATGGAGAACCAGACGATCTCGCCGGAACAGGCCCTGCGCATGGCGGCGACGAGCTCGTCGTCGGCGTTCAGTACCGCCGCCCCGTTCTTCGGCACCGCCTCGACGATCACCTGCTTGACCTTGGCCAGCTGCTCGACCGAATTGATGCCGCGCAGCCCGAGGTGATCGGGAGCCACGTTGAGCACCACGGCGACGTCGTTGCGGCTGTATCCCAACCCTTCTCGCAGGATGCCCCCGCGGGCCACCTCGAACACCGCGAAATCCACGCGCGGGTTCTGCAGCACCATTCGCGCCGACCGCGGACCGGAGGCGTCGGACCGGATGACCAGCCGGTCGTCGATCACCACGCCGTCGGTGGAGGTCATGCCGACCTTGCGGCCGATGCCCTTGAAGATGTGGCCGATCATCCGGCTCGTCGTCGTCTTGCCGTTGGTGCCGGTCACCGCGACGATAGGGATCCGCGACGCGGCCCCCGGCGGGAAGAGCAGGTCCACCACCGGTTTCGCCACATACTGCGGCTCCCCGACGGTCGGGTGGGTGTGCATCCGGAAACCGGGCGCGGCGTTCACCTCGCAGATCGCGCCGCCGGTCTCGCGGACCGGTTGGGTGATGTCGGGACACAGGAAATCGATGCCTGCGATGTCCAGGCCGACGACCCTGGCTGCCTCCTCGGCGATGTCGACGTTGTCCGGGTGTGCCTCGAAGGTCCGGTCGATGGAGATGCCGCCGGTCGACATGTTGCCGGTCAGTGCCAGTTTCACCATCTCACCGCGCGGCGGCACGTCCCCCATCTCGAAGCCCTGCGCGCGAACCAGTTCCACCGCCGCGTCGGTGACATCGATTCTTGTCAGCACCTTCTCGTGGCCGACTCCGCGCCGCGGGTCGGCGTTGGTGCGCTCGACCAGCCCGGCCACCGACGTGACGCCGTCGCCGATGACGTGGGCGGGCACGCGTTCGGCGATGGCCACCATGTTGCCGCCGACCACCAGCACCCGGTAGTCCTTGCCGGTGATGAACGACTCGACCAGCACGTCTCCCCGGCGGGACTGGTCGTAGGCCTCGGTGAACGCGCCGCGCACCTCGTCCTCGGAGGTGAGGTTGATCGCGACGCCGCGGCCGTGGTTGCCGTCCAGCGGCTTGAGCACCACCGGGTAACCGATCCGCCGGGCCTGCCGCACCGCGTCGTCCGCCGTGCGCACCACCTCCGACGTGGGCACGGGCAGCCCGGCAGCGGACAGCAGCCGGTTGGTCAGCTCCTTGTCGGAGGCGATGTCGACGGCGAGCGAGCCGGTGAGCGAGGTCATCGTCGCCCGGATCCGCTGCTGCAGCACCCCGTGGCCCAATTGCACCAGCGAGCCGGAGTTCAGCCGCTGCCAAGGGATGTCGCGGGCAATGGCCTCGTCCAGGATGGCCTGCGTGGACGGACCGAAGGCGACCCGCTGGCAGGTCCGCAGGAATGCCTCGTGCTCGGCCCGGAAGTCGAAGTCCGGGTCGACCTGGGCGCGGCCGGGGGTGTCCTCCTGGGCATCGCTGAGCGCGACGAGGTGGTTCACCAGCTTGACCGCCAGCCGTCCGGCCAGGGTGGCGACGGTCTCGTCGAGGTAGCCGTAGATGACGTTGTAGACCCCCCGCTCGCCGGTGGACCTGGTCTTGCCCCTGGTCATCTCGTGCCCTGCGGTGCGCTGCAGCTCGAGCGCGATGTGCTCGCTGACGTGCCCGGTCCAGGTGCCCTCGACCAGGCGCTCGACGAACCCGCCGTCGTGGCCGCGGGAGCACTGATGGTCCTGCAGGCCCGGCAGCAGGGCCATCAGCTGCTCGGTGAATCCGGGCAGCAGGTCGGTCGGGGCATCCTCCAGCGCCCCGATGTCCAGCACCAGGTGGATCGACGGTTCGTAGGAGTAGTAGTTCGCCCCGCGGTAGACGCGGAGCTCACGGATGGTGATGGCGCGCTGCTGATCGGGTGACGAGGAACCGGTCATGATGATCCTTTCGGTACGCCTGTCGTGCGCGACCGCTTGATCATTGCCTATCGGCCGACCGCCCGTTCGCCCGCGTCACGCGTGCGCGCCCGGCCGCCTCGGGACCTCCGGCCGGTATCCGACTGCTCGTTCCCGGAGCCGTTACAGGGCGGCGGGGCGGCGGCGCAGCTCGGCGGTGGTGGTGTGCGCGCCCTCGGCCGCGATCCGCCGCGGGCGCGGTCGGGAGTCGCCCGGGACGTCGGCAATCGTCGCGATGGCCGGTGCGCCGCCGTCGTCGGGCAGCCCCGGCGCGGAGACCAGACGGCGCGACGCGAGGTCGAAGACGGCGCCGCGCGGCAGGGTGTGCAGCCGCAGACCGGACATCATCAGCGGCTGCGAGCCGGTCGCGGTGTAGGCGGTGGTGGTCATGTCGGCGCCGTCGATGACGGTGACCACGCCCCGTCCCCGCACCTCCATCCGGGTGCCGCCGCCGGAGATGACCGCGGCGGTGTCCTCGTCGATGCCCACGCCCAGCTGACCGGGGTTGGCCGCCACCAGGGCCAACAGCCGCCCGAACCGGTTCCGCTGGGTGAAGTGCTGATCGACGATCGCGCCGGAGAGCAGACCGAGCCCCTGGGAGACCTGCCCGACCCGGAACTTCGGCGTCGATCCCCCGCTGCCGAACGACACCATGTGTTCCGAGCAGATGCTCGCGCCCGCCGACGTTCCGGCGACCACTGTGCCGTTGTCGTGGGCCGTTCGGATGGCAGCGCCCAGGGCTGTCCCGACCAGGACGGTGGCGAGCTTCGTCTGGTTGCCGCCCGTCATGAACACCCCGGTCGCCCGCTCCACGGCGGCACACAGGGCCGGGTCCTGCGCCTGCTCGCGACTCTCCGGGCGGATGCCCACCACGTCCTGAACCCCGAGACCGTCGAAGAGCTGCAGGTAGGCGTGGGTGATCTCGTCCCCGAGGGACGACGCCGTCGAGATGACGACCATCCGTGCGGCCGGTCCCCCGGACAGCCGGATCACCTCGCGCAGGATCGTCATCCGGCCGATCTTGTCCTCCGCACCGCCGATGGGCATGACGATGCCCGGGCGGGAGGACTGGGCCGAACGTGCGTCACTCATACGGCAACGCTATAGGCATCCGCCGCCGCGTTGCCACGAGTGCACTCTTCGCCGCGGGTCGACGGCGCTGCGGGCCCGGACCAGAGCGCCGGCCGGCGTCGCCGTACGCGACAGGTTCACGGGCGGGCGATGCGGTCGATCCACTCCTCCAGCAGGGCGGCCTCGCGGGCGGTCAGCGCGCTGGTGGAGGACAGCGCCGCGCGCACGTGCAGTGCGGCGCTGACCAGGTCGGGTTCCACCGTCGGGGGCGGACCGGTGGTGACCGTGCTGATGATCGATTCGCGGGCCAGTTGGGACAGCTCCGCGTCGCGGGCGTCCTCCGGCATGCCGATCAGGGTGAGCGCGGTGCCGCAGGCGCCCGCGCGGATCAGGTGCGCCGCGTGCTTCTCGGCGACCCGCAGCCGTCCGGCCTCGGCCACCCGACGGATCCGGTGGCCGAGCATCTCGGCCGCCCGCGCCGCGGCGGGCGGCAGTGGCCCCGGCCGGGACTGCCCATAGATCAGGACGTAGAGGGTCGGTTGGTCGAGCCCGAACTGGACGTGCAGGTCCCATCCGCGGCGCAGCCCGTCGACGGGGTCGGCGCACGGCGGGCGGGCGGGTCGCGCCTGCACGTAGGCGTCGAAGCCGTGATCGGCGACGGCGTCGATCAACCCCTGCTTGTGCCCGAAGATCCGGTAGATGGTCGGCGCCTGGATCCGGGCCGCCGCACAGACGGCGCGGGTGGACAGCGCATCGATGCCGCCGCCGGTGAGCAGGGCGTATCCGGCGGCGACGATCCGGTCCCGCACCTCCGAGCCAGCGTCCCGACCCGAGTCCATGACTGAAGCTAACACCTGCGCGTCGGCGGAATCAGCGGAATCCGCCGCGGTGCTAACGTGACTGAGCTAGCGCTGCGATGGGCGCTGGAGACATCCTCGACCCGGTCCGGCAGAGCAGCGGAGGCCCTTGTGCAGATCAGTAGGCGTCATTTCCTGGGAGTGGCCGGGATGGCAGCCGCTCCGCTGGCCCTGGCCGGCTGTGGCTTCACCAAGTCCTCCACGCCGCAGACCAACAGCAACACCCTGACCTTCACCACGTGGGGCACCGACAGCGAACTGGCCGGTTTCCGGACCGCCATCGCCGGTTTCGAGAAGGCCAACGCCGGGACGACGGTGACGCTCAACGCGGTTCCGTACGCGCAGATGTTCACCAACATCGACGCCCAGCTGCAGGCGGGGAACCCGCCGGACATCTTCCGCGTGCCGTACTACACGTTCGGTCGATATGCCGGCAGCGGTCAACTGCTCGATCTCAGCTCGCACGTGGACAAGGCCTTCGGCGACCGGTTCACCCCGGCCGCGTGGGCTGCGGTGCAGAACGCGGCGAAGCCGTTCGGGGTGCCGCACCACACCGACACCTCGGCGATCCTGTACAACAAGGCCGCGCTGAAGTCCGCGGGCATCACCTCCGTTCCCACCACCCTGGAGCAGGCGTGGACGTGGGAGCAGTTCCAACAGGTCCTGACGACACTGCGCGCGTCGATGCCTGCCACCAAGTTCCCGTTCGCCTACAACTGGCAGGGAAACGGCGTGACCCGTTGGCTCAGTTGGCTTTTCGAGGCCAATGGCCGGTTCCTCGCGCCGGACCTGATCAAGCCGGCCATCGACTCGGCCGCCGGGCGCCTGGCGGTGGATTTCACCAAGAACTTCTTCACGCAGCATTTCGTGCCGCCGAACAGCTCGGTGAAGTCCTCCACGTTGGCCGCCGACCTCTGGTATTCGCAGACCACCGCCATGGTGTCCTCCGGCGCATTCGCCATCCCGGACGCGACGAAGAATCTGACCTTCGAATGGGGCGCCACCTTCTCGCCGCGGAAGAGCCGGTCCGCCAGCGACTTCGGCGGCAACGCCCTGGTGGCGACCGCGAGCACCAAACAGCCCGCACTCGCCGCGTCCTTTCTGGACCACATGACGCAGCAGGAGCAGATGAGCACGTTCTGCGCGGGCGCGTCGTTGCTGCCGACCCGTCGCGACCTGGTGGCCAGCGGCATCAAGTTCGCCGTGCGTCCGGAACTGTCCCCGGTGTTCATCGGCCAGGCCGGCACCGTCCAGGCAGCCGATTCCGGGCAGGTGGCCTCGCCTTCCATGTCGAAGATCATCACGGTGCTGAAGGATCAGCTGGAACTCGCCTTCATCGGCGGTCAGTCCACCGACAAGACGCTCTCGGCGATGGCGGCCGGTATCGCTGCGGCAACCGCACCCGCCAAGTGAGCAGCGGCGGGCAATCCGCCGCGCCGCCGTCGGCCGTGGCGTTGGCGCAGGTGTCGGCGCAGGACGGGACGCAGTCGCCCGCGCAGCGGGGGCCGCGGCGACGGCCGGCCGGGTCCGCGGGCGAGTCCGTGACGGCTTATGCGTTCGTGGCGCCGAACATGCTGCTGCTGCTGGTGTTCGTGCTGGTTCCACTCGGCTGGGCCGTGGTGGTCAGCCTGCAGCAGACCAACGGTTTCGGCGCAGGTGTCTTCGTGGGCCTGACCAACTACGGGCGACTGTTCAGCGACCCGCTGTTCTGGCGCTCGACAGTCAATACCGTGCTGTTTACCTTGGTCGTCACCCCGGCGAGCATGGGACTGGGCCTGCTGATCGCCGTCCTGCTGAACTCGGCGCTGCCGGCACGAGGCGTGTTCCGATCGATCCTGATCACGCCGATGGCGATCTCCGGGGTGGCGACGGCCCTGCTGGGGCTGTTGATGTTCGACGAGAACAACGGCTTCCTCAACAAGCTGCTGGCCGCCATCGGGCTGCCGGAGGTGAACTGGCAGTCGGGCAGCACGGCGGCTTTTGCGTCCGTGGTGCTGGTGACGCTGTGGTGGCGGGTGGGCTTCAACATGCTCATCTACCTGGCCGGCATGCAGAGCATCGGGCCGCAGCTGTACGAGGCGGCCCGGCTGGACGGGGCAAGCGCCTGGAGCCGGCTGCGCTTCGTCACGCTGCCGCTGGTCGGGCCGTCGTCCTTCTTCCTGCTGATCCTGAACGTCATCTACTCGTTCCAGGTCTTCGACATCATCTTCGTGATGACCGGAGGTGGACCGCAGAACGCCACCTCCGTCCTGGTGACCTACGCCTACGACCAGGGTTTCGTGACGCGGGACCAGGGATACGCCGCTGCCATCGGCATGGTGCTGCTGATCGCCATGCTGGTGTTCACCGCGGTGCAGTGGCGGTCGAACCGGTCCCGGGACGTGACCGAATGAACGCGCCGCTGACGGTGTCCGATGCCGACATGGGTTCTGCCAACATCGCCCGGTCGAGCACCGACGACGAGCGGCGTCGGCGCGTCCGACGCCAGCGGGCCGGGAAGGCGCTGCGGACCGCGCTGGCGGTGGTGATCAGCGTGGTGCTGGTCTTCCCGCTGTACTGGATGGTCGTCGTCGCGCTGTCCTCACGGGCCGACCTGCTGGCCGGCGCACTCCAGCTCTGGCCGCGGACCCTGACGCTGGACAACCTCCGTTCCGTGCTGTCCTCGTTCCCCGTCGCCACCTGGTTCGGGAACTCGGTCGCCATCGCGCTGGTCGTCGCCCTGATCAGCGTGACCGTCAGCACGCTGGCCGGATACGCCTTTGCCCAGCTGCGGTTCCGCGGTTCGACCGTCCTGTTCCTGATATCGCTGGCCACCCTGACGATCCCGGTCCAGGTGATCATGGTGACGTTGTTCAAGCTGGTCACGAACTTCGGCCTGTACGGCACCTACTGGGCGGTCATCCTGCCGACCGCGGCCTCGGCCTTCGGTGTTTTCCTGGCCCGGCAGTTCATCCTGGCCATTCCCAAGGACCTGATCGAGGCGGCCCGGATCGACGGCGCCGGACACCTGCGGGTGTTCCTGCGCATCGTGCTGCCGCTGTCGCGGCCGCTGCTGGCGGTGCTGTTCTTCATGAGTGTGTTGCAGACCTGGAACGACTTCGCCTGGCCGCTGATCGCGCTCAAGCAGAACGAGCTCTTCACCCTGCCGATCGGGCTGCTGTACCTGCAGGGGCAGTTCGGGTCCGATTACGGCGGGACCATGGCGTTCGCCCTGCTGAACGTGACGCCGATGGTGGTGCTGTTCCTGATCTTCCAGCGCTACTTCGTCCAGGGCTTCGCCCGCAGCGGCATCCGCTGACCCCGGCCCCGCGGCGGTCACCGCGTGGCCTTGCTACTCCGCCCGCCTCCTGGCGATACCGTGGTGCGTTGTCGGCGCGTCCCGCGCCCGGCAGCCGCTCCCGGGGTGCCGCACCCCGCCGGCCCGGCGGTTAGACCCGAAGAAAGTGCAGGCGATTCGATCATGGCCTCCGGCCCTCCGTCCGCAGGCTCCCCCGGCGGCGCGCACCTGGTCCAGCTGGTGCGGAGCACGATCCCGCCGATCCACCCGGGCGGGCGGCCGCTCGTGATGGGCGCCCTGGCCGGTTCGCTGGCGGCCCGGCACCTGCTCCGGTCCGTCGGGCTCAAGCGGGTCGGTTCGCTGGTCGGCCGGGTCGGGCTGGGCGCGACGGCGGCGTCCGCACTCTTCTTCCGCGCCCCGCGTCGCGTCACCCCGACCGGGTCGCACCTGGTGGTCGCCCCGGCCGACGGCCTGGTGTCGTTGATCGAGGACGCGGTGCCGCCGGCCGAACTGGGCCTCGGCGACGTCCCGCGCACCCGCGTCTCGATCTTCCTGTCCGTCTTCGACGTGCACGTGCAGCGCATCCCGGTGCACGGCGTGGTGACCAAGGCCGCCTACCGGGCGGGCAAGTTCCTCTCCGCGGACCTGGACAAGGCGTCGGAGGTCAACGAGCGGAACTCGCTCGTCATCTCGTCCACCCACGGCGAGGAGGTGATCGTCACACAGATCGCCGGCCTGATCGCCCGCCGCATCGTCTGCCAGGTCACCGACGGTTCCCCCGTCCTCGCCGGCGCCACCTACGGGCTGATCCGATTCGGTTCCCGGGTCGACACCTACCTTCCACCCGGGTCCGAGCTGAAGGTGCTGCTCGGACAGCGGACGATCGGCGGTGAGACGGTGCTGGCGGAGCTGCCCACCAGCACCTTCTGATGGCCGGTGTGCCCGGCGTGCGGTTCCTCCCCAACGCCATCACCGTGATGGCACTGTGCTCCGGGTTGTCCAGCGTCGCCTTCGCCCTGCACCACGGGTGGTTCCAGGCCATTGCCGCCATCGGCGTCGCGGCCATCCTGGACTCGCTCGACGGGCCGGCTGCGCGATTGCTCCATTCCACCAGCCGCATCGGTGCCGAGCTGGACTCGCTGTCGGACCTGGTGTCCTTCGGGGTGGCACCGGCCCTGGTCGCCTACATCTGGAAGTTCAACGACGCGGGCAACGTCGGTTACGGGTGGGCGTTCTGCCTGCTCTTCGCCGTCTGCATGGCCCTGCGGCTGGCGCGGTTCAACTCGCTGCTCGACGACGAGAACCCAAAGCCCTACGCCAGGGGTTTCTTCACCGGCATCCCGGCACCGGGCGCGGGGCTGCTGTCCACGGTTCCGCTGCTGTTGACCATCCGGTACCACGACGGCTTCTGGAGCAACCGCTGGGTGGTCGCGGCCTGGTTGACGCTGATCGCCGGCCTCGCGGTCTCCCGCCTCCCGTCCATCGCGTTGAAGTCGGTGCGGGTGCCGCCGAGCCTGATCGTGCCGCTGCTGGCGCTGCTGGTCCTGGCGGTGGCCCTGGAGTTCTACGAGCCCCAGGTCGTCCTGGCCATCGGGCTCGGCCTCTACCTGCTGCACCTGCCCTACGCCGGGTGGAAGTTCCAATACCTCAAGCGCCACCCGGAGCTGTGGATGGACGAGCGCCAGAAGCGCATCTCCCGCTCGTCCAGCCGGCGGGTCCGCCTCGCGGTGCGGATGCCCCGCCGCCGCCGGGTGGCCGGCCGCGCCCCCGACGGCACTCCGCTGACCGCCGCCCGGCGCCGCGGCGCCCTCAACCAGGTCCGCGGACGGGTGCAGGGGCGCCGTCGGCTCCGGTGAGCACGGTGCGCGCAGGGGGCGGAACAGGTGGCGGGAGCGCTGCGGCCCGGCCGGGAACGAGTGGCCGACGCCGCACTCAGGTGTCGAACCCCAGACGGCGCGCCGAGCGCGTCTTCTGGCGCGTCGACCGCAGACGGCGCAGCCGACGGACCAGCAGCGGGTCCTCGGCGAGGGCGGCAGGGTTGTCGATGACGTTGTTGAGCACCTGGTAGTACCGCGTGGGCGACAGGTCGAACATCTCCTTGATGGCCTGCTCCTTCAGCCCGGCGTACTGCCACCACTGCCGCTCGAAGGCCAGGATGTCGCGGTCGCGGCGGGACAGGCCCGAGCCGCTGTCCGGCGCGCCGTCCTCGCCCGACGGGTGGGCGGCCGCGCTGTCCATCGGTCCTCCAGGGGTGGTCACCGAGCGGGGGAATTGCACGCGTGTGATTCGCCCCCATCGTGGCACGCCGCCCACCGACCGGTCCAGCGCATCGGGCGTGTCAGGCCGGCGGCAGCAAGCCTGCCGGCTCAGCGCGGGATCGCGCCCCCTGGCCCGGCGGTGGAAGCGGTGGCACCTGACGACGCCGCACCGGCGTCCAGGCCCCCGGTCGCGTCGGTGGCCGGTGCCGACGAGGCGGGCGCGGACGAGGTCGGCGCGGCGGTGGACCCGGCCGTGGCGCCGCCGGACGCCGGCACGTCATCCGGCCCGCCGACCGGGTCGCCGACCGGGCCGTCGAGTGGCTCAGAGGTCGACGGCGCGGTGGTCGCCGGGGCGTTCGGCGCCCCTGAACCGGTTGCCGGCTGCGCAGGGCCGGAGGTGGTCGAGCCGCTCGACGGGGCGGAACTCGACGGTGCTGTCGATGCCGGAGAACTGGACGCCGACGACGACGAGGCGGTCGTCCGCGAGGGCGTGGCGGGCGCCGTCGACGTGGTGCCGGAGGTCGAGGGACGGGTCGACCGGACGTCCCGGCCGGCCTGCTGACCACCGAGGATCGTCAGCCCACCGGCCTGGCCGCCGGACAGGTCGGTTCCGCTGACGGACTCGTAGCCGGTCACGATGACCAGCGCACCGGCGAACACCGACGCGCTGAGCAGGGTGCCGACCAGCGCCCCGCGCAGGGCAGGACGCGGGCGCCGGGACCGGGTGGCCGTGGGCCGGGACGCGGCAGCGGCGCCGGCGGGGCGGGGCCCGGCAGGAGCAGGGCGGACGGACGGACGGCGGGTCCCCGTCCGAGGCACCCGGCTCGCCGCCGGGCGCGGCCTGGTAGAGCCGGCGTGCCGGCCGGACTCCAGAACCTTGGCCATCTGCTGCCGCGTCGCCTTCAGCGAACTCGTGTAGAGGGCACCGCCCACCACCGAGATGACCGACGCCAGGGCCGCGCCGATCAGCGTGCCGGCCACACCGAGGCGCGAGCCCAAGAAGGCCGCGGTCACGGCGGCGGCCGTACTACCCAGGATCTGGGTGAGGCTGAGCTCGATCCGCGGGCGGGCTGCTACCGCCGGGTCGGGTTGCGCGGCGGGACGGACAGGCATCCCGGCAGCAGATTTCGCCGCGCTGATCCGGTTGCCGGACTTACCGGTAGGCCTGATCTGCGGTGAAGCTGCCCAGGTGGGGTCGTTGAACTGGCGGGTTCGGTCACGGTGCTCGTGCATTTCTGGTGGCTCGTCATTTCGGGGTAGCGCGTCGGGTGCGTGGTTGCGTGCGCAGGGTCGACCTGCTCGAAGAGGGACGGGACCGCGCACCGCCCGTTGTGTGGCGGTGCCCCTTGTCACAGGACGGGCGAACGCGGCTGGGCGGGCCGAGCTCAGAGGCGCGGGCGCACCGAGGCGTAGCCGGTGACGTCCTCGAATCCCTTGGCCATGCCGAGCAGCTCCCGCTCGGCGCGGTGCCGCCCGACCAGCTGCACCCCCACCGGGGTGCCGGCCGCGCTGAACCCGGCGGGCATGGACAGAGCCGGGTGGCCGGTGACGCTGACGTGGCAGACGGCGCGCATCCAGCCCAGGTAGTCGGGCTGCTCCACGCCGGCGACGGTCGCCGGGTACTGGAGCTCGGCGTCGAACGCCGGGACCGGCGAGACCGGCAGCACCAGCAGGTCGAAGTCCTCGAGGAACAGCCGCATCCGGTGGAACAGCTCGGTGCGCAGCAGCGCCGCCCGGCCGACCTGCGCGCCGGTGAGCGTCCGTCCCTGGAGCATGTTCGCGTACAGGCTCGGGCGGACCGACTCGACGTTCGCGTCCAGCCACCGGCCGATCGTCGCCTCGAACTGCCACGCCCGCAGCGTCCGGAAGCACTCGTCGGCGCCGCCGAAGTCCGGGCTGGCCTCCTCGACCCGGGCGCCGGCCGTCTCGCACACCGCCGCGGCGTTCCGTACCAGCGCGGCGACCTCGCCGGTCACCTCCACCGCCCCGCCGAGGTCCGGTGAGAACGCCACCCGCCGGCCGGCCAGCCCCCCGGCGGGTACCTCGCCGAACACCGAACCGGGCTCCTCCAGCGAGAGCGGGCTCCGCTGGTCGGGCCCGGCCATCACCGAGAGCAGCAGCGCGAGGTCCTGGACCGAGCGGGCCATCGGACCCTGCACGGACAACCCGACGAAGCCGTCGGCGCTCGGGTACACCGGCACCCGGCCGGCAGAACTGCGCAGGCCGAGCACGTTGCAGAACCCGGCCGGCAGCCGCAGCGACCCGCCCATGTCGTTGCCGTCGGCGAGCGGGTGCATGCCGGCGGCCAGCGCGGCGGCCGCCCCGCCGGACGAGCCGCCTGCGGTCACCGTCAGGTCGTAGGGGTTGCGGGTGATGCCGAACACGTCGTTGAAGGTGTGGCCGCCGGCGGCGAACTCCGGGATGTTGGTCTTGCCCAGGGTGATGACGCCGGCCGACCGCATCCGCTCGATCACCAGGTCGTCCTCGTCGGGCACGAAGGTCTCCCGCGAGCGCGACCCGAACGTCGTCCGGATGCCGGCGGTGAGGTGGTTGTCCTTGTGCGCCACCGGGAGACCGTGCAGCGGGCCGTCGAACCGGCCCGCGGCCGCGTGGGCGTCGGCCTCGCGGGCCCGTTCGAGCGCGCGGTCCGCGGTGAGCGTGACGATGGCGTTGACCGACGGGTTCACGGCATCGATGCGCTCGAGGTGCGCCTGCACCACCTCGGTCGCGGACACCTGCTTGGCCCGCAGCATCCCGGCCAGCTCCGTCGCCGACCGGTAGTACAGCTCGTCCGCCATCAGCACGGTCCCTCCGTCGTTGCCAGCACGGTATCCCCCGACGGCGTGCGGCCGCCCCGGCCCGTCACCGCCCCAGCCCGTCGCCACCCCTCCCGTCGCCGCCCCAGCCCGTCGCCGCCCCTTCCCGTTGCCACCCGCACCCGTCGCCGGCCCGGGCAGTCACCGCCCCGGCCCGTCGCCACCCCTCCCGTCGCCACCCCTCCCGTCGCCACCCCTCCCGTCGCCACCCCTCCCGTCGCCGCCCCGTCCCGGCGCCGGGAAGGGCGGCGCGGGCCGACTTCTGCATTCGCCAGCGCCGCCGAAACGCTCCCTCTAAGCTCTGACCCGTCCACACGGGGTGGGCGACTGTGTTCGGGGGGTTTCATGAGTGCGCCTGTAGCCGGCTGGTACGCCGATCCGACAGGAAGTCCGGTACTGCGCTACTGGAGCGGGACGGCGTGGACCGAATCCACCCAACCCCTGCCGGGGCAGGCACCGCCCGCGTCGCCCTACGGCGGGCAGTACGGAGGCCCGTTGGGCCCCAACGGATCCGGGCCCGCACCGGCACCGACACCCAGTTCGTTCCTGGCCCGCAACAAGCTGATGCTGATCACGGTCGCCATCTGCGCGGTCTACGTCCTGGTCGCCACCGAGAGCCGCTTCGTCTTCTTCGGCATCCTGCCGGTGCTGATGACGGTCCGGTCGTTCCAGGCCCGCGAACCGCTGGCCATCGTCGCCGCCGCGGTGGCCGTGTTGACCATCGTGTACTCGGTCTACCAGCTGAACCACTGACCTCCCGCCCCGGCCGCTCGCCAGGGACGCGGTGCGCTCGGGCGGTCCGGCCGTCGGCCGGCGCATGCGCCGGTCGCCCGCTTCGCGGTGCCCGGCGCTTCTTCGCCGGCCGCGGCCGTCGGTTACCTGATGGCCATACCTGTGTCACGGCCCGGTGTGCGACGCTCCGTATGGTGCACACCAGGAACCGGGTGCGGTCGGTGCCCTGCCGCCACGCGGTGGACGCCCGGGACTCCCGACACGAAGGAGGCCCGCTGTGACGGCGACACCCGAACTCAACGACGACGAACGGCATCTCGCCGAACTGGGGTACACGCAGGAGCTGAACCGGTCGTGGTCGGGATTCTCCAACTTCGCGATCTCCTTCTCGATCATCTCCATCCTGGCGGGCTGCTTCACCTCCTTCGGCCTGGGCTGGAACAACGGCGGCCCGGCCGCCATCGCCTGGGGGTGGCCGATCGTCGCGGCGTTCATCCTGATCATCGGCGTCTGCCTGTCCGAACTGGTGTCGGCCTACCCGACCTCGGGCGGGATCTACTGGTGGGCCAGCAAGCTGGGCGGTGCCAAGGCCGGCTACTACACCGGCTGGCTCAACCTCATCGGCCTGATCGCGATCGTGGCATCGGTCGCCTACGGGTGTGCGACGTTCCTCGACCTGACGCTGAGCACCTTCAGCTCCGGCTGGCTCGCCGGCTACAGCCTGACCCGGGTGTTCATCATCTTCCTGGTCATCCTGGCGCTCGCCGCCGTCATCAACATCTTCTCCAGCCACCTGCTGGCCGTGATCAACAACGTCTCGGTGTGGTGGCACGTGTTCGGTGCGGCCGCGGTGATCCTGATCCTGTTCCTGGTGCCCGCGCACCACGCCAGCTTCTCCGACGTCTTCGCCAGGACCGTCAACAACACCGGCATCTTCTCCGGGAAGACCAGCGGCGCCGGCTGGTTGTTCTTCGTACTGCCCATCTCGGCGATCCTCACCCAGTACACGATCACCGGGTACGACGCCTCCGCGCACCTGTCCGAGGAGACCAAGAGCGCGGCAGGCGCTGCGGCGAAAGGCATCTGGCGGTCGATCTTCTACTCCGCCATCGGCGGGTGGATCCTGTTGCTGGCGTTCCTGTTCGCGGTGCCGAAGACCGCTCCGGACGGCAAGATGTCGGGCGCGGAGTACGTCTCGATCAACGGCGGCGGCGTCTACTACATCTTCACCCAGGCGATGAGCTCGACCTGGGTGGGCATCGTGCTGCTGATCTCGACGGCCGGGCAGTTCTTCTGCGCCGTCGCCTGCATGACGAGCTCCTCGCGCATGCTGTTCGCGTTCAGCCGCGACCGTGCCGTCCCCGGCTGGAAGCTGTGGTCGTCGCTGAGCAAGAACCGGGTGCCGGCCAACGGCGTCATCCTGTCCGCGGTCGTCGCGGCGATCATCACCCTGCCGGCCCTGGTGACCGTGCTGATCCCGATCAACGGCGTCGACACACCCACCCCCATCGCCTTCTTCGCGGTGGTGTCCATCGGCGTCGTCGGTCTGTACCTGGCCTTCGCCATCCCGATCTACTTCCGGTGGCGCGCAGGCGACTCGTTCAAGGTGGGCTCGTGGAACCTGCGCGGGCACCACCGCTGGCTGGCGCCGATCGCGCTGGTGGAGATCCTCGTGACGTCCGTCATCGCGCTGTTCCCGACCTCGCTCGGCGGCATGCCGTGGGACCCGAGCTTCGCCTGGAAGTTCGTCAACTACACCCCGCTGCTGGTCGGCGGCACGCTGATCCTGCTGTGGATCTTCTGGCACGTCTCGGTGAAGAAGTGGTTCACCGGCCCCATCAAGCAGATCGACCCCGAGGTGGCGGCGCTGGGCGGGTAGTCGGCTACGGTCAGCCGCACGGCCACCGCACCGCAGGGCCGGGGGATCCGCCGACATCGAGGAGCACTGGAGCAGATGACGTCCACCCCGAACGGGCACCCGCGCAACCCGCGACTGCTGACCATCGACGCACTGCGGGAACTGGTGGACGGCGGCGAGATCGACACCGTGGTGGTCGCCTTCACCGACATGCAGGGCCGTCTGCAGGGCAAGCGGCTGCACGCCCCGTTCTTCCTCGACGAGGCACTGGCGCACGGCACCGAGGGGTGCAACTACCTGCTGTCGGTGGACGTCGACATGAACACCGTCCCGGGGTACGAGATGTCGTCGTGGGAGAAGGGCTACGGCGACATGGTGTTCGAGCTCGACCTGGACACCATCCGGCTGCTGCCGCACCTGCCGGGCTCGGTGATGATCCAGACCGACCTGACCTGGCTGGACGGTGAGCTGGTGCACCAGTCGCCGCGGTCGATCCTCAAGGCACAGCAGGCGCGGGCCGCAGCGGCCGGGTTCACCGCGTTCGCCGGCACCGAGCTGGAGTTCATCCTGTTCAACGACACCTACGAGGAGGCCTGGGACGCCGGGTACCGGAACCTGACGCCGGCCAACCAGTACAACATCGACTACTCGATCCTGGGCACGACCCGCATCGAGCCGTTGCTGCGCGACATCCGCAACACCATGTACGCCGCCGGGCTCACCGTCGAGTCGGCCAAGGGGGAGTGCAACTTCGGCCAGCACGAGATCGCCTTCCGCTACGAGGAGGTGCTCACCGCGGCCGACAACCACGTGGTCTACAAGAACACCGCCAAGGAGATCGCCGAACAGCACGGCCGGGCGCTGACGTTCATGGCCAAGTTCAACGAGCGCGAGGGCAACTCGTGCCACATCCACCTGTCGCTCCGCGGCACGGACGGCAGCTTCGTGTTCTGGGACACTGAAAAAGATGCCAAATCGCCCCTCTACGACTCGTTCATCGCCGGGATCCTCGCCACCATGCGCGAGTTCACCCTGCTGTATGCACCGAACATCAACTCCTACAAGCGGTTCGCCCTCGGCTCGTTCGCGCCGACGGCGGTGGCCTGGGGTCAGGACAACCGGACCTGCTCGGTCCGGCTGGTCGGCTCCGGCCCGTCGGCGCGCCTGGAGAACCGGTTGCCCGGCGGTGATGTCAACCCCTACCTGGCGATCGCCGGGATGATGGCCGGCGGCCTGTACGGGGTGGAGCACCAGCTGGAACTGGAGGAACCGTTGGTGGGCAACGCCTACACCTCCGGCAAGCCCACTGTCCCGACCACCCTGCGGGCTGCGCGGGACCTCTTCGACTCGTCCTCGATCGCCCGGGTAGCGTTCGGCGACGACGTTGTGGACCACTACGTGCACGCCGCCGACATCGAGCTGGCCGCCTTCGAGTCGGCGGTCACCGACTGGGAACTGCGGCGCGGATTCGAAAGGTTCTGAACCGCTTCATGTCCGTGATCTCGACCTCGACCACCCTGCCGCCGTACACCGGTCCGCTGTCCGGCGACGGCGGGTCCACCACCCTGATCGACCCGGCAACCGGCCGGCCGCTGCTGGACCTGCCGAGCGCCTCGCTCGTCGAGACCGACCGGGCCATCGCCGCGGCGCACGCCGCGTTCCCGGCCTGGCGGGCGGTGGCCCCCGGCGAGCGCGCCCGGTTGCTCCGCCGGTTCGCGGCCGTCGTCGAGGACCACCTCGAGGAGCTGGCCGACCTCGAGGTCCGCAATTCCGGTCACACCATCGGCAACGCCCGGTGGGAGGCCGGCAACGTCCGGGACGTGCTGAACTACTACTCGGCGGCGCCGGAGCGGCTGTTCGGCCGGCAGATCCCGGTGCCCGGCGGGGTGGACATCACCTTCCACGAACCGCTCGGCGTGGTCGGCGTCATCGTGCCGTGGAACTTCCCGATGCCCATCGCCGGCTGGGGTTTCGGCCCGGCCCTCGCCGCGGGCAACACCGTCGTGCTCAAGCCGGCCGAGGTCACCCCGCTCACCGCGCTGCGGCTGGCCGCACTGGCGCTCGAGGCCGGCATCCCGGAGCACGTGTTCACCGTGGTCCCCGGCCGCGGGTCCGTGGTCGGCGAGCGGTTCATCACCTCCCCGCTGGTCCGCAAGGTCTGCTTCACCGGCTCGACCGCCGTCGGCATCGGCGTGATGGCCGGCGCCGCCGCCCAGGTCAAGCCGGTCACCCTGGAACTGGGCGGCAAGAGCGCCAACATCGTCTTCGCCGACAGCGACCTGGCCGCCGCGGCGGCCGCCGCTCCGGGGTCGGTGTTCGACAACGCCGGACAGGACTGCTGCGCCCGCTCCCGCATTTTGGTGCAGCGCAGCGTGTACGACGAATTCCTCGAGCTGCTGGAGCCGGCGGTCACCGGGTTCCGGGTGCGCCGGCCGGCCGAGCCGGACGCGCAGATGGGCCCGCTGATCACCGCCGCTGCGCACCAATCGGTGTCGGCCTACGTCGAGGGCACCACCGTGGCGTTCGCCGGCAGCGTGCCCGACGGCGACGACATCGCCGGCGGCTTCTGGTACCCGCCGACCGTGGTGCTGCCCGCCTCGACGACCGACCGCATCTGGCGCGAGGAGGTGTTCGGACCGGTGGTCGCCGTGCTGCCGTTCGACGACGAGACGCAGGCGATCGAGATGGCCAACGACAGCGACTTCGGGCTGTCCGGATCGATCTTCACCTCCGACGTCGGCCGGGCGCTGCGGGTGGCCCGCGGTGTCGAGGCCGGGAACCTGTCGGTCAACTCGCACTCGTCGGTCCGCTACTGGACGCCGTTCGGCGGCTTCAAGCAGTCGGGCCTGGGCCGCGAACTCGGCCCCGACGCGCCGCACGCCTTCACCGAGGTGAAGAACGTCTTCCTCGCCACCTGAAGGCGCCGCCCAGCCCTTTACCCCGTGAAACCCCCTCGAAAGGTTGTGCCACCACCCATGTCAGATCGTCTTGCCGGCAAGGTCGCTGTGATCACCGGAGGCTGCTCCGGGCTCGGGCTCGCCACCGTCCGGCGGTTCGTGGCCGAGGGCGCGAAGGTGGTGATCGGCGACATCGACGACGCCCGCGGGCCGGGCCTCGCGGCCGAGGTCGGCGGCAGTTATCTGCGCACCGACGTGACCGACCAGGGGCAGGTGGAGGCGTTGTTCGCGCTGGCCCACAGCACCTACGGCAGTGTCGATGTCGCGTTCAACAACGCCGGCATCTCGCCGCCGGAGGACGACTCCATCCTGACCACCGACCTGGCCGCCTGGCGCCGGGTGCAGGAGGTCAACCTGACCAGCGTGTACCTGTGCTGCAAGGCGGCGCTGCCGTACATGCTCGAGCAGGGCAGGGGCTCGATCATCAACACCGCGTCGTTCGTCGCCGTGCTGGGCGCCGCCACCTCGCAGATCTCGTACACCGCCTCCAAGGGCGGGGTGCTGTCGATGAGCCGGGAACTCGGCGTGCAGTTCGCCCGCAAGGGCATCCGGGTCAACGCCCTGTGCCCCGGGCCGGTGAACACCCCGCTGCTGCAGGAGCTGTTCGCCAAGGATCCCGACCGGGCCGCCCGCCGGCTCGTGCACATCCCGATGGGGCGGTTCGGCGAACCGGAGGAGATCGCGAACGCCGTGCTGTTCCTGGCGTCCGACGAATCCAGCTTCATCACCGCGTCGCAATTCCTGGTGGACGGCGGCATCTCCGGTGCGTACGTGACCCCGCTCGACTGAGGAAGCGTTGCCGGAGCAGCAGTTTCGTCGGCAGTGGAAGGAGAATCATGTCGGGGCCCGTCATCGGGATCAGCACCTACCGGGAGCCGGCCAGCTGGCTGGCCTGGGAGCAGGTCCCGGCCGTGCTGGTCCCGGTCCGCTACGTGGATGCGGTGCGGGCCGGCGGCGGAATCCCGGTGCTGCTGCCGCCGCTGGGTCCGGGTGACGATGCCGGCAAGCTGGTGAGCCGGCTGGACGGCCTGGTGATCGCCGGCGGCGCCGATGTCAACCCGTCCCGCTACGGCGAGCATCCACATCCGAGGACGGTCAGGTGGCGGGACGACCGGGACGTGTCCGAGTTCGCGCTGCTGGACGCCGCTGACGACCTCGGGCTGCCCGTACTGGGCATCTGCCGCGGCATGCAGGTGATGGCGGCCCGGGCCGGCGGCCGGCTGATCCAGCACGTCCCGGACGTCACGGGGACCGACGTGCATTCCCCCGGGCCGGCGGAGTACGGACCCGTCGAGGTGACGACGGTGCCCGGCAGCCGGCTCTCCGCCATCGTCGGCGAGACGGTGACGGCCCGCTGCCATCACCACCAGGCCGTCGCCGAGCACCCAGGATTCGTGCTCAGCGCGAGCGCCGCCGACGGCATCCCCGAGGCGATGGAGGCACCGACCGACCGGTTCGTGCTGGCCGTGCAGTGGCACCCGGAGACCGACACCGACATCCGGCTGTTCAAGGCGCTGGCGGCGGCGGCGGGCTGACCGGTGCGGCGGTCCGTCAGCTGCTCACGACCGAGTACAGGAAACACTGCGGAGCGAGCGTCCGTACGTGCACCTTGGCAACGCCCGCGGTCGACAGGAGCCTCTCGATGATCGGCGCAAGTTCGACCGGAGTATCCACGACGGTGTTGTGGTCGTAGTTCATCGTGTCGTTCGCGCGGTACGTGCGCAGGACGCGCGGGCCGCGGGCCAGCTGATCGGGCAGATGATCAACCGGGCCGTAGCCGTCGCACGGCGACGCATGGATGTACACCGGACCGACCTCCGTCCACACCGACGGATGCTCGAACGGGGCATAGGAGATCAGCGCAATCCGCTCGCCCACGTCTGCGTAGCGCAGGCAGCACCTCAGCGGCTCTCCCTGTCCGACCGCCGGGAAGGGGTCCAGGCGATTGCCGTGACCGTCATGTCCGTTGCTGCGCAAGACATCCAGGCGGCTGGGGTCGATGGCGTGGACTCGAAGGATCGACATGACAGGAGCATGGCACCCCGACGGGCGGGAGAGCTGGCGGAAATCAGACCTTGCACTCGCACCTGGGTCAGCAGTCGCAGGTCGGCGCGCTCACCGCGGTGGTGAGCGGGTCGGCCGCCGGGCGGTGGGTGGTGCCGTCCGCGATCTGCACGGGTAGGCCCTCACGGGCCGAGTACTCGAATCCGCCGATCAGCTCCCGCACCTGGTAGCCGAGCTGCGCGAGCGCCAAGGCCGCGCGGGTCGAGCCGTTGCATCCGGGGCCCCAGCAGTAGGTCACGACCGGCACTCCAGGGTCGAGCAGCTCACCGGCGCGGTCCGGGACCAGTGCCGTCGGCAGGTGCACTGCGCCGGGGATGCGGCCCTGTTGCCAGGCGGCGTCGCCGCGGCTGTCCACCAGCACGAAGCCCGGTTCTCCGCTGCCCATCGCCGCGTAGACGTCGGACGGGTCGGTCTCGTACTGCAGCTTGGCGCGGAAGTGGACGATCGCGTCGGAGTCGGGGGCTGGTCGTGCGGTCGGCCGAGAGGCGGTGGCTGTCATGTGTCGAGCCTCGATGCACTCGGCGGCACGCACCAGTGGCAGATACGACAGTGTGCAGGCATCGCCTGCCATACTGCGGGTCGTGCTGCGGGACGTGGTGGCGTTGGTCGGCGAGGACGTCGCGGTCTTCGAGCTCGGCGTGGTGTCGGAGGTCTTCGGGATCGACCGAACCGGCGACGGACTGCCGGGCTACCAGTTCTCCCTGGCCGGTGTCGAGCCAGGTCTGGTGCCGACGACGTCCGGGTTCGGCGTGCAGGTCCTCCACGGTCTGGAGCGCTTGGAGCGCGCCGACCTGATCGCTGTCCCGTCGTGGACGACCCAGGACCGGCCCGTTCCGGTGCCGCTCGTCGCGGCCCTCCACGCAGCCGTCGAACGGGGTGCCCGGGTGCTGTCGGTGTGCTCGGGGGCGTTCCTGCTGGCCGGCGCCGGACTGCTCGACGACCGTCGCGCCACCACGCACTGGCGGTACGCACCGATTCTGGCCGCCCGCTTCCCCCAGGTACTCGTCGACCCGGACGTCCTGTACGTCGACAGCGGGCAGGTCCTGACCAGCGCCGGCACCGCTGCGGGCATCGATGCGTGTCTGTACCTCGTACGGCTCGAGCACGGCGCCGCGGTGGCCAACGCACTTGCGCGCCGGATGGTCGTGGGGTCGTACCGAGCGGGCGGCCAGGCGCAGTTCATCGAGGCTCCGATGCCACGCGGTGGCGAGGTCGAGTTCGGCGAGCTGCTGGACTGGGCCACCGCACACCTGGCCGAGCTACTCACCGTCGAAGTACTGGCCCGCCGGGCGCTGATGTCTCCTCGGACCTTCGCGCGCCGGTTCACCGCGGCCACCGGGACGACGCCGCACCGCTGGCTGCTCGAGCAGCGGCTGCACCACGCCGAGCAACTGCTGGAGACGACATCGCTGTCGATCGACGAAATCTCGCGACACAGCGGCCTGGGCAGCCCGGACACCCTGCGCCACCACTTCGCCCGCCGCCGCGGGATCAGCCCCATGACCTACCGACGAACCTTCGGCACGCCAGTCGGCCCGCCCGGCTGACCGGTCCACAGCCACCTGGCGTTGCACCCGTCGACGTCCTCCGCCTCACGGATCATCCCTCCCCACCGCCGGCAGACCCCCGAAGGCCCGGCGGGCGCCGAGGGCTCAGGCAGCGGCCACGCAGTTCGGGTAGAACACGGCCGGGGACGAGAAGTGGCCCGCGGCGAGCACCGTCGGAGTGCCACCGGTGGGTGCGACGGTCACCAGGGCCGGCTGGGCGCCGTCGTTGGCGTCGGTGGCGAACCTGCTGACCAGGACGGCGCCGTAAAGACGCCCGGTGTCGTCGACCGCGATGCCGCCCACGGGCAGCGCCAGGTCGGCCACCGGCCGAACCGCCGGCGTCGTCGCCCCCGGGGCGAAGCGGTCGACGGAGTCCACCCCGTAGTCGTCGACGCAACCGAAGTGCCGCGCGATCGACAGGCACCACAGGCGGTTGTACGTCAGCACGAAGGTGCTGTTCCGGTCGAAGGTGTAGGCGTATTCGGCGTAGGGCGCGCCGAGATAGCTGGCGAGCGGCGAACCCGCCGGCACCCGCAGGAAGAAGTGGGCACCCGAGGCCCCGGTGGCCACCAGGTCGAGGATGACGGTCCCGTCGCGGCTCTCCACGGCGTTGCTCAGGTAGCCGAAGCTGTCGACCTGCCCCGGTGCGCCGCTGCCCGTCTGGCCGAGCACGGTGACGATTCGATAGGTCGGACTGCCGCCGCCGGCGGGGAAGGTCTTGATCCGCACCCCGGTGGGCACGGTCGGCAGCGGACTGGAGATCGAGACATCGCCCCGGCCGTCGACGGTCAGCCGGCCGCCGGGCTGGGTCGGGCCGAGCGTCCGCTGTCGGCCGGTGCCTGCGGCATAGGCCAGCACGGTGGTCCCGTCGAGCAGGTAGAGGTTCGCCCCGTCGTCCACCGCGATCGAGGCCGAGTCCGCGATCCCGCTGCGCAGCACCACTTTCCGACCGGTGGCGACGGTGACCTTCAGCAGCTGCCGACGGCCGGCGTCGAGTACGTAGGCGGTGCTGCGGCGGTCGGTGGCCAGGGAGACAGGGTCGATCAGGCCGGACACCACCGTCCGTGCGGGTTGCCCCGGCCGGAACAGCACGACCGATCCGTGATCCCGGTCGATCGCCAGCACCGACGACCGGGTCGGCTGCACCGGTGCGGCGGGCGCCGTGACAGGGGCAGCGGAAGCCGCGGTCGCGGCGCTGCCCAGGACGAGCGCCGATACGACGACAGTGCCGCACACCCTTGCCCACCGCTTTGCCACAAGCCCCCCAGGACGTCAGCTATCCGAAAGCAGAGTGTAGCGATACGGACACAATCCGATCACGGAATCGCGACAACCCGACAGCGTGCACCGTCCGCGCACTGCGGTGTCCGGGTGGATCGGCGGCCGGTCGGGCGCGCTGTCATGCGGTCCTGTCCCGCGCCATCGGCACGCCGGCCGCGGCAGCCGTCAGGCGGCGGTCCCAGGCGGGACGGCCCAGCCGGTCGGGGGCGGGACGGCGGAACGCCGTCAGCCGGTCACGGTCGCGTCCGCGGCGGCCGAGCTCGGCATGCACGGTGGCCAGCACGCGGGCGTCGTCACCGCTGAACCGTTCGGCCGGGATGGTGCCGGTGGTCCGCGCATGACGTTCCAGCACAGCGGTCGGCGCGGCCCGCACCGTGCTGGACCACATCGCCCAGCCGCAGTCGGCCAGCAGGTCCCGCAGCAACCCGGCTTCGGCGCCGCGGGCGGCGGCCCGCTCCAGCTCGTCCACCAGCGAACGGGTGCCGGCGTCATCCCGGAAGGCCAACGCGGCGAGCTCGACGTTGTCCGAGTACGCCGACTCCACCACCGTGGGCGCCTCCAGCGCATTGAACAGCGGACTGAGGTCGCCGGACAGGCGCGGGTCGTAGAGGCCGGGATACGGCGCGATCTCGTAGCCGGCTTCGAAGCCGCACAGGTAGACCGGTGACCGTCCTCCGATGGTGTCGAGCCAGCCCAGCGCCAGGTCCATCAGCGAGATGGGCCAGCCCAGATCCCTGATGGCGCCCACCCGCAAGGTGCTCCGGGTGGCGTCCAGACCGGCGCAGATGAGCAGGTGGGCGGCTTCCCGGGCGGACTGCAGGTAGAAGGAGACATGGGGGCTGTGCAGCCGGATGGGCGCGCCGGTGGAGGTCCATTCCCGCAGCCGTTCGGCGATGATCGAATTGTCCACCACGTGGGTGAAGCGGGCGGTGACCCCGACCAGCCCGCCGGTCCGCATCGTCTCGGCGAGCACCCACTCCGCGGCCTTCTTGGACGCGGCGTAGATGTCGCGACTCAGCGGCCGGAGCGCCTTGCCCGTGGAGGCGTGCACGAGAACGGCGCCGTGGTCCCGGCATGCCCGCATCACCACGGCGCTGCCGGTGATGTTGGTGGACAGGGTGTGGGCGACCTCGGTCTCGGCCAGGCCCGGATCATGCTGTGCTGCGAGGTGGTAGACCAGGTCGGGTCGGACCTCGTCGAAGACCGCCGCCACCGCGGCCTCGTCGCGCACGTCGGCGAACCGGTAGTCGACGCCGTCGACCGTGCCCCACGCCGGCGTCACCCCCCTGCTGAGGCTGACCAGGCGGGCCACCGGCAGTCGGGCCAGTTCGCCCAGCAGCGTGCTGCCGATGCAGCCGGTGCCACCGGTCACCAGGACGGTGCGCCCGGCATGCCCGCGAGCGGCCGCCATGGCATCGACCGTCAGGCCGCGGGTGGCCAGTTCCCGGAAGCGCAGGTACTCCTCCCGCGCGGGGGCTCCGGCGGTGGCGACCAGCGCCGCGGTGGGGGTCGTCAGGGCATCCGCCTGGGCGCGGGTCAGCTCGGCGGCGCCGGGGGGAACGGCGGACGCCAGCAGTGCGACGAGATCATCGCGGGTGAGGTGCTCGACCTGCATGTGCTGTTCCCCTGTACTGACGAGGTTGATCCGGTGCGACGCGCGTCCAGCCGGGCGATGTGCGGACGACGCGTCATGGGAGCCGACGCGCCGAACACCTCCGGGCCGACCGCCGGCGGCCGGGCCGTCGACGGTGTGCGGGCGCCGGATGCCCGCTGGTCTGCGCTGATCCACCCCTGCAGAATGTGCCGGACGCGCAATGGTGAGTGGCGTCATTGCAACCGTCCACAGAATCGCATTCTTCCACAGGAATTGCCAACCTGTTGCGGTTACGCATGAGTTAACCGGTGGCGTATACGTTTCGACAAGCGATTCGGAAAGTGTCCATGATCACCTCCGTCCCTCTTCGTGCGGTCGAGGAAAGCAGTCAGGCCGGCACTGCATGGGCGACCACTCCGGACCCGGATGCCGACCATTTTCGGACAATGACCGCCGGGATTCCCCCGGCCTTTCGGCCGAATGGTGACCCGCACGGCCCGGTAGGTAGTCCGAGCCGGCCCGAATGCCCGTTCGGCGCCGACCATTGCCTACTGTCGGTCAGGGGAACGCCTGCGGGTCGGTCACCGCAGGGCACAGTGCTCCGCTGGTAACCTCGGATCACGGACTCGAGCCGTCCCGAACCGGCGTCGGCCGGCTTCGCCGCTGAAGGGGTACCGAGCGGTCGAGCAGCACAGCAAGGAATCCCCACATGCGCAGACGCGGACATCCGCAGCGAACGACGCGACGGCTGCGCAGGATAGCGGTCGTCCCAGCGGTTCTCGTCGTGCTCGCGGGCACCGCCCTCGCGGTGTCCCCGACGGCCCACCTCCTCGACCCACTCATGGCCGGCGTCGCAGCGCTTCCGGCCGGTTATCTCGGCCGCTCGGTGCAGGTGGCTCCGCAGTGGAGGATCGCTTTCCAGGACGACTTCCTCCAGCTGGCCGCACCTGGCGAGTTCCTCCGCGACTACCCCTCCTGGAGTGCCTATCCCGACAGCTTCGTCACCACCGCCGGTCAGCAGGACGGGGTCAACAGGGGTGATCACTACGCCACGGAGAACATCTCGGTGGTCGACGCCGGCACCGCCCGGGTGCTGAACTGCCGGCTCCTTCCCGGCTCGCAGACGACGGACGGCGCCAACTGGGGTGCCGCGCCCAGCCCGGAGTTCGACGTGGGTTTCGGTCAGCACCGGGCCGAGAGCATGAAGGTGGAGATGCGGGTCCGGATCCCCGATCCCGCGCCCGGCTGGCACATCGCCAACCTGCTGTGGTTCGACGACAGAACCTGGCCGACCGGGGGCGAGATCAACTTCTGGGAGCAACCCGCGACGGGGTCGATCGGCGCATTCTTCCACTACGACAAGGGCACCTCCGGTGCGGACAAGCTGCAGTTCACCACCACTGCATCGCCGACTGCGTGGCACGTCATCGGCTTCGAATTCGTCGGCGGCCGCTCCTACCGCCAGTTCCTGGACGGGGTCCAGGTGGGCGGGACGATCACCGACCGGGTGCCGTCCACGCCGGGGCGGCTGGTGCTGCAGAACGAACCGTCGGGCGAGCCGAGCAGCAGCATGGACGTGCAGTACGACTGGATCACGGTCTGGACCATGGCATAGCGGTGCGTTTGACGCGGAGTCGTTGCAGCACAGCCCTCTTGCTTGCCCAGCGAAACCCGGCGAGCGCTCAGCGACGCAGTTCGCCGTCGATCCTGTCCAGCACGCCGGTTTCGGTCCTGCTGGAGAACTTGCGGGCGAACAGCGCCCGCTCGCTCCGGGGCTGCTGCCCGTGCTCGGCCGGCAGTCCGGCGCAGGCGCGCGCCAGGTCGGTGAAATCGTCCGGCCCCAGCCAGCTGGGGTGCAGAGAATTGCCGTTGGGCCAGTGGATGTACCACGGGTTGGCGTCGCTGGGCAGCAGCACGTCGGCTCCGGCGAGCGCCGGGCTGCCCAGCACCGACGCGGCGAAGCTCTCCTCCGGCACGAGGGTGGTGCGCCAGAAGCGGATCAGGTCGGGATTCTTGTCGTGGATGCGCAACAGCAGTTCGGCGTGGCGGCGGGAGTAGATCTTCCACTGCGAGGACGCGCGAAGTTCCAGGACCTCGGGGATCTTCCGTCTACCCGGCCAGCGCAGCGGGATACCGCGCACGTAGACGACGTCGTCCCGGCGGGTGAGGAACCGGTGGTTGAAACGCCACAGCCCGCCGTCGTCGTTGCGCCGTGTCCCCCAGGGCCCGAACGGCACGACGGCATTCCAGATCAGCGACGATCCCTGGCGCCCGGCCAGCTCCCGGGCGATGTCCTGCACCGACGCCAGCGGGTAGTCGGCGCCCGAGCAGACCGCGACGTGCCCGGCCGATGTGCGCTCCAGCGCGAGCCGCAGCGCGGCCAGCTCCGGCTGCACCAACGACCAACTGGCCAGGCTGGCGGACTGCCGGGGCACCAGCGTGACCCGGTCCGGAAGTCCGTCGGTCATCTGCCGCCGCACCGCGTCCGATGCCTTGGCGTCGCAGTGCAGGAAGACCGGCACGTCGGCCAGTGCGCCGATCAGCCGCCGGACGTGGCCGGGGTCGGCGTGCGCCAGCACCACGACTGCGAACTCGGACATGAACCTCAATCTATCTCGGGCACGGCGGCCGGCGGTGCGGGCGCCGCGTGCGAAAAGCCTTACCGGGTACGACCCGCGACCTGTTTCACCGACCGCCTGGCCTGGAAGTACAGCACCGGCCCGCAGAGATAGCCGGCCACCTCCTTGCGCAGCGCGCCCCGGGGCGGTGTGGCTTGCGCAGGCAGCCGTGCGTCGGTGTCGGACTTGATGGCGACCATTCGCCAGAGCCCGGGCAGGATGCGCCGCAGCACATCTCGTCGGGTGGACCGGTCCAGCAGGGTCTTGGTGAGGAAGGCGGTCAGACCCGAGCCGTAGCCGAACATCTGCTTGCGCAGCCCGTCGGAATCAGCCCGGTGGTGATGCCAGACGATGGCCGCCGGCTCGTAGGCGATGGCCCGGCCGTCCAGCAGCACCCGCAGGAACATGTCGAGGTCCTCGCCGCCCTTCGTCCGGGTGCCGGCGCCCAGCGCCTCGTCGAACCTGCCGAGACCGGCGAACGCGGCCCGGTCGAAGGCGCAGTTGGCACCGGTGCCGAAGATGCCGGCCGAGTACGGGTAGAGCGCGCCGGGTCGCCGATTTTCGTCCAGGTCGAACAGTTCCGGCGCGAACCGGGCGGACCAGGAGGGCGACCGTGCGTCGAAGTACGCCTCGGCGGAATTGGTGATGGCCGCCGTGCAGACCAGCCCGGTCACGCAGCCCACCGAGGGGGACCGCTGGAAACCGCGGACGAGCCCCTCGACCCAACCCGGGTCGACCAGCACGTCGTCGTCGGTGTAGGCAAGGTAACGACCGCTGGCCTCCTGCAGCCCCCGGTTGCGGGCGTAGGACAGGCCCGGCGTGGGTTCCAGCACGTAGCGGAACCGGTCGTCCTGGGCCGCCACCTCGGCGACGATGGCGCGGGTCCGGTCGTCGGACGGCGCGTTGTCGACGATGACCATCTCCAGGTGCGGATAGGTGAGCCGGCGCAGCCGCGCGAGGCAACCGCGGAGGCCCTCGCCCCGATCGCGCGTGCAGACGACGACCGACACCAGGTCGGCGCCGGCGACCGCGTCGGCGCAGGGGGCACCGTCGGCGGCGTCCAGTGCGCCGCCGAGCGCCGCAGCGGCCGTGTCGCGGGAGCGCAGTCCATCCGCGCTCAGTAGGCCGTCAGCGCGCAGATGTGCCCGCAGCGGCGCACCCAGCCGCTCCACCGCCAGCTCGCGGCACGCCGGCAGGTCGGGACCGCTGCCCACCATGGGCACCGTCAGGTAGCCCAGCGGATGCCCGTGCAGACGGACCAGGACGCGCGCCGACTCCTGGCCGGCGGACTCGGTCGGTCCCCAGAACCCGGCGGTCCCGGTCAGTTCGACCTCGCAGCACCACACCGACGGCTGGGCCTGCTCGATAGGTGGCTCTACGGTCTGGACGGCCGTCATCGCTGATCTCCTCGGGTTCGCACTGCATGGATCTCACGGGGGCACGGTGATCTGTCGAGGCGCGAGCGCTCGGCGATCTGGAAAATTCACCGGGAAAGCTGCGCACGGCGGGCTGTGCGGGAGGCCGCATCGACAATTGACCACTATTGATCAGGGCAGGACCGACCGGGTGGACCGGCACCGGTGCCACATTCGGCGATGAATCCAAGTGTAACGGAGGTTTGGATCGATGACGCAGGGATATGTCGAGCCGCACAGTTGCGGCAGAATCGAATACCCACAGCATGCTGTGACTGTCGTAACAGCGACGCGTTAACAGCTCGCCCGTATGGACCCGTGACGGGCCCGAAAAACTGTCGACGGCACAATGAATGTCATCGACCACCGGTATCGCCGAGCCGTTCGGGTGACGCGGATACGCCGCCGTTCACCGGAAATTGTCGGTCATCGAAACGGTCAAGATAGCGGTGCTGCGTTTACACTTGTGGTCGGACGTGCACTTCACCGGGTGAGTTCTGCTCCCCGGGGATGCCGCCGTCTCCCCGGCACCGGTGGTCATCGAGGACTCCGCACCGGCCGGCCCCTGGTGCTGTCGAGAGCGACCGGGACGCGCCGGTCCACCAGTTTCTCGTCAGCATCGCGAACGGCGCGACTTCCGCGCCCCGCCTCGAGGCGGCCTGCACCACTGCACCGAAGGGTGAACCAAGCACTGTGACCTACGTCGAGAGCGCGCCGCCCGGCGAACGAACCGCCCAGCTCGAGCCGCCACGGCCGGCCACCCCCGGGCCGGTGGCGCAGGTGCTCACCGGCCTGCTGGCCGTCGCGATGCCGATCGTCACGGCTCTCGGCCAGTCGTTCCCGGCGCGGCCGGTGCTGGCCGTGCTGTACCTGCTGCTCGTTCCGGGCATCCCGCTCGCGGCACTGGTCAGACTGCCCAGCCGGCTGGCTGCCGGAACGCTCGCCATCGCGATCAGCCTGTCGGTACAGGTCCTGGTGGCGCAGGGCAGCCTGATGGCGGGCGGGCTCGACGCCGTCGTCGCGGAGGTCGCCGCGTCGCTCCTGTCGGTCGGCGCGCTGGTGTTCGCCGCCACCCGGCAGCACCTGTTCGCCGGCTTCGACCTCGGCAGATCAGGCCGGCAGACGGTCGCACGGCTCCGGGCTTCCCTGGCCGAGGGCCGGGTGACCGGGGTCGGCCTCGTGCTCGCACTGGCGCTGTGGATCTTCGGTGTGCGGTCCATCGACCCGACCGGGATGAACCAGTACGGCATCATCTCGGTGGTCCTGCGGTCCACCGTCCCCCTGGCCCTGGTCGTGGTGTCCGTCCTCGCCGTGCTCGAATTGCGCCGGGCGCAGCTGCGCACGGGTTGGCTCGTTGCCGTCACGGCCGGTTTCGTGGTCGTGCTGCAGGGCACGCCGTCGGCGATCGAGTCCGCGGCCAGCCTGCCGTCCGCCTGGGTGCACGTCGGCTTCTCCGAGTACATCCGGGATCACGGCGCGGTACTCCAGGGTTTCGACGCCCGGTTCAGCTGGCCGGGATTCTTCGCCATGCTGGCCAATCTCACGACATCGGCCGGGCTGCCGGACGCCGGCGAGTTCCTGCGCTGGGCGCCGCTCGTCCAGGACATGCTGATGCTGCTGCCGGTGCTGCTGCTCGCCCGCCGGCTGTGCCCCTCGCCGTGGATGGTCTGGGTCAGCGCGCTGCTCTACAGCGCCGGCAACTGGTTCCAGCAGGACTACCTGTCGCCGCAGGGGCTCGCCCTCTACCTAGGGGTGAGCGTGCTCGCGCTGGTGCTCTGGTCGGCCGACGCACGTGTCGACCCGTCCGGCGAGTCGTCCACCAGGCCTACCGGTCTGCGGGGTCATCTGCGGCGCCCGGAGGCCGGCACTGTGCCGCTGGCCGGGATGACCCGGCCGGCCTACGTCGGTCTCGGCGCTGCCCTGATCGTCCTGCTGCTGGCGGTGATCGTCAGCCACCAGCTGACCCCGGTCGCCCTCGTCCTCGCGCTGGCCTGGATCTCGTACGTGCGCTGGACGCGCTTCCCCGGTCTCTGGATCGTCACCGCGGCGATGACCGTGACCTGGGTGTTCTGGGGGGCCACCGACTTCTGGTCCGGCCACCTGAACCAGATGTTCGGCGGTGTCGGAAGTCTGGGCTCCTCACTGGACACCGGGGTGGGTGCCCGCATCGTGGGCAACGCCGCGCACACCGAGATGCTGTATCTCCGCTTCGCCTTCAGCGGTGCGTGCATCGTGCTGGCCCTGCTGGGCATCTATCTGGCCCGGCGGTCGAGCTCGGCGGTGCTCCTGCTGGGCCTGTGCTTCTCGCCCTTTCTGATCATCGGCCTGCAGAGCTACGGCGGCGAGGTCGTCATCCGGGCCTTCGTGTACGCCCTCCCCGGTCTGGCCATCGCGGCGGCGCACGCCCTGGGCATGGTGGTCCGGCGCGGCAGGCAATGGGCCGCCGCAGGGTGCGCCCTGATCGTGCTGCTGGGTCTGACGCAGATCACCACCCGTGGCGCCAACGCCCCGTTCGAGCGGATCACGCCCAGCCAGCTGCAGGCAGCGGCGGTCTTCGACGACCTCGCGGCGCCGGGCTCCACCGTCGGGTCGTTCAGCTCGTTCAACCCGCTGGGCCGACTCGAGCCGGGTCGCTACTTCGGGAAACTGGTGATCCCGACCTGCACCGGCAGCGGCGCAGCCACCACCTGCACGCTCAACGCGACGCCGGACTACCTGTTCATCACCTCGAGCCAGGAGGCGTACGGCGAGCTGAGCGAGAGCCGCGCCGCCGGCTGGTCCGACACCGTGGTCGCCCAACTGGTGGCCACCCGCCAGTACTCCATCTCCTACCGGGTCCCGGACGCTGTCATCCTGCAGCGCGTCGGACCGAAGGCATGAGGAACAGATGACCGACGCCAAGAACTTCCTGATCGGACCGCTCGGGCTCGCGGTCGCACTGTGCACCGTGCTGGCCTTCGTCGCCGCCATGCTGCTGTACGCGTTGTCACACAGCGCCCGGACGGTGCCCGCCGGACTCTCGGCACCGGCCGCGCAGCCCACCGACACCCGGCAGCTCAGGGGCATGTCGGTCCTGCGGCGGCTGGCCGCCGTCCGGTGGCCGCTGGCCGTGGTCGCCGTCGGTCTCACCGCCTACCGCATCTACTCGCTGTCCTGACGGCCGGGCCGGAACCGCGGCTGGTGATGTCGCTCCGGGTCCGGTTCCCGCCACCCGGAATTGCTCGCGCTTCGTCCCTGTCCCGGTTATCCGGTGTTTTGTCCCAATTCGAATCTTTCCAGCGTCGGCAGAATCACGAATCAAAGACAATGCCCCATTGATCGGTTACGTTTTGTCCGTGGCCGTCGAGCGTCCGCGCCGGGCGGCGGTGAACGGCCGAGTTCGGGTGACCGCCGAGTGCGGGAACCGCCGGGGTGGACTCAACGATTCGAATAAGGGGAATGTTGCGAAGATTCGCGCACCACGGCGTCCGCACCTGCGCGGTTCTGCTGGCCGCGTTCGCATCGCTGGTCGCTTCCTCGCCGGTGACCTCTGCCGGGGGCGCACCGAATGTGACGGCCAACGTCTCGATCAGTGTCGAGGGGAACTCGGTGTCCGGCGCGACCACCATCTCCTCGAGCGCGTCGACGCAGGTGAGCCGGGCGGGCATCTGCGTGCGGAGCGCAGCGGGGACCAACTACGACTTCCCGATGACGCAAGGAGCGACCCTCTCCACCGCCGGTACCAAGGTGACGGCGACGGTCACGCTGCCCCCGGGGCGGTACGCCTACTGGAGCTGCGTGAAGCCGGCCGGTTCGTGGTGGCAGTTCATCGCGCCGGGCCGCTGGTTCACCGTGACCGGTTCCAGCGGATCATCGCTGCCGGTCGGCGATCTACCGGGCTGGACACAGGTTTTCCGGGACGACTTCCTGACACCCACGCCGGAGGGCACGTTTCCGGGACCGTACGCGCCGAAGTGGTCCACCTACAACGGCTTCACCGATACCTATGACCACGGTGTCTACGACCGGGACATCATGTCCGTCCACGACGGCCTGCTGGACACCTACTTCCGCAAGAAGGACGGGACGGCCAGGGTCTCGGCTGCCACGCCGTTGATCAACGGGTCGTGGGTGGGCCAGACCTACGGCCGGTACAGCGCCCGGTTCCGGGCCGATCCGGCGGTCGGCTACCGGATGGCCTGGCTGCTGTGGCCCGACAGCGAGAACTGGAACCAGGGCGAGATCGACTTCCCGGAGACCTGGTTCACCGGCAAGATCGACGGCTTCAACCACTGCATCAACAACCCGCGGGCGAACTGCTACTCGGCCTGGAGTGGAATATCGCCGAACGACTGGCACACCGTCACCATCAACTGGACGCCGGCACTGCTGTCCTTCGTCATCGACGGCCAGGTGATCGGCTCGACCACCAAGAACATTCCCCACTCGAACATGCACTGGATCCTGCAGAACGAAACGGTGGGTCACAGCATCGCCACCGGTTCGGGGCACCTGTACGTCGACTGGGTCACCATTTACAAATACACCCCGTGATCTTCGGCTCCTTACCGGGGTGGAACCGAGCCACTGCGCGGTAAACTCAGCTGATTCACGGCACTATGCGAATGCCGGCCGGAACGGCGGTGCGGATTTCTTTCTTTCGAGCGGCGGAGAAGAGGTGACATGACCGAACGCGAAGCTGGTCTGCCGGGCACGGTCCACGGTGGCGCCACCGCTCCGGCGGATCACCCGCCCGAAACGCGCCTTCCGGGACCACGCCGCCCCGGGCCACCGCGGCACAGGGCGGCGGACGCCGCCGACCGCGCCGGATCCACCAGCACGGTCGACCGAGCGTTGTCCGGGCTGTTCGGTCGGGATGCCCTGTACATGGGCCTGTGGGCGGCGCAGATCTTCGGTGCCGCACTGGTCACGCCGCTGGTCACCCGCCTGATGCCGCAGGACCAGTTCGGCACGCTGGCCACCGCCAACGCGGTCATGCAGGTGTTGTCGGTGCTCGCCGGGATCGGCCTGTCGACAGCGATCCAGCGCTCCTATGCGACCGGCGGCGCGGCTGCCGCCCGCAAGCTGCTGACCGTCGCAGCGGCCGGCTCGCTGGCGGTCGCCACGCTGTTCTACCTCACCGGTCCGCTGTGGAGCCGCGCGCTCGGCTTCGCGGACTTCACCCCCGTGCTGAAACTGGTCGTGGTGTGGGGAGCCACCGGCGCGCTGACCAACTGCGCCCTGGCGCTGATCCGCAGCCAGGACCGGCTGCTCCGGTTCGGCGTCGTCAGCCTGCTGCAGTCGGTGGTCGCGGAGGCCGCCAGCCTTCTACTCGTCGCCGGCGGGACCGGTTCCGGCGCCCAGCTGTTCGTGGTGGGGCAGGTGGTCGCCCAGTTCCTCGCCATGAGCACGGCCCTGGTGCTGGCCGCTCCCCTGCTGCCGCGGCGCGCCGACCGGCCGCTGGTGGCGTCCGCGTTCCGCTTCGGGCTGCCGCTGGTGCCCTCGGCGCTGAGCACGTTCGTGCTCAGCGTTGCCGACCGGCTGGTCCTGCAGTCCTCGCTCGGTGCCGCGCCGGTGGGCGCGTACCAGCTCGCGTACAACGTCGGCTCCGCCCCGATGCTGCTGCTCGGGGTGCTCAGCACCGCCTGGCTCCCCCGGCTGTTCGGCCTGGGCTCGGACAAGGCGCACATCCTGGCCACCAGCCGCACGGCGATCTACCGGCTGCTGCCGGCGATCGTGCTGGGCATGGCCGCCGGGGGGCCGGTGCTGCTCCGCCTCTGGGCGCCCGCCAGCTACCACCCCGACGACCTGCGACTGACCCTGATGCTGATCGTGCTGAGCGCGGTGCCGTATGCAGGGGGCCTGGCCGCCACCCGCACACTGCTGGTGAGCGGCCGCACGGGGGCGGTGGCCACCGGCAACATCCTCGCCGCGGTGCTGAACCTGGCGCTCAACTTCGTGCTGGTGCCCCATCTGCAGCTCGTCGGGTCGGCACTGGCCACCCTGCTCGCCTACACGGCGCTGTGGATCGCGCTGCTGGTGCAGTCCCACCGCGTGCTGCCGATCGCGTCGTCGCCTCGTGGTCTGACGGTCACCCTGCTGGTCGCCTGCGGGCTGGCGCTGGCCGCTGCAGCGCTGCCGGTCGGAGGCGGATTCCTCGTCGGGCGCCTGCTGCTCGCGGCGGTCGCCCTCGGTTGGCTGCTGCACATCATCCGGGGTATCCGCCGGGGCACGGGGACGCCGCCGTCGCGCACACCCACCGCACCACTTCAGGTCTCGACGGACCGGCGATGATGTCCGATCCGCTGGCCGAGTTGGTGGGCCGGACGTTCTCCACCCTGCAGCGCCTGTTACCGGCCGCGGAAACGGCAGCGGTGATGGACTTCCCCGCCCACCAGAACTTCGGCGACTCGCTGATCTACCTGGGCCAGCAGAAGTACCTGCGGCGCTTGGGGTATCACATCGCCCACGTCGGCGACGTGCACCGGTACTCGGCAGATCTGTTGCGGCGCCGGCACCCGCACGGTCCGATCTTCCTGCACGGCGGCGGCAGCCTGGGCGACCGCTACCCCGAGACACAGGCGTTCCGCGAGCAACTGATCGCCGACTTCCCGGACCGGGCCATCGTCCAGCTGCCGCAGAGCATGGACTTCACCGGCGCCGAAGCGACCGCCCGCGCCCGCAAGGTGTTCGCCGCGCACCCGGATCTGCTGCTGCTGCTGCGCGACAGCGTCAGCCTGGACAAGGCCCGCCGCACCTTCCCGGACACGCGGAGCGAGTACTGCCCCGATCTCGCCTTCGGCAACGGCTGGTTCCCCACCTCCGGTGGCACCAGGCGGGACCTGACCATGCTGCTGCGGGGCGACACCGAACGGGCACACGAGTACGACTTCCGCCTGGAGGAGCTCGACAGCGTCGCGGTGGACTGGCAGCACACCCCGGTGGGGAACCTGGCCTGGCGGGCTCTCGCGGTGCCCCGGGCAGCGGTGCAGCGGTTCGCCGCGCTGGCGCCGCACGGTCAGCCCGTCGTGGAGTCGACCTTCGAGATCATGGCCCGCGGCAACGTCCTGCAGGGTCGCCGGCTGCTCTCGCCCGGTCGTCTCGTGCTGACGAACCGGCTGCACGCGGCCGTGCTCGCGGCGCTGATGAGCAGACCGGTCGTGGTCCTGGACAATTCCTACGGCAAGATCGCCCCGATCCACGCCGAATACCTGCACACACTCCCGGGTGTGCATTTCGCCCGCGACGGTGCAGAAGCCACCCGGCTGGTGCTGGTGTTGCACGGAGCGCAGCCCCGCACGGCCGCCCGGATCCCACTCGCCGGCTGACCGGTCACCGGGCCGCCGTCACCGGCGGATCCTGCCCCTACCGGCCCAGGATGGGCGGAGCCATGCAGATGAGCAGAGCAGCGTCCCGGTCCCCGGTGGTCCCCGTGCTGCTGCTGGCCGTCGTGCTCGTGCTGGACGCGGTGGCCGGGTCCCGTCGGTGGCCCGTGCCGGCGGCTGCCCTGCTCGACGAGCCGGCCCACCTGGCAACGGCCGTCCTGGTGCTCGTGGCGGTCGCCGGCCCGCGATGGCTCCGCATCCACCGACGGTTCGCCGCCGCCGCCTGCATCGCCTCGGTCGCCATCGACGTCGACCACGTTCCGCTCTACGCGCACGTCCGGCACATCGCGGTGGACGGCGGCCGCCCGTTCACGCACTCGCTCAGCACGGTCGCGGTGCTGCTCGGACTCGCGCTGCTGGTGCGCGGCCGCCGACCGGCATGGGCCGGGGAGGTGGCCGGCGTCGCGGTCGGCGTGGCGCTGCATCTGTTCCGCGACCTCGCCTCCGGACCGGGGGTGAGCCTGTTCTGGCCGGTGTACGTCCCGGGGCTGCACCTGCCCTACGGCGCGTACGCGGTGCTACTGGGAGTGGCGGCCGCGGCCGGGGTGGCGCGGATGGTTGCCGGCCGGCGGGCCGGCCGGGACAGCGCAGTGGCCGCCGACGGAACGTCGGCGGCCACTGGTCCTGCATGAA
>CAXTBG010000026.1:0-58306 GCA_964242105.1 uncultured Nakamurella sp. | reverse complement strand
TGGTGAACAACGCCGGCATCACCCGGGACAACCTGCTCTACAAGATGGGCCGGCCGGATTGGGACGCGGTGATCTCCACCAACCTCACCGGCATCTTCCTGTGCTGCCAGGCGGCGTCGGTACCGATGGTGTCCGCGAAGTACGGCAAGATCGTCAGCCTGTCCAGCCGGTCGGCGCTGGGCAACCGCGGGCAGGTGAACTACGCCGCCGCCAAGGCCGGCGTGCAGGGCATCACTGCCACCCTGGCGATCGAGCTCGGCCCGTACAACATCAACGTCAACGCCGTCGCGCCGGGCTACATCGCCACCGCGATGACCGACGCCACCGCGCAGCGGGTCGGTTACCAGCCCGAGGAGTTCCAGAAGCTGGCCGCCGAGCAGACGCCGCTGCGCAGGGTGGGCCAGCCGTCGGAGGTCGCCTCGGTGATCGCCTTCCTGGCCAGTGACGAGGCGTCCTACGTGTCCGGGCAGACGCTGTACATCAACGGTGGCGCGCGGTAGGTCACGTCTTTCAATCACAACCAAGAATCGAGCCGATCGGAGTTTTCACCATGGATTTCTCGCTGTCCGACGAAGAACGCGCCGTCCGCGACACCGCGCGCGACTTCCTGCGCAAGGAGGTGATGCCGATGGAGTCCGAGGTGCTGCGCCGTGAGCGTGCCGGGCAGCCCGGCCTGCAGGCCGACGAGCTGGAGGAACTGCAGCACAAGGCGAAGTCGTTCGGGTTCTGGGGGCTGTCCACTCCGGAGGAGTACGGCGGCATGAACCTGCCGGCGGTGATGCAGGCGCTGATCGCGCAGGAACTGGGCCGCACCTTCGTGCCATTCAGATTCGGTGGCGAAGCCGACAACATTCTTTACTACGCCAATGACGAGCAGCGCAAGGAGTACCTGCTGCCGACCATTTCGGGCGCCCGTCATTCGTGTTTCGCGATCACCGAACCCGGGGCCGGGTCGGACGCCGCGAACATCCGGTTGTCCGCGGTGCGCGACGGCGACGACTGGGTGCTCACCGGGGAGAAGACATTCATCACCGGCGGCAACGAGGCCGACTTCGCCATCGTGGTCGCGGTCAACGACAAGGAACTCGGCCCACGCCGCGGCGGCACCACCGCGTTCCTGGTCGACCGCGCCATGGGCTGGACCTCCGAGCCGATCCGCACCATGGGCGAGGGCGGGCCGGCGGCACTGGTCTTCGACCAGGTCCGGGTGCCCTCGCGCAACATCCTGGGCGAGATCGGCCAGGGTTTCGAGCTCGGCATGAAGTGGATCGGCAAGGGCCGTTACCTCATTCCCGCGAGCGCGGTCGGCACCGCGGAACGTGCGCTGCAGATGGCGATCGACCAGGCCAACACCCGGGTGACGTTCGGCAAGCCGATCGGCGAGAACCAGGCCATCGCCTGGATGATCGCCGACTCGGAGACCGAGCTGGAGGCCGCCCGCTGGCTGGTGATGCGGGCCGCGTGGACCGTCGACCAGGGCGCCGACGCCCGGCACTCGTCGTCGATGGCCAAGCTGTACGGCGCGAACATGGTCAACCGGGTGATCGACCGGGTCATGCAGATCCACGGCGGCATGGGTTACACGCGGGAGCTGCCGATCGAGCGGTGGTACCGGCAGGTCCGGCTGTACCGCATCTACGAGGGCACCGACGAGATGCAGCGGCTGATCCTGTCCCGCGACCTGCTGCGCGGCTACACCAAGATCGGCGGGCACCTCGCGTGAGTGCGTGCAACGGCCACGGGGTGATCGAACGCGTTGCACGGGGGTCAGCCCGGGACAGGCGTCCGAGCAACGTGCAGGTCGTCCAGGCAACTCCGACGCCTGTTGTGCAAGTTGCCCGGACGTCGCCGTCGTTGCTCGGACGGGTCGCCGGTCCCCACGCGCACGTGGAGAAGCCGATGAGCGCGCCGGCAGAAGGCGATCGGCCGTGAGAACCTTCAGCAGCGCTGCGGAGCTCACCGAGGCGGTCGGCGAGACGATCGGCCCCGGCGAGCCGTTCCGGGTCGACCAGGCCCGCATCCAGGCCTTCGCCGACGCCACCGACGACCACCAGTGGATCCACCTCGACGAGCAGCGGGCGGCGGCCGGACCGTTCGGCGGCCGGATCGCGCACGGCTACCTGACCCTGTCCCTGCTGCCGGTGCTGATCGGCGGGCTGTACCGGTTGGACGGGATCACCATGGCGGTCAACTACGGACTCAACAAGGTCCGCTTCCCCGCGCCGCTTCGCAGCGGCAGTTCGGTGCGGGCGAGGGCCGTGATCTCCGAGGTCACTCCGGTCGGCGACCGGGTCCTGCAGATGATCGCCACGGTGACGGTGACCCCTGATGGCGGGCCAGACGGAAGCGCTGCCGGCAAGCCCTGCTGCGTCGCCGAGTCGGTGAGCCGGCTCAGCTTCTGATCGCGCCGACCCGGCCGATCGACCCCTGGACGCCGGGCCGACCCGGCGGAGGTCGTCACACGCCTTGGTGCACGAGCGCCGTGCCCACATCACAGGAAATCGCCCCTTGACTGTTGTCGCGACACCAAATATGGTTGTCGTCACTACAAGCACTCAACAGAGGAGCTGGCGATGTACGAATTCGGAGCACAGCAAACGATCCACGGCGACCGCGAAGCGGTCTGGGCGACCTGGACCGATCCGGACAGGTTCCCCGAGTGGGATCCGAGAGAGATCCGGACGAGTCTGAACGGACCCTTCGCCGTCGGGTCGACCATCGACTCGAAGCAGAAGGGCAACCCGGGAGGCGTGGCGACCATCACGGAGATCCAGCCGCGGGAGAAGTGGACGGCCGAGTCGGGTCTGCCCGGCGGCAAACTCGTGATCGAACACCTGCTGTCCGAGGTCAGCGACGGCGAGATGACCGTCTCGAAGCGGTATATCGCCTCCGGGCCGCTGTCCGTCCTCTTCCGCTTCTGGTACGGACCGCGGGTATGCCGAGCGCTGCCGGCGACGTTTTCGGCACTGGAGGCGGCCGCGCGTGGCTGAACCGCGTGGGCCGTTGCTCAGTCCCGGATTCTGGTTGCACCATGCGGCGCTCGCCTGGCGGCAGCGGGTGGAATCCGGGCTGCGGCCTCTCGGCCTGACCTACACCCAGTTCAATCTCCTGGCGTCTGCAAACTGGCTCACCCGTCACAGCGGCCCGCCGACCCAGCAGCAGGCGGCCGATCTGGCCGGCGCCGACCGGATGATGGCCTCCAAGGTGCTCGCCACCTTGGAGGCCGCGGGCTTGATCGTCCGCTCGGTCGACCCGGCAGACTCCCGCGCCCGCCGTATCGTCGTCCAGCCGTCCGGTCATGAAGCGGTGCAGCGGGCGGTCCGGGTGGTCGCGGAGGTCGACGCCGCGTTCTTCGGGCAGCAGGATGCGACAAGGATCCGGGCTGACCTGAAAGCGCTGGCCCAGCGAGAACCGGCCTGACGCATTCGGGCGGTCGCTCACATGGTCGTCCCGCGCGACCGGACAGCAGTCTCGCGTTACCCGCGCTCGCTGACCAGAATGCAGACCAGCAGCACAACGGCGGCCAGCGCCAGCAGCCCGGCACCGACCGCCACCGCGGTGACCATCCCGCCGATGGCGCCCAGCGCGCCCGCGCCCACCACCACGACGGCGGAGAATCCGTAGGACGACGCGGCGTAGCGCGAGGTGGTCGCGCCCTGGTGCACCGGATCCAGCCCGCGGGTCAGCAGCACCATGCCACCCCGGTAGCCGAGCGCCGGGCCGCCGGCAGCGACGACGCAGCCGAGGTAGACCAGCGGCAGCGAGGCGGTGAACGCGCCGGCCGTCAGAAGGGCGAGCCCCACCGCCCCCAGTGCCGTGCCGACGGTCAACTCGTACCCCCGCAGGAACCGCAGTGCGGGTCGCCGGACGAGGACCTGCAGCACCCAGGCCGTGCCGAGCAGGAGGATCGCGGGGGTGGTGGCCGCCACCACCGCGGTCGGGCCGGTGAAGTCGCGCAGCAGGGCGGGAACCAGTCCGGTCACCAGTCCGGGGATCGCCCAACCCACGGCGCCGACGGCCGTCCCCAGCACGACGTGCCGCCGGGACACCCGGCCCGTCCCCGGCCGGCCTGTCCCCGGCCGCAACGCCAGTGGCTGGGAGACCACCGGCCGGGGCGTCATCGGCTCGGAGGTCGCCGCCTGCAGAACCGGCAGTAGAGCCGGCAGGACGACACCCGCGTCTGCCGGAACCTGATCACGCCGAGCAGCGGAGCGGCCGCGCAGGGCGATGAGAACGGCGCCGGCGACGATCGCGGTGATTCCGGCGTGCAGGAGGAAGATGCCCGGCCCGATGCCGAGCTGGGCGAGCAGCACGGCGGCCGCCGTCCCGAGCAGCGCGCCGGCGATGTTGCCGGTGGCGACCGACCCGCGTCCGCGCTCGCCGACCAGGGACACCGTCAGCGCTGCGGACGCGCCGGTGGAGACGGCGACGCTCACTCCGGAGAGCGCGCGGCCGGCGATCAGCATCGGAACCGAGGTGCTACGCGCCATCACGACGTCAGCGACCACGGCCAGGAGCAGGCCGACCGGCAGCAGGGCGCCGGCGCGGGCCCGCAGCGCCGGCCGGGCACAGAGCACCAGCGTGGGGACCAACAGGGCGAGGTAGGCCGAGAACACCAGCGACAGGCCAAACGGCGTCATGCCGTAGCTCGCCCGGTAGGCCGGCAGCAGCGCGGTCGGCAGGTTGGGACCGGCGATGATCAGGCAGAAGGAGGCCACCACCAGTGCACCTGTGACGGCTGCGCCCGGCGTGCGCAGGCCGAGGACCGGCACAACCGGGCGTGCGACAACGTGGACCACCGGGCACACTCCTGGATCAGCGATAAGATCTTCTCATCTTCTCTGATTGTTCTGGGCATCGCAATGTGATTCGAGAAGATCTTCTCGCTCGAACCTGCCTACGTCCTTACCCGCGACACGCACCCAGGTCGGCGCCCGGACGCGCGACAATGTGCGGGTGACCACCGCCGGGGCCGACGTCAGGCTGCGCAGCGATGCGCGCCGCACCAGGGACCGGCTGCTCGACGCGGCGGGTGACCTGCTGGAGGCGTCCGGCCAGCACTTCACCCTTCCCGACCTCGCCCGGCAGGCCGGCGTCGGAACCGCAACGGTCTACCGGCACTTCGCCGACCTGGCCGAGTTGCTCGCCGCCGTCGAGGAGCGCTCGATGGCCGCGCTCACCACCGCCATCCAGGGCGTCGACCGGCAGTCGCCCGCTCTTCAGCGGTTCGACGACATCTGTGCGCTGTGGGTCGGACGGTCGGTCCGTGAGTCCGCAGCGGTGCGGTTCCTGCGCTCGCCCGAGGGCGTGCTGCAGCGGGTCGCCCGGGCGGATCCGGCCATCACCGCCCTGGTCGGTGCGCTGCGGGACGCCGTCACCGCGTTGATCGACCAGCAGGTGCTGCCGGAACAGGACATCGCCGCAGCGGTGCTCGTGTGGATCACGCTCTTCGACGAGCGCACCGTCGTCGACCTCGGCCGGACGCACGGCTGGACCACCCGCCGGATCACCGAATACCTCACCAGAGCGGTGCTGGGCGCCCTGGGCGCCGCCAGCTGTCAGACCCGGCCGGCCGGTGCCCCCGACACGACCGACGCGGGGACCGACGGACGCGACCCCCAGGCGGGCAGCTCGACGCGCACCAGCAGTCCCCCACCGTCGACCGGTGCCGCCGACACCGACCCGCGGTGAGCCGACACCACCGCACTGACGATGGACAGCCCCAGACCGCTCCCCCGGTGCCCGGTCCTGGCCCGTTCACCCTGCCGGAACGGCTCGAACAGCTGCTCCACCGTCCGCGGGTCGATGACCGTGCCGCCGGAAGCCACCTGGACGAAGCCACTACCGGGGCCGCTGCCGGTCCGGATGCGGACCGACCCGCCGACGATGTTGTGCCGCACCGCGTTCTCCACCAGGTTGCCGACCACCCGTTCCAGCAGCGCGGGGTCGCCGGCGACCTGCGCCGCGTCCCCGGCCACCTCCACCCGGAGATCCCGGGCGGCCCGTTCCCCCTCGACCGCCAGCAGCGCGGGCGCGACCAGCGCGGCGAGATCCACCTGCTGCACCACCGACAGACCGCTGGCCTGCGTCCGGGCCAGGAAGAGCAACGAGCTGAGCAGCCGATCCGCCCGGTCGGTGGCCTCTCTGGCCACCTCGCCCATCCGCCGCAGGTCGTCGGTGCCGGCGGCCGGATCGGCCAGCGTGACGTCCACCTCGGTGCGGATCACCGACAGCGGCGTCCGCAGCTCGTGGGAGGCGTTGGCCACGAACCGGCGCTCGGCGGCGAAGGCGGCCTGCAGCCGGCCGAGCATGTCGTCGAACGTGTCGGCCAGTTCGGCCACCTCGTCACGCGGGCCGGTCAACGCGATCCGCTGGTCGAGCGAGGACTCCGACAGCGCGCGAGCCGCACTGGTCAGCGTCGAGAGCGGACGCAGGGTCCGCCCGATCAACACCCAGGACAGCAGGCCGCCGGCGAGGACGACCAGCGGAAACGCGATCAACCCGACCACCAGCACGGTCTCCCGGCCCTGCCGCACCACCCGGGCCGCCTCGATCGCCGCGTCCACCACGACCCCGTCCACCCGCACCGGCGTACCGGCCGGGAAGTGCGGCAGCGCCGCCACGACCCGCCCGACGAGCAGATAGGCCAGGGCGAGCAAGAGGGCACCGACCAGTGCCAGGAGCGCAGTGGCCAGCAGGGTCAACCGGAGTCGCAAACCCTTGCGCGGCAACGGACGCCGACCCGCCGACTCGAGCGGCCGGACAGCGGCATCGGCGGCGGCGACCGGCCGGGTGTGCGGCGTCCCGAGGACCGCGCCCGACGCCGGCTCAGTCAGCGGCATCGGCCGACACGCGGTAGCCGGCGCCGACCACCGTGTCGATCAGGGCCGGCTCACCCATCTTGCGCCGCAACGTCATCACGGTGACCCGGACAGTCGTGGTGAACGGGTCGGCGTTCTCGTCCCACACCCGCTCCAGCAGCTCCTCGCTGGACACCACGGTGCCGGCCGCCGACATCAGCACCTCCAGCACGCCGAACTCCTTGCGGGTCAGTTCCACCGGCGCGCCCGCGCGGGAGACCAGCCGCCGCGACGGATCCAGCTCGACGTCGCCGGCCCGCAGCACCGGCGGCGCGGCGGGCGTAGCCCGACGACCGAGCGCCCGTACCCGGGCGACGAGTTCGGGAAAGGCGAACGGCTTGGCGAGGTAGTCGTCGGCGCCCGCCGACAGCCCCTCCACCCGCGCATCCAACCCGGACGACGCGGTGAGCATCAGCACCCGGGTGATGTCGCCGGAGGACACCAGCTCGGCGAGCAGGTCGTCGCCGTGCACGCCCGGCAGGTCGCGGTCCAGCACCACGACGTCGTACCGGGTGTAGGACGACTTCTCGTGGCCCTCGGTCCCGTCGTAGGCGACGTCGACCGCCATGCCCTCCGCGCGCAGCCCGCGGGCGATGGCATCGGCCAGCCGCTGCTCGTCCTCGACCACCAGAACCCGCATGTCCCTCAGACCTCTCCTGCTGTCCTGCTGTCGGTGATGCTGCTCTTCAGCGTCGTCGCGCGATCCCCCGTGGTGGCCCGCATGGCGATCAGTTCGGTGATGCCCCGGGCCACGTCCTTGGCGGTCAGGCCCAGGTCGCCCAGCAGGTCGCCGCGGGAGGCCGACTCCAGGAAATCCTGCGGGAGGGCCAGCACGGTCACCGGCACCCCGCTGGGCGCGAGGGCGTCGGTGATGGCCGCACCGACGCCACCGGAGCGTCCACCGTCCTCGATGGTGACGACCATCCGATGCTGCCCGGACAGCGCCACCAGCGCCTCCGGCACCGGCAGCGCCCACCGCGGGTCGACCACGGTGACGCCGATGCCCTGGTCGGCCAACCGGGAGGCGGCCTCGACGGCCATCGCCCCGAACGCGCCGACCGCCACCAGCAGCACGTCCCTGTCCTGCCCGGCCGGCGGCTCGACCAGCACGTCGACGGCGCCGATGCCGCCACCGGACGGCACCAGTTGCCCGTCCCGCACCGCCAACCGGTGCAGGGCCAGAACATCCTGCGGCACAGCCCCTTTGGGATACCGGACGACGGTCGGCCCGGTATCGACGGCAATGGCTTCGGCGAGTTCCTGGGCGAGGCTGACGGCGTCGCGCGGAGCGGCCAGGGACAGTCCCGGCACCAGCGCGGCCAGCGACATGTCCCACATGCCGTGGTGGCTGGGGCCGTCCTCTCCGGTCACCCCGGCGCGGTCCAGCACCACCGTCACCCCCAGCCGGTGCAGCGCGCAGTCCATCAGCAGCTGGTCGAACGCCCGGTTGAGGAACGTGGCGTACAGCGCCACCACCGGGTGCATACCGCCCATCGCGAGCCCGGCCGCGGAGGTGAGTGCGTGCTGCTCGGCGATCCCGACGTCGTAGAGCCGGTCCGGGTAGCGCTCGGCGAAGGCGCCGAGGCCGGTCGGCCCGCTCATCGCCGCGGTCAGCGCCACCAGGTCGTCGCGGGAGGCGGCGAGCTCCACCAGCGTGCGGCTGAACACACTTGTCCAGGTGCGCGACGGCGCCGCGATGGGCAGGCCGGTGTCCGGGTCGAACGCCGGTGGCGAGTGCATCTGCTCGGCGTCGTCGTTCTCCGCCGGGGCGTACCCCTGGCCCTTCTGGGTCAGGCAGTGCACCAGCACCGGACCGCGGTAACCCTTGGCGCTGCGGAGCGCTTCCTCGACGGCGTCGATGTCGTGGCCGTCGATGGGGCCGAGGTACTTCAGGCCGAGGTCCTGGAACATCGTCTGCGGGATCAGCCAGTCCTTGACCGCCGACTTGACGGCGTGCAGGGCGGAGTACAGCGGCCTGCCGATCACCGGGGCCTGCGGCAACCGGTTCTTCACCTGGCTGAGAAACCGTTCGTAGCCCGGCTTGAGCCGCAGCGCAGCCATCCGCTGCGCCATGCCGCCGGTGGTCGGCGCGTAGGAGCGGCCGTTGTCGTTCAGCACGACGACCAGCGGGCGCCCGGTCCCGGCGGCGATGTTGTTCAGCGCCTCCCACGCCATGCCACCGGTCAGCGCGCCGTCGCCGATGACGGCGACCACGGTGCGGTTGTGCTCCCCGCGCAGCTCGAACGCCTTGGCGAGCCCGTCCGCGTAGGACAGCGAGGTGGAGGCATGCGAGTTCTCCACCCAGTCGTGCACGGATTCGGCGCGGCTGGGATAACCGGACAGGCCACCCCTGGTGCGCAGCCGGTCGAAGTCGCCGGCGCGGCCCGTGACGATCTTGTGCACGTAGGCCTGGTGCCCGGTGTCGAACAGGATCGGGTCGGCCGGGGAGTCGAAGACCCGGTGCAGGGCCAGAGTCAGCTCCACCACACCCAGGTTGGGGCCGAGATGGCCGCCGCGCGCCGAGGTCTTCTGCACCAGGAAGGAACGGATCTCGGCGGCCAGTTCCGGCAGCTCGGCACCGGACAACGCCCGGACGTCGGCCGGCGAGGCGATGCGGCCGATCCTCGACGACCGGAACGACGCCGCTGAACCCTGCCCACTGGTGCCCGGGTCTGGCACAGATCCTCCCGATCGTCCGCGGCCGCCCACCGGAGCGGCTCGTGTGGTGCCGGACCAAATCCGACGGGCCCGTCAGTCGACGTTACCGCCCGAGGGTCGACTGTGGAGACGGACTGGCGGTGGCGGAGGTTGCGAGCATGTGGCAGCCCGGAGAAATCTGGGATAACGGCCGGCAAGCCGGCTGGTTCCCAAGTTTTGCGCCGGTAATCTTCCGAGCCATGTCGGCTTCGCGTCTGCAGGAGCTGCGTCGCCCACCCTCCGGGCCCTGGGTGATCGGCCACCGCGGGGCCAGCGCCAGGGCGCCGGAGAACACGCTCCCGGCCTTCGAGGCCGCGTGGGCCGCTGGTTGTGCGTGGATCGAGGCAGATGTGCAACCCACCAGCGACAACGTGCCGATGATGCTGCACGACGACGACCTCGATCGCACGACGAACGGGCGGGGTCCCATCAGGCACCGTTCGGCGCAGGAGATCCGCACGCTGGATGCCGGTTCGTGGTTCCGCGGCGACGACGCCGGCGGTGCCCGGACGTACTCGGCGGTCGTGCCCTACCTCACCGAGGTGCTCGAGTACCTGACGCCGGCCCGGTCCCTGCTGCTGGAGATCAAGGGCGCCCACACCCGAGAGCAGGTGCGCGCCGAACTCGCCGCCCTCGCGGCCTCGGGCCGGGACGACCGCGTCCTGCTGGAATCGTTCGAGGTGGAGGCCCTGCGGTACGTGCACGCGCTGCAGCCCGGCCGGCCGGTGGGCCTGCTGGTGCACGTGCTGCACGCCGACCCGGTCGCCGCCTGCGCAGAGGTGGGAGCCGTCGCCTACAACCCCGACCACCGACTGCTCCGGGACCGCCCCGAAGTGGTCGGCGAGCTGCACGCCGCCGGCCTTGCGACCGTCGTCTACACCGCGGACGACCCGGCCGACTGGGCGTTCCTGACCGACCTCGGCGTCGACGGCATCGTCACCAACACCCCGGCCGAGCTGGTCGCCTGGCAGGCCGCACGCTGACCGCGTCGCCGGCGCTCGCACGGCGCACGGCGCACGGCGACCGCCGGCCCCTTCGCACCGGACTCACCGCAGGTTCACCGCACCGCAGGTCACCGCACCGCAGGTCACCGCACCGCAGGTCACTGCACCGCAGGTTCACCGCACCGCAGGTCACCGCACCGCAGGTCACTGCACCGCAGGTCACCGCCGCAGGTCATCGCACCGCAGGTCACTGCCGCAGGTGACCGCACGCACCGGCGACGGCCGGCGTCATACCGGCAGGAACCGCGCCACGCACTCGATGTGGTGGGTCTGCGGGAAGCAGTCGAACGCGCGCAGACGGTCCAGCCGGTAGCCGGCCGCCAGCAGGGCGGCCGTGTCGCGGCCCAGCGCGGCCGGGTCGCAGGCGACGTAGACGATGACTGCGGGGTGCCGGGCGGCGATCTGTGCGCACAGCGCCGGACCGGCTCCGGCTCGCGGCGGGTCGAGCACCACGGCGTCCACCGCGTCCGGCAGCTCGTCGATCACCTTCTCCACGGCGCCGAGCACCACCGATACCCCGGGATGCTCCTCCAGGTTGACCGCCGCCAGCGACGACGCGGTGCGGTCCCCCTCCACCGTCACCACGGTCCCGGTCGGGCCGACGGCGCGCGCCAGCACCTCGGAGAACAGGCCCACCCCGCCGTAGAGATCCCAGCCGGCGGCGCCGGTCAGGCCGATGCCGTCGAGGGCGTCGCCGACTGCGGCGGCCAGGGCGCCCGCCGCGGCCGGGTGCACCTGCCAGAACCCGTCCGCGGCGACGGTGAAGTCGCGGTCCAGCGCGTGTTCGGTGACCGTCGCCGCCGGTGTGCGACCGACCTGATCTGGCCAGATCGCCGATCGCCGGCCGTCCGCCGACGCGGTCAGCACCACCTCGGGCAGCTCCGGCCGGCCGGTCCGGCCCCGGGTCTGCCGCCCGGTGCGGCGGGTCGGGGGCACGGCCGGCCGGCGCACTCCGGCCGGCACGTCGACCGTGGCGGCGAGCTCGGTGAGGCCCGGCGCGGCGATGAGGCACGGCGCGGACGGGGAGATTCCGACCACCCGGTGCGACCGGACGGCCCGTGGGCCGATGCGACCCTGCGGATCCAGCGCCCAGCGGACCCGGGTCCGCCAGTCGAACCCGCCGCCGGGCAGTTCCTCCACCACCACGTCCAGGTCCAGCCCGGCGAGGCGGTGCAGCTGCTCGGTGACGACCGCGGCCTTGAGCGACCGCTGCCGGGAGCCGGTGGCGTGCTGGAAGTCGCACCCGCCGCACCCGCCGGGATGGAAGTGCACGCACGGCGCATCCACCCGCTCGGTATCCGCGCGGGACACCGACACCACCTCGCCGCGGCAGAACGATCCCTTGCGGACCTCGGTGAGACGGACCGACGCGAGCTCACCGGGCAGACCGAGCCGGACGAACACCACCCGGCCCCGGTACCGCGCGACGCAGTGCCCGCCGTGCGCGACGGGCCCGATCTCCACCTCGATGACGTCGCCGGGCTGCAGATCGTCGGCGGCCCTTCCCGCCCCGTCCGGGGCGGAGTGGTCCACCGCGCTCACTCGTCGTCCGACCCGCGGCGCACCGGGTGGACCGGGACGGGCGGGCGTGCGGCACGCGATTCGGTGGTCGAGGTGAAACCGGCGCCGTTGCGGCCCATCGCGGTGTCCTCGGGCTGCGGCGCCCCCGGCATCCGCGCCCGGAGCGGGAAGTCGCGTTCGGCGCGGGCCCGGATGCGCTGGTCGAGCGCATCGGACGAGGACAGTTGCCAGGGCACGGAGGTGACCATCACCCCGGGGGTGAACAGCAGGCGCCCCTTGAGCCGCAGCGCGGACTGGTTGTGCAGGATCTGCTCCCACCAATGGCCGACGACGTACTCGGGGATGAAGACGGCGACGACGTCACGCGGGGAGTTCTTGCGCGCGCGGCGGACGTAGTCCAGCACCGGCTTGGTGATCTCCCGGAAAGGCGAGTCGATCACCTTGAGCGCCACCGGGACGTTGCGGTCCTCCCACTCCCGCGCGAGCGAGGCGGTGTCGGCCGGGTCGACGTTCACCGTCACGGCCTCGATGGTGTCCGGCCTGGTGGCCCTGGCGTAGGCCAGTGCCCGCATCGTCGGCAGGTGCATCTTGGACACCAGCACGATGGCGTGCACCCGGCTGGGCAGCACCATGTCGTCCTCGTCGCCGGCCAGCTCCAGGCTGACCCGGCTGTAGTGCCGGTTGATGGCCTTCATGGTGACGAAGATGACGACCATCGCCAGGATCGCGATCCACGCGCCGGCCAGGAACTTGGTGATCAGCACGATGACCAGCACGACGGCGGTGAAGGTGAATCCGGTCGCGTTGATGGTCTGGCTGCGGCGCATCCGGCGCCGGACCACCGGATCGGTCTCGGTGGCCAGCAGCCGTTTCCAGTGCCGGATCATGCCGGCCTGGGAGCAGGTGAACGACACGAACACCCCGACGATGTACAGCTGGATCAGCGAGTTGACGTTGGCCTTGAACGCCACCACCAGGACCAGCGCGACGACGGCGAGGAAGACGATGCCGTTGGAGAACGCCAGCCGGTCGCCGCGGGTGTGCAGCTGACGCGGCAGGAACTTGTCCTGGGCCAGGATGGAGCCCAGCACCGGGAAGCCGTTGAAGGCGGTGTTGCAGGCCAGCACCAGGATCATCCCGGTGGTGAAGGAGACCAGGTAGAAGCCGATCGGGAACCCGGAGAACACCGCCTTGGCGATCTGCGCGACCAGCGTCTTCTCCTGGTAGCCGGCCGGCGCCCCGGTCAGCACCACGCCGGCTTCGGCGTCGGCGATCCGGACGTGCGTCACCCGGGCCAGCACCACCAGTCCGAGCATCATGGTGACGGCCAGCCCGCCCATCAACGCGAGCGTGGTCGCGGCGTTGCGGGACTTGGGCTTCTTGAACGCCGGCACACCGTTGGAGATCGCCTCGACGCCGGTGAGCGCCGCCGAGCCGGACGAAAACGCCCTGGCCAGCAGGAAGACGAACCCGATGCCGGTGATGCTGGCGCCGCCGGTGAGTTCGAAGTCGAACCCGGCGCTCTCCGCGGCCATCGGCGAACCGATCGCCCAGCGGATCAGGCCGGTGACGATCATCGCCAGGATGGACAGCATGAACGCGTACACCGGGATGGCGAACGCCGTGCCGGACTCGCGGATGCCCCGCAGGTTCAGCGCGGTGATGATCACGATGATGATCACCGCCCACTCCACCGGATGCCGGCCGACCACCCCGATCGCGGACCCGATGTTCGCGACACCCGATGCCGTGGACACCGCCACCGTCAGGATGTAGTCCACCAGCAGGGCGCTGGCCACCACCAGCCCGTAGGTGGGGCCCAGATTCTTGGTGGCCACCTCGTAGTCGCCGCCGCCGCTGGGGTAGGCGTGCACGTTCTGCCGGTAGCTGGCCACCACGACCAGCATGACGACGGCCACCAGGATGGCGATCCACGGCGCGTAGACGTAGCCGGCGAGCGCGGCGATGGACAGCGTCCGGAAGATCTCCTGCGGCGCGTAGGCCACGCTGGACAGCGCGTCGGAGGCGAACACCGGGAGCGCGATCCGCTTCGGCAGCAGGGTGTGCGCCAGCTTGTCGCTCCGGAAGGGCCGACCCACCAGGAGGCGCTTGGCGGCGGCTGTCAGCTTGGACACGGACGGAAGCCTACGGGCAGGGGGTGACATCGGGCCGGCGAACGGTCGGCCTGCCGGTCCCGATGGTCGACCGGCCACCGCACGCCCGATCCGGCGGGTGCGTCCGCCGGTACGGCTGGAATGGCCATCACGTCCCGACACGGTACCTTTCAGCGGGGGTATCGCCGATCCTCCCCGACCGGCCATCCGCCGATCCCCCCACTGGCCACCCGGGTTCGACGCGAAGGAGCATCCGCGACGTGCACATCGTGATCATGGGCTGCGGCCGGGTCGGTTCGGGCCTGGCCCGCGCCCTGGCGACGGCCGGTCACTCGGTGGCGGTCATCGACTCGGACCCGGCCGCCTTCCGACGGCTGGGCGCCGACTTCCACGGCCAGCAGATCCGCGGCATGGGGTTCGACCGGGACACCCTGCTGGAAGCGAACATCCGGGGGGCCCAGGCGTTCGCCGCGGTGTCCTCGGGTGACAACTCGAACATCATCGCCGCCCGCGTGGCGCGCGAGCAGTTCGGCGTCGGCATCGTGGTGGCGCGGATCTACGACCCCAAGCGGGCGCAGGTCTACGAGCGGCTGGGCATCCCGACCGTGGCCACCGTGCCGTGGACGACCGACCGGCTGATGCGAGCGCTGATCCCCGACGGGCTGATCAGCGAGTGGCGCGACCCGTCGGGCACGATCACCATCGTCAACCTGCCGTACCACCGGGACTGGATCGGGCGCACGCTGCGGTCGCTGGAGGACGCACTGGGTGTCCGGGCCGCGTTCGTCGTGCGGTTCGGCAACGGGATCCTGCCGACGCCGGACACCGTGGTCCAGGAGGGCGACATGATCTACGCGGCAGCGCTGTCGCACCAGACGTTCGAGGTCGCCGCCGTCGCGGCCGTCTCCCCGGCGGAAGGTCCCTGATGCGCATCGCCATCGCCGGAGCCGGTTCCGTCGGTCGCTCGATCGCCGGCGAGCTGGTGGAGAACGGCCACCAGGTGATGCTGATCGACCGCGATCCGGGTGCGATCAAACCGCAGCGGATCGAGGCGGCGGAGTGGGTGCAGGCCGACGCGTGCGAGGTCGCCTCGCTGGAGGAGGCCGGACTGCAGACCTGCGATGTGGTGATCGCCTGCACGGGTGACGACAAGGTCAACCTGGTGGTGTCGCTGCTGGCCAAGACCGAGTTCGCGGTCGCCCGCGTGGTCGGCCGGGTCAACGACCCGCGCAACGAATGGCTGTTCACCGATGCCTGGGGTGTGGACGTCGCGGTGTCGACGCCGCGGATCCTGGCCGCGCTGGTGGAGGAAGCGGTGAGCGTCGGCGACCTGGTCAGGCTGTTCACCCTCCGGCAGGGTCAGGCGAATCTGGTGGAGGTCACCCTGCCGCCGACCACGAGTCTGGCCGGCCGTCCCGTCCGCGACCTGCAGCTACCCCGCGACTCCGCCCTGGTGACGATCCTGCGCGGTGGACGGGTGATCGTGCCGCAGCCCGACGAGCCGCTGGAACCGGGTGACGAGCTGCTGTTCGTGGCCTCGACCGAGGTCGAGAACGCCGTGCGGGACGCGCTGCGCTGACGACCCAGGGCAAGGATGACGACTCCCGGCGGGCAAGCCTCGCGGCTCCTGCCAGGGCAGGGCTCCCGGCTCCTGCCGGGGCAGGGCTCCCGGCTCCTGCCGGGGCACGGCTCCCGGCGGGCACTGCTCCCGGCTCCGCGGGGCACGTCACCGCGGGGCACGTCACCGCGAGCACGGTACCCGGCTCCGCTGGGCACGGCCCCGCGCGCACGTCCTGTTGCCGTTGGCACTGCCGGCCGGTCGGCATGGCACCGGCCGGCGATCAGGCTGCGGGTGCGCCGGACGGGCCGGCCGCCATCCGCTGCCTGGAGGTGCGCATCCCGTCGCCGACCGGCAGGTGTGTTCCGGCCGTGGCCATGCCGAACGCCGGCATGTTGACGTAGACGCCCTCGAAGTCCCCGGGGCGCACGGTGAACAGCTCGTGCCAGATTCCGACGTCGCCGCTGGAGCCCACCTTCTTGTTGAACGCCCGCCAGGCCGGGGCGTGCGGGGCGTCCGGATCGGAGGCGAACCGCTGCACGTCGTCGGTGCTGCGCCAGTAGGACACCAGCATGGTGGTGCGACCGAACCAGTTCTGGAACCCGAGCAGCCCGGACTCCGGGTGCTGGCCGAGGAAGCGCAGCATCCGGGGCATGGCGCTGAGCACCGGACCCGCCTTGCTCAGTCCGCGCAGCGAGTTGAAGCGCATACCGATCAGGAAGACGGCGGCCGCCTCTCCGGGCACGGCAGTGGTGTAGCGACCTGGGAACACCTGGTTCATGGAGACCTCCGACAGGGACGGCGCTGTTCTGTAACAGCGTTATGTAACGTCGTTACGCTAACATGTCAGAGTGCCGAGGCCAAGGGTTCACGATGACGATCTCCGGCAGGAACTGCTCGCCCAGGCCGGGCGGACCGTTGCGGTCGGCGGCCTGAGCGCCCTGTCGCTCCGCACGCTGGCGGCTGACGCCGGCACGTCCACCAGCGCGGTGTACTCCCTGTTCGGCGGTCGGGCCGGACTGCTGGGCGCGCTGCTGCAGGACTCGTTCGCCAGCTTCGGTGCCGCGCAGCGTGCGGTCGCCGTCACCGGGGACGCGCTGGTCGACCTGGAGGCGCTCGGGCAGGCGTACTGGCGCTGGGCGCGCCGGCATCCCGATCTCTACGGCGTGCTGTTCAGCGCGGCGCTCGCCGACGCGCCGCGCACCGCGGAGCAACAGGCCGCCGCGGAGTCGACGATCGAGCCGCTCGCCGACGCGGTCCGCACGGGCGTCACCGCCGGCGTCCTGGCCGGTGACCCGAAGACCATCACCTTCGCCATCTGGGCGGCGGTGCACGGGGTCGTCTCGCTGGTGCAGGCCCGCTGCGCGCCCGAGGACGAACCCGCCGCGGCCGCACTCTTCGACGCGACGGCGGCGGCGGCGGTGCGCGGCTGGACGGTCAGGTCGGGCGCTGTGCCCGTTCGGACCCCGACGGCTTCTTCTTGAACATCGCGGCGCGGGACGGCAGCGACATGCCGCTGGCCGAGCCGACGATCAGGACGGTCACCAGGATGGCCAGCAGGTAGACCGGGTACCCCATCAATAGACGGGCGGTGGCAAGCCAGCCGACCTCGTTCGCGGTGTACAGCTGGTGCTGCACACCGAACCGCGCGGCGAACACCACGACCCACACCGCGGTCGCATAGTCGTAGCGCCGCACCAGTTTCCGGTTGGAACGCCAAGCCGAGCCGCGGCTGTTCAAGCCCTCCCAGAGCACGCCGATCAGCGGCCACCGCACCAGGATGGACAGCAGCAGCGCACTGCCGTAGACGACGAACGACCAGATGCCGAACAGGAAATAGCCCTTGGCGGAGCCGGTGCGGTACGCGATGAACGCGGCGAGGCCGACGCCGAACAGGCCGGCGACCGCCTGGGTGACCGGCTTGTGACGGACCAGCCGCACGGCCGCGATGACCAGGCCGGCAAGCAGCGCGGCCCCGATCGCCCAGCCCAGCGAGCCGATGGCGTTGACGACCACGAACACCACCACCGGGAGACCGGAGTCGAGCATGCCCATCGGGCCGCCCATCTGCTCCCACATGGTGGGGGCAGGCCGTGCCGCCGCGGGATCGACCGGGGTCCGCACCGCCGGGTCGCCGACCGTGGACTCGACCACCGTGTGGTCGGCCAGCGTGTGACCGACCGTGTGACCGGGCGGTGCGGGGTCGACCACTGCGGGGTCGACCGGTGCGGAGGGTGCGGCGGACGGGACCGGCGGGGGCGCGGGGTGGTCGCCGGGGGTCACGCGTGGGCCGGCATCAGCTCGTAGTCGGGGTTGTAGATGACCTTGTGGCCGTCCCGCATGGCGAGCCGCCCCTTCGCCTTCACCGTGCGGCCCGTCTCGACGCCGGGGATCGACCGGCGACCCAGCCAGATCAGCGAGACCGCGTCGGTGCCGTCGTAGAGCTCGGCGTGCAGGGTGGCCACCGCGTCGGTGGGGCGCAGGTCCACCGACCGCAGCCGCCCGATGATGGTGACCCGCTGGCCCTGCCAGCAGCCCGCCGCGTGCTGGCAGCCGGACGCATCGACGTCCGAACTGAGGTCGGCGGCATCGACTGTTTCGTCGTCAGTGGTCAGCTTCTTCATCCACTGACCGATCCTGGAGGTCATGGAGCCAGCGTATCGCTCCGCCGGGCAGCCAGGACGGACTTCACATCGGGCGGCCGGTAGTCCGGCCCCTTGAGGATCTTGCCGTCCGCGCGGCGCACCGGACGGCCGTCGGCGCCGAGCTTCGTCATGTTCGAGGCGTGCACCTCGTCCAGGACCGCGTCGAGGTCCACGCCGTACACGAGGGCGGTGCCGTACGCGACGTAGACGATGTCGGCGAGCGCGTCCGCCACGCCGACCAGATCGCCGGCAACGGCCGCCGCGCGGAGCTCCGCGACCTCCTCCTCGATCAGCGCCAGGCGCAGGTGCAGCTGCGTGCCTCCCACCGCCGCAGTAGGCGCCGAGCGCACCGGCAGGTCGTTGAGACGGTGGAAGGTCTCCACCTGCCCGGCGATGCGGGAGGGCATAACAGAACGGCCCCGCTCACCGGTGGAACCGGAGGACGGGGCCGCGGCGTGCGCCTCACGCACAGTCGACGCAGACCATCTTGCCGCCACTGTCGGAGGAGAGCCGGCTGCGGTGCTGCACCAGGAAGCAGACCGAGCAGGTGAACTCGTCCGCCTGCTTGGGAATCACCTTGACGACCAGTTCCTCGCCGGACAGGTCGGCACCGGGCAGCTCGAACGACTCGGCGGTGTCGCTCTCGTCGATGTCCACGACGGCCGACTGGGCCTCGTTGCGCCGGGCCTTGAGTTCCTCGAGGGAGTCCTCGCTGGTCTCGTCGGATTCGTTGCGCCGGGGCGCGTCATAATCGGTTGCCATGTTCTGACCTCATTCGTTCTTCTGGGGTGCTTCTCGAGTCCTGACTCGACCGAAGCGGATGGTCGAGGAGCTGCCGATCAGGACCTGCGGGCACCGTCGGTGGCGCATCTGTGTCCACGCAGCTCCGTCATGCCCTGCCGATAACGCCACGTCGCCGCCTTTTGTGCCCGCGACACCGGAGGCTGGGACTGCTGGTATTGACGCGTTGGTCACACTCGTGAACGGCGCCTGACCCTACCGTCTACTGCGCCCGGCGCGGGGATGGTAGCCGACAATGGACCGGCACGCGAATTCCGGCCCGCTCGCGCTGTCCCGCCGGGCTGCCTGACAGTGAATTGACGGTCCCACCGCATACCCTGGGCACGGCCGCGCCGGACGGTGCGCCGTCATCCGACCTGCGCAGGAGGACTTCCGCGGTGAGCTCCGACTCTCCGGCCGACCGGTACCGACGCCGTCACCGGGCACCGATTCTCATCACCTTGCTGGTGCTGATGATCGGCGGCAGCTTCGCCTGGTACGAGGTGCTCAAGCCCGTCGCGGCCGCGTCGACCAGCTGCAACATCCCCGGCAAGGTCACCGTGACGCTCAGCACCTCCACCTCTCCCAGTCCGGCGCCGGGCACAGCGCGGTCGACGGCGGGCGGCCCGGCCGGCACGTCGCCGACGACGCGGGCCACCTCCTCGGCCACGCCGACCACCACCGCGATCAAGACGTCGCTGGGCCGTTTCGCCGGGCCTGATTCGCTGACCGGCGTCCGCCCCTCCGATCCGGCGACCATCACCCTCCAGGTCTTCAACGCCGGGAGCGCGCGGGGGCAGGCCAAGACCGTGACCAACGAACTGCGCGCGGACGGCTTCACCTCCGTGCTCGCCGCAGCCAACGACCCGCTCTATCCGGCGGCCGATCTGGTGTGCACGGCGGAGATCCGATACGGCCAGGCCGGAACCAGCGCCGCGCGCACGCTGCTGATGGTGGAACCCTGCGCGCAGCTGGTGCTCGACGACCGCATCTCCGACTCCGTCGATCTCGCGCTCGGCGCCCGGTACGACTTCCAGCCACTGCCGGCCGCGGTGAAGGCGCAGCTCAAGGCGATCCACGACGCAGCCATCCCGCCCGCCGTCATCGAGGGCCAGACGGCTGCAGCGCGGCCGCAGCTCAGCATTCCGCCGCTGCCCTCCACCGCCGGCTGCACCTGACGACTCCCCCGGGCACCCCGGCCGCTGCGGCGGGAGGGGGTCAGTAGGATCCCTCGCGACTTGCACATCCGGACGGGCGTCGCCCCGAGCCGGCCACCCACCGCAGGGAGACTCGCATCGTGGTCATCGAACGCACCGGCAACGCCTTCGGCATCGACATCGGCGGAACCGGCATCAAGGGCGGTGTGGTGGATCTGTCCAGCGGCACGCTGGTCGGCGACCGGTTCCGTCTCGACACGCCGCACCCGGCGACGCCGGACTCGGTGGCCGACACCGCGGAGAAGGTGGCCGCCCACTTCGACTACAAGGGCCCGTTCGGGGTTGACTTCCCCGGGGTGGTGCTCGACGGGGTGGTGGAGACCGCAGCCAACGTCGATCCCAGCTGGAAGGGCACCAACCTTGTCGAGCTCATGTCGGCGAAGCTGCCCGGGCCGGTCACCGCGCTCAACGACGCCGACGCCGCCGGGCTTGCGGAGGTCCGCTACGGAGCCGGCCGCGGCCACAACGGCGTGGTCATCATGGTGACCTTCGGGACCGGGATCGGGATCGCCATCATCCACAACGGTCAGCTGATCCCCAACTCCGAGCTGGGCCACATCGAGCTCGACGGCCACGACGCCGAATCCAAGGCGGCCGCCTCCGCACGCGAACGGGACGACCTCAGCTGGGAGCAGTGGAGCAAGCGCGCGTCGAAGTACCTGACGGCGCTGGAGAACCTGATGTGGCCGCAATTGTTCATCCTCGGCGGCGGAATTTCCAAGAAGCCCGACAAATGGGTTCCGCTGCTCAAATGCCGGACACCACTGGCGGTGGCGCAGTTGATCAACAACGCCGGCATCGTCGGGTCCGCGCTGGCCGCGCACGAAGTGCACGCGACCTGACCTGACCTGTGCGAAGTTCCGCGCATCAGTCGTGCCCCACGGGACTTCGCCGTTACACTGGAGCAGTCGTTCTCCGGTCAGCCCTTCTGACCTGGTCACCTCTCCCGCAGTGTCCGGCCATCGACCGGACGCCGCCGCGACCACGACGGCAATCTTTCGTGAAAGGGCATCAGTGGCAGGCGCAACAGCTTCCTCCTCGCACATCACCGGCCAGATCAGCGGCACCACCGGGCGCGGTTCCGCCCATCACGGGGTGCCCGGCCAGGCCGCCGAGGTGTCGGCGGACGGGGCTCCCGCGGACCACTCCCCGACTGCCAAGCGCGCCTCGGCCAAGCCGAGCAAGCCGCGCACGGGCAAGGCGTCCCCCGCCGTCACCGGCGTCGACGCTGTCGACACCCTGGGTGGCGATGCCGAACCGCTGGACCTGGTCGAAGTAGAGGTCGACGTCGTCGATCTGGTCGAGGCCGACGTCGAGGTGCTCGAGGTGGAGACGCTGGAGTCGGAGATCATCGAGGTCGGTGCCATCGAGCCCGACGCCGAAGAGGACGAGACCGTCGACGAGGAGGAGGCCACCGCCAAGGCGAAGCCGGCCACCGCGAAGGCCGAGTCGGACGACTTCACCTGGGACGACGAGGAGGAGTCCGAGGCCCTGAAGCAGGCCCGCAAGGACGCCGAGCTCACCGCCTCCGCGGACTCGGTCCGCGCCTACCTCAAGCAGATCGGCAAGGTCGCACTGCTCAACGCCGAGGAGGAGGTCGACCTCGCGGAGCGCATCGAGGCCGGTCTGTACGCGGTCGAGCGCATGCGGCAGAGCACCGAGGCCGGCGAGAAGGTGACGACTCAGACGCGGCGCGACCTGAACTGGATCAGGCGTGACGGCGAACGGGCCAAGAACCACCTGCTGGAAGCCAACCTCCGTCTCGTCGTGTCGCTGGCCAAGCGTTACACCGGTCGCGGGATGGCCTTTCTCGACCTGATCCAGGAGGGCAACCTCGGCCTGATCCGCGCGGTCGAGAAATTCGACTACACCAAGGGCTACAAGTTCTCCACCTACGCCACGTGGTGGATCCGCCAGGCGATCACCAGGGCGATGGCCGACCAGGCACGGACCATCCGCATCCCGGTGCACATGGTCGAGGTGATCAACAAGCTCGGTCGGATCCAGCGCGAGCTGCTGCAGGACCTGGGCCGCGAGCCGACTCCCGAAGAGCTCGCCAAGGAAATGGACATCACCCCGGACAAGGTGCTGGAGATCCAGCAGTACGCCCGGGAGCCGATCTCGCTCGACCAGACCATCGGTGACGAGGGCGATTCGCAGCTGGGCGACTTCATCGAGGACTCCGAGGCCGTCGTCGCGGTCGATGCCGTCTCCTTCACCCTGCTGCAGGACCAGCTGCAGGCCGTGTTGCAGACGTTGTCCGAGCGGGAGGCCGGCGTGGTCCGCCTCCGGTTCGGCCTGACGGACGGCCAGCCGCGGACGCTCGACGAGATCGGTCAGGTCTACGGTGTGACCCGCGAGCGCATCCGCCAGATCGAGTCCAAGACCATGTCCAAGCTGCGTCACCCGTCCCGCTCGCAGGTTCTGCGCGACTACCTGGAGTAGGCCGAGCCGCCCGGCCCGACCGTAGGGGCGCCAGGGCCGAGTTGAGCAGCGCTGTTTAGAGCCAGGAACCCTCCCTGGGCCCGCGTGCCCAATTCTTCGCCGGTTGCAGCTGAGCCTTGATGGCGATGATCGCGGTGGCGCGCACCACAACCCCGCTGCCCGGCAGCGTTTCGTGCAGCCCGTCCTCCTCGCGCGCGATGGCGATCCATCGGTTGGCGACCAGGCTGGCGGCGGCGCTGCTGGGCAGGCCCCGCCCGACGATCACCCGGGTACCACTGGTCAGCTCGAGGAACACCTCGTGCAGCTCCTCGTCATCGGCCATCGTCGCCGTCCTCGGCCTTCGACGCGGGGATGGCGGCCGGGCCCGCCACCTGGCCGGGCTCGGCAGAGCTCGACTTGTCGCGGGCGGGCGGGCCGCCGAGCAGCGGTGGCAGCGGGGCCGGCGCGGCGCCCAGCACGTACTGGGCCAGGAAGCCAAGTACCACCTCGTACCAGACCTTGGCGTGGCCGGGCGTGAGCACCCAGTGGTTCTCCGACGGGAAGTACAGGAATCGGTGCGGGCTGTTGCCGTGCTCGTCGGCGGGCAGCCCGGACTTGGACAGCAGGTCGTACCAGAGCCGCAGACCCTGGCCGATCGGCACCCGATAGTCCTTGTCGCCGTGGATCACCAGCATCGGCGTGCGGATCTCGCCGATCGAGCGGTGCGGTGAATTCCGGGCCATCATCTCCGGGGTCATCTCCCGGTCCCAGTAGTAAGCGGCGTCGGTCGTGCCGCCGAAGTCTTCCAGGGCCCAGAGACTGGCGTGCGTGACGACGGCCTTGAACCGATCGGTGTGCCCGGCCACCCAGTTGGCCATGTAGCCGCCGAACGACCCGCCCATGGCGGCGGTGCGGGTCGCATCGATCTCCGGACGCTGTTCCACCTCGTCGGTGATCGCCATCAGGTCGGTGAACGGCGCGCCGCCCCAGTCGCCCCAGCCGCGCTGCACGAAGTTCTGTCCGTATCCCGTGGACAGCGCAGGGTCGGGCAGCAGCACGGCATACCCGGCCGCGACCAGGATCCACGGCGTCCACCGCCAGGACCAGGTGTTCCACGAGCCGAGCGGGCCACCGTGGATCCAGAGCAGCAGCGGCACGGGCGTGACCGCACTCGCACCCGTCGGCAGCGCCAGCCAGCCCCGCACCGGGACACCGTCGGAAGCGCTGCTGCGCACCTCGACGAGAGTGCCGGGCAGTTCCGGCGGCGCGGCGGGCGCCCGCAGGGGCACGGCGACGCCGGCGTCCGGGCCGGTGAGTGGTATCCGGACGGGGTGCGCCGGGGCCCGGTAGCTGCCCCGCAGGGCGAACAGCTCCGAGCCGTCGGGAGCGACCGCGACGTCGGAGTACGCCCAGTCGTCGACCGTGATCTGCCGCACCGGGCCGCCGTCCAGCGGGATGGCGAAGATCGGGCCGCGCCCGTCCTGGTCTGCGGTCATCACCAGCCCCGAACCGTCCGGCAACCAGGTGACGGAACTCGGCCAGCGGTCCCAGTCCGCCGCCGGGCGGACCACCGACCGGCTGTCGATGTCGATCACCTCCAGCGACAGCACGACGGCCGTCATCGGGGTGGACAACTCCTCGCGGAGGTAGGCGACCTTGGCGCCGTCGGGTGAGAAGTGCGGCTCGAACAGGTCCGCCTCGAGGTCGCTGCGCAGCACCTGCTGCGCACCGGTGGCCACCTCGACCAGCACCAGGTCGGTCCGGCCCGCTGCACCGGGACCGGGGCGGGTCCAGCTGCTGACCACCCACCGGCCGTCGCGGCTGATGTCGAAACCCTGTTCGACCAGCCCGGCCCCCGGGGCCGGCGTCAGGTCGCGGAGGTCGAGGCCCTGGTCGGCGTCGCTGCCAATGCCGTTCCCGTCCGGCAGCGCAGCCACCAGCAGGTGGGGCTCGTCAGGCCCGAGATCGTGGTCCCAGTAACGCACGGGGTACGCCTGGTGCAGGATCGCCGAGACCCCCGCGTCCTTGCGTGCCTTGCGCAGCTCGTCGTCGGCGGCGAGGTCCGGTGCTCCCGGCAGCACGGGAGCCGGCGTGACCAGCACCGGGGCGTCCGCCGCGGCCCGCACACCGCCGAAGCCGCCGGCCCTGGAGGCGAGCACCCGGGCTTCGCCCGGGCCGGCGGGGAGCATCCACAGCGGGGACCGCTCCTGCGCGGGCTCGGCCGCCTCTGGATCGGCGCGCTTGGCGGTGAACAGCAGGTCGCCGGTGGAGGTGAAGGCAGCGCTCGTCTCGCCGGTAGACCCGCGGGTCAGCCGGGTGGCGGGCTGCACGCCGCGCGGGTCGATGCTCCACAGCGAGCTTCGGTAGCGCTGCGACTTGGCATCGGGCGTGCTGACCGACAACACCAGCGACGCCCCGTCCGGCGACAGCAGCAGACCCGACATCCTGGGCAGCGCGACGAAGGCGTCGAGGTCGGAGAACGGCGAGGACACCGCGTCTGACCCGGTCGAGGCGCCCGAGGACGGCGTGGTCGGGGTCGATGTCGGCGTGCTGCCGGGAGATTGGATCACCCTGGTGTCCTATCACGAGCCGCCGACAGCCGGTGGCGCAGGCAGAGCCGACGCCCGGCAGTCGGGCTCAGCTCCAGCCGAGCAGCAGCGCGACGACCGGCAGCGCGAGCAGCAGCGCGGCGGACAGGTGCGCCCAGATCAGCGGTAGCGCCGGGAGCGGATTCGGGTGCAGCAGGCGCATCACCCGCGCCGCCACGGACCGTCCGGCGACCGCCGGCGTCTGGTAGCCGACGACGCCGGAATCCGCCGGCACCCCGGCCAGCGCGACCGTGGCCAGGGCCCGCGCGAGGGTCGACGGCGAGGACCGTCGCCCGGCCCAGTCGTCGGCGAGCATCTCGGTGAGTTCGGCAACCGCCGCGGCCGCCGCCCGGACCCCCGGGAGCCAGCCGAGCGCGGTCCCCCAGGCCTGGAACGGCAGCACCAGCAGGTCGTGCCGGCTCCGCACGTGGGCGCGCTCGTGGTCGATGACGGCGGCGAGCTCCGCGCGGGGCAGCAGGTCGAGCATCCCGGCGGAGAGCACGACCCGGGAGTGCCAGCCCGGCAGCGTGTAGGCCACCGCGGTCGGGTGGTCCAGGATGCGCACGTCGGCCAGGAGATCGTCGACGTCCCGGTCCTTCGCCGCGGCCGGACCGGGCGGTCCGCACCGGGCACCGGTAAGCAGGTCGAGCAGCCGGCGGTGCGTGCGGCGGCGACGCACCGTGAGCACCGTGCTGCGCACCAGCACGCCGAACAGCACCAGAGCCGCCGCCGACGCCAGCGTGCCGGCGACGATGCCCGAGCCGGTCATCCCGGCCAGCGGGGTCCCGCGCCGTACCCGGCCGAGCCATGCCCACCCGGCGTCCACGATGTCGTTCCCGAACGGGGCGAGGGCGAGCACGAATCCGGCGCCCACCAGACAGACGCCTGCCGAGAGGCAGACCGCCTGCCACAGCACCAGCGCGGCGCGGGGCGCCCGCCGGGTCCAGGCCGCGCGGGCCAGCACCCCACTGACCGGTCCGGCCAGCAACACCGACGTCACGGCCAGGATGGCCGCCAGCACAGGGACAGCCAGCACCTACGCCAACCTACGGCTCGCGTACGGGGCGCCGCCGGACCGGCAGCTCGCCGGGCCTGCCAGCCGGCGGAGCCGGCCGTGCCCAGCACTCGGTCGCGCGGAGGGCGCGGCCGCGCGGCGTCATCGGTCGTCGAGTGCGCGGCGCAGAGCCTGCGCGTCCTCCGCGGACACCGAGCCGACGAACCGGGCCAACGCATCGTCCCGGTCGCCGGCCGTATCGAGCACCTGCCGCATCAGGTCGGCGGTGTGCTCCTCGCGCCCGGCGACGGCCTCGTAGGTGTGGGCACGGCCGTCGCGGGCACGCCGGACGACGCCCTTGCTCTCCAACCGGGACAGCACCGTCAGCACGGTGGTCACGGCCAGGTCGCGGCCGGTCAGGGCGTCGGTGACGGCGCGCGCCGTCATCGGGTCCTCGGCGTCCCACAGCACGTCGACGACGGCCCGCTCCAACTCACCACGGCCGACCACGCGGAACCACCTCCAGCTTCGCCACCATTCTACTTCCGGTAGAACAGGCCGCCTGCACTTTCCGTTCCCGACCGGGTCACACGACCGGACATCTTCTACTTTTTGTAGAAGTAAACCCGCGTCTCGCATACGATTCGGTCATGACAGCCGTTGCGGACCGAGCCGCCTGCCTGACCCCGCGAGAAGACCAGGTTCTCGGCCTGATCGGGCTCGGAATGACCAACCGGGAGATCGGCGGACGCCTGGGCATCGCGGAGAAAACGGTGAAGAACACCGTGACCGGCGTGCTGGCGAAGCTGGGCCTGCAGCGGCGCGGGCAGGCGATCATCTACGTCACCGTGCGCCGCATGTCCGCTGATCCGGGCGCTGTCGACGTGGCCCCGCAGTACTCCGCACCCAGCTCGCCGGCGGTGTCCGCCGGGCAGCCGTCGGGTTCGAATGTTTCGCCACGGGCGAAGTCGCGCCGGTTCTGACGGATTGGATGGCACCATGAAGTGGTACCGACAGTTGTACGACTCCTGAAGCCCGTCCGGCGGGGTTCCGGCATCGAACTTCTGATACCGCCGGGTAAATGTGTTGTAACACATTGGCTTCGGTAGCAACGGACCGGCTCCGAATGGCGTCGGATGGGGTGTACACACCAGCCACCGCGTGCGGTGGCGTAGACGGGAGGACGACATGACCGGAACTCTGGCCAGTCCAGCAGCACTCACCGCAGCGGATCGGTGCGACCGATGTGGCGCGGCGGCCGCGGTCCGAGCTGTTCTTCCCAAGGGTGGCGAACTGCTCTTCTGCGGTCACCACGCCCGTGAGCACTCGGCTCGTCTGGAAGAGTTGGCCGCGGACATCTATCGCGCGCAGAACTGACCATATCGCCGGTCGACCACCGGCAGTCGTCCCCGGCGAATCGGGACGACGCACCGTCCGCGCAGGGGCGGGCCGCTGAGGCGGCCTGCCCCTGCTGCATTTTCTGCCACTGATTCGATGTCGCATCTTCAGCCATTGCTTCAGCGACGCCCGGCGGCGCGGGAGCGCCGATCGGGTCGCGGGGGCAACCGGCGATGAGTGATGATGGCGACCGGGCTGCGACTCGTGGCCCGTCGACGGTCCTGCAACGGCACCTTCGTCGTGGCCGGTCTGTCGGGCTTCCTCGTGTACCCGCTCTGCCCCGATGTCCCGAAGAGGTTGACGCTTCATGGCCGGTCCGTTCGAGCCACCTGGCGGACCGCCGCGTACCGCCGGAGCGGGCGGGGCCTCCTGGCCGGTGCGCAGTGACCCCGGCCAGCGGCCGCCCCGGGCGGACCTGTTCGCCGCCCTGCTGTGCGTGCTCTCCGGTGCCGCCGCCGTCGGGCAGCTCTTCCTCTCCTGGAGTTCGGTGGTGACCGGAGTCGGCCTGCGCGACGCCGACGGCGGCATCACCGGCTGGGAGCGGTACGAGTCGGCCCGCACCGGGGCCGGCCTGTCCACTGGCGACACCATCACGGCCTACTCGATCGTCGGGACGGCTCTCGCCGGTGTCGCGCTGGTCCTGCTGGGCCTCGCGCTGCTGCTGCCGGTCGACCACCGCCCGTTCGGTGCGGTGGGCCTGGTGCTGTCCGGCGGAGCACTGGCCGCTGCCGTGTGGTGGCTCGCCCGCGGTCACCTGACGTTCAACCAGTCGGTCGGAGACCTGTTCGCCCACGCCGGCCCCGGCTGGTACCTGTTCCTCGTCGCCGGCCCGATCGGCCTGTTCGGGGCGTCGAAGGCGCTGTCGACGGGCTGACCGCGGCCGGCCGGCACGAGCCGGTTCGACGGACCCGCCCGCCGGGTACTGCACCGCCGTGACCAGCGACCACCAGACCAGCGACCACCACCGGGACACCGTGCGACGCGATTTCGCCGCCGCGGTGAACATGACGCCGAGCCAGTTGACCGACTGGCTGGAGTCGGACGACTCCAGGGAAGTCGGCCAGAAGGAGGGGGACGGCGAATCGGTCGGCCACGCGTCCGGACGGGAGATCATCCGGATCCTGCGGACCAAGAAGGACGACCTGACCGACGACGACCTGCAGCACATGGCGAAGGTGGTCGGCTATGTGCACCGTCATCTCGCGCAGCGGCCGCACGGCGACGTGACGCACACACCGTGGCGGTACTCGCTGATGAACTGGGGACACGACCCGCTCGCCGACTGAGCACGTGCGTACTGTCAGCGGCGTGTTCGACTCCCTCTACGGCCACGGCTTCGCCAGGGTCGCCGCCTGCGCGCTGCCCTCGACGGTCGCCGACCCGCTGGCCAACGCCGCCACGGTGCTGGAGATGGCCCGCAGCTGCCACGAGCAGGGCGTCGCCGTCGCGCTGTTCTCCGAGCTGTGTCTTTCCGGATACTCGATCGAGGACCTTTTCGGCCAGGACGCGCTGCTGGACGCGGTGAACGAGGCGATCACCCAGGTGGTCGCGGGTTCGGTCGACCTGCTGCCGGTCCTGGTGGTCGGCGCCCCCGTGCGGTCGGGCGGACGGTTGTTCAACACCGCCCTGGTGACCCACCGTGGCCGGCTGCTCGGGGTGGTACCGAAGATCCACCTGCCGAACTACCGGGAGTTCTACGAGCGGCGGCAATTCGCCTCCGGCGCGGGCATCGTCGGTCAGCAGATCGTCGTCAACGGCACCACGGCACCGTTCGGCACCGACCTGCTGTTCACCGCCGAGGACCTGCCCGGCCTCACCGTCGGCGTGGAGATCTGCGAGGACATGTTCGTCCCGGTGCCGCCGTCCGCCGCCCTGGCGCTCGCCGGAGCGACCGTGCTGCTCAACCTCTCGGGCAGCCCGATCACCATCGGTCGGTCGGACACCCGGAGCCTGCTCTGCCGGTCGCAGTCGGTCCGGTGTCTGTCCGCCTACCTGTACGCGGCGGCCGGCCGCGGCGAGTCGACCACCGACCTCAGCTGGGACGGGCAGACCAGCATCTTCGAACTGGGCACGCCGCTGGCCGAAGGCCCGCGTTTCGCTGCCGGGCCCGTCGTCACCGTGGCCGACGTCGACCTGGACATGCTCCGGCAGGAGCGCGCCAGGATGGGCACCTTCGACGACAACCGCCGGGTGGTCGGATCGGCGGAGAGCTACCGCTGGGTGCCGTTCACGCTCGACCCGCCGGTGGGGAACCTCGGCCTGCGGCGCGAGGTGGAGCGGTTCCCGTTCGTGCCGGCCGATCCCGCCCGGCTGGCGCAGGACTGCTACGAGGCCTACAACATCCAGGTCGACGGGCTGGTGCAGCGACTGCGGGCCACCGGCACGCAGAACGTCGTCATCGGCGTGTCCGGGGGTCTGGATTCCACCCACGCCCTCATCGTCGCGGCCCGGGCGATGGACCTGCTCGGCCGTCCACGCACGAACGTCCTGGGTTTCACCCTGCCGGGGTTCGCCACGAGTACCACCACCAAGGCCAGCGCCCATGCGCTGATGTCGTCGTTGGGCGTCACCGCGGCAGAGATCGACATCCGCCCCGCCGCACGCCAGTTGCTCGCCGACCTGGACCACCCGTTCGCCCGCGGTGAAGAGGTCTACGACATCACCTTCGAGAATGTCCAGGCAGGCCTGCGCACCGACTACCTGTTCCGGCTGGCCAATTCCCGTGCCGGCATCGTGCTGGGCACCGGTGATCTCTCCGAGCTCGCCCTGGGCTGGAGCACCTACGGCGTCGGCGACCAGATGTCCCACTACAACGTCAATTCCGGGGTGCCGAAGACGCTGATCCAGCACCTCATCCGCTGGGTCAGCACCAACGGCGACTTCTCCGGCGAGGTGGGCGACGTGCTGCGCGCGATCCTGGACACCGAGATCTCGCCCGAACTCATCCCGGTCAAGGAGGGTGAGCCTCCGCAGAGCACGGAGGCCTCCATCGGGCCCTACGAGCTGCAGGACTTCAACCTGTTCTACGTCCTGCGCTACGGGTTCCGTCCGTCGAAGATCGCCTTCCTGGCCCGTCATGCCTGGTCCGACGTCACCGCCGGCGACTGGCCGGTCGGCTTCCCGCCGGAGCGGCGCCGGCAGTACGAGCTGCCGGAGATCCGGCGCTGGCTGGTGGTGTTCGTGCGGCGGTTCTTCGGCTTCGCGCAGTTCAAGCGATCGGCAATGCCCAACGGGCCCAAGGTGTCTGCGGGCGGTTCGCTCAGCCCGCGGGGGGACTGGCGGGCTCCGTCGGACAGCGCAGCGACGGTGTGGCTGGCCGAGATCGAGCGTAACGTCCCGCAGTGACGAGCCCCGGCCGGCCGCTGGCGACTCCCGGCCGGCGGACGATGACCCCCGGCCGGCGGCTCAGAGCATTCCCAGCAGGTGGTCGCGGCGGCGCTCGAGCAGTTCGGCGGCGGCCGCCGCACTGGGCGGACCCGGCACCGCGCGGCGGATCTGCGAGTGCACCTGCGCGTGCGGAGCTCCGGTCCTGGCGGCCACCCGGCCCACCAGCTGGTTGACCTCCCGGCGCAGTTCGGCGGCGGCCCGCCAGCCGGCGTGCCCGTCGGACAGGCCCTCGGAGGACACCTCCCGTGGCTGGTGGACGCCGTCGACGGAACTGTGCCGGGAATGCGTCCGGGCGGCAGCGTCCACCCGCCTGCGCAGGTCCGAGTCGCGCCGGGCGAGCACCGCGGCGGTCTGCTCGGCGGTCAGCAGTCCTGGGAGGCCGAGGTAGGCCTCGTCCTCCTCGCTCGCCGGCCCGCCGTCGACCGCCGCGGTCACCGCCCGGCCCGAGTGCAGGACGTGCGCGAACTCCGCCTGGGAGTCCAGCGTCTCGAACCCGGCGTCCGACCGGTCCGAATCGGCTCGTTCGGGCACCGGCATGTCCAGCGTGTCCTCGTCGACGCCCTGGGGCGGCGGGGCGAGCACGAAGTTGCGGTCGATCTCCATCTCGGCGGCCAGGGTCAGCAGCGGCCGCACAGCCGGCAGGAAGACGGTCGCCGACTCGTGCGTTCCGCGGGCACGGACCACGCGACCGACCGCCTGCGCGAAGAACAGCGGTGTGCGGTAGCTGGTCATCCAGGCCAGGCACGCGGCGCGGGGCACGTCCACCCCCTCCGAGATCATCCGGACGCACACCGCCATCCGCCTGGTGGAGGTGCGGAACTCCTCGATCTTCTTCGACGCCCTGGGATCGTCGGACAGGATGAGCATCGGCTGCTCGCCGGTGAGCCGCTTGACGACGGCCGCGTAGGCCCTTGCGTCATCCTGGTCGCTGGCCAGCACCAGGCCGGCCGCGTCGGGCATCCCGGTGCGGCGGAGGTGGCTGATCCGGTCGTCCATCGCCGCGATCACGTGCGGCACCCAGCCGCCGGCGGGGTCCAGCGCGGTCTTCCAGGCCGCCGCCTCGACCGCCTTCGTGCCTGCGTCGGTCAGCGAGGCCGCGACCACCTCGCCGGCGCTGTTGCGCCACCGCGACACCCCCGTGTAGGCGGCGAACACGACCGGCCGGACGACGGTGTCGGCCAGTGCCTGCCGGTAGCCGTAGGTGTAGTCGGCGACGGACCGCAGCAGGTCGCCGTCCCGCTCGTAGCCGACGAACGGGATCCGCTCGTCGGGACGGGTGCGGAACGGCGTGCCGGTCAGCGAGAGGCGGCGGTGCACGTCGCCGAACGCCTCCGCGATCGACTCGCCCCAGCTCAGTCCGTCGCCGGCGTGGTGCACCTCGTCGAGGATGACCAGCGACCGTTTCCGGGCCGCCCTGGCAGCGTGGATGACCGGGCGGCCCGCGACCTGCGCATAGGTCGTCACGTAGCCGTGCGCGCCGTCGGGAACCGGGCCCTGCGCGTTCGTCATCGTCGGATCCAGCAGCAACCCGGCACCGGCGGCGGCGTCCGCCCACTGGGTGCGGAGGTGGTCGGTGGGTGCTACCACGACGATCCGGTCGACCGCCCGCCCGGCCAGCAGACGGCCGGCGACGGCCAGGGCGAAGGTCGTCTTGCCCGCACCGGGCGTGGCGGTCACCAGGAAGTCCCGGGCCCCGGCGGATTCGTAGGCCGCCAGTGCCTCACGCTGCCACCTCCGCAGACGGCGCGGGTCGACACCTCCCGGACCGACCGCCACCTGCCCACCCCACCGAACGACCGAACCGACAGTGCTGCCGGACGTTCCAGTGCCGCGGCCCGGTCGACGTTACCGGCCGACGAGTTCTGGTGGGACCAGCGACGCGGCATGACGGGCGTGTGCGCGGCGACGCGGCCGGGCCGGATGTGTCACAACTTCGACCCAGTGCGGAATGTCTGTGCACCCGGTGGGTCCGGGAAGGGCATGCTCGTGAGGTGACCAGCGCCAGCCCGTCCGACGATGATCGGACGCAACGACTGCCGCACCGCTCCCAGCCGACGGTCGCACTCGCCCGGCCGCTGCAGGCAGGTTCGCCGGCCGACAACTTCACCGTGCCGTGGCACCGGGCGGCGACGGGTCCGGTACCGACCGCCGACGGGCCGGTGCGGCACCGCTGGCGCAAGGTCGCCGGACGGACGGCGTCCAAGGCGTGGAGCGACTCGCTGTTCGGGATGAGCTCGCAGGCCGCCTTCTGGTCGGCGCTCTCCACCGCTCCCCTACTGCTGGCTCTCCTGGGCTCCGTCGGCTTCGTGGCCAACTGGTTCGGCCCGGACACCATCGACAAGGTGCACGACCAGATCAACATCTTCCTCAAGGGCATCTTCAACGCCGAAGTCGCCCAGAACCTGGTCGGCAACACGGTCGACGTCATCCTGAACAACGGGCAGGCGGACGTGGTGTCCGTCGGCTTCCTGATCAGCCTGTGGGCCGGTTCGTCGGCGATGAGCGCCTTCGTCGAATCGATCACCATCGCCTACGGGCAGCACGAGGTCCGCCACCCGGTCGCCGAGCGCTTCTTCGCCCTCGGGCTGTACCTGGCGGCGCTGGTGTCCGGGATCCTGCTGCTGCCGCTGCTGGCCATCGGCCCGGATGCGCTGCCCCGGCTGTTCCCCAAGAGCTGGCAGTCGCAGGTCACCACCATCGTCCAGATCGCCTACTACCCGGCGCTGGTGATCGGGCTGGTGCTGCTGCTCACCACGCTCTACAAGCTCGCCCCCAAGCACCGGCACGCGTGGAAACGGGGTATCCCGGGGGCGCTGCTGGCCGCGCTGTTCTTCCTCGTCACCAGCTTCGGGCTCCGCCTGTACCTGGCCTACGTCTACACGCACGGGCTGACCTACGGGGCGCTGGCGATCCCGATCACGTTCCTGTTGTTCTACTACTTCGTCGGGATGGCGATCATCGTCGGCGCGCAGTTCAACAACGCGCTGCTGGAGTACTACCCGCCGCGGATGCCCAAGCGGGAGATCCGCCGGTGGAAGCGGTACGACCCCGACCGGCTCACCGAGCTCGTGCCGGACGGCGAGCGCTGACCGGCGTGCGCTGACCGGCATCGGGCACCGCGAGGCGCCGCCCGGTCAGTCGCGGCCCTTGGGCATCGATTCGTAGATCTTCTTGCAGTCCGGGCACACCGGGGAGCCGGGCTTGGGCGACTTGGTCACCGGGAAGGTCTCCCCGCACAACGCCACCACCATGCTCCCCATGACGGCGCTCTCGGCGATCTTCGCCTTGCGCACGTAGTGGAACATCTTCGGGGTGTCGTTGCCGGTGGTGTCGTCCGTGAGCTCTTCGGGCTTGGTGAGGGTCTCGGTCGACGTCATGGGGCACCCCTTCGATTCGGTGGCACGTTTGGCAGCACGGCTGGTCCCATGATGCCATTCCTGACGTGACGTTCAATCTGTGTGTGCATCCTGAAGTCGCCGAGGCGCTGGCGGGCGGCAGGGCCGTGGTGGCGCTGGAATCGACGATCCTGGCGCACGGCCTGCCGCGCGGCGACAACCGCCGCATCGCCGACGAGATCGAGGCGCGGGTACGCAGCGCCGGAGCGGTGCCGGCCACCATTGCCGTGCTGGACGGCGCGGTCCAGGTCGGCCTGTCCGGCGGGCAGCTGGACCGGCTCTGCGAGTCGGACGACATCGCGAAGCTGTCGGTGCGCGACCTCGGTGTGGCGCTGGCGCTCCGCCGGGACGGGGCGACGACCGTGGCCTCCACGTCGGCGCTGGCGCACCGGGCCGGCATCGCGGTGTTCGCGACAGGCGGGCTGGGCGGCGTGCACCGCGGGGCGGGGCAGACCTTCGACGTGTCGGCCGACCTCGGAGTGCTGGCCCGCACCCCGGTGCTGGTCGTGTGTGCCGGGGTGAAGTCGATCCTGGACGTCGCGGGGACGCTGGAGTACCTGGAGACGCTGTCGGTCCCGGTGCTGGGGTACCGCACCGACGCCTTCCCCGGGTTCTACCGGTCCGATTCGGGCTACCGCGTCCCGTGGCGGGTCGACACGCCCGCGCAGGCGGCAGCGGTCGTACTGGCGCGTCGGGAGCTGGCCACCGACCAGGCCGGCGTGGTGCTGGCGAATCCGGTCCCGGTCGAGCAGCAGCTGGACGCCGCCGTGCACGACAGCACGCTGGCCGAGGGTCTGGCGCTGCTGGCGTCCGAGGGCGTGACCGGCAAGGACGTCACCCCCCGGCTGCTGGAGTTCTTCCACTCCCGGACGCACGGCGCGAGTCTTCGCGTCAACGTGGACCTGGTGCTGGGCAACGCCGCGCTGGCCGGCGAGGTCGCCGTCGCGCTGGCGTCCGTCCGGACGGACGGCGCCGCGGCCGTCGACGTCCTGGCCGGCGACGCCCTGGTCGGCGATGCCCTGGTCGGCGGCACCCCGGCGACCGGCGCATGACGCAACAGCCGGCCCGGCCCGCCCGGCCGCATGTGACGGTCGTCGGCGACGTGGGCCTCGACGTGGTCGCCAAGTTGGCCGGTGCGGTGGTGTTCGGGCACGACACCCGGGCGCAGGTGGCCGTCGCGCCGGGCGGGGCCGGCGGCAACACCGCGGCCTGGCTCGCCCGGCAGGACGTCGACGTCGCGTTGATCGCCCGGGTGGGGGACGACGAGGCCGGCCGCACCGCCGCCACCGAACTGGGCGCCGCGGGCGTCGACTGCCACTTCGCGGTCGACCCCAGGCTCCCGACGTGCTGCGTGGTGGTGCTGGTGGCGCCCGACGGGGACCGGACGATGCTGGCGGACCGCGGCGCCAACGCCGCCTTCTGCGAGGACGACGTGCAGCTGCCCGCGGTGGCCGGACGGGCCCACCTGCACCTGTCCGGTTACGTCCTGCTGGACGAGGGCTCGCGGCCCGCCGGCCTGGCCGCTCTGGCCCGCGCGAAGGCCAGGGGGTGGACGACGTCGGTGGACCCGCAGGCCGCCAACCACATTCCGACCGTCGGTGCGGAGACGTTCCTGTCCTGGGTCGACGGGGTGGACCTGCTGCTTCCCAACGATGCGGAGCTCGGCGCGCTCGGCGGCGTCGAGACCGTGCTCGAGGTGGTCGACGCGCTGGTGGTGACCCACGGACGGCACGGCGCGTCGTGGTACTCCTCGTCGGCGCGGGTGACGGCGCCGGCGCCCCAGGTGCACGAAGCCGACTCCACCGGCGCGGGTGACGCGTTCAACGCCGGGCTACTGGCCAGCTGGCTGGCCGGCGCGGACCCGCTGGACGCGTTGCAGGCCGGCGTGCTGGCCGGGACCGCCGCGGCCGCTCATCTGGGCGCGCGGCCGCGCTGACCGACTGCCGACCCGGGGTCGGCGCACTCGGTCACCGGCCCGCTCCGTCGCCGGCCCGCTCCGTCACCGGCCCGCTTCGTCGCCGGCCCGCTCCGTCACTTGGCGTCGACGTCGTAGCCGAACCAGAAGGTGCCGCTGGTGTCCGCGGCGAAGGTGAAGGCGACGTTGATGCTGGCGCCGGGGGCGAGGCCGCCCGGTAGAGGCACCGTGAAGGTGCTGTTCAGGCCGCCGCCGGGACCGGCGCTGGGGGCATCGACGCTCAGGTCGTGGACTGTCACCCGGGCGCCGCCGGTCAGGGTGACCTGTTCGGTCGGTGCGGCGGGGGTGATCGCGCGGAGTTGGGCGACGGTGGCCGGTTGGGTGCCGACGCCGGGTTGCGCCGCCCCGAACCTCTCGCTGAGCGCGGAGACCCGCACCTTGGCCGTCGTGATGGTCTGGCCGGTGGTGTTGGTGATCGTCCTGCGGATGACCAGCTGTTTGGGTGCGCCGGCCACGACCACCCGGTTCGGGGCGACCGCCGCGCCCGCGGCGGTGTCGAGCAGCGTCGACTGCAGGGTCGCATTGTGCTGGTAGGGATCGCCGGTACCCGTGGGTGAAGGGCTGCCCAGAGTGGGTTGCACACCACCCACCAGAGCGAAACCTGTTGAGACGAGCTGGAAGTCGGCCTTGTTGTCCCGACTGTCGACGGCGGCGCCGGCGACCTCGGTGCGGACCCACGCCCACTGGGAGTCAGGGTTGCCGGTGATGGCCGGCAATCCGGTGCCGGTGTGGAATCCGGTGGCCGGCCCGGTTGCGTCGGTCGTCGTGCCGGCGGTGTCCGGTGCGGTGACCTTCAAGCCGCCCGTACCCACCGTCGGGACCGTGTAGTCGGAGGTCGCGATCGCCGCGAGGTTGAATCCGGCACCGGTGACGAGGTAGGAGCGGCCGGTACCCAGCAGCCCGGCGTTGGCCGGCAGGGTGCTGACCGTCCCGGAGTCGGAGCTGACCTTCATTCCGGCCAGCGGCACGGGCGGGCCGGTGTTGAGCAGTTCGACATAGTTGTCGCCCGCGCCGCCGGGACCAGAGGTGCGGAATTCGGTCACGATCAGCTCGCCCGCGAATGCCGACACCTCGACCCGCGTGGTGGTGGAGGTCGCAGCCGCAGAGGTGGCATCGCCGCTGTAGGTGGCCTTGATCGTGTTCACCCCGAACGCAGGCAACGTGGTGCTCAAGCTCGCGGCGCCGCTCGACACCGGCCCGCTTCCCAACGTCACCGTAGTACCGGCCTGCGGACCCGTCGTCGGGACATCGGTGAACGTCACTGTTCCGGTGGCCGACGGCGGGCCGACCGCGGCGGTCAGGGTCACCGGGGTGCCGAACCGCGCGGAGGCCGGCGCTGACACCGTGACAGTCGAGGTCGTTTTGTTGACGACGATGGTGGCTGCCTTGGTGTCAGATTGGCCGTTTGCGTCGACGATGCGGACGGTGAACGTCGACGTGCCGACCGCGGTCGGAGTACCCGACAACAGCCCGGTGCTCGAGTTGAGGGCAAGCCCAGCTGGCAGCGCGCCGGTGCTGATGGTCCAGGTGAACGGTCCGACGCCGCCTGATTCCGTCAGCTGGTTGGTGTAGGGCGAGCCCAGCTCGGCCGCCGGCGGCGGGGTGAAGGTCAGTGTCGGCGCGGCGACGATGGTGATCGTGCGGGTCTGTGTCGCGGCGCCACTTTTCGCGTCCGTGGCCCGCACGGTGACGCTCTGGCTGCCGACGGTGGTAGGTGTCCCGGTGATCGCGCCGGTCGAGGTGTTGATCGACAGTCCGGCAGGCAGGGTGCCGGCGCTCACGGCCCAGGTGTAGGAAGGAGTTCCGCCGGACGCGGTCGGCTGCGCGGTGTAGGGGACGCCGACCTCACCGTTGGGTGGGGTGAACGCCACTGCCGGACCGTCAATCACCGCGATCGTTTGCGAGCGCGTCGCAGTCTTGCCGCTGGCGTCGGTGACCAAGACGGTGATCGGATAATTGCCTGCCGCGGTGGGCGTGCCCGTGATGAGGCCGGTCGAGGAATTGATCGACAGCCCGGCGGGCAGCGGCCCGTTCGAGATGGTCCAGACGAACGGGCCGGCTCCCGACCCGCCCAGCGAGAACCCGCTGCTGTACGGCGCGGTCACTTCGCCGGCGGCGAGTATGCCATCCAGTGCAGGCCCGACGACAGTGCTGGTGACGGTGTTGCTGCCGCCGGAGTATCCGGTGCCGGTCGTCTGGTCTTTATTGGTGAACAGGGCGGTGTTGACCAGTGTCGTACCGTCGGCGACGGAATTGACGTACACGCTGAAGGTGACGGTGGCTGTGGCGTTGGGTAGCAGTAGCCCACCAGCCACACCGGTCGCCCCGGTACCCAGTCGCGCAGTGACATTGCCCCCGCTCACGTCGCCGGTATCAGCGTCGACCGCGTCGGTGATAGCGACGCCACCGATCTTCAAACTGCCCGCGGCGTAGTTTGTGCCAGCCGGTACCGCGTCGGTAAGAACGGTCGCGGCCGCGCCGTCCGTGCCGCCATTCTTGACCGTGACGGAATAGTCGAGCCTGTCGTTTCTCCGCACGTCGCCGCCGTTGGGATCGACGACGGTCTTGGTCGCAGTTAGGCCGCTGGCATACAGGTTGGTGGCGAAGGTCAGCATTCCGGGGTAGTAGGTCTCACCGTTCGAGGCCGCCGTCGTCAGGTGCACCGTCGTGCTGGTGGCGCCGTTCGGCAGCACGCCGGTCGCGTCCAATCGATCGATGTCGAAACCCAGCATGTTGGAGTAGCTCGGCGTTCGGTCGGTGACCGCCACGTTCATGTCGGTCAGCGAGGAGTTGAACACGTCAGCGATCGGGTTGACGGTGTTGTACAACGACGTGCCACCCACGGACATGCCATCACCGGTCGCGCCTTTGTCGCCCTCGTAGGCGACCACACCGATCTTGGTCGTCACCGGGCCGGTCGCCGGCGTGAGGAAACCACTGACGGGGATGTCGACCGACGGCGTGGTGGTACTGACCTGGTTGTACCCGGTGAAGACGGTGAGGTTGCGCGACGGCATCGTCGGGTCGCTGAAGGCGACCGCCAACGACCAGCCGGCGTAGTTGCCGCCCCCGGTCCCGGCCTGCACATTGGCGACGCTGTAGGTCCCGGACCCGGCTGCCTTCACCGTGCTGGTGACGTCGACGTACGCCTGATAGTTGCCTTGGTTGATGTCGGTGGTCGTCGAGGTGACAGGCGAATAGGAACTGGCGCCGGGCGCCCGGAAGAGCGCGTCACGAAGGAGTAGAGGATTAGGCGCCGCGACGCCGGTGAGGGCCTGGTAACCAGTGAGCGCGCCAGCGGTGGTCACCGCACCCCAGCTCAACCCGGCATAGAGCACTGTCGCTCCCGCGGGCACCGTCACGGTGGCACTGCTGGAATCGAACGTCGTGTTCCCGCCGGTCGTTCCGTCGGCGTCGATGTAAGTCATGAAGAAGTTGTTGTTCTGCTGCGACGTTCCGTTCTGAGTTTGCTCGCACGTGATGCCGGTGCCCTGAGCCTGCGTCGACAGCGGCACGCAGGTCTCCAGATTGTTCCCACGAATGATGACGTCGCCGGTGGTATTCGCGGTGAAGACCGGCGTGAACGCTCGAGTAGGGCCGAAGTCGGCCGCGCTGGCCGTAGGGGCCGACACGATCAGCAAGCCGGACAGCGCGAGGGCAAAGGTGGCGACGATTGTCATCAGACGGCGGGGCCGACGGGTCATGAGACGTCCTGTTCCGTGAGCACCGCCAGCGATTTTCACCGGGGGGAGGGTTTATCAGCTTCGACAGCCGGAACATCGACCGACTATCGCTCAGCGTCATCGACCATATTCGAAGCGTGATCGTCAGCGATCTCGAAACGTCCAACTGCACCTGCTCGTGGGGGCGACCCCCCTAACGTGACCTGCGTCCGTCTGGCCGGTTACTTCGCGTCGACGTCGTAGCCGAACCAGAACGTGCCGCCGGAGTCCGCGGCAAAGGTGACGGCGACATCGATGCTGGCGCCGGGAGCCAGGCCGGCGCCGAGCGGGACGGTCAGCGTGCTGTTCAGGCCACCGCCGGGTACGCCGCTCGGTGCGTCGATGCTGAGGTTCCGCACGGTGCGCGTGCTGCCGCCGACCGAGACCGCACTGGTCGGAGTGGCGGGGTTGATCACGCGGAGCAGAGCGACGCGCGAAGGTTGCGGGGAGACCCCCGGCTGCGGGTCGCCGTTCGCCTGGCTGATCGCGGTGATCCTGACCTTCGCGGAAGTGATGGTGGCGCCCGAGGTATTGGTGATGGTCCGCCGCACAATCAGGGTGCCCGGGGTGCCCGCGCTGTAGACCCGGTTAGGACTGACCGCCTGGCCGGATCCGGTGTCGAGCAGGGTAGACAGCAGGGTTGCGTTGTGCTGGTAGGGGTTCGACGTGCCGGTCGGCGAGGCTGAGCCCAGCACCGACTGCTTGCCAGCGATCACCTCGCGGGTGGTGGAGACCAACCGGAAGTCGGCGAGGTTGTCGCCGGCATTGACCGGGCGACCCGCGACTTCGGCGCGGACCCAGGCGTACTGCGCGGTGACAGTCGTCGGCACGTTGACCGCCAGTACGCTGCCGCGGGAATACCCGGCGCTGGGGCCGACGGCGTCGGTCTGTGTGCCGGCCGTGTCGGGGGCCTGCACCTTGATGCCCCCGGAGCCCAGCGTCGGTACGGAGTCGTCCGAGGTGGCGATAGCGCCGAGCGAATAGCCGGCCCCGGTGATCAGGTACGAGCGGTTCGTGCCCAGCGTTCCGGCAGTGGCGGGCAGGGTGATAACCGTGCCCGAGCTGCTGGTGACGACGAACCCAGCCAGTGGCACCGGGGCACCTGTGTTCGTCAACTCCGTATAGGAGTCCGTGGCGCCACCCGGTCCCGATGTGCGGAACTCGGTCACGATGAGCTCATCCAGGTAGCCGGTGACCTCGACCTGCTTGGTCGTCGAGGTCGCGGCGGCGTGACTGGCGTCGCCGCTATACGTGGCGGTGACGGTGTTGACGCCGAATGCGGGCAGCGTGCCGGTGACGCTCGCCGTGCCACTGGCCACGGCGACCGTGCCCAGGGCGACGGTGTTGCCGGCTTGCGGACCGGTGGTCGGGACATCGGTGAACGTAACCGTGCCGGTCGCACCCGAGGGAGCGACGGTGGCGGTCAGGGTGACCGCGGTGCCGAACCGCACCGATCCGGTCGACGAGGCCAGCGACACCGACCCGGCGGCCTTGATCAGCACGCTGACCGCCTGGGTGGCGAACCCATTGAGGTTGTCGGTCGCCTTGACGGTGAAAGTGGCGGTGCCCGCCGCAGTGGGCGTCCCGGTGATTGCGCCGGTAACAGCGTTGATGGACAGCCCGGCGGGCAGGGTGCCGGCGCTGACGGCCCAGGTGTAGGGAGACGTGCCGCCGGACGCTGTGGGCTGCGCGGTGTAGGCGACGCCGACCGCACCACTCGGCGGCGTGAATGCGACGGCCGGACCGGCGGTCACCGTGATCGTCCCACTGCGCGTGGTCGTGAAGTTGTTCGCGTCGGTCAACTGAACGGTGATCGGGAAACCGCCGGCGGCGGTGGGCGTTCCGGTGATCAGACCGGTTGACGTACTAATCGACAGGCCTGGGGGCAGCGTTCCGCTGCTGATGTCGATCGACCAGACGAACGGGCCGATGCCGTCATTGAGGGTGAACCCGCTGCTGTACGGCGCGGTCAGTTCTCCGGCTGACAGGGTGCCGGTCAACGTCGGCGTGGGGACGATGGTGATGGTGGCGGCCTGGGTCGCGGTTCCGTTATTGGCGTCCTTGGCCTGCACCGTGACACTGCTGGCCCCGGCGGTGGTGGGCGTCCCGGTGATCGCGCCGGTCGAGGCGTTGATCGACAGCCCGGCGGGCAGGGTGCCTGCGCTCAGGATCCAGGTGTAAGGCCCAGTTCCGCCGGATGCGGTCGGTTGCGCTGTGTACGCGGCGCCGACCTCACCGTTCGGCGGCGCGAACGCCACTGCCGGACCGGCGTTCACGGAGATCGTCTGGGTACGGTTCGCGATTTTGCCGTTGACGTCGGTGACCCGAACGGTGACTGAGAAATCGCCGGTGGCGGTGGGCGTTCCGGTGATCGCACCGGTTGATGTATTGATCGTCAGCCCGGCCGGTAGTGAACCGCTGCTGATCGACCAGACGTTCGGGCCGGTGCCTCCAGCGAGAGTGAACTTGCTGTTGTACGGCGCGGTCACTTCGCCGGCGGCCAACGTACCCGTCAATGACGGAGCGGCCACGATGGTGATGGTGCCGGCTTGAGTCGCGGTGAGCCCATTCTTGTCGGTGACCCGGACGGTGACGCTGGCGGCGATCGCAGTGGTGGGCGTTCCGGTGATTGCTCCGGTCGAGGCGCTGATCGACAGGCCGGCGGGCAGCGTGCCTGCGCTGAGGGCCCAGGTGTAGGGAGCAGTTCCGCCGGCCGCGGTCGGCTGCGCGGTGTAGGCGACGCCCACCTCTCCGTTCGGCGGCGTGAACGTCACTCCCGGATTCGCTGTCACGGTGATGATTCCCGATCGGGTGGCGGTGCTGTTCTTCGCGTCGATCACCTGCACTGTGATCGGCGAGGCGCCGGTCGCGGTGGGCGTTCCCGTGATCAGACCGGTCGACGTATTGATCGACAGGCCGGCGGGCAGCGTGCCGCTGCTGACCGACCAGACGAACGGCCCGATGCCGTCGTTCACGGTGTACCCGCCGCTGTAGGGCACGGTCAGTTGACTGTCGGGCAGGGTGCCGCTCAGTGTCGGAGCAGCCACGATGGTGACGACGGCAGCCTGGGTCGCGGTGCCGCCGACGGCGTCGGTGGCCTTCAGGGTGACGCTAACGGCACCTGCCGTGGTGGGTGTGCCGCTGATCGCACCGGTGGCGGGGTCGATCGCCAGTCCGGCGGGCAGAGTGCCTGCGCTGATCGCCCAGGTGTAAGGAGAAGTTCCGCCGGAAGCGGTCGGCTGCGCGGTGTAGGCGACGCCGACCTCACCCTGCGGTGGTGCGAACACCACCACTGGACGGGCGATGACGGCGATCGTCAGTGCCTGGGAAGCAGTCGCCCCGTTGACGTCGGTCACGGTCACGGTGAAATTCGACGTCCCCGCAGCGGTCGGTGTGCCCGACAACAGCCCGCTGTCGGAAGTAAGGCTGATCCCGGCCGGCAGCGTGCCGGCCGTCGTCGTCCAGATGTAGGGTCCCGCTCCTCCGACGACGTTCAGATCGTTGGAGTAGGGGGCGCTGACCTCGCCGCTCGGCGGGGCAGGGTTGCTCAGCGTCGGACCTGCGATCACGGTCATGGTGGTCACCTCGGTGGCGCTGGCGCCGAAGGCGTCGACGACCTTCACCGTGAACTGCTTGTTGGTCACCGCCGTTGTCGGGGTACCGGAGATCACCCCGGTCGCCGGGTCCAGGGTCAGGCCATCGGGCAGCGAGCCCACGCTGACCGACCACACGTAGGGCCCGGTACCGGGGTTGACGGCGAGCGGGTAGCTGTAGGCAGCACCGGTGTCGGCGTTCTGCAAGGTCGGGGGATAAGCCAGGACCGGCCTCGGAGCGACATAGATGGATGCCGTCTGGGTGGCGAGCTGGGCGTTGGCGTCGGTGGCGGAAACGGTGAAGGTGGAAAAGCCGTTGGCGGTGGGCGTGCCGGTGAGCACCCCGGTCGTCGGGTTGAGGACGACGCCGGCGGGCAGCGTTCCCGTGGTGACCGCCCAGGTGTACGGGCCGGTTCCGCCAGCTGCGGTCAGGATGTTGGTGTAGGCGGCGCCGACCTCCCCGCTCGGCGGGGCGGCGAAGGCCAGCACGGGGTTGACGTTGATGACGCTCACCGTGCTGCTCACCGCGTTGCTGGTGCCGATGAACGGCTTGCCGGTGGTGGCGCCGTTGTAGCCGAGGGCTGCCGCGTTGGCGATGACCGTCCCGTTGGCGGTGCCCGCGTTGACGGTGACGTTGAAGGCCACGGTTGTCGACGCACTGGCCGACGCACCGGTCCCCATGGCGCCGCCGGCGGCGGCGGTCGCGCCGGTGCCCAGCCGGGCGGTCACCGTGCCGCCGGCGACGTTGCCGGGATCGTCGCCGGACGCGTCGGTGACCGGCGTGCCGCCGATGACCAGCGACCCCGGCACGTAGGTGGACCCGGGCGGCACCGCGTCGGTGAGGATCGACGCGGTGGACCCGTCGCCGCCGACATTGCTGATCGCCATCGAGTAGGCAAGCACGTCACCCGGCTTGACGGTCCCGGTGATGCCGTTGGTGAGGTCTTTGACCGTCTTGGTGGCCTGCAACGACGGGGAGTACAGGTTGGTGGCCAGCGTGATCAAACCCGGGTAGTACCCGTCCCCCACCGTCTTGAGGTTGTAGGTGGTGGAGGTCTGCCCGTTGGTCAGGAAACCGGTGGCGTCGAAGCGGTCGATGTCGATGCTGAGGGTGTTGGCGTACGCCGGGGTCCGGGCGGTGATCGGCACTCCGAGATCGGTGATGCTGTTGTTCTCCACGTCGGTCGCAGGGTTGAGCCCGTTGGCGATGGCGTTGGAACCCAGGGTCATGGTGTCACCGATGTTCCCGCGGTCGCCTTCGTAGACCACCGCACCCATCCGGGTGACGACAGGGCCGGTCAACGGCGTGGTGAACCCTGAGATCGGGATCGACGTCGAGGCACCGTTGGCGACGTTGGTGAAGCCGGTGAAGATGGCCAGGTTCCGGACAGGTTGCGTGGGGTCCCGGTAGGCCACGGCGAGGGCCCACCCGGCATAGTCGTTGCCGCCGGTGCCGGCCTGCACGTTCGCCACGGTGTACGACCCGGACCCGGCGGCCTGGACAGCGCTCGTCACGTCTTTGAAGCCCTGATAGCCGCTGCCGGTGCTGTCGACCGCCGCAGCGGAGGTGACGGTGGCGTACGAACTGCTGCCGGGCACCTTGAAACTGACGGTGTTTCTGATCGCGGCGTTTGGAGCGACGGCGCCGGTGAGTGCTGGGTAGCCCGTCAAGGATCCCGCCCCGGACGTTCCACTCCAGCTGAGCCCGGCGTACAGCACCGTGGCGCCCGCGGGGATGGTGACCGTGGCGCTGCTGGAATTGAAAGTATTGGAGTCGGAGTCGGTGTCGACGTAGCTCATGAAGAAGTTGTTGTTCGCGCCGCTGCTCGTCCCGCTCTGGACATTCTCGCAGGTCAAGGTGGTGCTACCGGCGCTCTTCGAGTCCGGCAGACAGGTCTCAAGGGCGTTGCCCCGGATCATCACATCACCCGTCGTATTGGTGGTGTAGACCGGCGTGAACGTTCGGACTGCGGCGGCGGCCGGAGGGGCTGACACGATGAGCAGGCCGAACACCGCGAGGGCGAAAGTCGTGGCAAGAGCGACCAGTCGGCGGGTGCGGCCGGGCCTCGCGGCACGGGCGAGGACTGCGGCGCCGGAACGGTGGGCGTGGTGCACCGACCGGCGGGGGCGACGACTCATGTGATGTCCTGTTCGGTAGCACCACCGACGCGTGTCGCCGGGGAATGGGCCTGCTTGCCACAGCCGGGACACCGGAGAACCACCGAGATCGCACTGCGTAATGGACCATATCCCGCGAGTGATTGAGTGTGGCCTTCGACGACGAACTGCACCTGTTCGAGGAGACGACGCACGTTCGGACCCAGCCGACACTCCGTGAGGTGACCCGATCCGTGCTGATTGTCGGGCGGTGATCGGACAGCTGGACCGCCGACGGCGCAGCGTGACCGTGTGGATAGCCACTACCGTCAGCGGTGTGCACCGTGACCTGATCGAGCCGCCCGACATCGCACCCCCAGCCGCGAACTACGCGCACGCCGTGCTGACCACCGACGCGACCCGGTGGCTGCATACGTCCGGCGTCGTGCCGGTGGCTCCGGACGGTTCGGTGCCCGAGGGTGTTGCTGCGCAAGCAGAGGTGGTGTGGCACAACCTACTTGCCCTCTTGCGGGCGGCCGATATGCCGCTGGACAGCGTCGTCGGCGTGACGACCTACGTCACGACGGCGGTCGGCGACGGCCTCGGGGCGGTCATGGCGGCACGCGACGCCGCGCTGGAGGGGCGACGTGTCGCGAGCACACTGGTCACCGTGCCGGCGTTGGCGCAGCCCGCCTGGCTGGTCGAGATCGCGATCATCGCCGCCGCCTGAACGCCACGTTGGCCGGCGCCGACCCGGCCGCGCTCACGAAGTCGGCAACTCCCGCCCCATGCGTCACATTTCGGGCTAGTTGATCAGCGCAGACCTAGTTGATAAGCGCGGGGGGGACGAGGGCGACGAGCGCAAGCGAGCGGGGTCAGTTCATGCGCTCGAAGATGACGGCCATGCCTTGGCCGCCGCCGACGCACATGGTCTCCAAGCCGATGGTGAGGTCGCGGGCGCGCAGGCCGTTCAGCAGGGTGGTCGTGATCCGCGCGCCGGTCATGCCGAACGGGTGGCCGACGGCGATGCTTCCGCCGTGCACGTTCAGCCGGTCGAGATCGATGCCCAGCTCCTGGTAACTCGGGATGACCTGCGCCGCAAAGGCTTCGTTGATCTCCACCAGGTCGATGTCGTCGATCGTCATCCCGGCCAGCGCCAGCGCGCGGCGGCTGGCCTCCACCGGACCGAGCCCCATGATCTCCGGCGACAGCGCTGACACACCGGTCGACACCACCCGGGCCAGTGGTGTCACACCGAGTTCCGCTGCGCGGGTGTCGCTCATGATCACCAGCGCCGCTGCGCCGTCGTTCAGCGGGCAGGCGTTCCCGGCGGTGATCGTGCCGTCCGGGCGGAACACCGGCTTCAGCCCGGCCAGCGCCGGGGCGGTGGTGCCGGCCCGTGGGCAGTCGTCGACCTCCACCACGGTTCCGTCCGGTAATACCAGCGGCGTGATCTCCCGCGCGAAGAAGCCGTCGGCGATGGCCTTTTCGGCGAGATTCTGCGAGCGGCAGGCGAACTCGTCCTGCTCGGCGCGACTGACCGACCGCAGCCCGGCGACGTTCTCCGCGGTCTGGCCCATTGCGATGTAGATGTCGGGCAGCAGCCCGTCCTCGCGCGGATCGTGCCAGACCTCCGCACCGCCGCCACCGCGCCGGGCCGACAGCGCCTGGGCATCGGAGAACAGCGCATTGGTCCACGGGTTGCGCTCCCGGGACCGCGGGTCGGCGGCGGGGTCGACCGGCGGGTTGTCCGCCGAGCCACGCCCCGCCCGGCTGACCGCCTCGACCCCGGCCGAGACGAACACCGAGCCCTCCCCCGCCCGGATCGCGTGCATCGCCATCCGGGTGGTCTGCACGCTCGACGAGCAGTACCGGGTGATCGTCGCGCCCGGCACGGTGTCCAGCCCGAGGGCGACGGCCACCACTCGCGCCATGTTGAACCCCTGCTCGCCGCCCGGCGACCCGCAGCCCAGCAGCAGGTCGTCGATCGTCGTGGGATCCAGCTCGGGCACCTGGTCCAGCACCGCGCGCACGATCTGCACGGCCATGTCGTCGGGCCGCATGTCCTTCAGCGAGCCCTTGAACGCCCGCCCGATGGGCGAACGGGTGGCAGCGACGATGACGGCTTCAGGCATGGGAGGTCCCTTCGGTGACGAGCGGATCGGCAGGATCGGGCACGGTCCAGGTGTCGCTGCCGGCCAGCAGTGACGCGAGGTCGCCGCGCCCCTGCCGGGTGACGGCGGTGGAGATCTGGTCGGCGATCCCGGCGTCGTACGTCGGCCGGTCGACGTCCCGGAAGATCCCCATCGGCGTGTGCGCCAACGTTTCCGGATCCGACAGACGGGAGAGCGCAAAGGCGTAGCTCGGATCGGGCTCGTGCGCGTCGTGCACCACCGGCAGCACCCCGAGCGGAAGGGCGGCGGTGTCGGCCAGCACCAGCCGGCCGGCGTCATCCCGGATCACGCAGTGCTCCCCGGCCGCACCGAACACCAGCGGCGCACCGTGTTCCAGCCGGATGGTCACGTCGTCGCGGGTCGCCGAATCCTTCAGCGGGTCGAAGGCCCCGTCGTTGAAGATGTTGCAGTTCTGGTAGATCTCGACCAGCGCGGTGCCGGCGTGCGCGGCGGCGGCCCGTAGCACTGACGTCAGGTGCTTGCGGTCGGAGTCCAGCGTGCGGGCCACGAACGTCGCCTCGGCACCGATCGCCAGCGAGATGGGGTTGAACGGCGCGTCGACCGAACCCATCGGTGACGACTTCGTGCGCTTGCCCACCTCCGACGTCGGCGAGTACTGGCCCTTCGTCAATCCGTAGATGCGATTGTTGAACAGGAGGATCTTCAGGTTCACGTTGCGCCGCAACGCATGGATCAGATGATTGCCACCGATCGACAACGCGTCGCCGTCACCGGTCACCACCCAGACCGACAGATCCGGCCGCGTGACGGCCAGCCCGGTCGCCACCGCCGGCGCCCGGCCGTGGATGGAGTGCATGCCGAAGGTGTTGAGGTAGTACGGGAACCGGGCGGCACAACCGATCCCGGAGATGAAGACGATGTTCTCCCGGGCCAGCCCGAGCTCCGGCAGGAAGCCTTGCACCGCAGCGAGAATCGCGTAATCGCCGCAGCCGGGGCACCAGCGCACCTCCTGGTCGGACTTGAAGTCCTTGCCCTTCTGCGCGACCGTGGTCCGCGGCACCAGCGACAACGACAACGGCCGGCCAGCATCGATGGTCATCGAATCTCCTGTCCTACAACGGCTGTGCCCATTGCTCCGGCGGACCCCACCGGCACGCGCCGGTAGGTACCGGCTCGCACGGACAACACCGCTTCGACCAGTTCGTCGATGCGGAACGGCAGACCCCGTACCTGGTTGACGCTGACGGCGTCGACCAGGAACAGGCCCCGGAGGATCAGCGCCAACTGGCCGAGATTCATCTCCGGCACCACCACCCTGGAGTACGAGCGCAGCACCTGTTCGGTGTTGGCGGGCAACGGGTTGAGGTGCCGCAGGTGCGCCTGCGCCACCGGAACACCGCGAGCACGCAGTGCCCGGACCGCGCCGGTGATCGGGCCGAACGTCGACCCCCAACCGAGCAGCAACAGATCCGCGGAACCCGTCGGGTCGTCCACGGTCAACGGCGGCACCGTGATGCCGGCAACCTTGGCGGCGCGGGTGCGCACCATGTGGTCGTGGTTGACCGGGTCGTAGGAGATGGTGCCGGAACCGTCGGCCTTCTCGATGCCGCCGATCCGGTGCTCGAGGCCGGCCGTACCGGGCACCGCCCAGGGACGGGCCAGCGTCTCGGGATCCCTGACGTAGGGCCAGAACTCACTCCCGTGGTTGGGTTCCGACGCGAACGACACGGTCAGGTCCGGCAGGTCGTCGACGGCAGGTATCAGCCACGGCTCCGACCCGTTCGCCAGGTAGCCGTCGGACAGCAGGAACACCGGCGTGCGGTAGGTGGTGGCGATCCGGGCGGCGTCCAGGGCCGCGGTGAAGCAGTCCGAGGGCGAGCAGGCCGCCACCACCGGCACGGGCGCCTCACCGTTGCGGCCGAACATCACCTGCAGCAGGTCCGCCTGCTCGGTTTTCGTCGGGAGGCCGGTGGACGGACCGCCACGCTGCACGTCGACGACGATGAGCGGCAGCTCCAGCGCCACCGCCAACCCGATGGCCTCGCTCTTGAGCGCCACCCCCGGACCGGACGTGCTGGTCACACCAAGGCTCCCGCCGTACGACGCGCCGATCGCCGCGGTGACGCCGGCGATCTCGTCCTCGGCCTGGAAGGTGCGCACGCCGAAGTTCTTCAACGCCGACAGCTCGTGCAGGATGTCCGAGGCCGGCGTGATGGGGTACGTGCCCAGGAACAGCGGCAAGCCGGTGCGTTCCCCGGCGGCCACCAGACCGTAGGCCAGCGCCTGGTTCCCGCGGATCGTCCGGTAGGTGCCGGGCGCCAGCGGCGCGGGCTTCACCTCGTAGTGCACGGCGAAGCCCTCGGTGGTCTCGCCGTACGACCAGCCGGCTTCCAGCGCCATCAGGTTGGCGCGCTCGATGTCCGGCTTCGCGGCGAACTTCGCGGCCAGGAATCGCCGGGTGCCTTCCAGCGGGCGATGGTAGAGCCAGGACAGCAGCCCGAGGGCGAACATGTTCTTCGCCCGCTCTGCCTCCTTGCGGTGCAGGCCGACATCACGGACGGCCTCGACCGTCATCGAGGTCAGCGCCACCTCGTGCACCTGGTAGGCGGACAGGGAGCCGTCGCGCAGCGGGTCGGCGTCGTACCCCACCTTCGCGAGGTTGCGCGCAGTGAACTCGTCGGTGTCGACGATCACCGTGCCGCCCGCGGCCAGGGCACCCAGGTTCGCCTTCAGAGCGGCGGGGTTCATCGCGACCAGGACGTCGGGCGCATCGCCGGGGGTGACGACGGTGTGGTCGGCGAACTGCAGCTGGAAAGCCGACACCCCGGGCAGGGTGCCGGCGGGGGCGCGGATCTCCGCGGGGAAGTCGGGCAGCGTGGACAGCCCGTTGCCGAACGCGGCGGTCTCCCCGGTGAACCGGTCGCCGGTCAGCTGCATCCCGTCGCCGGAATCGCCGGCGAACCGGATGACCACCTGCGTCACGGTCCGTACGGGCTTCACCGCCGCAGCGCTGCCGGGTGTCGACACCGTGGTCATCGGGCGAACACCCCGTCCAGGAAGGCGCCGGCCGACACCGCGGTCCTGGTCAGGGACTTGGCGTAGGTGATGAAGTCCTCCACCTGTCCTGGATCGACGCCGACCCACGGCGCCGCGCTGAGCCGGTCCGTCTCGGACTCCACGTGCTGGCGCAGCCCGGCGCCCGCGTCGGTCAGGTCACCACCGGCCGTCAGCAGTCCCCGCTGCCGGAGAACGTCCTGCGCGGCCGACCACTGTTCGTCCGACCACATGCGCAGCGCCTTGGCGGCCGGCACCTGGAATCCCCGGCCGGTGGCGGTGTGGGTGATCAGTGCCTCGATACCGGACAGTTCTCCAGCGACCAGCGCGGTGAGGTGGCCGTCGCCGCGGTGCTCGCGCAACAGGGTGATGGCGTGCCAGAACAGCAGATGCGGCTCGGTCGGCCAGTCGAGCGCAGCGTGGGCGGCGAACAGCGGCCGACCCTCGGTGGTGCATCGCAATGCCACCCGGCGGGCGAACCCGCCGGCTTCGGCCAACTCGACGGAGGAGACGACCTCGTCGCCGAGCAGGCGACGCAACGTACGGTCGGCAACCCGCCATCGGGCGGCCAGCACCTGCTGGGGCGTGGCCAGCGACCACGCGCGCGGGATGTGCCGCGCCACGAGCTCAGGGTTGAAGTTGTAGAAGGTGGCGGCCACGACGGCCGGGCCGACAGCGCCCATCGGGGCGCTCCGGGAGGCGAAGTAGCCCATCCGGCCGGGACGCAGGCCGACTGCCACGTATTCCTCGTCGCCCTCCGGCGAGAAGTAGACGCACGAGTGCAACGAGTTGATGGCCCGGAACACGCGACCGGCAGCAGCAGCGACCTCGGGAGATTCCACGGCACTGTCGATCATGGGGGTCACCGTATGCCCGCGACACCCGCCTGTCCCTTGCGACCCGGCGCACTGGCCGCGCGGGAGGGCGGTGCCTACTCGCTGTCGATGATCTCGCGGCGGCCGGGCGGCAGGGCGCGCTCGTAATTGATGACGCCCGGAACCACCTTCTTGACACGGTTGCGCGGCGGCCGGTCGTTGGCGATCAGCACGGCCATCCAGGGCAGCGGAATGGAGATGAGCAGCAACGGAATGGAGATCCACAGGTGGTGGTAGAACACCGTGGCGGCGATCAGGAGCGGGATCCGCATGCTCATGGTCAACATGTAGCGCTTGCGGCGGGCACTGAGTTGTTCGTCATACGACGGCTCAACCTGGGTGATGACCGCTGCTTCCACCCGACGCGACGAGGTTCCGTCCGGCGGGAAGGACTTGGTCATGTGCGATGCTCCGATCGGAGAAATGCCGGGCCGCAGTCGATGTGGTCCTGGCGCCCCGAGCTTGCGGGGCTGGTGTGTTCACCAAGATCCACGGTACTCCGCGGCAACGACACGCAGCGGGTCCGCAAGCTGAGCACAGCTCTGTCTCAGCCGGATGCGCTCGATGACCTCGCGGGCGCCTTCGACCGACCCTTCCCGGTGGACTTCGGGGCGGCCTTCGAGGTCGCTTCCGAGGGCTCCGTCGAGCCGCCCCCGGCACTGGTCTGCGCGGCTTTGAGCCCGGCTTTGGCGGCCTTCTTGCTGGCCCGCACCGCCTCCAGCGACTCGTCGTCCACCACGTCGGCCACCGATCGCCGGCTGCCCTCCTCGCCGTAGGCACCGGCGGCCTCCCGCCAACCCGGCGGCGTGACGCCGTACTGCTTGCCGAGCAGGGCCAGGAAGATCGCCGCCTTCTGCGCGCCGAAGCCGGGCAGCGCTGCGATCCGGCGCAGCAGTTCGGCACCGCTGTCCACGTCCTGCCAGAGCTGGGCCGCGTCACCGTCGTAGGAATCGACGAGCACCTGGCAGACGCTCTGCACCCGGGCGGCCATCGAACCCGGGAAACGGTGCACCGCAGGCGGCCGGGCGAACAGCTCCTTGAACGCCCCGGGGTCGGCAGCGGCGATGGCCCGGACGTCGAGCCCGCCCATCCGCTCGGCCAGTACCGCCGGCCCGCTGAAGGCCTTCTCCATCGGGATCTGCTGATCGAGAACCATGCCGACCAGCAGCGCGTTCGGGTCGGCCGCGAGCAGCGCGTCGGCGTCGGTCCGGCCGGTCAGGAACAGGCGGTCAGCGGTCATGGCGACCAGCGTCGCACACCGCCGCAGCCGGGACCTGACGACCTCGCCGCCGGTCGATCCGAATGACCCCGTGTCGGCTGTCGGGGCCCTGTGCAACCATCCCGATATGACTGCGCAGTTGGACGTCGCCGAGCCCAGGTCGGGGTTCAGCCGGTGGTTCTTCGAGGGCCTGTCCGAGCGGGCTGCCGGCCATCCCGGGCCGCACCGCGTCGACAGCGGGACCGAGCACCAGAAGCCCTGGTGGCGGGTGATGTGCCTGACGGGCGTCGACTACTTCTCCACGCTCGGCTACCAGCCGGGCATCGCCGCGCTGGCGGCGGGCGTGCTGTCGCCGGTCGCCACGCTGGTGCTGGTGGCGCTCACCCTTCTCGGCGCGCTGCCGGTGTACCGGCGCGTGGCCAGGGAGAGCTTCCGCGGGGAAGGCTCGATCGCCATGCTGGAGCGCCTGCTGCCGCAGTGGGCGGGCAAGTTGTTCGTCCTCGTGCTGCTCGGCTTCGCGGCCACCGATTTCCTGATCACCATGACGCTGTCGGCGGCCGATGCCTCGGCGCACCTGGTCAGCAACCCGTTCGTCCCGTCCGGCTGGGCCGACCACAACCTGCTGATCACGCTGCTGCTGCTGGCGCTGCTCGGTGGCGTCTTCCTCCGCGGGTTCTCCGAGGCGATCACGATCGCGGTCGTCCTCGTCGGGGTGTACCTGCTGGCGAATGTGGTCGTCGCGGTGGTCGGGCTGGTCCACGTGTTCACCTCGGCGCACGTCGTCAGCGACTGGGGCCACGCGCTGACGACGGCGCACAGCAGCCCGCTGGCCATGATCGGCGTCGCCCTGGTGGTGTTCCCCAAGCTGGCGCTCGGGCTGTCCGGTTTCGAGACCGGGGTGGCGGTGATGCCGCAGGTCCAGGGCGATCCCGGGGACCGAGAGGACAATCCGCTGGGCCGCATCCACAACACCAGGCGGCTGCTGACCACCGCTGCGGTGATCATGAGCGTCTTCCTGGTGGTGACCAGTTTCGTGACGACCGTGCTCATCCCGCAGAAGGAGTTCCAACCGGGTGGCGCCGCCAACGGACGCGCCCTGGCATACCTCGCGCACGAGTACCTCGGCAGTGCGTTCGGGACGGTCTACGACGCCAGCACCATCACCATCCTGTGGTTCGCCGGCGCATCCGCGATGGCCGGACTGCTCAACCTCGTCCCGCGATACCTGCCGCGGTACGGCATGGCGCCGGAGTGGACCCGGGCGGTCCGCCCACTGGTCGTGGTCTTCTCCCTCATCGCCTTCCTGGTCACCTGGGTGTTCGACGCCAACGTCGACAAGCAGAGCGGCGCGTACGCCACCGGGGTGCTGGTGCTGATGACGTCGGCGTCCGTCGCGGTGACGATCTCGGCGCACCGGCGGCGGAAGACAGCGCAGACAATCGGGTTCGGGGTCATCGCGGCGGTGTTCGTCTACACGACGGTGCTGAACGTGATCGAGCGGCCGGACGGTGTGCGGATCGCCGGGCTGTTCATCCTGGCGATCCTGCTGGTGTCGGTCGTCTCACGGCTGGGTCGGGCGTTCGAGCTCCGCACCGACCAGGTGATCCTGGACGACGCGGCGGTCGACTGCCTGCGCCGGTTCGCCGCGGCGGGCACCCTCCAGATCGTCGCGCACGAGCCTGACGAGAACGAGGACCACACGCTCGCCGCGAAGGAGCGGGAACAGCGCGCCCGCAGCTACATCCCGGCATCGGACCCGGTCATCTTCCTGGAGGTCACCCTGACCGACGCGTCGGATTTCAGCAGCGACCTGGTGGTGCACGGGGAGATGCGCGACGGCTACCAGGTGCTGCTGATGAACAGCCCGGTGGTGCCGAACTCCATTGCTGCGCTGCTGCTCCACGTCCGCGACGTGACCGGCGCCCTGCCGAACGTCTACTTCGAGTGGACCGAGGGCAACCCGGTGTCGAATCTGTTGCGCTTCCTGTTCACCGGGGAGGGCGAGGTGGCTCCGACCACGCGGGAGGTGCTGCGTCGCGCGGAACCGGACCCGAGCCGACGGCCCAGCGTGCACGTCGCCTGACCGACCACCACACCGCCGCACCCCACCGCAGAAAGGTCGCCCGTGCCCGCCTCACGCCCGCTGCCGATGACCGACCAGGACGTCGTCGACCGCGTCGGCGACGACCTGCGCGCCGCCGGCTACGACGCCTCAGCCGTGCCGGACCTGCTCGGCGCCAGCGCCTCGAGGGCGCTGGCCCGGGGAGAACTGTGGCCCGCCCTGCGGGCGACGTCCGGCGGGTCGCCGCTCGAGACCTGCGTCCGGCTGTTCCTGCTGGGTAGCACCGAGCCGGTGGCCGCCGTCGAGCGCGCGTTCCAGCACACGGGACTGAACGCCGCGCTGGCCGGCGGGGTGCTGGAACGCGACGGAGCGGACGTCCGGGCGGCGTTGGACGTCCGGCCGCACGCCGACGAGGACCACGAGTACCTCGTGGTGTCCGACCTCGACTCCGACACCCGGCCGGGACCGGTGCACCACGACCACGTGCTCGGCATCGGTCAGGCGTCGGTGTCCTTGGCCAGGGCGGTGATCCGCGATCGGGTGGGCACCGTCCTCGACGTGGGTACCGGCTGCGGAATCCAGGCACTGCATGCCTTCGGGCACGCCGGTTCGGTGGTCGCGACGGACACCAACCCGCGCGCGCTCGCCCTCGCCGGGGCGACCGCCCGGCTCAACGGCCAGGTGTGGGACCTGCGGGCCGGCTCGCTGTTCGAGCCGGTGCGCGGCGAGCGGTTCGACCTGGTGATCAGCAACCCGCCGTTCGTGATCGGAGCCGGCGCCCAGCAGTACATCTATCGCGATTCCGGCATGGCCGGCGACGGCATCTGCGAGGCGCTGGTCCGCCGCATGCCCGGCCACCTGACGCCCGGCGGGACCGGGCAACTGCTCGCGAACTGGGTCGTGCGCGAGGACACGGACTGGCGCGAGCGGGTGGGCGACTGGGTCGCCGGGACCGGGTGCGACGCGTGGGTCGTGCAACGCGAGCTCGCCGATCCGACGGAATACATCTCGCTGTGGCTCAAGGACGCCGGCGAGGACGGGCCACACGCCGCAGCCGCCGCCGCCGCGTGGCTCGACTACTTCGCGACCGAACGCGTCAGCGGCATCGGCATGGGCCTGATCACTCTGCGCCGCAACGATTCCGACCATCCCGACGTGGTGCTGGACGAGATCCCCGGGGCCGGCGAGGAGGTGACCGGCGACGAGGCCGCCGGCTTCCTGGCACGGCGGGCCTGGCTGCGGGACATCTCGGACGCTCAACTGCTGGGCGCCAAGCTGTCGCTGGCGCCGTCGGTTCTCCTCGAGCAGCGCGCACTTCCCGGCCACGAGGGCTGGGCGACGGTCCTGCGCATGCTGCGCCGTCCGGGCGGTCCCGGCGCCACCCTGCAGGTCGACGAATGGGGGCAGGCGCTGCTGGCCGGGTGCACCGGCGACCTGCCGTTGGCCGTGCTGCTGGACCTGCTGTCGCGCGCACACGGCCTCGACCTCGGCGCGCTGGCCGAGGCGGTCCTGCCCACCGTCCGGGTCGGCATCACCCGCGGTCTCCTTCACCCGGTGCTGTAGATGGCCGCCTATCCAAAGCCGCCGCCTGCCACGGACGCAGCAGGCCGACCACACCGGCCACGACCCGCGCCGTCGACCGCCGACACCGGACATCACCGGTGCGACACCCGCCACCGCCGACACCGACGACTGCCCGCGGGATCCACCGGATGAGGGCCGTGGTCGCCAGGGTGCTATCGGCTTCGGTGACGGTCGGCGGTCAGGTGGTCGGCGCCATCGACGTGCCCGGCCTGTTGGTGCTGGTCGGCGTGACGCACGCCGACGACCCGGCCGCTGCCGAGAGAATGGCCCGCAAGCTCCATGGGCTGCGAATCCTGCGCGGCGAGGCGTCGTGCGAGAGTTCCGGAGCCCCGCTGCTGGTGGTCAGCCAGTTCACCCTCTACGGGCAGACGGCCAAGGGACGCCGGCCGAGCTGGGGCGAGGCCGCACCAGGAACGGTCGCGGAGCCGCTGGTCGCGGCCGTCGTCCGCGGCCTCACCGATCGGGGCGCCACCGTCGCGACCGGGGTGTTCGGTGCGGAGATGGTCGTGCAAAGCGCCAACGACGGGCCTTTCACGGTGCTCGTCGAGGTGTGATGCGACGGTCGGCCGAGCCGCAAGAACTCTCATGCACTTCTCATCGCCGCCACACGATCGGACCCGCCCGGCCAACGTTGTCTAGTGCAGAACCCCGCGACAGCAGACGTTCCGCGCGTCACGTTCGGTTCTCCGAGTAATCGGGTATTTAACCGTCATCAGCTTGGGACGTTGCACGAGTTCTCCCCCGATACTCCCCGCCCGCCGTCCATTCGGCCCGCGGCATCGAATGGGAACGAAACGCGACGACCTGGCGTTTCACCTGGAGTCGGCGCCGATTCAGCGGCTTCAACCGACATCTGTAATGAAGGGAGCACCAACATGACCGACTCCCCGACGGTACACGAGGACGTCCTGGAAGCCCCGGACTCCGACCTGGCCCTTGAATCGGCCGATATCGACATCGACACGCCCTCGCCCGACGCCGTCAAGCCTGCGCGCAGCGCGCGGTCGGCGCCGGCCGATCGCCCGACCGCCAGTGTCCGCGAGACGGAAGACCTCGACGCCCAGGGTCCCTCCGCCGATCTGGTCCGCGTCTATCTCAACGGCATCGGCCGGACCGCCCTGCTGACAGCCGAGCAGGAGGTCGACCTCGCGAAGCGGATCGAGGCCGGCGTCTTCGCCCAGCACAAGCTCGACACCGGCAACCGGCTGTCCCCGCAGCGCAAAGCAGACCTTCGGGCCGTGATCCGTGGCGGCAACGCCGCGCGCAATCATCTGCTCGTGGCGAACCTGCGCCTGGTGGTGTCCCTGGCCAAGCGTTACACCGGTCGCGGCATGCCGCTGCTGGACCTCATCCAGGAGGGCAACCTCGGCCTGATCCGCGCGGTCGAGAAGTTCGACTACACCAAGGG
>CAXTBG010000025.1:0-58910 GCA_964242105.1 uncultured Nakamurella sp. | reverse complement strand
TGGCCAGCACGTTGAACAGCAACCTGCCGACCGCATCGTTGGGGTCATACACCGACCCGCCGAGGTTGAGCTTGACCTGCCGGGCGGTCAGCTCATCGGCGATCGCCAGGGCGTCGGGCAGCGACCGGGCCAACCGGTCGAGCTTTGCCACGACCAAGGTGTCGCCTTCCCGGCACGCGGCCATCGCCTCCCGCAGGCCGGGCCGCTCCCGGTTGGTGCCGGTGAGACCGTGGTCGATGTAGATCCGGGCGGGGGCGACGCCCAACGCGGCGAGGGCATCGCGTTGGGCGGTGAGGTCCTGCTGATCGGTGGAGCAGCGGGCGTACCCGATGAGCAGCGCCGTCATGGCGCACCTCCGAAGGAGCGGCCGGGGCGCCGCGGCGCGGCGACTTCCGGCAACGGCCGAAACCGATACGACGAGCACAGGCCGTCAGCGCCGCCATCACCAGCCGAGTCGCTGACCGGTCGGCGTTCGTCTTGCGGAGCTCGCGCAGCGCCCACGGTAAGTTGCTTGCAATTGCAGACTTGCGCTCCGAAGATCGGAATGCCGATGCCAACCCATCCCGCGCCCTTCACCGTCCGCGAGTACCAGTCCGAAGACCACGACGGCTGGGTGCGTTGTCGGGTCCTATCGTTCCTGGACACGCAGTACTACGACGACGTCAGACCATCGCGCACCAAGCTCAACGATCCGTCGATCGCACTCGTCGCCACCGAGTCTCATGAGGGCGAAGAGACCGTTGCAGGCATCCTGGATATCGAGATCGAAGGCAAGGCGGCGACGATCGACACCATCGCCACTCATCCAGATCATCGAATTCCGGAGTGAGCACCGGGCTCCTTCAGGCGGCCCTTGAACATCTGGCGAACCTCGGCGTCGAGACCTTGGACGCCTGGACCCGCGAAGATGAGGCCGCGAACCGGTGGTACCAGCGCAACGGTTTCATCGAGCAGTTCCGCTACCTGCACATCTACCTCGGCGAGGATGACGACCCAACCGGTTTCGTCACACCGCAGCGGCTCAGCCTTCCGGTCAACTCCTTCGTGCATGGCGTGATCGAAGACGAAGAGCTAATCCGGCAACGCTACCGCCGCGTCTACGCCTGCCGCCGATACCTACGACCGGTCGTAGAGCCGGTGGCACCAGGCACGGCCTGCGAGAACTCTGTCCAATGCAGCTGACTTGGTCGCGCAGCAAGACACTCGAACTGTCGCGATTGCCCATCCGGTTGCGGTCATGTTTCTTGGTCGCGTCTCGAGGTGGAGACCTCTGCGGCACCGGTAGGCGTTCAGTACTGGATGAGTCCGTCGCAGTGTGGCCATTTGAGGTAGGGGCAGCCGCCGAGGTTGGACTTGTGGTTTTGCAGAGCGGCCATCACTTTGGGGTCCTGCGCGTTCATCCAGTCGACGACGTCGCGGAACGGTACGCAGTAGATCCCCGGTTTTCCGCAGCTTTGCAGGGCGAAGTTGGCCAGGGCCTGGGTGTAGGCGTTGTTGTTCCAGTCCTCGAAGTGGTTGCCCAGGATCAGCGGTTCGTTGACCCCGTCGGTTGTCGCGGCTTTGAGCATGTCCTGGTAGGTGGCCAGAACCTGCGCTGAGTCGGCCTGGCTTTTGGCCAGCGGCGGCGTGCTACCGCTACTCAGGCTGCCCTGCTCCTGCGTGTACCGGTAGTTGTAGTCCATGGTGATCTGGGCCTTGCCGGTTCCGTGTATCGGGAACTGGGCCATGCCAATCTGCCAGACCCTGCCGTCCGGGGTCTTCGTCGGCCAGGCCAACTCGTTGCCGGTGATCTGGATCGAGCTGTCGTAGGTCATGTTGTGGGCTTCCAGCGCCGGGTACAAGTCAGCTTTGTCGCCCTCGAGGCACGGGGTGCGTTCGCCCTTGATGTCGGCTGCGGTCAGGTTCAGCTTCGCGGTGATGCCGTTGTTTGTGTCGACGTTTTTGAGGAGCGAGAAGAACTGGTCCAGTTCCTCATTCCAGTCGCTGGTGTCCCAGTCGTTCCCGCCGGGCGGGTTGTCGGCGGAGCAGAAGTGGCCGACGAAGTGGGTGCCGATCTCGTCGCCCTGACTGACGGCTCTGTTGAGGTTGCCGATCTCGACCGGCAGATCGGCGGGGGTTCCGAACGGAATCGAGGCATCGCCGGGGTGGCGGGAGGGCCCGGGCCCCTGGTACTTCGTCTTGGTCTCCTTTGAGAGCAGGTAGACCCCGGACAGGAACCCGGTGAAGTGCAGCGGCACCTTGTGTTCGATGCCGAACCAGAACTGCCACTTTTCGTCCCAGCCGACCCCGTCGAAGCTGTAGACGATGAATTGCGGAGCCTTCTGACCGAGTTTGAGTTTGGTGATCTTGAAGCCGTCCGGCTCTGTCTTGACCACTACTCCCGCCGGGGTGCCGTACGCCGGGCCTGAACCCGTCGCGCCGCTGGACGAGGTGGCAGCAGTGGTCGAACTAGCGGAAGTACCCGCACTCGTCGTCGCCCCCGTTGAGGTCGACGATCCGGGCGCCTGGACCACCGACGGAGGGATATTTCCCTGACCGGTGGACGTTGCGGTCCCCGCCACGGTGACGTCGTTGGTCACGGTGGCATCAGGTTGGGCGGTGCTGGTGCAAGCGGTAAGCAGAACCAGCGCCGATACCGCCCCGGCCATCCACCGCAGTTGACCGCGACGTCGGAACCTGCCCATCCCACATCCATTCCAAGCCGCCAGGCCGCTATCGCCGGATCCGTTCGTCCGGCGGCCCGTACGAGCCGCCTCCGCTCAGACGCCACAGACATCCCACAGGTTGTCTTGGTTCTTAGCCTCGCGAGACTATCCAGCAAACACGGCAGATCCGCGGCAACCCGCGCAAGGTGGCCGGTAGTGGATGCCTGCTCGGCGTCACGAGCCGGTCACCGTTCCGCCCGCAGACCAGATGCCGACCGTAACCGGTGCGCCCAGTCGCTTTGCGTAGCTCTTCAACCGTGGATGCAGCCTTGCGAACGTAGAATTTGGCATGGTCATGTTGGTGTTTCTGCTGCTCTATGGGTTGTACCGGGGCGGCGCGGCGCTGGTGGGGAAGCTCCGATCGGCCGCATCAGGTGAGGCGCTACCGCCGGCCGATATCCCGTCGTGGCATCCAGAACATCTGCGCTAGCGGTCCGCCGCGATGACGGACCCAAGCTGACCGCCCAGTACAAGCAATTGAAGGCGCAGGCGAAGCTCAAGCCGACCGCCCAGCTGCCTCGTCAACGCCGTGAAACCTTGGCGATGATCGAGGCACTGAAGCTTCAGACAGCAGCCGATGATGACGCGCAGCTGCACGTCAAGGTCGAGCAACTGTTGACCGACTACCAGAAGAGCATCGGACTTTTTCGCGCGGGACTGACGGAACCGCCCAGTCGACGAATCGCGGGCGGATGTAGTGCTGCGGTCAGACCGGACTACAACGGCGTGAGAGATGACCGGAACGGGATCCGTGAACGGTCCTGGATCTGCGTTCGGCACCCGTGCCCACGATCCGTCGTCGAGGACTCGGCGAAGGATGGGTCACCCACGGTCGATCTTACCGAGCGCGGTTTGTAAACCCGCTACGTCCGCGACGTCGACAAAGGCCGGGACTGTCACCCCGGAAGTGAAGAGGTCCAGACCGGAGTTGGTCGGAAGACTTCCGCCCCCGAAGCCGAACCCGCCCCTCCGGCCGGTCGACGTGGTCCCGAACGTCACTCCCAGGTGGCGACCATTCCGGGAGGGCTTCTGCTCGATCGGTGCGTGAGCCAACGGCACATCTCGACGCCGCCGCGGCTGTCGCAGATCAGGGCGCGACTTCTGGTCAGCGCGTATTCAAGCCCTCGCTTTCGGCTCCGCTTGACGAAGAACCGTCCGGCGATGAGGTAGACCCCGATCAGCAGGAACGGGATCCCCCAGAACCGGAAGAACACGGGCGCGTGACCGCGCCAGACCATCACATTCCAGAAGATGGCGAATCCGCCCCACAGCAGGGTGAACGGCACCAGAAACAGGTCGGTTCGCGCGAACAAGACGTTCGGATCAGGGCGGCCCGACCACAACAACGGCTCGTCTCGAAGTTGCGTCAGCAAGCGGGGCGACGGTGCCTGGGCCGGATCCACCGAGCAAATCTACCGATTGAGGCGCCGGCGCCGAGGCCCGGTCTCCCCAACGGTCCCGTTCTGGCCCGAATGTCCTCCGGCAAGGCGATCGCATCCCGAGTCGGCGGACGGCCAGGAAGACCACGGGCGCGTCGATGAAGGATCGGTGACCGGAACGGATCCGCTCTTGGCTTGCCATCTCTACCGGACTGCTGTCCCAGGTAGCTGCCCGCTGGGTCGTTCTAGAGGTCGAATCGGCCCGGTAGCAGCAGCTTGAGGCTCATGTCGGCGTAGCTCGTGCCGTGGACCCAGCAGTCGACCCTGAGAGCGTTGCCTTTGACCTGCAGTTCGCGCAATGTTGGCCAGATCCGGGCCGCGTCCTCGTCCGTGAACACGCCGACCGGGACGTTGCCGGCCATGACGACGACCTGCCCCGCATCATCGTCTGTGTTCGCGGGCACGGGCTGCATCTTCAACCAGAGCGAGCACCCTCTGATACGCGGTGGCTGCCCGCCCCCCTCATCGAGGGGGTGCAGATCGGTGAACATCTGGCGCAACATCGATTCCGCAGCCGGGTCCAGAACTGGCTTGAGCCACCAGTCGTCATCGGTGGCCCACTCGGCGTGCACGGCCGACTCCGGGGGATTCAAATATCCCGGGACAGAGAACCTCTTCATATCTTTGACCAGGTCGCGGGCGAGGCCGAAGAGTTGCCCGACTCCTCGGCGGACATGCTTGGCTGAAGATTTTTGCGGTGTGGTCAGCACTGCGTCGGTAACGAAGTCAATGCGGGCCTGATCCGCTGGTAGCTCATTCGCGGCGAGTTCCTCAGCAGCGATCTGCTCGATCCGCCCGCGGTCAGTCACTGCCTCGGCAACCACTCTGCTCTTGGCCGCTTTGTAGGCATCGCGCGAATGCTGTTGATCCGCCGCTGTCCTGGCTCGTCGGGACCCCCAGTCACTCACCGAGATCTCCTGCGCAGATAGGGCACACAACCGCGCTTCGAGCGCAATACCTGCCACCTGAGGACCATCACCTGCTCATCCTCGCTCACCCACGACTGTACCAACGCCACCTTTGGGTCTGCGTCCGGTAGTCAGCCATCGCTGAACGGGCACCGATCGGCGACCGATCACCCCACCCATCACAGACACCCGTCTTCGCCGGTCGTTGCGCGTGCGACGGGTTGGCAGTTGGGGTCTACTGCGTGGGCACGATGACGGATCCGGTGGTGACATCCAGAAGGGCCCGGCTGCCCAACGGCTCGGGCAGGGTGATCGTTGCCGTCTTCATCTCGGTGACGTAGGCGCAATTAACGTCTGGGCCGCCGGGCCACGTGCCGGGGTCAGCGTAGGTGAAGATTGCGACCGCTCGTGTCGAGGCCAGGGCAGACACGGTGTAGTCGTATCCGCAGTCCTGGTTTTTGGGTAGTTGCCCACCGATGAACTCGACGGTCAGAACGGCTCCGTGAACGTGGATGGCCTGCACGCCCTGGCCGGCCGATGTTCCCTGCACATGCCCGTTGTCGGGACCGAAGTTGGTCGGCGGCGGCAGATGAGGCGCGGCCTGGTCCCAGGAGGTGAGGAGTGTGACGGCCCGGCCCTCGGCCAGCGGTGTCATCGCCGTACCGATCAGAACGTAGGACCGGCTGGCTGCGACGGCCGCCGGGTCCGGCTGCGGCGCTGTCGGACCGTCATGGTGCAGCAGCGGGATCGTGACCAGGGCAATCACAGCGACGGAGGCCGCTGCCAGCAGGGGCATGCGTCTCCTGCGAGCCGCGGCCCGCCCGGTGTCCGGTGTGCGTGTCGGCAAGCCCGGGACGTTCCGCGCGGGTCCTGGCCAGATCCCCCCGGGGACAAGCTCGTCGATCTCGGCGTGGAGTCGGTCGTGCAGCATTCGTTCAAGGTCGATAGTCATCGGAATCTCCCCGAATTCGAGCCAGCGCCTTCAACGCGCGGGTGTTGGAGGTCTTGACCGCCGCCTGGCTGATGTTCAGCGTCCTGGCGGTCTCGGCGATCGACAAGTCGGCGAGGTAGCGAAGAAAGACCACGTCGCGTTGTCGGTCCGGCAACGTCATCACGGCGGCCCGTACGCTCTGCCGGCCGAGCCTGCCGACCGCCGATACCTCAGCGCTGGCGACGGTATCGGCCTCGATGTACGCGTTACCAACCGCGGTGTCACGGGTCAGCCTGCGGCCTTGAGCGCGTAGCGCGTTTCGGGCGCCGTTGAGGACGCTGACCCGCAGATACCGCTCCGCCGAATCGGGGTCGTCCAGTCCCGGCGTGCGGGTTTCGATCCGGATGAGGACGTCCTGTACAACGTCTTCGGCCGACTGCCGATCGCCGAGGTAGGCCGCAGCCAACCGCACCAAGGCCAGGTAGTTTCTCGCGTGCAGAAAGCCGACGCTCATCGGCAGCCGAGCAGACTCCGGCGCACTGTCTGAAACCACCGCCGCTCCCTCCGGCCCAGCCGAGCACTCATCCTCTATCTAATAGACACCGCCGACGGGCAGAAGGTAACGCGCGGATGGATAAGGCAACTGGCCGCAAGCCGAACGGCGTCCGGTTCATGGGCGGCAGCCGCGTGCACCGCCGCTGTCCCGCGGCGGTGCACACAGCTGGACAAAGTCATTTGGCGGTCGCGGCCAGGTGGCGTTGTTCGGCCCGATACACGGTGGAGCGGCCGACGCCGAACAGGTCGGCTAGTTCGGCGGTGCTGTGTTCTCCGGATTCGAACAGGGCGACCAGGTGGGCCTCCTGTCGTGGGTTGAGCTTGGGTTGCTTGCCCCGCAGCCGGCCCTTGGCCTTGGCGACCTTCATGCCCTCCCTGGTCCGCAACCTGATCAAGTCCGACTCGAACTCGGCGATCATGGCCAGCACGTTGAACAGCAACCGGCCGACCGCATCATTGGGGTCATACACCGAGCCGCCGAGGTTGAGCTTGACCTGCCGGGCGGTCAGCTCATCGGCGATCGCCCGGGCGTCGGGCAGCGACCTGGCCAGCCGGTCGAGCTTCGCCACGACCAGGGTGTCGCCTTCCCGGCATGCGGCCATCGCCTCCCGCAGGCCGGGCCGGTCTCGGTTGGTGCCGGTCAGGCCGTGGTCGACGTAGATGCGGGCGGGGGCGACGCCCAGCGCGGCGAGTGCGTCGCGTTGGGCGGTGAGGTCCTGTTGGTCGGTGGAGCAGCGGGCGTAGCCGATGAGAAGCGCCGCCATGGCGCACCTCCTGTGATGGGCCGGGCCGCCACTGCGCAGCGACTCACGGCAGCGGCCGAAGCCGATGCCAACAACCCACGCCAAACGGCGCCACGCCGGAAGTGGATCCACAATTGGTCCCATCCCTAGCCCAAGCCTGAGCGGCGGACCCCCGCGTTGTGGGACTGGACTGGGACGCCGTAGGCCAAGACGAACGGGACGATCGCGAGCGGTATCGCCCAGAGTCCAAAGGATCGATGCTGAAGGCCTGCTCCTCCGAATACGGCCAGTAGGAGCCCTAGGAAGTAGGGCACTGCGATCCGCCAATCCCAACGATCCGAATCAGGGGAGCGGAACGAGACGGCTCGACGGCTTACGTTCAAGCGAACCGTGAGAAGACCCGCTAACGCAGCCAGCAGCCAACCGCAGACCATGAACACCCAGCTCGCCATCTTCGAAGGGTAACGGGGCAAAGCCACTACCTGAGCGTGTTCAGCCACCGATGTCGAGGCGCGCGACCAAAATCGTCGCCTTCACCGCAACAGGATCGGCAACCGGTCGCCGTCGCTTGTGCGGCGTGGAGCTGCACCTTATCGGGGAAACCACGACTGCCAGCTCGGCACTAGCAGACCCACACCGGGAGAGCCGACAGATGGTGAGGCCGAAGTTGAACCTGCAGCAGCGGGCGCTCGTGATGGAGTGCGCTCGAGAGGCGGCGTACGTAGTACTCAGCGCGTGGACCCGCTGGCCGCCGTCGCTAGCGTAGGCGAAGGCGGAACCGTCGCCGCAGGGTTGCTGCGCCGGAACGAACCGCACGTCTTGTGGACTCGAGCAAGGATCCAGCAAAAAGCGCGGCGACGATGACCCACGCAAACCACCGCGGCGCCTGAGGCGGCCATGCTGGGCCTTCAACGTCGCTGTCTTGGTCGTCAAGTTCGTCGTCCATACCGGCGACGCTATCGGCTGACCGCCAGGACCAAGGTGCCCGCGCGGCGCGGACCCCGGCCCACGCGATTGTTGCGCCAAGTCCGTGCGTGCGCGGCGAACCTGTTCGGCGAACCCGGCGACACCGTATGACTAACGCTGACTGGGCAGGTCCGAGGTGGCACCAATGACCAGTTGGGTGGTCGCCTGACAGTGCCCCCAGGATGCCGGTATCCGTCGCCTCGAGTGGGTGGCCGGTCAGTGCGTTTGTTGAGTCGGAGCGGGAAGCGGCTTGATCTGGCGGACCGCTCCGGTGTTGAGGTTGATGTTTCGGGTGTCGACGGTTCGGCCCTTGGTGTCTAGAGCTATGACGTTTGCAGTAACGGGGGACGACGACATCGACAGGGTAGGGCCGGGAGAGTATGCGTCAGCGAACACTCGCCAGCCGGTGGTCAGCGGGACCAAGTGGACCCGGGTGGTGAATGCATTGTCGTCGGGAAAGGCCAGGACTACCGATTCGACCGTGTCGTCCACGGCGCCCACGATCCAGTAGTAGCGGCCGCCGGCGCCGTTAGCTGTGTACTGGTTGATCAGGCTGAACAGGTACCCGAGGTGGCCTGGTGTCGAGGTCGCCGTCCCCCGTTGGTCCGGAGAGTTCCGCTGGGTGAATCTGCCACACAGGACCGAGTCGGGCGGCGGCGAACCGGCGGCGAACTTGAGCTTCGCGCCGGCCCATTCGCCGTACATGGACAGCGGTGCGTCGACCTCACCCTGGCTGCTGCGCGCGCAAGCCAAGTCGGCCGGTGAGCTGGTTGGGTTCGCAAGGGTGGGTTTGGGGGATGGTGCGGTGGATAACGAGGTGTCCTGCCGGGTGACTGCAGAAGGTGACGCCGCTGTGCTCGACAGAGCCGGCGAGCCGCCGGCATGGGGGGTGCAGGCTGCGAGGACGGATACGGCACCGATCAGAACAGCGAACCTGATTGATCTGCTTCGCATGGCAGGAGTCTTCACCAAGACAGGACGGAATCGAAGTGGGTGAAGTTGCACGGGTACACCGGCAGCCTCGAGGCTTCGAGCGAGCGCTGCGACCGTGTCGGCGGGCCGTGGCATCGTGAGTTCACGATGCCACGGGTCTTGGGCCTGAATGCGCTTGCGCCCATGCCTGTGCGGCTTGGAGCGTCCACACGCGGCAGTCGCAACAGCCTCGTCGCCGGGCGGACCAGGTCGGGTGCATTTGACCCGGCGAACATCACTGATTCCAGCCAGTGTTTGCGCTGCCGCCCGGCTAGTCCGGTCGCACCGAATCAGGAACGTCCAACGGTGCAGATGTGGCCGCTCAGTGGCCGCCCGGTCGTGACCCTGCGGCGCCGTTAGCCGATCCCCGTCCGGACAACCTGGTGGCTCTCGACTGGGGAATGACCACGACCACCGATGACGGTCGCCTTGATGGCTGGGCATCTTGGAACTGGCGGTGTGGCGCCAGCCCCGAAGTCGGTCGAATTGTCAGTCGATGATGGTGATGTCCATCGGCGGGGAGATGAGATGGCGCCCGTCGGCCACCTCGAGCGGAATTGTGATCTGCCAGCGCCCGGCAGGTAGGCGGTATCCGAGGTTGGGCTGGTAGCTGGCGGTGCCGACGCGGATAGGGATTCGTACCGTTTGCGACGGCGCCGCACTGTAAGGCACGAACGGGAGGTTTTCCGGGCCGCAGTATCCGCCGACCGTCGCGCCGGACTGCGGATCGATCAGGATCACGGTGATGTGACCGTTCGTACCCACGCTGATCTCTCGGGTGCTCCGGTTGGTGAGCAGGATGTGGTGGGTGATGGTGTGGCCACGGTGAATCGTCAACGGACCGTCGAGGTCGATGCTCATCTCGACCGGGTCGGCCGCGATCCGGTCGTACACCGAATGCGCCGCGGGGCTGGGCTGTGCGTTCGCCGGCAGCGGGTAGGGCAATGCGCCGACCTGCAGCGCGACGAATGACCCGTACGCCGAGTGCAGGCTCGCAGCGGCGGTCTCGGCTGTGGCGTGGGCGTACAGACCGATCTCTACCGGTGGCCGCCGGTACCCAGGCGTGGGCGTGGAATACCACTGCAGCACAGGCGGTTTCTGACGCTGTAGTGTGAGCAGGTCCTGGCGCAGCTGTTCCCAGGATGTCAGATCGGCGGGGTCGGCCCGCTCGGTGCGCACCCATCCGGTGACGCCGTGCTGTTCGGCGGCGGCGCCGATGGCCACGATGTCCTCGTCGGTGAGGTCGATGACGGTGACCCGGAGGTGCTGGTCCGGGTCGATTCTGCGCTCGGCGAGGCGATCCCCCAGGGCGGCTTGCACCGCGTCGAAGAAGGCAAACGATCGCTGCTGCACCTGCTCCTGAGGATCCACCACTATTCCCTGCCTGTCGTTGTATCTACATTTTCGATCAAGTCACCGAAGGCATACCACGCGCGGACCGCCCTACCCGTAGGTCGAACGTCGTCCGGACACCGATCGCTGAGCGGTCGGATCGACTTACGGCGACTTGACCACCTGGTCGACGATGGTCATCCGGGCGGATCGGGAAATGCAGTGTCAATCTGCCCCCTCATCCAGTTTGCGTACAGGCCGCCACGCCGGACGGCACCAGCATAGGAGAACCGGCGGCCTGACGATAGGTCGACGAGCGCTGGCCAAGCGAAGGCGCCGCGGCGAACGACAAGCTCCGTGGTCGCCCACGTCCGCGCATCCGCGTCGACGCTTTCAGACACAAGGGCGGCAATTACGCCAACTCCGGTTTGCAGGCCGCGCAGCCGGCCCCGTTCCATAACTCCAAAGTCAAGAACATCATTGGTAAACTGTTGCAGGCGTTGCATATTGACGTACGGAACGCTTGCAGCGACGGTGAACAAGTGCACCCGCGTCGCGAGCCAGCTCCACCGGAACTGCGCTTGATACCCAGCCACGGCGCGGAAGCCCCCAAGGTCCGATTCGGACACCCTTGCGCCGTCAGCGCTGTCGCCGACCGGGCGGCGGCTGCCGACGACCGGCGGTTGGCCGCCGTCGATGGATTGACCGGTGCCTACCTCCGATCCGCCGGTCTGCTCGAGCTGGACCGGGAGATCGCCCGAACCCGCCGCACCGAGGAACCGCTCGTCCTGGCCTTCGTCGACGTCGACGCCCTCAAGCAAGTCAACGATTCCCGAGGGCACGCCGCCGGAGATCGACTCCTGACCGCCGTCGCCGCATCGTTGAAGGCGATGCTGCGCCCCTACGATGTGGTGATCCGCTACGGCGGCGACGAATTCATCTGCGTGATGACCGGCATCACTTTGTCAACAGCTGCCACCCGCTTCTCGATCATCAACTCGTTACTGGCTACCGCCGCGGAAAACGGCTCGGTCACCGTCGGGTTGGCCGAACTCTCCCCTGGCGACAGCGCCTACGTGCTGATCGGCAAGGCGGATGCCGATCTTTACGCCAAACGGCACCAACGGAAAACGTGATTGATGGTCGCTCAGCTCCGCGGCATTTGAATCGTCATCGATGACCGTGTGACGGCTAATTCCGGTCGTGACCCGGAGAAGATTCGTAGTGCCCTAACTGCCAAGGGGAACCCAGCGGCGTCCTTTTGACTGCGTCCCTGGATGGCGTGATCTCTTCGGGGACGACAACGGTCGAGCGCCCCGATCGCCGCCGAAGTCGGTAGCCCGGCAGGTGATCAGCACTCACCGGAAGGCTCGCGCGCCGGCCGGGTCATATTCCGCCGATCGAGAGCTGATTTGGCCCTACTTGCTGGTTTCATCAATTATTGGCCGCGACGCGATCACGCCCGCTGGTCTGAGCTGCCAGGGTCGGCACGTCCAGCAGGTCGGGTTGTTGGGGTCGCCCGGTGAGGTAGCCCTGCAGTTGCACGCCGCTGGGTAGCGCATCGCGTTGCGCGTTGGTTTCCACGCCTTCGACGATGCAGTCCAGCTCTAGGTCCGCCGCCAGTCCGGCGACGGCGTTGACTATTTTCCTGCTCACCGTGTCCTCGGGTAGACCGCAGGTGAAGGACCGGTCGATCTTCAGCGCCGAGATGGGCAGGGTTGCCAAGTATCGGAGGCTGGCGTATCCGGTCCCGAAGTCGTCGATGGCAATACCGATTCCGTCCTCGTGCAACCCTTTCAGGGTCTTGATGGTGGAGTTGGCGGCATCGAGCAGGGTCGTTTCGGTGAGTTCCAAGATCAAGCTGCTCGCCGCCAGACCGTGCTTGGTCAGGGCGCGGTGGACATCGTCGGCGAGCGAGGAGTGTTGAGCCTGCAAGGCGGACATGTTCACCGCCATCGTCAGGTTCGGGTGGCCAGGTGCGGCCAACAACCAGGTCGCGAGTTGACCGCAGGCCAGGTCCAGCATCCGGGTACCCAAGGCGCGGATGAGCCCGGTATCTTCGGCGATGGGGATGAACACGTCCGGCCCGATGGTGAAGCCGTGGGTGTCGGCGAGCCGGGCGAGCGCCTCGAAGCCCACCAAAGCGCCGGTTCCGGCGTCGAAGATCGGCTGATAGGCGGCGCTGAGCACCGAGGCCACCGCCGCGGTGACCGGATGGCCATGCTCGGGGTGTGCGCTGAGTCGTAATGCGTCTCGCAGGATTCTTTCGACGCGGCCGCGTTCGGCGACGTCAGCGCGCATACCGGGATCGAACACTTCGAAACGGTCTTTGCCCCAGCTTTTCGCCCGGTACATCGCGGTGTCCGCGTTCTGCAAGATCTGCTCCGCGGTCAACGGGCCGGGGTTGGCCCCCTGTGGTTGAGTGCAGTGGGTGATCCCGATGCTGACGCTGACGCCGTGCTCGACACCGTTGATGGTGATCGGTTGCCGCACGGCCACCCCAACCCGTTCGGCGACCCTGGCGGCCAGAGCACGGTCCGCTGCCGCATCGACGGGCTGGTCGTTGCCTCCCGGTCTGTTCCACGGCTCGATGATGATCACAAACTCGTCGCCGCCGATCCGGGCGACGGTGTCGCCTTCCCGGATCACCTTGGTCAGCCGGTCCGCGATCTCGAGCAGCACCTGATCGCCGGCCGCATGTCCGGCGCTGTCGTTGATCCGCTTGAAACCGTCGAGGTCGCAGAACAGCACCGATATTTCCCGATGGGTGCGTTCTGCGCGGGTCAGGGCGCTGTCCAGTCGGTCCATCAGCAGGGCCCTGTTGGGCAGCCCGGTCAGGTTGTCGTGCAACGCGGTATGCCGTAGGTGCTGCTCGGCGGCCATCGCGGCGGTGATGTCGCGGAGCACACCGACCAATTCGGTGGCGCGACCGGCATGATCACGGCGCATCGCGGTGACGCGGCGGGAGAACCAGCGGTCGGTGCCGTCGACGTCCCGGAGCCGGTGGTCGAGTTGGATCACTTCTTCGTCGGCGGTGTCGGCGGCGGCCGCCATGGCGGCGGCCACCTGTGCCTGCTCCTCGTCGGGTATCAGACTGTCGACGTCGATGTCCGATGTGATATCGCCGGCCGCTGGGTAGCCCAACTGGTCGAGCAGTGACCGGTTGGTCCACGTGGTGGACCGGGTGGAGACGTCGTAGACGAACACGACGTCCGGTGAGGCGTCGATGACGGCCCGGTGGAACGAGTTGCTCGCCTCCGCTTCTTCCACGGCCAGGACTTGTTCGGTGACATCCGCCAGCACGCCGCCGATCCGCACCCGCCGCCCATTGTCGTATCGCGCCTCACCGGTCACCTGGATCCACCGGGCGGCGCCGTCATCGAGCCGGGTGATCCGGTAACGAACCCGGATCGGCTCACCGGTGTTTATGCAGGCCTCGACAGCGGCATTTAGCATCGGGCGGTCATCGGGGTGGATGTGTTCCCGGGCGGCGGTGTAGTCACCGTCGAAGGTTGCCCGGTCCATTCCCCAGAGCCGAAACATTCCGTCGGACCACACCAAGACCCCGCTCTGCAGGTCCCGCTCCCACGAACCCAGATGACCGATGACCTCGGCGTCGTTGAGCCGGCGGCGTTCCTCCAGCAAAACCTGTTCACTTGTCTTGCGGTCGGTGATGTCCTCGACGGTGCCGGCGACACGGTTGATGACGCCGCTTTCGTCCAGCACCGGGTTACTGGTGACATGAACCCAGCGGACCTGGCCGTCGGGCCGCAACACCCGGTGTTCGGATTCGGCCATCTGGCCGGCCTGCGCCGCCGACCAGTAACCAGTGATCACCCGTTCGTGGTCATCGGGGTGGATGAGCACCAACGCCGGGTCGGTGGGGGTGCTGGTCGCCTGAGCGGGGTCGACGCCGACGATCTGCCTATAGGACGCGTTGGCCCACAGGAACTTCGGCGGGTGCAGCTGCCGCAGGTTGATGCCGACCGCGACGCTGCTGGCGAGCTGGACGAACCGCCGCTCGCTGTCCAGCAGAGCGGCGTGCGCATTGACCCGCTCGGTGACGTCCTCGACTATTGCCACCAATCGGTGGCCGGCGCGGCCTTCCTGATCGGTGACCGGGTTCCACCTGGCGTGGACCCAGCGAACCGCACCGTCGGGCCGCCGCAGCCGGAACTCCAGATCCGCCGGTTCCCCGGCCCGCGTGCGGGTGGTGGTGTCGACCACGGCCGCCCGGTCAGCCTGGTCGACCACCGCCAGCAGGTCCGCTGCTGCCGGCGCCGACGAATCCGTCGCGCCGAGAATGTCCAGGTAGGCGGGGTTCACGTACTGGCTGGCGCCGGGCGCGGCGGAGGCTGTAGAGAAGGCGATACCCAACGGTGAGCGGTGGAACGCGGCCTTGAGCTGCCGGTCCAGCTCCCGCTGCTCCGCAGCCTGGTCCTTGGTGGTGATGCTGACCTCGAGCCGGCGCTGGCAGATCCAGATGAAGACGGCGCCGCCCAGTATCTGCGCGATGTGCGGCAGCACCATCTCCCAAAGCAACGCTGAGTTGCTACCGCTGGCCGCCATGTCCATGTCCATGCCGCCGCGCAGCGCGGGGAACAACGTCTGCAATCCGATAACGGTGTGGGTGACCGCGCAACCGGCAAGGAACGCGGTGGCACCCCACCGGGCGAATGCCACTGTGCGGCGCTCCACCCGAGCAATCCCGGCCAGCCGAGGCACGATATAGAACCCGATGACCGCATATTCAGACGCCACCATGAACGCCAGCACCGCAACGAACACACTCACCGCTGTCAGCCGCCGTCGGTGACGTCGGTATCGACCGCGACCAGGGTGATCAGGTTCGACCCTTCACGGGCCACCCGGCCGCTGATCTGCCCTCGAATGATGCCGCCTTTGGCGGCGACCCCGCTTCGGCAGGCCCGACTATGCGCGGTTTGCTCACTCCACCTCGTCATATGTCTGGACCATCCCAGTCCCCCCTGATGAACGACCACCCCGTGAACGACCACCCCGCCCTGAGGCAGAAACCAATGGGTAGCTGGGAGAGTACGCGCAGTCACCATTGGAGGCACGGGGATTGAGATGTTGCAAGTCGCTCCGATCAAGCCAGGCGTACTGGCACGTCGAGGGCGGTGCAGTAGCTGTGACAGCCACTGCACAGTTTGCGGAGGAACAGGGCAGGCCGCCGGCCACGCATCCTGGTTGCCAACATGGGTCAGGACGGGCATGAGGGGGGCCTAGAAGGCCCTTGTTGCCGCGTTCTCGGGTCTGGGTGTCGACACCGATGTCGATCTCCCCCGCCGAGGTGGCGCAGCAGGCCCTGGACGCCGACGTCCACATCGTCGGCGCCAGCTCGCTCGCCAGCGACCCCCTGCACTTGTCCCCAGCTCAAGGCGGCCGCCGAACTCGGTCGGTCCGACATCGGGATCATTGAGCGCGGCGTCGCCCTACCGGGTGACGTCCGCGGCTGCTGGACATTAGCGCCGCAGCGGTGTTCGGCCCGGGTACCGGGCCCGCGGAGGTGATCATGGCCGTGCTGCGGAATCGCCCGATCAAGCCGACGCGGTTAGTCCGTCAACATTCGTCCCCGATCGGAAGAAGGATGTCGGTCCGGGACGTCGAGCTGGCCGGGCGCGGGTCGGTGGCCACCCGCTGCAGCAGCGGTGCCACCCGGTAGTCCAGCAACTGCCGCATGACCAGGGCAGTCTCGGTGCGGTCCACCCCACCGGTCGCCAGTACCTGCCCGGCAACGCGGTACAGGTCGTCGGCGTCCCGCGCGGCAGCACGAACCATCAGGTCCGTCGCACCGGAGACACCGACGATCTCCAGGACCTCGGGGATGCGGCTCAGACTCTCTGCCACCTCGTCGAGCCGTTGTTGCACGACAACCACCGTGATGAACGCGGTCAGCGGATAACCGATGGCCTGCGGTGCGATGCGGCGCTCGAACGACGAGAGCACCTGCCGTTGGTCGAATGCGCTGATCCGCGACTGCACGGTGTTTCGGGCCAGCCCAAGGGTGCCCGCGAGCGCCAGCACGGTGGCACGCGGGTCCTTGATCAGCGCCAGCAGCAGTCGGGCATCGGTCCTGTCCACGCACACCTCCGGTCGAAGCGGTGCTGGCCGCCTGGTCTCACCACACAGCGGGCCAGGTTTCAACTTCATCTTTGCGATGAATTGAGCATTATGCTCAAAATTATAGCGACCGGTTGCACACATGCTCATCAAGGCGTGTCATGGTGCGACAACCTGCTGGTGCGGCAGGAACTTGAGGGAGATTTGCATGATGCTCGCAACCGCCGATTCGGCCACCCACCCCGACAGCGCCGAGCAGCGCTGGAGTTTGCTGCGGTCGGTCGAGGAGCGGGTGTTGTGGCTCTCCACCGCCATTGTGGACAACGCCAACCGCATCCGACCTAACCCGACCGGGCTCAAGGTCGGCGGGCACCAGGCCTCGAGCGCGTCGATGGCCACCGTCATGACCTCGCTCTGGTTCGAACACCTGCATGCCGGCGACCGGGTGTCGGTCAAGCCGCACGCCTCCCCGGTGTTGCATGCGATCAACTACCTGCTCGGTGAGCTGGACGAGCAGTGGCTGACCACCCTGCGCCAGTTCGGCGGCCTGCAGTCGTATCCCAGCCGCTCCAAGGACCCCGATCGCGTCGACTACTCGACCGGATCGGTCGGGATCGGCGCCACCGCCCCGATCTGGGGTGTCCTGTCCCGTCGTTACATCGACGACCACTTCCAAGACCAGGGCGGCGGCCGCCAGTACTCGCTGCTGGGCGACGCGGAACTCGACGAGGGCGCGGTGTGGGAGGCGATCATCGATCCGATGGTCGCCGACATGGGTGAACTGGTGTGGATCGTCGACCTGAACCGGCAGTCGCTTGACCGGGTGGTGCCCAACATCGGGGCGACCCGGCTGCAGGGCATGTTCGCTGCCGCCGGCTGGCAGGTGTTGGCCGTCAAGTACGGGCACTTGCTGGAGGAGCTTTTCGACCAGCCCGGCGGCGCAGCGCTGCGCGCCCGCATTGACGCGATGTCGAACCCGGAGTATCAGCGACTGCTCCGTTACGACGTCGCCGAGTTGCGCACGCGACTGCCCGGCGACGGCCCGGGCGCCGGCGCGATCCGTGGGTTGATCGGCACCGTCGGGGACGGGCGGCTGCACGCGGCTATTCGCAACCTGGGCGGACACGACCACCGCGCCCTGGCTGATGCGTTCGCAGCTATCGACGACACCGTGCCGACGGTAATCTTCGCCTACACCGTCAAGGGGTACGGCCTGGCCACCGAGGGTCATCCACAGAACCATTCCGCGCTCCTGACCGCCGGGCAGCTTCGCCTGTTGGCCGACCGGGTCGGGATGGACATCGACCAGCCCTGGCAGCGGTTCGCGGACGGAAGCGCAGAGGCGGTGCTTTGCGAGGCAGCGGCACAGCGACTCGCGCGGCCGGTGCCCCCGGCGTCGTCCCCGCCCCCGATTCCCGCCGATCTGGGTCGCACCCCCAGCGGCACTGGGACCACGCAGGCCGCTTTGGGACGCACGCTGCTGGACCTACGCCGGGCGGCGCCGGCGGTCGGCGCCCGACTGGTCACGGTAAGCCCGGACGTCAGCTCCAGCACCAATCTTGGTGGCTGGGTCAACAAGGTCGGTGTTTGGTCGCACGCTGAACGCAACGATTGGTTCGCCAACGACGCGGAAACAATTTTGCACTGGCGGGAGCGGCCCAGTGGACAGCACATCGAGCTGGGCATTGCAGAGGGCAACCTGGTGGGGGCCATCAGCGAGCTCGGGGCAACCTGGAGTCGCTGGGGACAGCCGCTGCTGCCGATCGGCGTGCTCTACGACCCGTTCGTCGAGCGGGCCCTCGAGCCGTGGTCGTTCGGCATCTATGCGGGCGGCCAGTCCATCTTGGTCGGCACGCCGGCCGGTGTCAGTCTGTCCGCGGAAGGCGGCGCGCACCAGTCGATCAAGACCCCGTCGATCGGTCTGGAGCAGCCCGGTTGCCTCGCCTACGAACCGGCATTCGCCCTCGATACCGAATGGGCCCTGCTGGCCGCCCTGGCCCAACTCGGCAAGCCCGACGGCCAGTCGGCCTACCTGCGGCTTTCTACCCGGCCGGTCGACCAAGGGCTCGCAGGCGTGCCCACCGACGCGGCCGCACGGGAACGTCGGCGGCGCCAGGTGGTGGCGGGAGCCTACCTGGTGCGCCGGGTCGACCGGCCGGCCGTGACGATGGGCGCGATGGGCGCGATGGTGCCCGAGGCCTTGCATGCGGCCGACCGGCTGGCTGACCTCGACATCGCTGCCGACGTCGTCTGCGTGACCAGTCCCGACCTGCTGTTCCGGGCCGCCCAGTCTCGTCGGGGATCGGTACCGGCCGAGAACTGGATCCTGGATGCCGTTTTCGACCGGGACCGGGCGGCACCGATGGTCACCCTGCTGGACGGGCACCCGCACACGCTGGCCTTTCTGTCGACCATCAACCGGGTGCCGGCGGTCAACCTCGGCGTCACCCGCTTCGGCCAGTCGGGCGACCTCGCCGCCGTGTACCGCTACCACCAGATCGACGCCGACGCGGTCGTGAGCGCGGCACTTGATTTGCTGAGCTGAGCGTGTGCTGCCCCCGCGTGCCGTGGTCCATCATCCGACTGCCGTTCTCCACAGCCGCTCCCGCCTGAAGCTTGTCATTCACCCACCAGTGAACTCGTCGCATCCCCGGTCAACCAGATACGGCTGGAGCAGGTGCCGGCCCGACTCGCACCGGACGCCGAAGCGATGAAAGGACCATCCCGATCATCACCTTTGCCTGACATCCAGCTAGGGCGAGCTGACGTCCGGCTGTATGTGGGCACGGCGGTTCGCACTCGACGTCGAACGCCAACTGCAAACGCGACGGGTCAAACCGCTGCTGGCGCAGCCAGAGCTCATGCCTGCCCGTCCACGCCGCCCCGCCGGACCAACCTATTCCCTGCCGCACCGGCAGTTTCCGCATCTGGTGGCCGGGAATGCGACATATCCCCGCGGTTATCTTCGAGCTCGGACCAGGTCGCGGGCCGCTTCTTCATCGACCAAAGAAACCCGGACAGCGGTAACCTGATCTACCCGCGACAACCGAGCCAACTGCTCGGCGTCTCGCGCATCGGTGCTCACCCGATCCTTTGCGGCCATTGCAGTTTCGACGCCGCCGCCACACACCGCACCCGAACCGGCCAGCCCGTTACCCGTCGGGCCGATCGGCAACCGCCACCGGACCGTCCAACGTCCCCAGCCAACGATGGAGGTCCTGCGACGACGGGTTAACCGCTGCCGATGCAGCTGGCCGGTCACCGGTGTTCAACCCGCACGGCCACCGCCTGAGGCCGCGATGTCATCGCCCACGGCATCGCACCGGAAGCGGTCACCGGGCGTGCACATCCGGACCATCACTCGTACCTCTGAAAACAGCCAGGCCTCCTACGCCTGTGGCGCCAAGGACCGCTTCCTCGGTCAGCCACGTCCATGTGTGTCGAGCGCCCGGCCCTGTCAACCGCTTCGGGGTGAACTCCCATACCGGCTAGGTCGACCTGCACCGGTCAGGCGAGGACGGCCGATCGCAGCGACGGCAGGACCGACTCGTTGACCAGCCGGGTGTCGTCCTCCAAGTCTCTGGTGAACAGCAGCACGTTGACGTTGCGGGCGCCCGCCTCGCCGAAGCGGCCGAGGGTGTCGATCCACCGATCGGGCGTGCCGTACAGGCAGGCGAATGACAGTTGCTCGAACGGGGCGCCGAGCAGCCCGCTGACCGCCGGCGCGAGTACCGCTTCGGCCTCACCCTGGTGGCGGCCGATGGCGGCGAAGACATAGGCGGCCGGGGTGATGTCCGCCGGGTCGCGCCGACTGGCCTCTGCACGGGCAACCACTGACTTCCAACCCGTGGTGAACTGTTGCGGACCGGCCAGCGCCGAGAGCCAGCCGTCTCCCAGTCTTCCGGCCCGCGCATACGCGCCTGCCGAGTTGCCGCCGATCCAGATGGGGATGGGTACTTCGGGCCGGGGTTGCAGATCTACTGACGTACAGCGGAAATCCTGCCCCACGTGGGTCACGGCGTCCTCGGTCCAGAGCCTGCGCATCAGCGTGATGTACTCGTCGGTCAGCGCCGCCCGCCGGTTCATCGGCACGCCGGCTACCTGGTATTCGGCAGGGTTGAGGCCACCCAGCCCGATGCCGGCGATGACCCGGCCGCCACTGAGATATTGCGCGCTGGCCAGCGCGTGCGCGGTGTAGACGGGATTTCGCCGGGCGACGGCGAACACCGACGTCCCGATCCGGATGTGCCGGGTGCGGGCGGCTATCGCGCCTAGGACCGTCATCGAGTCCAGCCACGGCATGCCGGCGAGGGTTCGGTCGGTGACCCAGAGCGAGTCGAAGCCCGATTCGTCGACGTAATCCACCACCTTCCACAGGGCATCGGGCGGTGCAATGGGGGGTAGCACCAGACCCACTCTGGGTGCGGTGTCGGTGGCAGTTGTGACCACGGCGGAAGTCCTCCATCAGTGTGGGATGACGCCAGTGGATATATGACGACATCGGGGCAGGTCGGTCAGGCGGTGAGCGTCTCGACCCGGAAGGCGCCGAAGGTGGCTGCCACCCCCTGACCCCACCGTCTCTCCTCGAGCGGGATCGATACGGCCTCGTCAGGTGCGTCGGGGTGGCCGAACGGGAAGGCGTCCAGCATGGAGAACAACCCGTGGGCGACGGCCAGGCTGTCGAGCTTGGGGGCGACCTCTTCACCCGGCCCCAGCGATGGGTAGGTACCGGTGTAGTCCACGCCTTGCCGGTCGAGCGGGATACCGACGTGGTCGACGTGTGCCACCGCCGCGCCATCGAGATACCAGTCGGCGGAACCGGTGGTCGTGTTCCGGCTGAACCGGATGCCCACCTCGTGCCGGCCTGCCCCGACCGGGAACTCCGCGATGATCTGGGTGTACATCTTGTCGGTACCGACGAATTCGGGCGAGTGCGGATCTGTCGTATTGCCGGTGACCACCGACGGCAGCCGCTCGATCAGGGCGAATGCCGTGTCGCCGGCCAGGAACCAGTCGAAGAGCTGCCCGGTTGCGAAGTCCACGACGTTCATCACCGCGCCGGCCTGCTGCCCCTGCAATGCAGCCGCCTGGTACGGCCGGCCGCTTCGGAGGTATGTGCCGTGGATGATCCGGCCGCCGTCGGCGCCGGGCGTCTGTGCCGTCATGGTGGTGGTGAACAGCACCGACCCGGTCGATGGCACCGGGAACGTCGCGGTACTGCACGCCATGTATTTCAGGTGGTCGAATACGCTTTCGTCGGCGGCCGTGCGGAACGGTACAGCCGACAGGTGCACCTCACCGTCGACGAACGCGCGGGTATCTTGCAGACCCATTTCTCCGGGGCCGAACGGGTTCGACCATCTCGACGCGTAGTCAGCGAGGGTGTAACCACCTGGTGCGCTGAAATCGTCGTAGACCTGACTGACAACTGCGACGGCCGACGGGGTGGGGCTGGTAGCGGTCATGATGGCCTCCAACGGATGTGGGTATGGGACGCGGCGGCACTGCAGGCGTGAGTTGCCCGCCGGACAGCGCTGACGATCCGAGAGCGCGTCAGGCCGTATTGCCGGCGACGAGCTCACGGATCGCCGCCGCCACCGCCGCGGGCTGCTCCTCGGGAAGGAAGTGGGCGGCGCCCTCGAGGGAGAGCACCCGGAAGTCGGACGCCACTTCGGCCAGCACCTGGTTCAGCACCGAGCCGGTCGAGTACGCGCCGCCGATGCCGAGCACCGGCATGGTCAACTTGCCGTCCCGGGCCAGCGCCTGCTCGTTGGCCGAGGCGTCCTGGGTGCCCGTCGCCACGTACAGGCTGAATCCGGCAGCCAGCGCTCCGGGGCGCTGACCCGCGGCGGCATAGAAGTCGCGGTCGGCGTCCGGGATGGCGGCCGGGTTGGCACAGAAGTTGTCGAAGTACCAGTCGAAATACGTGCGTTCCCGCCCGGCGACCAGAGCGGCCGCAAGCTGTGCCTGGCTGTTGAACCCGAAGTGCCACAACCCCATTGCCCCGATGAGGCCGCCGAACGACGGAATACCCGGGATGATGGCGTCCAATACGGTCAACGTGCTGGTCTCGGCCGGGAACAGCCGCGCGTAGGCGTACCCGATCATCATGCCGAAGTCGTGCCCGACGATGTGCGCCGGACCGACACCGGCGTCGGCGAGCACGGCGGCCAGGTCGCGGGCCAGTGTTTCCTTGTCGTAGCCGTCGGCCGGCACGTCGGAACCGGCGCTGCCCCGATAGTCGGGCACTACCACCCGGTGGTCGTGTACCAGGTCGTGTGCCACCGCACTCCACGACAGCCCCGACTGCGGATAGCCGTGTACCAGCACCACCGTCGGGCCGGAGCCGGCCACGCGGTACCCCAGCGAAACACCGTCACGAGTGACGGCACGAAGGTCGAAATCGTCGAAACCGCGCTGCAGGGCGTCGGTCTGCTCGGCGGACAAGGTCGTCGTTGACGTCATGACGCTTCTTTCTAAAGTGGCGGGCGTACAGGGCTCGAGAAGTATCAGCAGGGCCGCAGGGTGCGGTCCCGGGGGACGGCCGGATCAGAAATCGGGGCGGGACGGGTCCCACAGCCGGCGCGGGGCGTAATCGCGCTCGTAGGTTCGGCCGTTGGGGTAGCTGAGCAGTTCCAGGTAGAAACCCCAGTCGGTCAGCAGATGGCAGTAGTAGCCGGCCTCCCCTGCCTCCGGACCCATCAGATCCTTCTTGCCGCCCATCGGCCGGACGCCGTTGGCGGCCAGATACTCGAGCGCTGCGTCCATGTCGTCGACGTAGAGCCCGAGATGCCAGCCGCCGACGTCCATGAATCCCGGCCAGTCGCGATCCTGGCCGGGGAACACGCAGTCGAACAGCTCGATGTTGATATTCGGTCCGCGAAATAGGCGGATGGTGTTGACCACGGCCCGTGGGTCGAGGTTGTAGTGGGCCGCCATGTACATCCCGGTCGGATCGGCGAACGGTCCGGAGTCGAAGAACCGCTCGAAGCCCAGGATCTCTTCGAAGAAGTGGGTTGCGATTTCCAGGTCAGGTACGCAGAAGCCAATCTGCTCGACGCCGCGCAGGGTCGGAATTCCGGGTTTCGGTGATACATACCTGTCCGAGGCGGGCGCGTCGCTCTTCGTCGATACGGCGGTCATGGCTCACGATCTCTTCCTGCCGGTGATGGGCAACGTCGGGCGGGTTGGGGTTGCGGGGGTAGATGTCTCTGACAGGATTCGGTGGGGGATTTATCGCGGCGGGCCGAGCAGCACCTGTCCGTACGAGGCCGCAGCAGCGGCCATCCGCTCGATGGTGACCTCGAAGCCCTCCGGACGCGGTTCGGACATGTCGCGTCCGCCTTCGCGGAACATGCCCTCGATACCGCTCGGCGTGGCGAGCAGGAGGAAGTCTGCGTCCGAGGTGATCCGGTAGGAGTGCGGCATCTCCCGTGGCAGGAAAACGATGCCGCCGGCGTTCAATTCGTATTCGTCGTCGCCGGACCACAGCAGCGCACTACCCGAGATCATGAAGAACATCTCGTCCTCGCGGGTGTGCTTGTGGAATGGCGCGGCAGCGCCTTTGGGGGCCTGGTTCCGACCGACGGTCAGCTGCCCGTTGGTCACGGCGCCATCGAGTAGTACCGCGAAGGTGCTGCCCCCGTGCCATTCCAGCTGCTGGTGTTCGTCGGCTCCGGCAAGGTACAACGCAGTCATTGGGTACTCTCCTTCTACGGGGACACCGGTGTCCGGAAAAGCGAATTCGAATATGCGCGTGCTGTTGAGTGAAGTCCGCCACGGCGTCCGAAGCGACCGTCATCCGACGCGAGACGGACGACGTAGTGGGTCAGTGACCGGACAGCCCGGTCTCGTCCTGACCGGCCGTCCAGGACACCGTGATCGTGCAGGCGGAGATCAGCCAGTCGCCGGTGGGCGTGCGCTCGCACTCCCAGGTATAGGTACCGGATTCGGTGAAGTGTTGGTCCGGCTGTGCGGCACTGGGCACGTGCACCGCTTGGAACTTAGATCGGGACTTGGCATTGTCGCCGCTCACCGCAATCTCGTAGTTGGAACTCATGTGGTGCGTCGTCTGGAATGGTTGCAGTGCGGTGCCTCCCCACTCGGCCAGGCCGGCCCGTCCGCGATGGCAGGCGAAGGGCATGGTGATGACGGCGTTGTCGGTAAAGCAGTCGGCGAAGTCGGCCCACCTCTTGTCGTCGACACACCAGGCGTAGCGGGTGAGCAGCCGCCCGATGGCGGCCTCGTCGAGCAGGAGTTCGAGTCGGTCGGTGGTCTGGGTGGTCATTTTCGTTGCGTCCCTTCGGAGTGTGGCGGTCAGAACAGGCGCTCGGCCTGGTAAAGGGCGGTGGCGGCAGGCGAGCCGGCCAGCAAATGCCAGGCCTTTTGGTCACCGGCGATGCCCTGCCGGAACTCGGTGACCGTCGGCCACCACAGTTCGCGGACGCCGGCAATGTTCGGCCGGTCGGCGGAATGCACTGCGGCGTTGGGAATGCAAACCGTGTGACGGACGGCGCCGACGCGCCGCGCCAGGGCCGATTCCTGCGGCGACCCGGGGTCGGGCGCCTCTCCGTGGAATACCTGGATCAGCTTGGTGGCGATCGGGCGGCGGCGCTCGTCCCAGGTGAGGGTGGCCTCGTCGGCGCCCTCCCGCGGGTCCGGGGCAGTGCGGATGACGTTTTCGTCGGTGAAGACGTAGTCGATGCCGGCCATGTCGATGAAGTTGGGTTCGTCGGGCGCAAGATGCTTTTTATACATGGGATGTTCGGGCATGCCGAGCGCATCGGCAGCATTGTCAAACCAGACCTCGACAACGCCCTCGTAGCGCGGTCGGCCCATTGCATCGACGACGTCGTCCGCGACGCGGTGGCTCTGCACGTAGTGCCGCGCGGTGGAGATGGTGGTGGCCAGGGTTCCGTGGGGATGTCGCCAGTGGTCGTGGAACTCCTGATCGGAGATGTCGTGCCGTTTCGGCAGCACGCAGAACATCTTGATGGACGCCATTTCTTCCTCCTACTTGATGGGTCCGATGGCGGAACGGTTCAGGGTCACCGCGACGGCGACGATGATCGCGACGCCGAATACGATCTGCCCGAGCGCGGCGCTCAGGTGCATCACCACGGTGCCGGTGGTGATGGCGCTGATGATCAGGCCACCGACGACGGCCCGGCCGACGCCACCGACGCCGCCGGAGATCGCGGTGCCGCCGACGACGACGGCCGCGATGGTCGGAAGGAGCAGGCCGGTACCCATCGACGGGTCTCCCGAGTCGCTCTGCGCGGAGATGCAGCAGGCGGCCAGCGCGGCCAGCAGTGCGGACGCCGCAAACACCGATATCCGCACGCGGGTGGCGTCGATGCCGTTCAACCGGGCCGCCGGCTCTGCGGAGCCGGTCGCGTAGACGGCGCGGCCGGCCACCGTCCACCTCAGCACCGGGACGATGACCAGCAGGACGAGCACCACCACGACGAATTGGTTCGGTACGCCCAGGGTGTCGGCGGCCAGCCAGTCCAGGAAACCGGTGCCGGACAGAATCGGCTGCTGCGCGCCGTGCGAGATCTTCAGCGCGGCACCGGAGAAGATGCCGAGTCCACCGAGAGTCACGATGAACGACGGGATCTGTGCCCAGCTCTGGAGAAGTCCCTGCAGTGCGCCCAGCACGGCCGCTGTCAGCAGGACGGTGATCACGCCACCGGCCGTTCCCCAGCGTGGGAGCGTCTCGGTCAGGGCCACCGAGGCAAGGGCCGCCATGCCACCGATGGACAGGTCCAGGCTGCCGGTCAGCACCACCAGCGTGCTGCCGATCGCCAGCAGTAGCGTGGGCGATGACGTGGCCAGGGTCGCCTTGATGGAACCGGTGCTCAGGTAGGTCGGACTGGCGATGGAGATCGCCACCACGATTACCACCAGCAGCCCGGCGGGAACGGAACCGGTGACCGGCATCCGGCGCAGGAAACTTCGCGGGCGACCGTGCGGCAAGGCGCCGGCCGGGACATCCTCGACGTCGGTCATACCATCGCCATCACGATGTCCTCGCGGGTGGGCGGTTGCCCGACGAGGTCTTCGTAGGCGGCGGTGACCCGGCCGTCACGCATGACCAGCAGTTGGTCGCTCAGGCCCAGGGTCTCCTCCAGCGTGTCCGAGATCAGCAGCACGCTCAGCCCCTGTGCCACCAACTCGCGCAGCACCTCGTAGACCTCGCGTTTGGCGCCGAGATCCAGCCCCCGGGTCGGGTGGTCGAGGATCAGCAGGCGCAGACTGCCGGCGAGCAGCCACTTCCCGAGCACGACCTTCTGTTGGTTGCCACCGCTGAGAGTGTCGATCGGCCCGTCCAGGGACGGCGCGCGCAGGTGCAGCCGGTTCGACCACTGCCGCACCAGCTCGTTCTCCCGGGATCGGCGGACCAGGCCCAACCGAGCCAGCTGGTTGGGCGACAGCGAGACGAAGTTGTCCCGGACGCTCCGGCCGGTGAGCATCCCCTCCACCTTGCGCTCGGCCGGCACGAAGCCGATTCCGGCCGAGACGGCGACGTGATTGTTCTTCGGCCGCAACCGGACGCCGCCGAGCTCGATCGTTCCGGCGGCGACATCCACTGCGCCGCAGAGGGCCCGGCACACCTCCTCGCGGCCCGATCCGGCCACGCCGGCGATGCCGACGACGCTTCCCCGACGAATCGTGAAACTCACGTCAGTGAAGGCGCTTCTGACGGCCAACGAATCAACCGCGAGCAGCACGTCAGGCGAGCGTTGCGTTCTCGACGTTTCCAGGTAGTAGTCGTGGGCGCGCTCGGCGCCCACCATCAGGCGGTACAGCTCCTGCTCGTCGAGCGCGTCGGCGGGCCGTTCGGCGACCAGCCGCCCGTCGCTCAGCACGTAGACCCGATCGGAGAAGTCAATCACCTCGTCCATGCGGTGCGAGATGAACACGACGGCGCTGTGTCGGCTGAGCCGCTGCACTTCGCCGCGCAGGATCGCCACCTCCTCCACGCCGAGCACCGAGGTGGGTTCGTCCAGCAGGATCAGGAGCGGCGTTTCCGCGACCTCCTCCAGCGCGAGCACCTTGGCCAGTTCCACCATCTGCCGCTCGCCGAACCGCAGGCCGGACACCAGCGCGGTCGGCGACACGTCGCAGGCGAGCTTGTCGAGTTGGCGCTGTGCTTGCCGCCGGATTGCGCCCCACCGGTACACACCGCCCCGGGTGGCCGGGCCGGTGCGGCCGAGATGGATGTTCTCGGCCACCGTCAGGTGGGGCAGCAGCGATTGTTCCTGGTGGACCAGCCCGACCCCGAGCGCGGCCGCGTCGGCGGTCCGGCGGGGTCCGTAGGGCCGGCCGCGCAGTGTCATCGCGCCCGCGTCCGGCTTGTGCAACCCGGCGATCAGGCGCAGCAGAGTGCTCTTGCCCGAACCGTTCTGGCCGATTAGCCCCAGCACCTCGCCTGCCCGGATCTCCAGCGAGACGTCGTCGACGGCGCTCTGCCGGCCGAACCGCTTGGTCAGGTGCTCTGCGGTGAAGACGGTCATTTGACCACCTGCGCACGCGACCGCAGGTTCCAGGTGGCCAGTCCGACGGCAAGGATGATCAGCGCTCCCTGGACGAGTTCCTGGAGGTAGGCATCGACCCCGAGCAGGATCATGCCGTTGGCCAGTACGCCGATGATCAGCACACCGACCGTGGTGTGCAGGGCCCCCCCGCGGCCGCCGCCCAGGGAGGTGCCGCCGACCACCACGGCTGCGATGCCGGAGAACAGGTAGCCGTGTCCCTGCGCCGGGTTGCCGAAACCGGACTGCGCCGTCGACATCACCGCTGCCACGCCGATCAACAGCGACGCAGCCGCGAACGCGGCGATCTTGTACCGCTTGATCGGGATCCCGGCGGCGCGCACGATGTGCTCGTCACCGCCGATGGCATAGGAGTAGCGGCCGAAAGTGGTGTGGCGCAGTACCAGCGTCACCAGCACCAGGGCGCCGATGGCGACGTACACGAGGGGGGACAAGCCGAGCCAATGGTCGAGGTTGAGTGCGATCAGACCGCTGAACACGACCTGCGGCTGCTTGTCGGTGAACAGCGCGGAGGCCAGACCCAGGCAGATCGACCAGGTGCCCAGCGTGACCATCAGCGAGGGCACCCGCAGCAGGGTGTGGATCAGCCCGTTGAGAACCCCGACGCCCACGCCGACGGCCAGCGCGACGGCTACACCGAGCCACTGCAGGGCATGACCGTTGACGTCGTTGCCGACCAGCAGTGCGACCACCATGCTGCACAGGCCCATCGTGCCTTCGGCGGAGAGGTCGATGGAGCCCTGCACGATGACGAAGGTCAGCCCCAGTGCCACCACCAGCGCGACACTGTTCTGCTCCGCGATCGCCTGCACGTTGCCGATGGTCCGGAACCTGCTGTTGACCACCGCGAAGAACAGGCACAGCAGCACCAGCACCGCCACCGGTCCGGCCGTGGACAGGCGGCCGGGGAAGGAGCGGGGGCCGCGCGCCGGCGCTTCAGCGGGAGCGGCCCGATGCGGGCGGTGCCGGACCGACCGGCCGGCGCCGGCGACGGTCACGGCGCCGCGATCGCGCCGGCGGAGGCCGACCAGAAGTTCTTCTTCCAGAAGGCGTACGACATCCAGTCGGCGTTGATGGGCTTGTCGAGGTACTGGTCGACGTTCGCCTTGGTCACCAGGTGCTGCTGCAGGTTGAAGTAGCGCTGCGCATGGCTCAGCTTGCTGACGTCGATGTCCCCGACCGCGGCGGCATGCGCCAGGGCGGTGGACACCGCACCGGCCAGCGCCCCGCTGGCCAACATGGTGGACACCATGTCACCGGACTTGACCAGGGCGAGCGAATCGTTGCCACCGTCGGATCCGGTGACCCCCACCTTTCCGTTGAGCCCCTTCGCTCGCAGCGCCTGCACCACACCCAGTGCCATGCCGTCGTTCTCGCTCAGCACGCCCTTGATCTCCGAGCCGAACTTCACCAGCTCGGTGCTGGTGATCTGTTGCGCGGTGGCCTGCGACCAGTTGCCGATCTGCTGATCGAGCACCTTGATGCCGGGGAACTCCCCGAGCGCCTTTTCGAACCCGGTGAGCCGGTCGGCCGCCACGCCCGGGCCGGGCGTGCCCAGGATCTCGATGACGCCACCCTTGCCGCCCATGCTGGCGAACAGCGCCTTGGCGTTCTCGTAGCCCGACTGCACGCCGTCGTAGCCCATGTACGCGACCCATGACGGTCCGACGGTCCAGGGGTAGTAGTTCGGGATGTCCTCGTACATGGTCGTGATGGACGCCTTGGCCGCGACAGCGGCCGTCACCAACGGCTTCACATTGCTGGCCGTCACCGGAAGGATGCTCATCGCGCATCCGGCGCAGCCCTGGGAGAACACCGAGGAGAACAACTTCAACTGTGCCTGCGGGTCGAAGTTGTCGACCAGGTACTGGACCTTCGCGGACTGGCCCGAGCTGCCGTTGACCCCGTCGGCGGCCCGCATCAGATCGGTGAAAACCTGGCTGTCCTTAGTCGGGATGCCGGTGTAAGGCGTCGCCGCACCGTGGGCCGCCGCCGGTCCCGGGGAACCGGCGGGAGCGGCCCCGGTGCTGCTGCCAGCCACCACACCCGCGCTGCTGCCGCACGCTGCCAGTCCGAGGGAGAACGCGAGGGTACAGACGATGGAGCCGATGAGCTTGCAGTTCACAGCGGGCCTTTCGGAAGTGGAGAAGATCAGTGGGATTCCGGCGGGTGTGCGATATCCGGTACAGAGCCGGCGAAAAGCATCGGGAGCACCAGCGCAGGGTGCTCTCGTTCTCGTCCCCGCGGCCGATCTCTAAAACGACGGGGACTTGATGGCGGTCACGCCGTCCCAGTGGTGCGCTTCGGAGTCGACGATGTCGAAGGAACCGGAGAATCCCGGGCCGGCCTGGTGGATCTCGACGGAGAAGCCCAGTTGAGCCCTGGTGTCGTGCCACCGGACGGAGACGTCTCCGATGACGGCCTGCAGGTATTGACGGGCGCCCAGCGCCTCCAGCCGGGCGCTCTCCGCCGCCGGGTCGTCGACCGGGATAGCGACGTGGTTGAGCGCGGTGGCGGAGAACGGCGACAGTTTCCGACGGAAGGAGTCCGGGCTGACCTGGTGCAGTTGCTGCAGTTCGATGTACAGCGGTCCCCACAGTCCGAAGGCCGCGGAATGGTCGAACGTCGCCGGTGCGCCGTCGTAGAGCACCGAGTCGAACACCATGTGTTCGAAGAGGATGAACGGCCCGATCCCGAAGGTCTGCGACCAGTACGCGGCCGCCGCGTGGACGTCGTCCACCACATAACCCAGGTGGTGCAACGGTTTGCCGAGAAGCTTCGCAGCGTTCGCTGGGTTGGTCACGGTGACACCCTTCGTTGGGCCGGTGGGTCGAGCACCGGGGCCGGTGGGTGGAGCAGTGCGTGAGGTGCGGTCGAGCCGGCAATGCGTTGGCCAAAGAGCGGTTACTGCGCGCCGTAACCGCCGTCGACGGACAGGGCGTGGCCGGTGACGAAGGACGAGGCGTCGGAGCAGAGCCAGACCGCGGCGTCGGCGATCTCGCTCGCCTGGCCGAGACGTCCGATGGGGTGCATGCTCTCGATGGCCTGAAGTACGCCGGGGTCGGCAGCCACTGCCCGTTCGAACAGCGGGGTGCGGACGACACCGGGCAGCACGGCGTTGACCCGGATTCCTTTGGCGGAGTATTCCAGGGCCGCAGCCCGGGTCAGCCCGATCACGCCGTGTTTGGCGGCCACATAGGCCGGCTGGTTGGCAATGCCGACCAGGCCCAGCGCCGACGAGGTATTGGCGATCGAACCGCCGCCGGTCCGGCTCATCGCCCGGATCTCGTGCTTGACGCACAACCACACACCGGTGAGGTTGATTGAAATCACCCGGTTCCATTCCTCGAGCGAGACGTCCGCGGTCGGTTGGCCGGCGGAGTCGATGCCGGCATTGTTGAACGCGTAGTCCAGGCGGCCGAATCTTTCGAGCGCCGTGCCGACCAATTGCTCGACGTCCGGTTCCACCGACGTGTCAGTGCGGACAAATTCCGCTACTTCCGGGCCGCCGCACAGGCGGACCGTTTCCGCTCCCCCATGGGTGTCGAGATCACCGAGTACCACGAAATCCCCGCGGCGGGTGAAGGCCACGGCGGCGGCCCGGCCGATACCGGAGGACGCCCCGGTGATGATGGTGACCCGGTTGGCGACCGGTGGATCGTCGTCCGGGCCGGCTTTTCGTGGCGCATTGGTGCGCGTGGCTGCATTGTCACTGCTCACTGCTGCTTCCCGTTCTTCGGTCGTTGTGGTGGTGGCCGGGACTGAGCCCGGCGGGTGCGTACCGGCGCGCTTGTTTCCGGGCAACGATGTGGTTCCGCGGGCGGTCACGCGGTGCCATCGCGACGGTCGGCCGGATGTGGGTGCCGCGGGTGGTGGCGGGGCTTCATCGAATTTAGTTAGCCCGCTGTGTTCTTAGTGAACCGCGTCACGGCTGCCAGGGTCGACCGTCATCCGACCCGAGACGGATGACGTAGAGGGAATGGCCTGGACAAACACGTCGAAGACGTGTCAAGAAATCAACGGATGGAGCATGTATTGCGGGCGATCAACCGGCGACCAACGGTGCACGGTAGGCCCCGAGCGGCGCGCTGGCACCCCCGGCGCGGAACAGCGAGCTGGGGAGCGGCTTGCCGACGGCGTCGGCTGTCACCTTCGCGGCGGCCAGCACTGCACCCAAGTCAATTCCCGTCGATATACCGCAGTCCTCCAGCCAGTACACGAGCTCTTCGGTGGCTATGTTGCCGCTAGCCCCGGGGGCGAACGGGCACCCGCCGAGGCCGCCGACGGAGGAGTCGAGCCGGGTGATGCCGGACTGGACGGCGGCCAGGGCATTGGCCTGGCCCGTCCCCCTGGTGTCGTGGAAGTGGGCGCCCAGCGGCAGATCGGGCGCCAGCGCCCTCACGGCGTCGAGCAGGTCGACCGTGCGTCGCGGGGTGACCGTGCCGATGGTGTCGCCCAGGCAGAGTTCGTCAGCGCCTTGCGCGGCAGCTGCGCGGACGATGCCCAGTACCCGATCGGGCGGGGTCCGGCCGTCGAACGGGCAGTCCCAGGCGGTGGCGATGATGACTTCCACCGATCCGCCGGTGGCGTGCGCGACCTCGACGATGGCCGCGATAGCCGAAGCGGCCTGGGCTGTGGTCTTTCCAGCGTTAGCAAGGCTGTGGGAGTCCGACGCCGACACCACGTACTCCAGATCGACGATCCCAGCCTCGACCGCCCGACGCGCGCCGCGCAGGTTCGCCACCAGTGCCGAGAAACGGATGCCGGGAAACCGGTACAGCTCGGCGGCGAGCGCATCGGCGTCGGCCAGGGCTGGAACGGCCCTGGCGGAGACGAAGGAGGTGACCTCGATCCGGTGGACACCGGTCGCGACCAGCACCTCCAGCATCGCCAGCTTCCCGGCCAGCGGAATGGCATCTTCCAGCTGCAGGCCGTCCCGCATCCCTACCTCGCGGACGTCTACGGCGGCCGGCATCGACGGCAACGGCATCTCAGATTACCCGTTCTGCCTGCAGGTCGGCCAGTGCCGGTCCGTCGAGGCCGAGCAGTTCGCCGTAGACCTGTTCGTTGGAACTGCCGGGGCGCGGCGAGCCGGCCCACCGCAGACTGCCTGGAGTGGCGGAGAGCCGCGGCGTGATGCCGGGGCCGAGGATGTCGGCGTCGACGCCGTCGTCGTGGTGGGCCAGGATCATCTCGCGGGCCCGGAACTGCGGGTCCGTGACGACCTCGGCCACCGTGTTCACCGGGCCGGCCACGACCCCCGCCTCGTCGAGCAGATCCATCAACTCGGCCGGCCGGAACTGCTTGGCCCAGGCCCCGATCAGCGCGTCCAGCTCGTCCTGGTGACGTCCGCGGGCGGTGTGGTCGGCGAACCGGTCGTCGTCGGCCAGCTCAGCGCGCCCCATCACTGTGCACAAGCGCCGGAACAAGGTGTCCTGGTTGGCCGCGATGATGACGGAGGTACCGTCCGCGGTCTCGTAGGTGTTCGACGGCGCGATGCCCTCCAACCGGGTCCCACTGGGTTGCCGGACCAGCCCGGCCCGGTCGTAATCCGGCAGCATCGACTCGGTGAGGGCCAGGCAGGAGTCGCTCAGCGCGACATCCACCACCTGGCCGACGCCCGTCCGGCCGCGGGCGACCAGCGCGGTGAGAATGCCCTGCATGGCGAACATCCCGGCCACCGAATCGCCCAGCGACAGCGCCATCCGCACCGATGGCTGACCAGGGAACCCGGTGATGTATCGCAGGCCGGCCATCGCCTCTGCGACGCTGGCGTACCCTGGCCGGTCGGCCGCCGGTCCGGTCTGGCCATAGCCGGACACCCGGGCCAGGATCAGCTGCGGATTGACCGCCGCCAATCGATCGGGGCCGATGCCCCACCGCTCCAGCGTGCCCGGGCGGAAGCTCTCCACCACGACGTCGGCCTGCTCGACCAGGGCGAGGAACATCTGCCGGCCCCGCTCCTGCCGCAGGTCCAAGGTGATGCAGCGCTTGTTCCGCGCGTGCACTGTCCAGAAGAAGCCGCGGCCGTTCTCCGACGCCTGCCCCCACGTCCGCAACGGGTCCGCCCGGTCCGGCGCCTCGATCTTGACCACGTCGGCGCCGTGGTCAGCCAACAGCCGACCGGCGAACGGGCCGGCGATCAGCGTGCCGATCTCCAGCACCCGGATCCCGGCCAGGCCGCCCATCGCGGCTGCGGGCGCCAGGGCGGCCGTCACGACGGGCTCCCGGCTTCGTGCCCGCCGTTACTGAGGATCAACGCATCGAGCGCGAGCAGACCCTCCGCGGTGACCCGGACCGGGTTGACGTCGATCTCGCTGATCTCAGGATTGGCCACCATCAGGTCGCCGATTGAGGTCAGCGCCGCCGCCAACGCGGCCTGGGGAATCGGTGGCCGTCCCCGCGCGCCTCGGAGATAGAACTCCGGCAGCTGCCGCACCAACTCCTGCGCGTCGGCCGGGGTGAGCGGCGCAAGGGCCAGCGCGGCGCGGCCGAATGCCTCGACGTCGACGCCGCCGATACCGAGCAGGACGGTCGGGCCGAACGCGGGATCGCGGGTGGCCCCGACGATCAGTTCCACGCCCGACGGCGCCTGCGCCTCGATCAGGTAGCGGGCAGCCCGCCCGCCGGCAGCCGCGTCGATCCTGATCAGCGCGGTCTCCAGAGCCCGCGCGCTGTCCACGCCGACGTGCACGGCACCGATGTCCGACTTGTGGTGGACGGCGGCGTCCAGCAGCTTGACGACCACCGGTGCGCCGAGCGTGGCCATCGCCGCGGCCGCCTCCGCATGGTTCCGCACGACGAGCCGTCGCGGGGTCGCCAACCCGAGTTCGCCCAGCACGGTCTTGGCCTGGTCCTCGTCCAGCGGTTCGGACAGCGACAGCCGCGGCACCTCGCCGCCCGGCGACACCGGCCGCGCCGCCCGCTCGCGCAGCCGGGCGTCGGCCACCAGCGCCCACGCGCCGCGGGCCCCGCGGTCGGGCGAGGAGAAGAACGGGATACCGACGGCCCGCAGGTCGCGCCGGGCCGGGGCCAGGTCGACGTCGGCGCCGCCGCTGATGAACAGGGTGGGCGGCGTGGGGGTACCGGGCCCGGCGCCGGCGGGGGCACCGACCCGGAAGCGGTCCGCCGACCGGCCGGCGTCGACCAAGGCGCTGACGGCGCCCTGCATGCCGAACTCGTGCAGCGCGTAGACCACGGTGAGATCGACGCCGTTGTCGGCGGCGACCTGTTGCAGCACGGCCGGGAAGCTGCTCTCCGGGCGCCCGGTGTCCACCGGGTTGCGCTGGAACGTCAACGGCGGCAACAGGTTACCCAGTTCCTTCACCGTGGTGTCGGCGAGCTCCGGCGTCCGCAGGCCGAACCGGGCGAGCTCGTCGGCGATCAGCAGGCCGGGCCCGGCCTGGCCGGTCACCACCGCGACGCCCGGGTCGCGGGCCGGCGGCAGCCGCCGCCAGGCCAACGCGGACACGGCGTCGACCAGGTCGCTCAGGGTGTCCACGACGACCGCGCCGGCCTGCTCGAGCGCCGCGCGGGTGACGGCCCAGTCGCCGGCCAGCGCGCCGGTGTGGGACTGGGCGAACGCCGACACGCCGGCGTGCCCGACCTTCAGCGCGACCACCGGCTTCACCGCGGTGGTCCGGCGCAACGCCTCGACCAGCCGGTGGCCGTCGGCGACTCCTTCCACGTGCATGGCGACGACGCTGGTGGCGACGTCGTCACGCAGATGGTCGAGTACGTCCACGAATCCGACGTCGACCGCGTTGCCCAGGCCGACGCCGAGGCTGATCCCGATGCCGTCGCGGTCCAGCAGGAAGGAGATGGCCAGATTCATGCCGCCGCTCTGCGCCAGTACCCCGACCGGGCCGGGTTGCAGGGACACCACGGAGGGCATGAAGTTGGCCCGGATACCGGCCCCGGGGTTGACGAAACCGGAGGTGTTGGGCCCCAGCAACCGCAGCGACGATCCGGCGACGATCTGCTGGAGCTGCTCCTGCAGCGCGGCACCTTCCTCCCCGCTCTCGGCGAATCCGCCGGAACAGACGACGGCGGCCCCGACACCGGCCGCGACGCATTCCTGCAGGACGCCGGGTACTGCGGCCGGCGGCACCACCAGCACGGCCAGGTCGACCCGTTCGGGGATGTCCCCGATCCGGGTGTACACCGCCCGGCCGTCGATGTCGCCTCCGCGGGGGTTGACTGGATGGAGGCGCGGCGCACCGGCGAGCGCGGCGAGCATCGCGAAACCGGCCTTCGCCGGGTCGGCGGAAGCGCCGACGACGGCGACGGACGAAGGTGCGAACAGTTGGTCCAGGCTCATCGGATTCCTGCCGTCATCGATAGTGGACTGTGCACCGCGACCGCTGGTCCGGTCCCGGCTGGAACGGCGATCGTCGCCGGGTCGACAAGGACGATCAGGTCGGTGCGGCCGGCCAGGATGTGCGTGGCGGCCAGTTCGGCGTCGAACGGTGCGTCGGACCCGCTCGGGCGCTCGCCCGACTCCTCCATGACCAGCGCGACGGCCACGCCCAGCTGGAGCCGCGCCAGCTCGCCGAGCAGCAGCGCGGCGGTATTCTCGGCTGCGCCCGGCCCGGCGCGCCGGATCACCAGCAGCGAAGGACGCGGATCAGCCTGCCGCAGTTCGTCGATCACCGCGTGCACGGCGGCCGGCGCTTCCGGCGCGGTGATCCACCGCCTCGAGGGGGCGGCGTCGGTGACGTCCGAGGCGGGTAGCACCCGGCTGGGGATGCTCGCCCCCTCGACCTCGAACGGCTGGTGGAGGGCGGCCGGCCAGTCGGGCAGGCCGAACCACCGCAGGGTCTGCGCGCCGAACGCCGGGTCGCCCTGGTCGAGCGTGCGGAAGGAGACCCGGCCGCTGCGGGTGAGGAAGTTGACCGCGAACTGCCGCGGTTCGAAATCGGTGTAGCTGCCGAAGTTCTCCCACCACGCCATGCTCGATGTCGCGGCGTTTTGGATGGTGGCGACCCCGGGCCGGCGGCGCTGCTCGTAGCTGGCCAACGCGGCCGGCAGTTCCGCGGCGGTACCGGTCCGGCTCACCTCGTCGGCGAGCACCAACGCGTCCTCGAGTGCCATGGTGGTGCCCGAACCGACGGAGAAGTGCGCCGTGTGCGCCGCGTCGCCGAGTAGGACCGCCCGTCCGTGTGACCAGGACGCGGTGCGAAGGGTCCGGAAGTTGAGCCACCGGGAGTTCACCGACAGCAGCTCCGCGCCGCCCAGCTGGGCGGCGAACAACGCCTGCATGGTCAGCCGGCTGGCCTCGTCGCTGCCGTCCTGGGGGTTGGCGGAGTATTCGCCGAGGCCGGCCCGGCGCAGGGTGGCGTCGTCCGTCTCGATCAGGAAGGTACTGGTCGAGTCGTCGAAGGGGTAGGCGTGGGCGGCGAACCAGCCCGCATCGCTGCGTTCGAACAAGAACGTCATCGACGGCAGTGCCCGGGCAGCACCGAACCAGATGTACCGGGCGTGGGCCACCTCGACAGAGGGCGCGAATTGTTCGGCGAACAGGGCCCGGGTGCGGCTGGCGACCCCGTCGGCCCCGATCAGCAGGTCGTACTCGGCCAGCAACGCCGCCGGGTCCGCATCCGCGCCGAAGTGCAGGGCGACACCGGCCTCCGCGGCTCTGGCCTGCAGCAGGTCCAGCATCCGGCGCCGGGCGATGGAGGAGAAGCCCAGGCCGTGGCAGGACACCGTCTCTGACTTCAGCGATACGTCGATGTTGGTCCAGCTGCGTCCGTGCGCACCCACTTCGGCGGCCAGTCGGGCGTCGGCCCGGCCGAGCCGGGCCAGTTTCCCGGCGGAGAAGACGACACCGAAGCCGACGGACTGGTCGGCGGCGTTCCGCTCCAGCAGGTCGATCTGGATGTCCGGCCGGCGTTCGCGGATCAGCGCTGCGGTCAGCAGCCCGGCCGGGCCGCCGCCGAGGACGGCGATCCGCGTCATGGCCGCTTCCCGGTCGGGTTCTCGGCCGCGCGCAGCGCGGCATCGGCCCGCAGCGCCTTCTTGTCGATCTTGCCGACGTTGGTCGTCGGGAGTTCGGCGACGAGCACCAGGATTTCAGGCAGGCTGTGGGTTCCGGCCCCGGCGGCCGTCATGGTGGCGCGGACCTCTTCCAGGGACGGTTGCGCCGTGCCCCGGGGGACGACGTACAGCGACACCCGCTCGCCGAGCACCGGGTCCGGTGCGGCCACGGCCGCGGCGGACGCCACATCCGGGTGGGAGTAGGACAGATTCTCCACGTCCTCGGCCGAGATCTTCTCGCCGCCGCGGTTGATGATGTCGTTGGTCCGGCCCTCCACCACGAGGTTGCCGGCGACCCGACGCACCACGTCGCCGGTGCGGTACCACCCCTGCGGGGTGAAGCAGCGCCGGTTCGTCTCCGGCGCCCGGTAGTAGCCGCGAATCGTGTAGGGCCCCTGGGTGATCAGTTCCCCGGGTGCGCCTTCGGCCACGTCCGCGCCGCTCTCGTCGACGATGCGGATCTCGTCGGCCGGGCTCAGCGGCCGTCCCTGCGTCTCGAACCGGACCTGGTCGGGGTCGTCCAGCGCGGTGAAGTTGACCAGGCCCTCGGCCATGCCGAACGCCTGTTGCAGCCGCACCTTCAGGGCAGGCTCGATGCGGCGACCGAGCGCTGCCGCCAGCCGGGAGCCGCCGACGGCGAGCACCCGCAGGCTGGAGAGGTCGGCGCCGCTGCCGGGTGCGGCTTCCGCCCAGCGGTGCGCGACCGCCGGCACCACGGCGGTGTGGGTCACCCGGTGGCGTTCGACCAGCGGGAACACTACGTCCGGCGACGGGGACCCGGCCATCACCACCGTGCCGCCGGCGAGCAGGGTGCCGAGAATGCCGGGGCATCCGAGGGTGAAGTTGTGTCCGGCAGGCAGCGCGGCGAGGTAGACGCTGTCAGGCCCGGTGTGCGAGGCCGCGGCGGTCAGCTCCATGTTGTAGACGTAGTCGTCGTGAGTACGCGGGATCAGCTTCGGCCGACCGGTGGTACCGCCGGACAGCAGCAGCACCGCAATCTCGTCGGCGGTGGGCGGGTCGGTCTCCACCTGTGCGGTCGCCGTCGCGACGTCGCCGACCAGGCGGCAGTGCCGGGACAGGTCGGTCTCGCCGTGCCAGACCCGTTCTGCACCGCTGACCAGCACGTGCCGCAGCGCGGGCACCGCCACGGCCACCTCGGCGACCAGTTCGCGGTGGTCGAATCCCCGGTGCAGCACCGGGGAGGCGTAGGCCACCGCGCCGGTGGTCAGCAGCAGGTGCTCGATGTCGATCCGCCGGTGTTGGGCCAGTGCCATCACCGGCACCACGCCGATGCGCAGGCACGCCAGGGTGAGCACGACGAACTCGGCCTCGTTGGGCAGCTGGATGACGCAGGCGTCACCGCGGACCAGGCCGGCGTCGAGCAGCCGCGCGCCCAGCAGGTCCACCGCTGCCACCAGCTCGCGGTAGGTCCAACTTTCCGCGCCGGAGGCCAACGCGAGGTGATCCGGTCGACGGAGGGCCGCTGCGGCGAGGGCCGCCCCGATGGGCACGCCCTTCCAGTAGCCCAGTCGCCGGTAGCGTTCCGCCAGTTCCGTTGGCCACGGGGTCAGCCCGGTCTGCACCGACCCGGTTCTGCCCAGCGCGGCGGTGCTCACGCCGGCACGGCCTGACGCCGGCCGGGACGCTGCGCGTAGGGCACGGCGGCCGCGCCGGAGACCTCGACGGCCAGTCGGCCCACCCGTTCGATCTCCACCACCACCGAGTCGCCGTCGGTCAGCGGTCCGACGCCGGCCGGGGTGCCGCTGATGATCACATCGCCGGGCAGCAGCGTCATCACCGAACTGGCGTAGGCGATCAGGGCCGGGACGTCGAAGATCATGTCCCCGGTGTAGGCGTCCTGCCGGAGCGTCTCGCCGACCCATCCCCGCAGCCGCAGCTTCGAAGGGTCGCCGACCTCGTCGGCCGTGGTGATCCAAGGGCCGAGCGGGGTGAAGGTGTCGAACGACTTGCGGGTCGACCTGTCTTCGGTCGACCGGACAGAGATGTCCAGCGCGCAGGTGTATCCGAAGACGTAGTCGAGCGCGTCCGCCGCCGCCACATGGCGCGCCCGGCGCCCGATCACCACTGCGAGTTCGGCCTCCTGGTCGGTCCGGGTGTCGGTGTAGGGCAGGACCACCGTGCCGCCCGGCGCCAGCACCGAGGTCGGTGCTTTGAGGAAGACGCCCAGGCCGGCGATGGTGGTCGGCTCGTTCATCTCCTGCTGGTGGTCGACGTAGTTCACCGGCGCGCCCATGATCTTGCCCGGTAGCGGCAGCGGTGCCTCGATGCGCACGTCGGCCAGCCGGTGACGGGGGCCGGACGGTGTAGGCAGCGGCGCGCCGCTCGCGATCAGGGCGTGCAGCGGGCCGCGGTCGTCGTTCCCGGCGGCCATACCCGGGCCGCCCGACAACTCGACGACCTCGTCGCCGTCCACGGCACCCAGCCGGCCGTTGTCGAACACCATCAGTCGCATCGTCGGTCCCCTGTTCGGTCGATTCCGGTTGCGGCTGGCATCTCTTCACCGGTGGTGATTGCGGTCATGACCATTGCTCGCGATACAGACCCAGGGCCTGCATCACCGGCTCGTTGGTGTAGGAGAAGACGATGGCATCACTCCCCTTCGGGACGATGTGGCGGTAGGGCTCCCAGCTGGGCACGCAGAAGATGTCCTTGTCCGACCAGTCCAGCCGGGTTCCGCCCACCTCCGTGCTGCCCGACCCGGACACCACGTGGTAGATGGTGCTGGCCGTCTGGCGGCGCACGGCACCGTCGAAACCTGATGGCAGACGGGCGATCCGGCACGACATGGTGGGCAGGACCGCACCACCGGTCCACGGGTTGCTGTATTCCAGCACCACACCTTCGGATGCGCTGCCGACCGCGTCGGAGGCGATCCCGGCCAGGGCCCGCTGCGTCTCGGTCCAGGTGTAGTTGCCGATCGGGGATACCCGCTGGGACGGCGGCTGCCAGATGGGGTTGAGCCGGCCGTGCAGGAACTGTCGGGTGGAGACGTCGTCCGGCTTGGTGATCGGCTGCAGCCGGGTGTCGAACAGCTCGAAGAAGGCCGCGTCCAGGCTGTTGACCAGCGGGAAGTCGAGCCCGTCCAGCCACATCATCGGGCCGCGGGAAACGTGGGTGTGGTCGTGCCAGTGCCAGCCCGGGGTGATCAGCAGGTCGCCCGGCGCCATGTGCAGCCGTTCTCCGTTGACCGTGGTGAACGCACCCTCGCCTTCGATCACGAAACGAAACGCGTTGCTGGCGTGCCGGTGTGCCTGAGCGGTCTCACCGGGCATCAGGATCTGGATACCGGCGAACATGGTGCTCACCGTCGCCGGCGGGTCCTTCAGCGCCGGGTTGACGAGCATCAGCACCCGTCTTTCGGCCTCCTCCAACGACAACGTCTCGGAGAAGTGCAGCGCCGCCGGCCGCAGCTCGTTGTAGGACCACAGGTGCGGAACGGCTCGACGGACCGGTTCCGGGGGGAACAGGTTCCCGTAGTGCCGCCACAGCGGAGCCGATGACAGGCGTTCGAGATCGGCGTAGGTGGACGCGTCGGTGCGAGGTTCGGTGGCGGTCATCGCCGACCACCCGCCGACTGCCCGACGACGGAGTTGGTCAGGGAGCCGATTTGTTCGATCGTGACTGTCACGGTGTCTCCATTCTTGAGGAAGATGGGCGGCCGGTGTCCGAACCCGACGCCCGACGGTGTGCCGGTGCTGATGATGTCGCCGGCCTGGAAGCTGTAGTAGCGGGAGAATTGCTCGACCAACGCCGGAATACCGACTGCCAGGTCCGAGATCGGGGCGTCCTGCATGACGACGCCGTTGACGATCGTCTGCAGTCGCATCGTTTCCGGGTCGCCGATTTCGTCATCGGTGACGACGGCAGGGCCGAGCGGACCGAAAGTCGGGAATTGTTTGCCCAGCAACATGTCGGTCCAGGCCCAACGCCCTTCGATCGGCGTCTTCGCCGACATGATCGGCGGAAAATTATCCCGTGCCGAGACATCATTGAGCAACGTGAAGCCGCCGATGTAGTCCCAGGCATCCGCGGCCTTGACGTCATGACAATCCTTGCCGAATACGAAGCAAAGCTCGCCTTCCCAGTCGACCTGGTCGGGGAACGCCCGCGGGAGGTAAATGGGATGGCCGGTGCCGACGATTGAATTCGGGCTCTTGGCGAAATAGGCGGCCTTCTCCGGAACGTCCTCCCCCATCTCGGCCAGGTGCGCGCGGTAGTTGGCGCCGGCGCAGATCAACAGCACTCGCTCGCCCATCGGTTCCAGCAGCCTCGCGTCGGCGGCGGCGACCAGACTGCCCTGCGCCACTGCCAGTTCTCGATCGGCGGCGACCGCCTGTGCGGCCTCGTCGAGCCGGCGCAGCATTTTCGGTCCGGCACGGAACAGGCCCGCGACCGTACCCGGATGCTCGGCTCCCAGCGCAGCTGATGCCAGCACGACTGCGCCGTCGGACAACTGCACACCGGAAACCCCTCCTCCGGTGCCTGATTCAATCGTGACAAGCCGCATCGTCGCGCTCCTTCCCTACCTGCAGAGCCTTTCGACGAGGACCTTCGATCACCAGATCAACTCGTCGACGTCGTCACATCCGGCACCGGCACCGACTGCCTCCGCGCGAGGAGACCATTGCTCCTAGACGAAACCGGCGGCCGCTACTGCCTTCTTGCCGTCGCCGACGAGCGCCACTTGCAGTCAAGTTCGTCCCGCCCAAAATATCGACCGTCATCCGACCTGAGACGAAAGACGTAGGAACCTGGCGCGGAGCCGATCGATCAAATCTCCGCGTCGTGACGGCTCAAGAACGCAGCAGGATTCGACGGCACACCCTCTGACCTGCTCACTCGACCGATTGGACGCTGACTTCTCATCTCCGCCGGCGTCCTTCAGGGCCGCCAGCATCAACTGATCGCGCCCCCAAAGTAATACCGAGGCCCGAGCCCGCGGATTCACCGGCTCCGGGAGCTCCCATGATGGGCGAACCACAACGCCGCCTGGGTTCGGGAGGCCAACCCCAACTTGGTCAGCACATTGGACACGTGGGTACGAGCCGTGCGCTCGGTGACCACCAGGGCCGTTGCGATCTGTTGGTTCGACCTGCCCTGGCCCACCAGAGCGAGCACCTCCCATTCCCGATTGGTCAGCGTCGCCGCGCCGACCGAGAGCGGCGCCGCCGGCTCGGCCAGTTTGCGGGTCAGCGTCGCATCGATGGACATCAACCCCCGGTACGCGGCCTCGACCGCAGTGAGCAGGTCGTCCGGCCCGGCGTCCTTGAGGACGTATCCCACCGCTCCCGCGCGGAGCGCTGCGCGCACCCGGTCCACGTCGGCGTAGCTGGTGAGCGCGACGACCCGGACACCGGGATGACGTTCGGTGATGTGCGCGGTGGCGCCCACCCCGTCCAGCTCAGGCATCTGCAGATCCATCAGGACGACGTCCGGTAACGCCTGACGAGTAGCTAGCACCATCAGCTCGTCGATGGCAGCGCGGCCATCGGCCGCTTCACCCACGACCTCGACACCGTCCAGCTCATCGAAGAAAGACCGCAGTCCGAGCCGCACGAAGGCGTGGTCGTCGACGATGAACACCCGGATCCGTTCCGCAGGTTCGGTTCTCACCGCGCAGACCCGCCTGGGCCGCCGCGCCGACCGGGCACGGTGATGTGCACTCGGCTGCCGGCCGGCGAACTGGACACTACGCAGGCGCCACCCAGTCGCTCGGCGCGCTCCCGCATGCTCCACAGGCCCAGGTGGCCCGGGTTCGGTCGCCCGGCATCGAAGCCATGGCCGTCATCGACCACATCCACCGTCAGTCCGCCCTCGGGTTCGGTCGTCACGCTCACCGACAACCGGGTGGCGCCGGCGTGCTTGACGGTGTTGTGCACCGCCTCCCGAACCACCCGATACACCTCCGACCTCACGAAGCCGCTGAGATCCGGTTCGTTCGTCGGGATGTGCAGGGCGATCTGGAGTCCGGTCTGCTCCTGGATCTCCCGCGCAAGCCTGCTCACTGCCGCACCGAGCGGTTCATCCCCCACGCCTGGCCGGAGTTCGGTCATCAGCGCACGCATTTCCGCCTGCATACCCTCGGCCAGGGTTTCCAGCCGCTCCAGACCGTCCGCCACCTGGCCGGCACCGGACGGCCCGGCCCGCCGGGCCGCGAGGCGTAGGGCACGGGTCTGCAATACCAGCGAGAACAACGACTGCGACACCGAATCGTGCAGGTCATGAGCCCAGCGGTGCCGCTGCTCCACTGCTGCCGCTGCCTGTACCTCGGCGAACAAGCGGGAATTGTGAACGGCCACTCCGCACTGATCGGCCATGGCCACCAGGAAAGCGACATCCTCGTCGGAAGGCGACTGCTCCTGACCGAAGAAAGTGGTGAGGACTCCCAAAGTCTGTTCCTGCACCACCATCGGGACAGCGACGATATCGGTCCAGCCGGCCGTTTCGGCGGAATCAACCAGTAATCCGTATTCCGGTTTGACCTTGATCAGCTGTTGCAAATGACTACGGCGTGCCGGCCGACCGGAGGTGAAGGCTTCCAGCGTAGCCAACGGGGCCCCCTCGCCGAGCCCCACCAGCAACCGCGAAAGGTAGCTCCCCTCATGTCCGGCGATGCCCACCAGATTCGCATCGAATCCCTCCCCGTCGCGCAGGATGATGGAGCACGCCCGGGCCGCAGTAGCCTCGCGCGCCTCTTCAGCCACCCGGTCCAGCACCTCCTCGACCGGTCCGACCAAAGCCACGCGCGCCGCGGTGCGGCCAAATGCAGCCAATTGCTGTTGGTGCCGGTCGATACGGTCGGCCTCGCGAAACGCGACCGCGACCCACGGCTCGTCGGCTACCACGATCGGCCATTCCGCCCAGTGCAGCCGACCCTGCGCGTCAAGCATCAGCTCCGCGCCGGGCAGCGCCTCCGGCGGGATGCCAAGGATGCCGGCGCCAGCGGCGTTGACATAGCGGCACTGCCGCCCCGCGTCCAACACTGCGATGCCCTCGGGGGCACTCGCGAACAGGTCTCCCAGCATGTCGGCTTCGACTCGAGACGGTGCTCGGCTCAGTGCGGTCATGGCAGTCCGTTCGTTCGGTGCGACGACCGCACGGTCCAACATTATCGCCACGCAGCAACCGACGACAGCCCTGTTCGGCCGGCCGAACGAGCCCATTCGACGTTCGGCGCTTGTGCACTTCTGATGCGCAGTCCGGCCCGTCATCTATGAGGCGACGAACAGCGGCTCGGAGGTGGCCCCGTCGAAATCCATCAGACGGGTTGCACGGCTTAGGGTTTTGCCCCACCTGAGCTGAATAGCCGGCTACAGTACGGCTCCGGTCAGCGGACCGCGACTTGCCGAGAACGTTCGCACCGCCAGACGTCGCCACATCACCCGGAACGGCCGGATGGTCCAGAATTGCGTGCTCCTGGTCAGCGCCCAGCGGTCGCCGGTCCCAGGAGTCGGCGCTGGACCAGCGGGCCCCCTACGTCAAGCGTCTCGGGGCGGATGACGGTCGATCCCGCAGTACTTGACCGGGTTTACTGCAGGCACGTCCCCAACGCCGAGTGCGCCGACGGACCAGAGGCCAGGCGCCGCGCCAACTCCGCGCCCTGGAGCCTGTCGAGCCGCGGCCGCTCGACGCGAGCACACGACGAACAGTTCGACGCGAACACACGACGAACAGATTGCGAGAACGAGCGATGACCATGACGATCAAGGACCTCCATCTCCCCACACGCTGGGTCGTGTCGGGGGCCGATCACCCATCGTCCGCCGACGCCCGCACCGGCGGCCGCTCCGAAACCTTCGAAGTGCTGGACCCAGCGACGGGCCACAAGATCGCCGACGTCGTGTCTGGCACCGCCGCGGACGTCGACGAGGCGGTGCGCGCAGCGGCCCGGGCCGGCACCGGGTGGGCCGCGCTGACCCCCCGGCGACGAGGAGCCGTCCTGCGTCAGTTCGCTGCGGTCATCCGTGAGCACGCCGGCGAGCTCGCCGCCCTGGAGTCGGCGGAGAACGGCAAACCCGAACGCGATGCCCTGGCCTTCGACGTCACCTACGCGCACATGGCGTTCGAGATGTTCGCCGGGCTCGTCGAGACGCTCACCGGGACCCTGCTCGACCAGGGCCCGATCGAGACGCACATCGTGCGGGAACCCTACGGCGTGGTCGGCGCGATCCTGCCGTTCAACTGGCCGCCCATCCACTTCGCTGCCAAGTGTGCACCGGCCCTGGCGGCGGGCAACACGGTCGTGGTGAAGCCCGGCGACCAAGCGCCGCTGACCGTGCTGCGGCTGGTGGAGCTAGCTGCCGAGGTCTTTCCACCCGGCGTCGTGAGCGCCGTGCCCGGCCCCGACGCCGGCCCTGCGCTGGCCGCCCACACCGGGCTCGGCCGGATCACATTCACCGGTGCACCGGGAACCGGCCGGTCGGTGATGGCGGCGGCGGCCAAGACGCTAACCCTGCCCACGATGGAGCTGGGGGGCAAGAACGCCCTGCTCGTGTTCGACGACGCCGACCTGGACATTGCGCTGGACTCGGCTCTGGAGGGAATGTTCTTCAACCAGGGTGAGGCATGCACCTCCACCGCCCGCATCCTCGTGCAGCGGGGGGTGTACGAGAAGTTCACGCAACGGTTCGTCGCTGCGACGGCGCAGCTGAAGGTCGGCGCCGGCACCGACCCCACCGTCGCGATCGGGCCGATGGTCGATGCGCGTCAGCGCGACCGGGTGCTCTCCTACATCGACATCGGTACGCAGGAAGGTGCGCGTCTGGTGCATCAGGGCACGGTCCCCGACGATCCTGCGCTGAGCGGCGGCTTCTGGGTACCACCGACAGTTTTCGCTGATGTCACAGCCACGATGCGGATCGCCCAGGAGGAGATCTTCGGGCCGGTCGCCGCGCTGCTGCCGTTCGACACCGAAGCCGAAGCTATCGAGATAGCCAACGGCACAGCCTATGGGTTGACCGCCGCGGTCTTCACGGCCGACGCCGAGCGCGCCCACCGGTGCGCCCGGGCGCTGGAGGCTGGGATGGTCTTCGTGAACAACTACTTCCGGGGGGCGCTGCTCGGGTCTCCGTTCGGTGGCGTGAAGGACAGCGGTTTCGGCAGCGAGGGATGGGTCGAGACGCTGCACGAGTTCACCCGCCCGAAGAACATCAGGTTCCTCTCCGGATCGGCGCCCGTGCCGGTCTGGGGCCCCGTCGCCGAGGCGACGTCCCGATGAGCGCCGCGATGGCCGGGGTTCCGGAAACCATGCGCGCGATGGTGCTGCGGGAGTGGGACGGGCCGTTCCATCTTGAGGAGGTCCCCGTGCCTGCGCCCGCCGGTGGAGACGTGCTCGTGCGGGTCGCCGCCACCGGAGCGGGACTGACGCTGATGCACGTCCGCGCTGGCCGTCTCGGGGGCGAGGTGCCCCGCATCATGGGCCACGAGTTCGGTGGGACGGTGGCCGCGCTGGGTGCCGGCGTCACCGGGTGGCAGCCCGGTGACCGCGTGACAGCTTCGTTCAACCTCTACTGCGGCCTCTGCCGGTGGTGCGCCGGTGGACGCGAGCAGCTCTGCGAGAACTTCGCCGGGTTTCTCGGGGCAGTCCGGGACGGCGCGTTCGCCGATTACGTGAGCGTCCCGGCCCGCAACCTCGTGAAGGTCCCGGACGGCCTGGTCCTGCGAATCGCCGGGGTCGCCTCCGACGCGCTGGCCACTCCCTACCACGCGGCCCGTGAGCGGGCCCGGATCGTGCCCGGCCAGACCGTCGGCGTCATCGGCGCGGGAGGCGGCATCGGCGTCCACATGGTGTCGATGGCGCGGGCGTTCGGCGCACGGGTCGTCGCCATCGACACCTCAGCGGTGAAGATGAAGACTCTCGAGGACCTCGGCATCGCCGATGTCCTGGTCACGGTGGACGAAACCACGACGGGAGCCGACCTTCGGGCGGCCGCCGGCCGACCGCTGGACACCGTGATCGATTTCGTGAGCCTTCCCACCACCGTCGCGATGGGCCTGGACGCGCTCGGCACGGGAGGCACCCTGGTGATAGCCGGCGCCGGCCGGAACTCCGGCGGCACGTTCGTCGCGACCGACTTCATCTCGAACGAGAAGTCGATCCTCGGCACCCGCAACACCAGCCGGGCCGAGATCGCGGCATCCCTGGACCTCCTCGTGCAGGAGAAGGTCGCCGTCTACCTGGGCGCGACCTTCCCCCTGGAGAAGCTCAACGACGCGTTCGACGCGATCGCCAACAACGCGGTCTTCGGTCGCATCGTCATCGACATCAACGACGAGGAGTAGTCATGCAGGAGTTCGACGGCATCATCGTGGGTGGCGGCCACAACGGGCTGACCACCGCGGCGTATCTCGCCCGCGCCGGGTTGAGTGTGGCGGTGGTCGAGCGCAACCCGGAGATGGGTGGCGGCTGCGCCACGGAAGAGCTGACCCTCCCGGGGTTCAAGCACAGCACGCACTCCAATTACCACCTCCTGGCCGAGGGCCCGGTACCCACCGACCTCAATCTCGCGCGCTATGGCCTGAGCTACATCTACCCCCAGGTGCAGTACGCGATGATCTTCGACGACGACACGGCGGTGACCATCCACCGGGACCCCGAGAAGACGGCAGCCTCGTTCGCGCGGTTCAGCCGAAAGGACGCCGACCGCTTCCTGGAGATGACCCGGATCTACTCGCACGAGCTGCACGACCTGGCCGGTCAGATGCAATACAACGCGCCGCTCTCGCCGACGCAGATCGCCGAGCGGGTCACCGGAGACCTGGGCCGGGAGTTCCTTTCCTACGGCCCGCTGACGCTGCACGACGCTGTCGACCGCGACTTCTCCGACGAGCACATCAGCATCTTGTTCAAGACGTTCATGCACGCACTCGCGCAGGAGAACGTGCCCGGCTCGGGAATCGCCTTCCCGCGGATCTTCTCCCGGTTGACCAACATCGGCCTGCCCGTGGGCGGTGCTATCTCGGTCGCCTACGCACTCAAGCGTGCTGTCGAGGACTTCGGTGGAACTCTTATCACCGGCGCCCACGTCGAGCGCATCGACGTCAGCGACGGGCGCGCGACCGGCGTCACCCTGGCCGACGGCCGACAACTGCGGGCCCGCCGGTTCGTCGCCAGCGGCGTCGACGCCGCCCAGACGATCCGAATCGCCGGGGAGCACAACTTCGACGCCGCGATCGTGGCGGGCCTGCACGCCTACGAGCCCGCCAAGCACGCGCTGGTCACGCTGCACCTGGCGCTGAACGCCCGGCCCCACTACGCCGCGACTGCGTTCGACGCCGACGTCGACCGCGCCTACATGCCCATGTTCGGCGTCAACACCGGGGCGGAGATCAACCGGATGTTCGAGGACATCCACCAGAACAAGCTGCCCACGAAGCTCGCGGGAAACGGCGCCGGCGCCAGCCTTTTCGACCCGAGCGTCGTCCCGGCCGGCAAGCACAGCGCTTTCTGGTGGCCCTGGGCGCCCTACGCCCTGGACGGTGACGCGAACAACTGGGACCGCCGCCGCGAAGAGATCGCCGAGGACATCCTGTCGCAGTGGCGTCGGTACGCCCCCAACCTCACCGACGACGTCGTGCTGGCGAAGGCCCTTTACACGCCGCTCGACACCGAGCGCTACGACATCTCCATGGTCCGCGGCAGCCATCATCTCGGCGCCTACCTGCCGAAGCAGAACGGGGTGAACCGCCCGATCCCCCAGCTGTCCCAGTACCGCACTCCGGTCGACGGCCTCTACCTGTGTGCCGCGAGCAGTCACCCCGGCGGCGCGGTGACCGCGGCACCCGGGTACAACGCCGCGAATGCGATTGCCACGGACCTGGGTATCGAGCGCTGGTGGACGCCCGTCCCCGAGCCCCGCTACCCGGCGCTGCAGTCGTGAGCCGGGCGCTGCAGGTCACCACCGGGATCTTCCCCAGCGCCGCGTCGGTGCACGTCTGGAATGCTGCCGACCAGGGCATCTTCGCCGCCCACGATGTCCAGGTGGATGTCGTGGAGGTGCGATCCTCCGACCAGCAGCTGCAGCTGTGGGACTCAGGGGAGTTAACCGTGATGCACACCTCTCCCGACCACCTCCTGCGCGGGCGCAACCGAGACCCGGTGGTGCTGGCCGGGGAGGGGATCGGGGAACTCGTCGTCTACGCGCGCCGCGGAGCTGGTGACGGGAACCGCCGGTGGGGCGTCGACGACGCCCACAGCGCTTTCGCGTTCGTACTCCGTGCCATCCTCGACGACCGCGAGGTCGGCTACACCGATGCCGACCTCGTCGCGGTCGGGGGCACCAAGCAGCGGCTCGACGCCCTGCAGGAAGGCCGCATCGACGGCACGACGCTGCACACGCCGTTCGACGCGGTCGCCGCCGCGAGCGGCGCCCAGATGCTCGGCGGCCACCGCGCAGTGCTCCCCGACCTGCTGACCGCCGCGGTCATCGCCGCGCGGGCCGAGGCGTCCTCTCCGGGCGCCGAGCGCTACCTCCAGGCGTTGGCGGACTCCCGCTCGCAGCTCGTCTCCGGCGGTGTTGCGGCCGTTACGCAAGCTCTGATCCGGCGGGGATGGGCCGAACAGGTCGCGCAGCTCGGCGCGGCAGGCATTCTGGCGCCTGGGGGGCTGGTCGGGGACGAGCGCGACCTGGTGGCAGGTGTTCAGGCGTCCATCGACTTGCGGCGCCGGTACAGCCCCGGATGGGACCCGGCCGGCAAGGCCGGGGACTACGTCGTCGAGACCGCCGGCTGATGCGTGACGTGTCAGCGTGTCGGCATTTGTCCGAAGCGAACGGTTGGGCGTCAGGCGTCCTATCTCAAGGGAGAGATGTATGCGTGAACCACGGATCATGCTCGTGCAGCACCGGCGCGCGAGTGACGGGCGCACAGCGGTGGGCATCCGGTCGGCCGGCGTCGTCTACCAGGCACCGCAGGACTGGCCGTCCTCGCTGATGGAAGTGCTCGCTGACTGGCACCGGTGGGCACCTGCGCTGCGGGCGCTCGACGTCGGCGGGCTGGTTCCAGTGCCCGATGCGGTTCTGCTGGCGCCGCTGACCTACCCGGGCAAAGTCATCTGCGCCGGGGCCAACTACTACGACCACGCTGCCGAGATGGGCACCGGCAGACCCGATCCGGACTCCGAGCCGTTCTTCTTCCTCAAGCCGGCGAGCACTACGGTGGTCGGCGAAGGAGCCGACATCGTGCTGCCGGACGTCCCAGACGCGAACGTCGACTGGGAGATCGAGCTCGCCGTCGTGATCAGCGACCGCTGTGCGAACGTCGAGGCGGCGGACGCCCGCGACCACATTGCCGGATACGCCGTCGCCAACGACATCTCGGCGCGCGGTCTGTTCCCCCGCCCCGGTGCGGTGTCGCCGGCGTTCGGCTGGGACTGGGTGCGGCACAAGGCGCTCGACACCTTCTGTCCCCTCGGGCCGGGAATCGTGCCGGAGTGGGAGGTGTCCACGGGAGCCCTCGCGCTGCGGCTGGCGGTCAACGGGGTGGTCAAACAGGACTCCTCGACCGCCCAGATCATCGTGGACGTCAACCGGCTGGTGGCAGCGGCGAGCTCCTTGATGACCCTCGAGCCCGGTGACGTGATCCTCACCGGAACCCCGGCGGGCGTCGGGATGCCGCGGGGTGACTTCCTCAAAGCCGGTGACGTCGTGCTCGCCGAAATCGAAGGAGTCGGCGCTCTGACCAACCCGGTCGTGGCCCGATGACGACACAGGCGGAGCCGGCGATGAAGCCCGAGATGGGCGTCCCCGACACGATGACAGCGGTCCCGCTGCGCGAGTTCGGCCCTCCCGAAGTGCTGCGACCCGCCTCGATGCCCACCCCGACACCCGGGCCCGGGGAGGCGCTGCTGAGGGTCGACGCCGTCAGCGTCGGACGCCTGCTCGATGTGGCCGCCCGCGCCGGCAAACACCCGTACGCGAGCTTCACTTTCCCCCACCTCCTGGGTGCCGAACACGCCGGGACGGTGGTCGCGCTGGGTGCAGAGGTCGCTGGCGCCGGGCACACGGACGGCGGCGCCGTGCGTGTGGGCCAGCGGGTCGCCGTCTTCCCCTTCGTTCTCGCACCCGACGACGAGTGGAACCGCGCAGGACTGCCCGAACTTTCCCCGAACGCCGAAGTCATCGGCACGCACCGTCCCGGCGCCGACGCCGAATACTCGGTGGTCCCCGCCCGCAACCTTCTGCTGCTCCCCGACGACATGGCCTCCGATGACGCCGTGGCCGTGGTCCTGGCCGGCGCCGTGGCCATGAACCAGTTCACGAAAGCCGGCGGGGTCGGCCCGGGGTCGCGGGTCCTCGTGCAAGGCGCCAGCAGCGCACTAGGATCCACGACGGCCCTGCTGGCACTGCATCTCGGCGCCGATGTCCTGGTGACCTCACGCAGCGCCGCGAAGCGAGAGCGGCTGCGCGAGCTCGGGTTCACCCACGTTCTGGACTGCTCCTCCCCCACGTTCGCTGCCGACGCGCGGGAGGCGTTCGGCGGAGCGGGCGCCACGCTGATCGTCGACAATCTCGGCGCCCACGCCGGCTGGGAAGCCTCCCTCGCCACCCTCGAGCCGGGAGGTGCAGTGGTCACCTCCGGAGCCTTCCTCGGGGCGCAGGCCCCGGTGAACCTGCAGCGTCTGTACTCGATGAGCCAGCGGATCATCGGGGTGCGCACCGGCACACTCGCGAGCGCACGCCAGGCCTTCGAAGAAGCGGGCCGGGGATTTCGCAGCGTGATCGACCGGACGTTCGCCCTCGACGACGTCGCGCAGGCCCACCGGTACGTCGAGGCCGGCGGGAACGTCGGGCGCGTCCTGCTGCACGTCGGCCACTAGCCACCACACGAGCCCCCGAGCAGGTCCGCGAGCCGCACCCTGCACCGCTGTTCACATCACCGAAGGAGATGATCGACATGACAGACACCAGCACCGTCCGGGTCTCGAAACTCGGCTACGTCGGATTCGAAACCCACGACGTCGACCGTCTCGTCGACTACTACACGAAAGTCCTCGACTTCGTGCTGGTGGACCGCACGAACGACGAGGCGTTCCTGACGACGAGCTTCGACCACCACTCGGTCGTCGTCCGGCGGGCCGGCGAGGCGAAGGCCCGGTCTTTCGTGGGCTACGAGGTCTTCGAGGACCTCGACTTCACCTCTACCAAGCTGCGCGAGGCGGGCATCGACGTCGCCCGGCGCACCGACATCGCGCCCTCCACGCCCGACGTCCTCGTGCTCACCGAGCCCGGGACCGGCATCCCGCTGCACCTCTACTCGGGGCAGTCGTCGTCAGGCGTCGAGGGCTACACCACCGTGCGGCCGACGAAACTCGGCCACGTCGCCGCGTTCGTGCCGCAGCTGGACGTCCTCCAGGGCTTCTACCAGGACCTCCTGGGATTCAAGTGGTCGGACACGATCGGTGACTTCTTCGTGTTCCTGCGCTGCAACGCCGACCACCACGCCGCGAACTTCATGGCCTCCTCGACCCGTTCGGGAATGCACCACATCGCCTACGAGATGCGCGACCTGAATCACCTGCAGTCGATGCTCGACCACCTGGCGGGTGAGAACTACCGGCTGGTGTGGGGCCCCGGACGGCACGGGCCCGGGCACAACATCTTCACCTACCACGAGGACCCCGACGGCAACATGATCGAGCTGTTCACCCAGCTCGACGTCATCCATGACGAGGCGAAAGGCTACTTCGAGCCCCGCCCGTGGCACAACGAGTTTCCGCAGTTCCCCAAGACCTGGGAGGTCGACGCCGCCGGGGTCAACTCCTGGGGGCCGATCAATTACGCGCTGCTAGAGCACTGATGTCCACGGGCAGGACGCTGGTGCGCGGCGGCACGATCATCTCGATGGACCCGGGGGTGGGCGACCTCGTCGGGGACATCCTCATCACCGGCGACACCATCTCCGCCATCGGTCCCGAGCTCGGTGTGGACGAAGCGTCCGCGCAGGTCATCGACGCGAGGGACCACATCGTGGTCCCCGGGTTCATCGATACCCACCGGCACCTCTACCAGAATCTGCTGCGCGGCCTGGCCTCCGACTGGTCCCTGTTCCAATACTTCGGAGCGATGTTCGCCACGATCGGCCCGCATTTCACCGCCGACGACATGTACGTCGGCAACCGGCTCGGGGCGCTGGACGCGCTCGACTCCGGGGTGACCGCCGTCTTCGACTGGTCGCACAACCAGCTGAGCCCCGACCACACCGACGAGTTGATCCGCGCGCTGCGCGAGACCGGCATCCGAGCCCAGTTCGGCTACGGCGGGTCGATGGAGCAGTACGTGGAGTGCCTGGCGCCGCCGTTCCGCAGCAGCACGTTCACGAACGAGGCGGAGGTGCGCCGGCTGCGTGAGCAATTCCCCTCCGACGCGGATGTACTCACCCTGGGCTTCGCGGCCCGTGGCCCGGACGCATCGACGGCGCACGTCGTCGCGGCGGATTGGCGGGTCGCTCGGGAGCTGGGCCTGCGCATCAACGCCCACCACGGACAGGGTGTCTTCCCTGGACGTCCCACGATGAGGGAAATGGCCGCTGACGGACTGCTCGGGGACGACGTCACATTCGGGCACTGCAACCTGCTCACCGACGAGGACATGGCGGTGATGGCGGACAACGGGGTGACGGCGACCGTGACGCCGGAGGACGAGGCGAACATGGGTCACGGATACCCCGTGATCGCGCGCCTGATGAGGGCCGGCATCCGCCCGAACATCGGCGTCGACACCTGCATGGCGGTCGGCGGCGACCAGTTCACGGCGATGCGGTTCGCGCTTGCGCTGCCGCGGGCGCAGGCGAACCGCGTGCTGCTTGACGCCGGGCAGAACCCATGGGATCTGGAACCGTCCGCCCGAGACGTGCTCGCCATGGCCACCATCGAAGGTGCCCGGGCGCTCGGACAGGCTGACCGAATCGGGAGCCTGGCGCCCGGCAAACAGGCCGACCTCGTGATCATCGACGCCGCACACGCCTCAATGACCCCGCTGATCGACCCGGTGGCCGCCGTCGTCCACCACGCGGGACGCTCCACGGTCGACCACGTCCTCGTCGCCGGCCGGCTGGTCAAACGGGACGGCCGGCTTGTCGGGGTGGACCAACGCGAATTGCATCGCACAGCGACGGCCGCAGCAGCGGGCGTCTTGGAACGGTCCGGCGTGAAAGCCGGTTGGCGGCCGACGGCGGGCTGATCGCCGCCGATCCCACGCCCAGCAGAAGTGCCGACACGGTCAACGGGGCGCCGCGTTCAAGGGATCAACACCACCTTGCCACCCGCATGCTGGTCGGCGACCAGCCGGTGCGCTGCGGCCGCCTCGGCTAGCGGGAATGTGCGGGCGACCACGACGTCCAGCCAACCGTCGGTGACGGCTTGCACCAGACGCAGCCGCGCGGCGGCCCTGATCTCGGTGCCCGGGTCGGCGTTCGGGGCGCCACCCAGGACGACGACACCTGCCGGAGCCGCCCTGGGATGCCCGACGATCGTGGCGATCCGGCCCGCGTCGGCGACCAACTCCAGGGAGACGTCCACCGCCTCGTCGGTGCCGGCACAGTCGATCGCGGCGTCGATGTCGCCGCCAGACTTACGGACGCGGTCGGCCAGTCCCGGTCCGTACACCAAGGGAATCGCCCCGTATCCGCGCAGCGCCTCGAAATGCTGCTCACTCGTCGTGCCGATCACCGTGGCCCCGTCATGGATGGCGATCTGCGCCGCGAGCAGCCCCACCCCGCCGGAGACGCCATGGATCAGTACGGTCTGCCCCTTCGCCGCCTCGCCGATCACGCCCACGGCGGTGAGCGCATGGACGGCGGTCGTCCCTGTCAGCATGATGCCCGCGGCCTGCTCCCAGCTCAGCGAAGCGGGCTTGGGCAGCACCGCTTCGGCTGGGACGGTCATCTCGCCGGCGTAGGCACCGGCGTGGCGATAGACGATCACCTCGTCGCCGATGGTGATCGGGCCGGCCGGACCCACCGCGTCCGGCCCGACCTCCACGACCTGCCCGGACGCCTCGAAGCCGAGCTTCATCGGCAGCAGCGACGCATCGGTGCCGCGCATCCCGCTGTAAAGCTTGAAGTCGATGGGGTTCACGCCGGCCGCTCGCACGCGAACCCGCACCTGGCCTGCGCCCGGCTCGGGGACGGCCTGCTCGATGACGGACAGAACTTCGGGGCCGCCGAACGCAGCGGCGACGACTGCGACGGTAATATTCATCAAGAGTCCAACAAATATCGCCGGCCTTCTATGCCGGACGCCACGAAAAAGCCAGCCCGGTCGATCACCAATGCGTCGAGGAGCCGGTCAGCATATCCATCGAAAAGCTCTGTGCGCCGTCGGCGCCGCAGTTGGCCACGGTTCTATTCGAACCAGATGCGGCGTAGCGACAGTCGTGACGTGGTTGGCGGACCGCACAGCTGCCGTTCCTGCCCATGTAACCGTTCGTGCCGGAGAACGGAAGCCATGACCACCAACCGAATGAGCGGCGGTCGGTCAGCGCCATCCGAGTTGCGGTGCGACGTGCGTCAACACGGACTCGAGAAGGTGTGCGTTGTAGTCGACGCCGAGCTGGTTGGGAACGGTCAACAGCAGGGTGTCCGCAGCAGCCACCGCCTCGTCTTGCGCCAGTTGCTCGACCAGCTGGTCGGGCTCCCCGGCGTAAGTCTTGCCGAACCGTGCAGGTCCGCCTTCGACGAAAGCTACCTGGTCCTTCGATCCCGCCTCCCGGCTGAAGTAAGCGCGGTCAAGGTCGTTGACGATCGGAAATATGCTGCGGCTCACCGACACGCGAGGCTTCCAGGGGTGTCCCGCGTCGGCCCACGCCTTTCGGAAGCGCTCTATCTGCTCCGCTTGGAGCTGGTGGAACGGCACTCCGGTATCCTCCGTCAGGAGCGTCGAGCTCATGAGATTCATGCCCTGCTCAGCAGTCCACTCGGCGGTCGAACGGGTAGCCGCGCCCCACCAGATACGCTCCCGCAAACCCTCGGCATACGGTTCGATCCGCAAGAGCCCCGGCTCGTTGGGGAACATCGGCCGAGGGTTGGGTTCGGCAAATCTTCTGCCCTCGATGACATCGAGGAACACTCGGGTGTGATCACGGGCCATCTCGGCGTGGTCGCTGCCCTCGGCGGGGTGATAACCGAAATGGCGATAACCGTCGATGACCTGCTCAGGCGATCCCCGGCTGATCCCCAGCTGCAGGCGCCCGCCTGTGATGAGATCGGCCGAGCCGGCTTCTTCGGCCATGTACAGCGGGTTCTCGTACCGCATGTCGATGACGCCGGTCCCGATCTCGATACGGCTTGTCCGGGCGCCGACGGCAGCAAGCAGTGGGAACGGTGAGGACAGCTGACGGGCGAAGTGATGAACGCGGAAATAAGCGCCGTCGGCCCCCAACTCCTCAGCCGCCACAGCCAGATCAATGGACTGGAGTAGGACATCCGACGCCGAACGTGTCTCCGATTGCGGCGAGGGAGTCCAATGACCGAAGCTCAAGAAGCCGATTCGTTTCATGCTCGGTTCAACGTTTGAAATGAGCGAGAACTTCCCGGTCCTGCGGATGTTTGTGGACAGCGGCAGCCGACGGTCCGGCTGAATGCCGGTGACCGCCAGACTTTTCCATCAGCTGGCGGGCGCGGTCTGTCTTGACAGGGCGGTCCAGGTTTCGACGACGGTGTCCGGGTTGAGGGACATGGTGTCGATGTGTTGTTCCACCAGCCACTGGGCGAGATCGGGGTGGTCGCTGGGGCCTTGACCGCAGATGCCGACATATTTGCCGCGGGCTTTGCAGGCGGTGATGGCAGCGGCAAGCATGTATTTGACGGCCGGGTCGCGTTCGTCGAAACCGTCGGCGACGAGCGCTGAGTCTCGGTCCAGACCGAGCGTGAGCTGGGTCATGTCGTTGGAGCCGATGGAGAAGCCGTCGAAGTAGTCGAGAAACTGGTCTGCCAGCACCGCGTTGGACGGGACCTCGCACATCATGATGACCTGCAGGCCGTTGTCGCCGCGACGGAGGCCGTGCTGGGCCAGCAGATCGATGACGCCGGCCGCCTCGGTGAGGGTTCGCACGAACGGGATCATGACCTTCACGTTGCTCAGCCCCATCTGGTCGCGCACGAACAGCAGCGCTTCGCATTCCATCGCGAAGCAGTCGGCGAAGTCAGGGGACAGGTAGCGGGAGGCCCCGCGGTAGCCGATCATAGGGTTTTCTTCGTGCGGCTCGTACAGCTCCCCACCCACCATGTTCGCGTATTCGTTGGACTTGAAATCCGACATGCGGACGATCACCGGCTCTGGGGCGAACGCCGCGGCGATGGTGGCCACGCCTTCGACGACGCGTTGCACGAAGAACTCCCGGGGACTGTCGTAGGCGGCAACCGCTCGAGCGACCTGATCGCGGACCGTGCCGGTCAGGGTGTCGAAGTCCAGCAGAGCCCTGGGGTGGATCCCGATCTGCCGGTTGATGATGAACTCCAGTCGGGCAAGTCCGACCCCGCGATGCGGCAGCCGCGAAAAGGCGAACGCCTGCTCAGGGGTACCGACGTTCATCATGATCTTGACCGGGATGTCAGGCATTGCACCCATCGAGGTTTCCTCCACCGCGAATTCCAGGACGCCCGGGTAGATGTAGCCCGTGTCACCCTCCGCGCAGGACACCGTGACGGGCTGGCCGTCGGTCAATT
>CAXTBG010000024.1:0-59309 GCA_964242105.1 uncultured Nakamurella sp. | reverse complement strand
CGAACATCAGGCCCTGGTCGCCGGCGCCCTGCTGGTCGATCTCGTCCTGCGCGCCCTCCAGCCGCGACTCCCGCGCGGTGTCGACGCCCTGCGCGATGTCCGGCGACTGGGCGCCGATGGCCACGTTCACGCCGCACGAGGCTCCGTCGAAGCCCTTGGACGAGGAGTCGTAACCGATCGCCAGCACGGTGTCCCGGACGATCTTGGGGATGTCGGCATACGCCGAGGTGGTCACCTCACCGGCGACGTGCACCTGGCCCGTGGTGACCATCGTCTCGACGGCGACGCGGCTGGAACTGTCCTGACGCAGCAGTTCGTCCAGGATCGAGTCACTGATGGCATCGCAGATCTTGTCCGGGTGGCCTTCGGTGACCGACTCGGAGGTGAACAGACGGGAAGCCACGTGAGCTACTCCTTGAAGGCGAGGGGATGACGTGCGTGGTGGAGCGGGCGAACGGCATTCGCCCGCTGAGAGTACGTGGCCCGCAGCGTTCAGCGGACATCAGCGCCGGGCCGACCATCGGTACCGGGATCGGTCCGGTCCAGCAGCAGCGCGAGCTGATCGCACAGCACGGCCGCAAGGTGGGTCTTCGGCCCGAGCGGAACGACGACCGGTGCTTCGCCGTCCCGGGACAGCACGACCGCGGCGTTGTCGTCCACCTCGAACCCGCTCCGCCCGCCCACGTCGTTCACCACCAGCAGGTCGCACCCCTTGCGGGTGAGCTTCGCCCGGCCGTGCTCGAGCACCGTCCCGGTGGCGTCCCCGGTCTCGGCGGCGAAGCCGGCCAGCACGGGACGGTTCCCGACGCGGCGAGCTGCCAGGCCGGCGAGGATGTCCGGGTTCTGCACCAGCTCGATCGTCAGCGATGCATCGCCGTCCTTCTTGATCTTCGTGCCCGCCGACTGCCGCGGCCGGAAGTCCGCCACGGCGGCGGCCATCACGACGGCGTCGGCGTCGGGCGCGAGCGCGCGGACCCGCTCGTCCAACTCCCGGGCGTCGGACACCGGGACCAGCGTCACACCCGGCGGCGTCGGCAGCGACGTGTTCGCCGCCACGAGCGTGACGTGCGCGCCGCGGGCGGCGGCGGTCAGCGCGATGGCGAAGCCCTGCTTGCCAGACGACCGGTTGCCCAGGAAACGGACCGGGTCCAACGGTTCGCGGGTTCCGCCGGCGGTGACCAGCACCCGGCGGCCGGCGAGATCCCGGGGGAGAGCACGGTGCAGCAGCAGCAACCCCACAGCGACCACGTGCTCGGGTTCCGGCAGGCGGCCGGCGCCGGAGTCCGCCCCGGTCAGCCGCCCCACGGCGGGATCCAGCACGGTGGTGCCGCGGGAGCGCAGCAGCTCGACGTTCGCGACGGTCGCCGGGTGGGTCCACATCTCGGTGTGCATGGCCGGCGCCATGAGCACCGGAGCCCTGGTCACCAGCAGCGTGGCGGTGAGCAGGTCGTCGGCCTGGCCCGCCGCTGCCCTGGCCAGCAGGTCCGCGGTGGCCGGGGCGACGACGACCAGGTCGGCCCGCCGGCCGATCTCCACGTGCGCGACCCGGTCGACGTCGGTGAAGACGTCGGTCGGCACCGGGTGGCCGGACAGCGCCTCGAAGGTGGCCCGGCCGACGAAGCGGAGCGCCGCCTCGGTCGGTACCACCGTGACGTCAGCCCCGGCGGCCCGCAGGCGGCGGACGATCTCGCACGCCTTGTAGGCGGCGATCCCACCCGAGACGCCGACGACGACCGTCGGCGCGGGAGCGGGGTCGGACGTCACTCGCCTTCGGTGTGCTCGAGCAGCCCGGCGTTGATCTCGCGGAGCGCGATGGACAGCGGCTTCTCCTTGGCCAGCGGCTCGACGAGCGGGCCGACGTACTCCAGCAGGCCCTCGCCGAGCTGGGCGTAGTAGTCGTTGATCTGGCGCGCGCGCTTGGCGGCGAAGATGGACAGCCCGTACTTGGAGCTGGTGCGGGTCAGCAGCTCGTCGATCGGCGGGTAGGTGATGCCGGCCGCAGCGATCTGCGAGGCCGTCATCGGGGCGGCGGGGACGGATTCGGCAGCGTCGGCCGCAGGTGAAGGCGCAGTGGTCACGGTAGGACTCCCTTGAGGTGCCATCGGGCACCTTCGGCATGGCCGATCCCGCGCGGCGGTGGCCGGCGCGGGGATTCGGTGTGATCTGGCGAACGCTGCCCGGGAGACCGATCGAGGGATCAGTTCGGCAGACGACGCTCAGCCAGCAATGATACCAAGCCCGCGGTCGCGTCCTCGACGCTCGTGTTGACCAGGGTGTGGTCGAACTCCGGCTCCGCGGCGAGTTCGTTGCGCGCGGCCTCCAGGCGCGCGGTGGTCGCGGCGCGGTCCTCCGTGCCGCGGCCCACCAGCCGCCTGGCCAACTCGTCGAACGACGGCGGTGCCAGGAAGACCAGCACGGCGGCCGGCCCGAGCCCCTCCGCGGCCCGCACCTGCCGAGCGCCCTGCACGTCGATCTCGAGCAGCACGTCGTCCCCCGCGGCCAGGTGCTCCTCGACCGGGCCCCGCGGGGTGCCGTAGTGGTTGCCGGCGAAGAAGGCGTGCTCGAGCATCTGTCCGTCGGCGACCAGGGCGGCGAAGTCGTCCGGTGTGACGAAGTAGTAGTTCACGCCGTGGGTCTCGCCGCGGCGGGGAGTGCGGGTGGTGGCCGACACGGAGTACCAGAGCTGCGGGACGTCCCGGCGGAGCCGGGCCAGCACGGTGCTCTTGCCGACACCGGAGGGACCGGACAGCACGAACAGCCGGCCCCTGGGTCCACCCGCGTCGTCGGTCATCTAGGTCCGCTGCTCCCTGCTGCCGGCGGTCGAGGAGGTCAGGAACCGAACTCGGTGAGCAGCGCCTGGCGCTGCCGCTCGCCCAGGCCCCGGACGCGGCGGCTGGCGGCGATCTCGAACTGCTCCATCAACGCGGCGGCGCGCACCTTGCCGACGCCCGGCAGTGCTTCCAGCAGGGCCGACACCTTGAGCTTGGCCAGCGCCTCGTCCGTCTCGGCGTCGATCAGGACCTGCTTGAGGGTGGTGCCACCCCGCTTCAGGCGGTCCTTGAGCTCGGCGCGGACGCGCCGCGCAGCCGCCGCCTTCTCCAATGCTGCGGTTCGCTGTTCGGGGGTCAACTGGGGAAGAGCCACGGGGGCCTCACTTCTTGATTCGTGTATCAGGACTGAATCTCACCGGGGCCGGCCGACAGCCGGCACGCCGCGTTATGTATCTGTGCCGTCCTGTGACCAGCGCAGACAATCTCAAAACCTACCGAGCAGGCTGAACCCGGGCAAACCGCCCCCGCCGCACGGGAACCGCCGGGACCGGCGGCCCGCCCGCGCCCCGGAGCGCCCTCAGGACCGCATCCGGGCCACCAGCGCGGTGTCGTAGTCCCCGGAGACGAACTCGGGGTTGTCCAGCAACTCGGCGTGGAAGGCAAGATTGGACTTCGGCCCGACGACCGTGAAACCGGCGACGGCAGTCCGGGCGAGGGCCAGCGCGGCCGATCGGTCGGCCGCGTGCACGATCAGCTTGGCCATCAGCGAGTCGTACGACGGCGTCACGGTGGTGTCGACGGCGTACCCGGCGTCCACCCGGACGCCCGGGCCGGTCGGTTCGACCCACTGGGTGATCCGGCCGGGGCCGGGCAGGAACCGCCTGGAGTCCTCGGCGTTGATGCGGAGCTCGAGTGCGTGCCCGTCGACGACGAGATGGTCGGGGTCGAAGCCGGGATCCTCCCCGGCAGCGATCCGGAGCTGCGCCTCGACCAGGTCGATGCCCAGCACCGCCTCGGTGATGGGGTGCTCCACCTGCAGCCGCGTGTTCATCTCCAGGAAGAAGAACTCCGCAGGTGCGCCGTTCCCGCCCGGCGCGAGCAGGAACTCCACGGTGCCGGCGCCCTGGTACCCGACGGCCTCGCCGGCCGTCCTGGCCGCCTGCAGCATCCGCTCGCGCAGCTCGGGGGTGAGAGCGGGCGACGGCGTCTCCTCGGCCACCTTCTGGTTGCGGCGCTGCACCGAGCAGTCCCGTTCGCCGAGCGCCAGCACCCGGCCGTCGGCCAGCCCGAGGATCTGCACCTCCACGTGCCGGACGCGGGGGAAGTAGCGTTCCACGAACACCGAGCCGTCGCCGAACAGCCGCTCGGCGAAGGCGGTGACCTTGGTGTACTCCTCGCTCATCCGGTCCGGATCGCCGACCACCGCCATGCCCATGCCACCGCCACCGGCGGAGGCCTTGATCATCACCGGGTAGCCGATGGCGTCAGCGGCCTCCGTGGCCGCCTGCGCCGTGGTGACCGGGTCCTCGGTCCCCGGCGCGACGGGTACACCGGCCGCGGCCATCAGGTTGCGGGCGGCGATCTTGTCCCCCATCGCGGTGATCGCCGCCGGGCTCGGGCCGACCCAGATCAACCCGGCCTGCGCGACATCGGCGGCAAAAGCGGAGTTCTCGGACAGGAAGCCGTAACCGGGGTGCACGGCGGCGGCGCCCGACGACGCCGCCGCGGCCAGCACCGCCGCGGCGTTGCGGTAGGACTCGGCAGGGTTGGCCGGCCCGATCAGCACCGCCTCGTCGGCTTCGGTGACGAACGGCAGATCCGCGTCCACCTCGGAGTAGACGGCGATGGTGCGCACGCCCATCCGCCGCGCGGTCCGGATCACCCGCCGGGCGATCTCGCCGCGATTGGCCACCAGCAGGGAGTCGAACATGGCGGGGCGGTCCTTCCTGGGATCACGTCGGGGCCGCCCGGGGCACGCTCGGGCCGGCCGGACGGAGGCGGTCCAGAACGTGCGCACGGGCGCCCGTCGAGGGCGGCCGCCGCCGTCCCGGACGGGGGTGGGTCGAGCCGCGCAAGCGTAGTCGACCCGCACCTGCATCAGGTCGCAGGCAACCCGTCGGTCGCCCGGAAAGCCGTGCCGGAGCCGGTGATCCGCACGCCGACGTCACCGGCGGCGATCCACACGGACCTGCCACGGTCGACGGTCAGCGCGCGGCCCTCGGCGTCGGTCGCGGTGGCGCTGCCCTCGACCACCAGCACCACCTGCGGGCCGTCGTGGTCCAGCGCCAGCGGCTCCAAGGACAACGACAGCCGGGACAACCGGAACTCGGGCGCCGGCGTCGGGTACACCAATTCGCCCGGCCGCACCTGCTCGCCGTCCAGGATCTCCACCGCACCCGGCCGGAAGTCCAGCACGCGCATCAGCTCGGGCACGTCCACGTACTTGGGCGTCAGGCCGCCGCGCAGCACGTTGTCGGAGTTCGCCATCAGCTCGACGCCGACCCCCGCCAGATAGGCGTGCAGGTTACCGGCGGCCAGGTACAGCCCCTGCCCGGGCGCGAGCGTCACCCGGTTCAGCAGCAGCGAGGCCAGCACCCCGGGGTCCCCGGGGTAGCGCTCCCCCAGTTCCAGCGCGGTCCGGTACTCCGCCGCGAACGCCGAGCCCTCCCGGACCAGCCGCACGCAGGCGGCCAGCACCGCGTTGAGCAGCGGGTGCAGGAGCGAGGACGGAATCGTCAGGATCGACGAGAAGAGGGCGCGGACCCCGTCGGCGTCCGGTTGCCCGGACAGCAGGGACAGGTAGCGGTCCAGTTGCGGAACGCCCAGATCGGCCAGCAGCCCGGCGGTGACCACGGGGTCGCGGAAGCCGCACAGCGCGTGGAACTCGGTCAGCGCGCAGATCAGTTCCGGTTTGTGGCTGCCGTCCTTGTAGTTGCGGCCGGTGGCGCCGATCGGCACGCCCGCCGCCTCCTCCTGCGCGAACCCGCGGGCGGCCTGCTCGGCCGACGGGTGCGCCTGCAGGGAAAGCGGCTCGGCGGCGGCCAGCACCTTGAACAGGAACGGCAGCCGCGCCCCGAAGCGCGCCTCGACCCGTTCACCGAGCATCAGCACCGGCTTGTCGGAGATGGCGTCCAGCAGCGGCCGCTCGCCGGCGGCGTCCAGCAGCACCGACGAGTCGCCCGGGTGCGCCCCCATCCACAGCTCCGCCTGCGGATGCCGCGACGGGCTGGGGGCGCCCAGGAGCTCGGCGATCGCGGTGCGCGAACCCCAGGCGTAGGGCCGGATCTTGTTGTCCATCAGTTCCATCGGGTCAGAACCTGCTCTCGTTCCACGCGCTGCTGACGGCGGCCGGGCTGACCGACCAGCGGCCGTCGCCGCCTCGGCCCAGCCCGTCCGGGTCCATCGGGGGAAGCTGGCCGGTGGCGATGCCGACGTAGACCGCGGCGAAATCCATCCGCAGGCAGGCGGCCACCGCCGCGTCGAAGGCGTCGGCGCCGCCTGCCGAGCGGGGTCCGCCGCCCTCCACCGGCCACTCCCCCAGTCCGGAGACGGTGGGCAGCGAGTCCGGCGAGGCGTCCAGGTGCATGGACCCCGGGAACGACCGCACCATGCCGGCCAGCACCCGCCGGTCGGCCGCCGCCTCGACGAGTGCGCCGCCCGCGGTGTCCTGCGCCGCCGTGGACACCAGCAGCGGGCTGACCACCTGGGCGGGCGGTTCCGCGTCGTCGAACGGGTCGGCGAACAGGTCCTTGGTGGTGGCTGCCCGGCGCAGCAGGGCGGGTGAGGTGGCGGCGGAGGCGGAACCGAGCAGGGACGCGGCCACGCCGGCCACGTCGGCGAGCACCCGGACCCCGTGCGCCGCGATGGTGTCCGCCAGCCGGTCGCAGCCGATCAGCAGCGGCGTCCCACCGGCCAGGTACTCGGCCAGATTGATCCCGGGATTGACGAAGTTCTCCGCGTCCGGATGGCAGGCGACGGCCGTGGCGTCCAGCAGGTCGGCCGTCCGGGACAGATCGACCCGCGGCGCCAGCCCGGCCCGCACGGCGACCATCGTCAGCAGCGACCACCGGCCGGCGACCGCCAGGAACTCCGGCACCGCGACGGCCGGCGGGAACAGGCTGGGCCCGGCCGCAGCGGCCACCGGACCGGACGCCGATCCGCGCACCACGGTGGTCGCCCCGCGGCGCCGGGCGATGCCGGCGGCCTCGGCGGCCGCCTCGTCGTCGGGACCGCCGGCCAGCACGACGACGACGTCCAGCGGTCCCACCCAGGGCGGTACGGACGTCGTGGCGACCAGCGGCGCGGCGGCGTTCCGGCCGACGAGAGCGAGCAGGAAGGCGGTGTCGGCAGGCGCATCGGCGCCGACGACGACCATCGCCCGCGGTCGGTCCATCTCCGGGAGATCGGCGGAGGCGGCCAGGACGGAGCGCACCTGCGCCCCGGCCGCGGCCGCGGCGGGCAGCAGTCCCGCGCGGTCGGCCGATCCGAGGCCCGGCTGCCGCAGGGCTGCCAGCCCCGCCGGGGCCGTCATGGGGTGGACGCGCCGGGGCTGCCCGCCGGGCCGCCGGTGGCCTCGTCCAGCAGCAGCACCGGGATGTTGTCGCGCACCGGGAAGACGCGACCGCATTCGGTGCAGGTCAGCGCCGCGGCATCCGGGTCGCCGGGAGCGCCCAGCACCAGCGGGGCGTGGTGCTCGGCCGGGCAGGCCAGCACCTCCAGCAGAACCGGGTCCAGTTGGACGGCCATCGGCCTTCCCTTCTCTCCTGCGCCGGATCGACCCGGCCGGGTCGATCCCGGGCGGGTAACGAACGACAGCGGGCCATTCGTTCCGCGGCTCCGCCGGGCCGGCGGGAGTCACGGGTCCACGTTAGGGCGTCGCGGCAGGTCCATGGTGCCGACCGGGACGTTGAATTCCGATCCGCCCTTCCGGGTGACGGTGAAGCCGTCCGGTTCGTCACCTCTGCGCCAGGTGGGGACCACGCTGGCGTGGACGGCAGGCCGGTTCGTCGGTGCTGCGTCACCGGAGAGGGAGCGCCCGAGTCACTCCGGGGGCAGACGCAGCACCCGGAGGTGGCCGCGCCGGCCGGTGGCCGGCTGGGCGGCCTCGTGCACGCGTTCCACCCGGCCGGCCTCGCGGACGGCGTCGGCCAGCGCCTCGAGATCGTCGGAGCTCCGGGCGTCGTCGAAGTCCTCCTCCGGCCTGACCACCTCCCACCCGCGCGGAGCGGTCAGGTGGACGGCGTGCCGGGAGCACAGGTCGTAGGAGTGCGGTTCGGCCGCCGTGGCCAGCGGGCCGACCACCGCGGTCGACTCGGCGTAGGCATAGGTGAGCGTGGCGACCGCAGGTTCGGTACACCCGGTCCGCGAACAGCGCCTCGATCTGACCACCCGGGGACACTAACCCCTGCCTTCGCGCGCCCGCAGCGCGGCGCGCCGGACAACTTCTAGACTGGCGTCGTCATGGCTGAGCACATCGCGCAATCCCCCGGTGCGGCAGCGGATCTGCGCCGGCCGGGCCCCGCCGCTCCGCTTCCAACGGGTGGTGGGCGCCGCACTCCGCGGGACCGCCGCGGGCGGGGGCTGCGGTCGCCGCTGCTCCCCGCCGGACTGCCGGCCGCACGCACCAGAGCACAGCAGTTCGACCACGCTGTTCTGGAGGCCGTGGCGGACCTGGAGGACCGCTGGCCGGAGGAGCTGACGTCGATCGAATTCGCCGTCGACGAGGTGCCGCTGCTGCCTGCCGGCAGCGTGGTGCCGTCGTCGGACGTGGTGCTGGACGGCGGGGTGCCGCTGACCCGGTTCTCACCGCCGGGCGTCGACGCCCGGGGACGGGCGACCAAGGCCAGGGTGGTGGTCTACCGCCGGCCACTGGAGGTACGGGCTGCGGATTCGGGTGACCTGGGCGAGTTGGTCGCCGAGGTGCTCGGCGAGCAACTCACCGCCGTGCTCGGCGAAGGCGGCGCGGACGCCGCCGGGTGATCCGTCCGGCGTACCGCCTCAGCCCGCGCTGCGCTTGAGCCGGCGCCGCTCCCGTTCGCTCAGCCCGCCCCAGATGCCGAAGCGTTCGTCGTTGGCCAGGGCGTACGACAGGCATTCCGAGCGCACCTCGCAGCCGGTGCAGATCTTCTTGGCCTCCCTGGTCGACCCGCCCTTCTCCGGGAAGAACGACTCCGGGTCGGTCTGGGCACACAGCGCCCTTTCGTGCCAGTCGGTCTCGTCACCGGCCATCAGGTCGGAGCCGAACTGGACGGTGCCCGTGTACGCGGCGCCGGTGTCCATCACGCCGATGGTCGCCATGGTCCCAACTGTCGCAGCGGTCGTTCTGATCACGGAGACATCCCCCAGGTTCGACACCAGTCGAGTCCTTTCAACGTTTGTTCGGCACCGCATCCGGCACCGGTGAGCTTCGGCCGTCAGGCCCGCGCCTTCCGACCGGTGGATCGTCGGACCCGAGCGGATCCGACCGGTCGAACGTAGGAATCGATGACCTGCGATCCGCGAATCACATCGATGTGATTACACAGGTGTGTCCCGCGTGCCGTCAAGCGCCGCCCGTGCTATCACCGCCGGTCGCTGACGCACACTGGAGAGATGACGGAATCCCTGAGTAAGCAGGCCGCTGGCAGATGGGTGTTCCCCGGCCTGTTGCTCGTGGCCGCGCTGGCCGGTTATGCGGCAGCCACCGGCGTCACCCCGACGAAGGTGTGGATCTTCGTCGTGGTGCTGGCCGGCTGGGTGATCACGCTCTGCCTGCACGAGTTCGGTCACGCTGCCACGGCTCTCGCCGGAGGCGACATCTCCGTCAGGGCAAGGGGTTACCTGACGTTGAACCCCTTCCGCTACCTCAACGCGGCGTACAGCATCGTCATCCCCGTGGTGATCCTGGTGGCCGGCGGCATTCCCCTGCCCGGCGGTGCCGTGCTGATCGAGAACCACCGCCTGCGCACGCCGAGGTGGTCCTCGCTGGTGTCCCTGGCGGGGCCGGCCACCAACCTCCTGTTGGGCGTCCTGCTCACCCTCGTGACCCGGGCACTGCCGCTGGACGACACGAACGGGTACTTCTTCCCGAACGGGCTGTACCAGGCGCTGTCCTACCTCGCGCTGTTGCAATTCGTGACCGCGATCCTGAACATCCTGCCGGTTCCCGGCTTCGACGGGTTCGGCGTGATCGAGCCGTTCCTCTCCGCGCAGACGCGGCGGGCCATCGCCCCGTTCCGCGGCTGGGCGCCGCTGGTGGCTTTCGTCGTGCTGTTCTCCATCCCCGGCGCCGGAGCGAAACTGTTCGACGCCGGCTTCTACCTGATGGACCTGGTGGGCAACGAGTTCACCCACGAGGCCGCACGGCTCGGGAGCGGCGCCTTCCAGTTCTGGCGCTGACCCCTCCCGGCCCGGCCGGCGCGGCCGGTCCGGCTGGCGGCTCGTCTTGCGGGTGCCGGCGCGGGCGGCCGGTCCGGCGGCCGGGGTGACCGGTGGCAGGATCGCCTCGTGAAGATCACCGTGCTGACCGGGGGCGTCGGCGGCGCCAAATTCCTGATGGGCGTCAAGGTATTCGCCGGGATGGACCCGACCGGCCCCGGCCCGCGCCCCGCCGACGGCGCCCCGCGCCAGAGAGCCGGCGCCGCCCCGGCCCACGCCGACCCCGCCCCGGCCGACGCCACAGGGGCGGCGCACACCATCACGGCCATCGTGAACACCGGCGACGACATCCGGCTGCACGGCCTGCAGGTGTGTCCCGACCTGGATTCCTGCATGTACACGCTGTCCGGCGTGGCCGACACCGACCGCGGCTGGGGGCGCCGGAACGAGACCTGGACCATCGCCGGGGAGCTCGCCGCCTACGGCGCCGAGGCGCCTTGGTTCGCCCTGGGCGACCGGGACATCGCCACCCACCTGATGCGGACCCGGATGCTGGACGCCGGCTATCCGCTGTCCGCCGTGACGGCGGCACTGTGCGCCACCTGGCGGCCCGGCGTGACCCTGCTGCCGATGTCCGACTCCCGGGTGGAGACGCACGTGGTCGTCGCCGACCCGACCGCCGACGACCCGTCGACCGCACCCGATGTGGCCTTGCACTTCCAGGAATGGTGGACGCGGTACCGGGCCGGCATCCCGGCCAAGGCGTTCCTGACGGTCGGGGCACAGGACGCCACCCCGGGCGCCGGGGTGCTGGCCGCGCTGGCGGAGGCGGACCTGGTGCTCGTCGCCCCGTCCAATCCGGTCGTCTCCATCGGCCCGATCCTGGCCGTGCCGGGCCTGCGCGAGGCGATCGCGTCGGCGCCGGCGCCCGTCATCGGCGTCTCCCCGCTGATCGCCGGGCGACCGCTGCGCGGCCACGCCGACGCCTGCCTGGCCGCGATCGGCGTGGAGTGCAGCGCGCAGGGCGTCGGCCGGCACTACGGCGCACGGTCGTCGGGCGGGCTGCTGGACGGGTACCTGGTGGCGACCGGCGACGAGACGACCGTCCCCGGTGTCGAGGTCGCGCAGGCGCCACTGCTGATGACCGATCCCGCCGCCACCGCGGCGATGGTGGCGGCCTGCGTCGAGCTGGCCCGATGACGCTGCCCGACCCGCCCCCCGACGGGCGCCCGGCGGCTCCGGCCGGCCTCTACGTGCTGCCGGTGACCGGACTGCCCGACTTCCGCCCCGGGGACGACCTGGCCGCCGCGATCGCCGGCGCCGCGCCGTGGATCGCCGACGGGGATGTGCTGGTGGTGACGTCCAAGGCGGTGTCGAAGGTGGAGGGCAGGCTGGTCCCGTCGCCTACCGATCCCGTGCTGCGCGAGCAGTTCCGGCGGAACCTGATCGACGCGGAGACGGTCCGTCTGGTCGCCCAGGTCGGCCGGACCAAGATCGTGCAGAACCGGCTCGGCATCGTCGCCGCGGCGGCCGGCGTGGACGCCTCGAACGTCCGGCTCGACGAGATCGCGCTGCTGCCGGAGGACCCGGACGCCTCGGCGGCCGCCCTCGTCCGCGACTTCGACCGGTGGGGCCGCCGGATCGGCGTCGTGATCACCGACACCCAGGGCCGCGCCTGGCGCAACGGCGTCACCGACGTGGCGATCGGTGCCGCCGGGGTGCACGTGCTGGAGGACCACCGCGGCGGGATCGACGCGTTCGGCAACGAGCTGGTGGTCACCCAGGTCGGTCTGGGCGACGAGATCGCCGCCGCGGCGGACCTGGTCAAGGGCAAGCTCGCTGGAGTGCCGGTGGCCGTGGTACGGGGGCTGGCGCTGCCGGAGCCCGGACCCGGCGCCGCCGCGCAGGGGGGCAGGTCGCTGGTCCGTCCCTACGAGGAGGACCTGTTCCGGCTCGGCACCGACCTGGCGGTGGACCAGGGTCGCCGGGAGGCCGTGCTGCTCCGTCGGACGGTGCGCGCGTTCACCGCCGAGCCGGTCGATCCGGACGTGCTGGCCGGCTGCGTCGCGGACGCGCTGACCGCTCCGGCTCCGCACCACACCCGCCCGGTCCGGTTCGTCCTGCTCCGCGAGCGCCGGCAGCTGCTGCTCGACGCCATGCTCGAGCGGTGGCGGGCCGACCTGACCGGCGACGGCTGGCCGGAAGGGCGCATCGACCGGCGGACCGCGCGCGGCGATCTGCTGCGGCACGCGCCGGAGGTCGTTCTCCCGTTCGTCACCGGCGACGGCCGGCACGACTATCCCGACGAGCCCCGGCGGCAGGCCGAACGCACCATGTTCACCGTCGCCGGCGGCGCGGCGGTGCAGGCGCTGCTGGTGGCGCTGGCCGCGCAGGGCCTGGGGTCGGCGTGGATATCGTCGACCATCTTCGCGCCCGACGTGGTGCAGTCGGTGCTGGAGCTACCGCAGGACTGGGAGCCGCTGGGCGCCATCGCCGTGGGGCACAGCAGCGAGCCACTCGTTCCACGGACGCCCGAGGAAGCGGGCGACCGGTTGCTCAGCCGCTGACGGAGCTGCCCTCCGTCACCGCTCCCGACGCGCCGAGGTCAGTGGCGCCGCCGACAGGACCGAGGTCTGGTCGGGATAGGGCAGCGTGGGGGTCAGGCCGCCGAATCGACGCTCGGCGAGCCCGGACGCTGCGATGGCCCTGGCATAACGCTTGCGGTGCGAGTTGTCGAACACGATCAGGCCGTCCGGGGCGAGCCTGGAGACGGCCCGGGTCAGGCATGCCTCCCGGGCCCGGCCGTCGATGACGATGAGGTCGAACAGTCCGCCCTCGCGTTCGATGGTCTCGACGTAGTCGGTGAAGTCAAGACCGACGTGTCCCGGCTTGCGGGAGCCGACGGCCGGCACCGACGAGACGGTCGGCTCGACCACCAGGAACTTGACGTTGGGCCGCTCCTTGAGGATGGGCGCCATCACGCGGCCGAAGCCGGCATGGTGCTCCACCGAGACGACCTCTTCCGCCCGGTCCGCCAGCCACATCGTGCTGGCCCCCGACCCGTACTCGAACACCCGGGCGGACTCCCGGCGGCCGACCAGCCAGGCGTCGACCACGTCGACCGAGCGGTAGGTCCACCACGGGACGCCGAGCTTGGCGATCTCGACGGCATCGTGCACTTTGGACAGGCTCACCAGCCAGTGCTTGAGGCGGTGATCCCGGTCCGGGGGCTCCGCGGGCAGCAGGCCGACCGCCGTCGCAGCGCGACCCAGCGAGCGCGCGCCGGCAGCGTAGATCGACTTCGCGCGGTAGAAGAGCGTGCCCTTCACCGACGTGTGGGCGGCGGCCGACTCCGGCGTCTCCTGGTCATCGATGGTCATGGGGCGACTCCATCTCTCTTTCTCGGACTCTCGGTGGCCGGGACGTTGTCGCGACGCAGCACGATCAACCCGCCGACCCCACCCAGCCCGTCCACCAGGATGAGCATGACCCTGGTCAACGCGGCGACGGCGACCGCCGGCCCCGATGCGAGGCCGCAGAGCGCGACGAAGACCAGTTCCCGCACGCCGGCACCGGCCGGCACCAGGATCGCCAGGAACCCGACGACCCAGGCCGCAACCGCGGCGAACAGGACCCTGGCCGGTTGCTGGTCGAGGTGTAGCGCGGAGGACGTCACCACCGACGCCAGCCCGATCGACACCCAGGCGGGCACCGACACCAGGATGAGGACGATCATCTGTCGCCACGGCGGAGCGGGGAGGTCGATGCGGCCCCGGGTCACCCGGTACGCCAGGCCGAGCAGCCGCCGGAAGATCGCCGGATGGACCACCGCGATGCCCAGCGGCGCCACTGCCAGCAGGAGCCAGACCGGCCCCACGCGCCCGCCCTCGCTCGCCACCACCGGTGCCAGCACGCCGCAGGTCACCGCACCGCCGACGCACATGACGCCCAGGGACAGCAGTGTCGAGGTGTAGGCGACGGATCGCGGGACCCCGCCGCGGCGGGCCAGCTCGCCGCGGCCGACCACCGGCCAGATCCCGCCGGGCACGTACTTGCCGAGCTCGCCCGCGAAGTACCAGGCGGACACCCTGGGGACCGGGTGGGAGTCGCCGAAGACGCTCAGGCACTGCCGCCACAGCAGGGCGAGGAATTCCATCCCGACCGCCGCCAGCAGGAATGCCACGATCAACAGCACGACATTGGCATGGGCGAGCGACAGGGAGATCGACGGCCACTGCCGGATCAACGTGCGGACCAGCAGGAAGACGGCCAGCACCGCGATGCCGATTCCCAGCATGCGAAGCCCACGGATCAGGTTCTGACGGCGCGAGGGCGGTGCTGCGCCGGGAGCAGTGGCGGGATCGGTCGGGTCGTCGGGCGGACCTGCCACGACGGTGCCCCTTCCTTTCGACTCGCCAAGAACCCAGCCTGAGCCGACCAGATCGAACGCTGATGTTACCAGTGCACGGGCCTCGACCGGCCCGCCGGCACCGCCCCGAGCCGGGACCACCGGACCAGAATGAAGTGCGTGCTCTGTACCCGGGACGCGCACGGGCCGTTGGCTACAGTACGACGATGCAGGCAGACGGAACATCCACCACTGCGGAACCGCACTCCGTTTCGGTCGTCATTCCTGTCTACCAGGGGGAGCACACCCTGGCACCGTTGCTGGCCAAGCTCGCGCCCTACACGCAGGACATCTCCAGCCCGGCCGGCCACCGGCTGCGGGTCTCGGAGGTCCTGCTGGTGCACGACAACGGCCCGGACGGCTCCCCCGCCGTGATGCGCGAGCTGGCGGTGCAGTTCCCGTTCGTCCGGACCATCTGGCTCAGCCGCAACTTCGGTCAGCACTCGGCGACGCTGGCAGGCATGGCGTCCTCGGGCGGCGACTGGATCGTCACCATGGACGAGGACGGGCAGCACGACCCGCTCTACCTTCCCGCCCTGCTGGACGTCGCGATGGCGGCCGGGGCTGACCTCGTCTACGGCCGGCCGACCAACGAGCCACCCCACGGCTTCCTGCGCAACCAGGCGTCCAGGACCGCGAAGCGACTGATCCGGGTGGCCGCCTCCGACATCGATGCGACCGAGTTCGAGAGCTTCCGACTGGTGCTGGGCGAGATCGGCCGCAGCGTGGCGGCGTATGCCGGCGCCGGCGTCTACCTGGACGTGGCGCTGGCCTGGGTTGCCCGGAAGGTGGCGAGCTGCCCGATCGAATTGCGGAACGAACGGGTGCGGCCCTCCGGGTACTCCCTGCGCTCGCTCAGCTCGCACTTCTGGCGGATGGTGCTCTCCAGCGGCACCGGCGCGCTGCGGCTGGTGAGCGTGCTGGGTGTGGTGTTCGCCGTCGGCGGGTTCCTGCTGGCTATCTACTTCACCGTCGCCCGCGTCGCCTGGCACGCGGTCACCCCGTCCGGCTGGCCGTCCCTGATGGTGGTCCTGCTCGTCAGCAGCGGCGCGATCCTGTTCTCCCTCGGGGTGATCGCCGAGTACATCGGCGTCGCGGTGAAGATGGCCATGGGCCGGCCGCTCTATCTGATCGTCAGTGACCCGGCCGTCGGACCGCTCGGCCGGCAGAACGCGTCGTCGGGCCGGTGAGCACCACGGGCCAGCCGGTCGCGACCTGGGTGATCGGAGCCGGTGGTCTCCTGGGCACCGCACTCACCGACACCCTGCGCCGCCGCGGGCAAGGACTGCTGGCCGGGACGCCGATCGCCTGGACCCGGTCCGCGGCGCCCACCCTGGCCGAACTGCTGGACCGTTTCGCGTCCGGGCTGGCGGCCGGACGGCCGTGGCGCATCGCCTGGTGCGCCGGCGCCGGGGTGGTCGGCACGAGCGGACCGGCCCTCGCGCAGGAGGTGGCGACGCTGACCGGTTTCCTCGACGACCTGGCGGCACGCCGGCTCCAGCCGGGCAGGTTCTTCCTGGCGTCGTCGGCCGGCGGCCTCTATGCCGGCACGGGCGGAGGGGGTCCGTTCGACGAACGCAGCGCAGTGGCGCCCATCTCCGACTACGGCCGGGCGAAGCTGGCGTGCGAGAGCGCGGCCCGGCGGTTCGCCGCCGTCAGCGGCCACCAGGTCGTCATCGGCCGGATCGCGAACCTCTACGGGCCGAACCAGGACCTGGGCAAGGGCCAGGGCCTGGTGTCGCACCTGTGCCGGGGCTACCTGACCAGGCAGCCGACGTCCATCTACGTGCCGCTGGACACCACCAGGGACTACCTCTTCGTCGACGACTGCGCGGCGATGATCGCCGACATGCTCTCGACCGATCCGCCCCCGCAGGCGGCGGGCGACCGAACGGTGGTCAAGGTGCTCGCCTCGCAGCAGGGCACCACCATCGCCACCCTGATCGGGCTGTGCCGGCAGGTCTTCAAGCGACGGCCCCAACTGGTGCTGGGGACCTCGGCAGGCGCGAAGTTCCAGGTGCGGGACCTGCGGCTGCGGTCGGTGTGCTGGACGGCGATGGACCGCCGGGCCCTCACGCCACTCCCGGTCGGCATCGCCGCGACCGCCGCCGGCATGTTGCGGGCGGCCCAGACGGCCGCGTCGTGAAGGTCAGGCCGGACCGGAGAACCGGACGGCTCCGGCGGGGAGGTGCACATCCGGCCAGAGCCTGATCCCGGCGAGCAGCTCGCACTTCTCGCCCACGCTCGCACCGTCGCCGATGACCGCGTCGCTGATCGTCACGTCGGCCCCGATGGTCGCGCCGCGGCCGATCACCGACCGGGTGATGCGGGCACCCGCCCCGAGGACGGCACCGTCGAAGATCACCGATGCCTCGACCCGGGCGCCGGCGCCGACCCGGACATCCCGGCCGACGGTGCTGCCCCCGCTGAGCACGGCCCCCTCCCCGATCTCCGCCCCGGCGAGCACCATGAAGTCGGCCGCCGGCTGCGGGAGCGCCTCGGTCGGCGCCAGCCCCCGGACCAGGTCGGTCGAGCCCTGCACGAACGCTGCGGGCGTTCCCAGATCCAGCCAGTAGCCGGTGTCCAGGTGACCGAGAACGGTGGCGCCGCTGCTCAGCAGACCGGGGAACGTCTCCAGCTCCACCGACACCACCCGGCCGGCCGGAATCTGCCCGACGATCTCGCGGCGGAAGACGTAGGTGCCGGCGTTGATCTGGTCGGTCGGCGGATTCTGGGTCTTCTCCAGGAAGGCCAGCACCCGGCCGTCGGGATCCGTCGGGACGCAGCCGAACGCCCGCGGGTCGGCCGCCCGAGCCAGATGCAGGGTGACGTCCGCGTGCCCGGCCCGGTGCGTCGACAGCAGCGCGGAGAGATCGACCCCGGAGAGGATGTCACCGTTGAAGACCATCACATCCTCTGCCCGCAACCGGTCGAACACGTTCCGGATCGCGCCGCCGGTCCCCAGCGGTTCGTCCTCCACGACGTACTCCAGCTCCAACCCGAAGGCCGAGCCGTCCCCGAAGTACTGGCTGAAGGTCTCTGCCCGGTAGGACGTGCCCAGGACGACGTGCCGGATGCCGGCCGCCCGGACACGGGACAGCAGGTGCTCCAGGAACGGCACCCCGGCCGTCGGCAGCATCGGTTTGGGCGAGGACAACGTCAGAGGCCGCAACCTCGTCCCCTGCCCACCGACCAGCACGACCGCGTCGACATCGCCCTCGGACATGATTCTCCCTTCAGCTGTTGCGCCTCAGCCGGCGGCGCCGGCTGCCCTGGCCACGGAGACCACGTACTGCCCGTAGGGCGATTTCGCCAGGGCCTCGCCCAGCCGGAGACACTGCTGTGCGTTGATGTACCCGTTGACCAGCGCGATCTCCTCCAGGCACGAGATGCGCACCGCGGCACGGTGTTCCAGGACCTGGACGAATTCGCCGGCCTCCAGCAGCGAGTCGTGGGTGCCGGTGTCCAGCCAGACGAAGCCCCGGCCGAGGTCGACCAGCGCGGCCTTGCCCGCCTGCAGGTAGACGTTGTTCAGGTCGGTGATCTCCAGCTCGCCCCGGGCGCTGGGCTCCAGCTCGGCGGCGTACTTGACCACGTCGTTGTCGTAGAGGTAGAGCCCGGTGATGGCCAGGTTGGACTTCGGCTTCGCCGGCTTCTCCTCGATGGAGATCAGCCGGCCGTCGGCGTCCTTCTGCCCGACGCCGTACCGTTCGGCGTCCTTGACCGGGTACCCGAACAGCACACATCCGTCGATGCCGGCGACGGCGTCGCGGAGGGTCCTGGAGAAGCCCTGCCCGTAGAAGATGTTGTCGCCCAGCACCAGGGCGACCGAGTCGTCGCCGATGTGGTCCCGGCCGATGATGAACGCCTCGGCCAGGCCATTGGGCTGGGGCTGCTCCGCGTAGGAGAGGGTGAGGCCCCAGTCGGAGCCGTCGCCGAGCAGGCGCCGGAAACCGGCGTTGTCCTCCGGCGTGGTGATGACCAGGATGTCCCGGATGCCGGCCAGCATCAGCACCGACAGCGGGTAGTAGATCATCGGCTTGTCGTAGACCGGCAGGAGTTGTTTGGACACCGCCTTGGTCAGCGGGTGCAGACGGGTGCCGGCACCACCAGCGAGAATGATGCCCTTCATCAGACCCCGTTCCTCCTTCGCGGCACCTGATCGGGGTGCGAAGCAGACCTTACCGCCGACTTTCGTGTGCACCGGCCTCACCCGGCAGCAGTGCGTCGAAAGACGGTGGACACCCCGGTCGGCCTACCGCTACTCCTCCGTCCGACGACCTAGCCTGAGTTCCCACGGCACCGGAACGCCACCGGCGGCACCACCGAACGGACGGAGCGGGTATGGACGCGATCGCACGGGCGGAGCAGGTGCTGTCGGCGGCCCACGCCCGCCGTCCCGGCGCCTGCCTGCCGGGCAGCGCCACCTCTCCGGCCGACCGGTTGGGCACGCTGGTCCTGGCGCACGACCTGATCGCCGAGTGCGACGCGCGGGCACGGGAGGTCGCCGCGCTGCACGCGCTCGCGCACCCGGTTCGCCCGCCCGCCGCACCGACTGGGACGCCCGGCGTTGATCGCACCGGCGAAACGGCACGTACCGCCTGACGGCACGTACCGCCCGACGGCGCACCGCTCTGACCACGCACCGCCCGACGAGCGGCCTCAGGGCCGGTCGATCTTGCGATCGGGCAGGGCGGCGCCGCCGGAGACGAGCGGTGACCGCCGGGCCAGCGCCGCCCGGGCCGCCAGTCCGCCGCGCAGGGCCAGGCGCACCGGCGCCTGCCAGCGGGCCGGGTAGCGGCGGGCGAGATAACGGTAGGCACTGCGGTGGTGGGCCGCGGCCATCTCGCCGGGATGCCGCTGCGTCGACCGGCCGCCCAGGTGCATCACCACCGCCGACGGTGCGTAGATGCTCGGCCAGCCGGCAGCGGCCAGCCGGTCCCCCAGGTCGACGTCCTCGAAGTACATGAAGTAGCCGGGGTCGAATCCGTCGACCGCGGTGAAGGCGGACCGGCGCAGCAGCAGGCAGGCGCCGGACAGCCAGCCGGCCACCCGCTCCACCGGTTCGGCGTCGTCCACCCGGTACGCCCTGGTCCAGGGGTTCGACGGCCAGCACCAGCCGAACACGGCATGCCCGACACCGGCGCCGATGGACGGCAGCCGCCGGGCCGACGGGTAGATCGTCCCGTCATCGGCGGTGATCAGCGGGCCGAACGCCCCGGCCCGCGGGTACCGGTCGGCCACCGCGACGAGTTCGTCGACCGACCCTGGCCCCAGGACCACGTCGGGGTTGACCAGGAGCACCAGCTCCACGGCCGGCGGCAGGACCGCCACGCCGGTGTTCGCGGCGGCGCCGTACCCGATGTTGCCGCCGGTCCGCAGCAGCTCGACCCCCGGCCGCAGGGCCGCCTCCTCGACCGAGCCGTCGGTGGACCCGTTGTCGGCCAGCACCACCGGCACCTGGCCGCTGCAGGCAGCGGGCAGCGAGTCGAGCAGGGCGGACAGCGTCTCGCCCGGGGAGAACGTCACCGTGACCACCCCGACCCGGGCACAGGTCATGACTGCGCCGCCGCGACCGCCCGGTCGTAGGCCACCTGGTGCGCCCTTGCGGTCGCTGCCCAGGTGAACTGCTCGGCGCGCTGCCGTGCGGCTGCCGCCAGCACGGCTCGTCGGTCCGGGTCGTCCAGCAGCGCGGCCAGCTCGGCGGCGATGTCACCGGCGCCGGTGCCGGAATAGGCGACGGCGTCCCCGCCGACCTCGGGCAGCGACAGCTTGCGGGTGGTCAGCACCGCGGCCCCGCAGGCCATCGCCTCCAGCACCGGGAGGCCGAAGCCCTCGCCGAGGCTCGGGTAGCAGGTCACCAGCGCGCCGCCGAGCAGCCCGGGGAGCAGCTCGATCGGCAGGTGCCCCGGCTGGACCACGCGCAGGTTCGGCGGAACGGCGGCGAGCGCCGGCGCGATCGCCGCGTCCCAGCCCGGCGAGCCGGCCAGCACCAGCACCGGGGGGTCGTCCCGGCCCGCGCAGGCCCTGGTGAACGCGCGGATCAGGGCGGGCACGTTCTTGCGCGGTTCGAGTGTGCCCAGGAACGCCACCCACCCGGCGTCGGGCAGGTCGAGACGCTCCCTCACCAGGCGCACCTGCTCCGCCGTCGGCACGCTGAAGCGCCGCAGGTCGACCCCGTGGTGGGCGACGACCAGCGCGTCCGGCCGGGCGTGGGCGTACCGGGTCAGCTCCGACGCGGTGGCCCGGCTCGGCACCACGCAGACCGCCGCCCGCCGCAGCGACGTCCTGGTCCAGGCCCGGAAGAAGCGGCCCTTGACGCCGAGGTGCAGCCCACGGTCGGAGAAGAAGGTGGCGTCGTGCAGCGTGGTGACCACGGGGACGGAGGAGGTCAGCGGCATCGTGTAGTGCGGCGAGTGGATCAGGTCCACCGGCAGCCGCCGGGCCAGCCGGGGCAGTGTCGTCTGCTCCCAGGCCAGTCGCGCCGGTCGGTTGTGCAGTTCCTCGGCCACCGGGACGATGCGGCTGCGCGGCGCCAGCAGGGCGAAGGTCTCCGCGTCGCGGTGCTGACAGACCACCGACAGCGCCGCCCCCACCTGGTCCAGCCCGGCGGCGAGGTTGTCCACGTAACGGCCGACGCCACCGCGCTCGGCCGGGATCGCCGTGGCGTCGAGCAGTACCCGCGGCTCGGTCCGCACACCCACCTGCCGGTCCTCCTGACGTCAGCTCTGCCGACCGCGGACGGTCCCGACGGCCGGGCCAGCGTACGACGATCCCGGTCGCCGGCCTGCCGAGCGGACCGCAGGGGACCCGCTCGCCGCCCCTGGAGACGCCTGAGCCGCTGATATCGTTCCACCCATGGCGACGGAGAGCTCGGCGAGGGACAGCTCCATCGCGAGCACCACGGCCGGCGCCGTGCAGCAGGTGCCGGCGGGCACGGTCACCCGGTCCGCCCCGGTCGCCGTCGACGAGTCGGTCGCCCCCGCCACCGCCGTCCGGACGGGCAGCTCACCGGTGCGTGCGGCCCGCGGACCGGGCCGCGCCGCCACCCGGGGCACGATCTGGGTGCTGGCGGCCACCATGTTGTTCGGCGCCTATTCGCTGATCTTCCTGCTCGTCACCCCGACGTTCTACGGCCCGGACGAGATGTTCCAGTTCGACCGGGTGATGGCGGCCGAGCACGGCGACGTGTTCGTCACCCCCGGGGTGTTCCGGTTGAGCAAGGGCGCGGAGGCTCTGCAGGCGGCGTTCATCAAGCCGAGCGAGTACGCCGGGTCGAGCACCTTCGGCGACCGGTCACCGACCCTGCGATCCGCTCGGCCGTCCTATCAATCGGCCGGGGGCAACAGCCGGCCGTCGTCGATGGTCACCAACTACATGTCCCAGCATCCCCCGCTCTACTACGCGCTGATGGGAGGGCTCACCTGGTTGGTGCCCGGGTCGGACACCATGAACGGCGACGCGTTGATCATGCTGATCAGAGGGTTCAACATCATCCTGCTGCTCAGCCTGCCGCTGCTGTTCTACCGCACGGCGCGGCTGCTGACCGGCAACGGGATGGTGGCACGGGCCGCGGCCTTCCTCCCCCTGCTGGTTCCCGGACTGGCCCGCAGCGCCTCCACCATCAACAACGACAACCTGGCCATCGTGCTCTGCTCCGGCATCCTGCTGCTGGGGGTGTCGGTGATGCGCGGCGACCGGACGACGCGCACGGCGGTCTGGCTCGCGGCGGTCTGCCTGGCGGCCTCGCTGACGAAGGGCACCGCCGTCGTGGTGCTGCTGATGGCCCCGTTGGCCTACCTCGTCCAGCTGATCCGGCTGCGGAGGTGGCCGAGCCGGCAGGTCCTGGCCGTGCTCGTCCTGGGCGGGATCGCATCAGGGGTGTGGTGGCTGCGGAACCTCGTCCTCTACGGGGCGGCTCAGCCGCTCGGCGTCGCCGGCGCGCAGAAGGACGCCGCCATGGGGCCACTGCGACCACCCGGTGTGCCGATCAACTGGGGCAACTTCTGGCACAAGGTCGAGATCCTGCTACCCAGCCGCTTCTGGGGCGCGCTGGGAATGCTGGAGCCGCCGCGGCTGCCCTGGGTGACCATCTGGGCCCTGACGGGCGTCGTGGTGGTCGGGCTCCTCGTCGAATTCGTCATCCTGCCTGGCCGCCGGGTCGAGCTGATCGTGCTGGCCGTCGTGGTCGCGGCGCTGGGTGTCGGCGTCCTTCTGCAGGCCTACCTTCACTTCAAGACCTACCTGGCCATTCCCGGGCTGCAGGGACGCTATTTCTATCCGATGGCGTTCGCGCTGCTGTTCCCCATCGCCATCCTGGCGGTCGTGCTGTTGGCCCGCCGGGCCCGACTGGCTCCGCTGCTGGTGATCGCCGTCAGCTTCGCGGTTGCCGGGTGGGCTGTGTACACCATGGTCGACACCCTGTGGCTGCCCGCTGACGTCGCCCTCACGCCCGGCACCTGGGATGACGGTATCCGGCAGATCGTGGCGTTCGGGCCCCTGGCCGGGGCGGCCACCGTGACGCTCGGGGTGCTGGCACTGGCGGTGGTGGTCGCCGGCGTGGTGCTCGTGGCGCGGGCCAGTCTGTCCTACCCTCCGCGGAGCCTGCGGGAGGAACTCCGCGGCGACGAGCGCCCGGTGGCCCGGCCGGAGGCCATTGCAGTACCCGTCCCGGCACAGGTCTAGCTCTCCCGGTGCAGTCGCCACAGGGCGGCCGCCGACCGCTGCCAGGTGAACCGCGCGGCGCTGGCCAGCCCGGCTGCGGCCATCGACCGGCGGGCGGCGGGATCATCGAGCACGGTCCGGAGTGTCGCGGCCAGCGCCAGCGCGTTCCCGCGCGGCACCACCGCCGCCGCCTCGCCGGCCAGCTCGACCAGCGCGGGCGCGTCGGAGGTCACCACCGGGACGCCGGCGGCGAACGCCTCCAGTACGGGCAGTCCGAAACCCTCCCCGAACGACGGCATCACCAGCACGTCGGCGCCGTCCAGCACGGCCGCCAGCTCGGTGTCGCTGCGGCGCCCCAGGACGCACAGCCGGTCGGCGGGCAGCCCGGCGCCGGCCGCGGCACGGGGCAGGTCGACGTCTCCCCAGCCGGGCTGGCCGACCACCGCCAACGACACCCCGGCGAGCTCGGGCCGGGCCATCGCCTGCACCAGCACCGACAGTCCCTTGCGCGGTTCCATGGTGGCGACGGCCAGCACGTAGTGCCCGGGCAGTCCCAGTCGCCGGCGGACGCCGGCGGCGTCGGAGGGCACCGGCAGGGCGGTGACCCCGTGCGGCACCACCTCGACCGGCGCGGCCGCGGCCGGGAACAGCCCGGCCAGCTCCGCGGCCACCGCCGCCGACGGCACCACCACACCGCGCGCGGTGCGCATCGCCCGGGCGATCAGCGTGCGGTGCCACCGCACGCCGCGGGCGGTCATCGTCTCCGGATGTGTCCACGGCACGGTGTCGTGCACCGTCACGATCGCACCCCGCGCCGGCGCCAGCGGAGTTGTCGCGTGCACGGCGTCGGAGCCGACCCACGGCGGCAGACCCCACTGCCACAGCTGTGACAGCCCACGGTGCCCGGCCGGCAGCCGCGCCGGCGGCAACGCACCCGGGACCGCCGCGGCTCCGGCGTCCCGGTGCCATGCGGTGAGCGGGCGGACCCGCCACCCCGGCGGGGCCGTCTCGACCAGGGCACCGGTGATCTGCGCCGCGTACCGCCCGGTACCGCCCGGGACGGGTGAGAGCAACTGCTCCACCACGACACTCAGCACGGGCACCGGGTCAGCCAATCACAACGGTGCGCCCCTACCCCTGCCGCTGCGCTACTTGGGATCGGCCTTCAGAGCTGCGTAGATGGCATTCAGGTTGGCCGGCAGGAGCAGACCGGAGCCACCGCCGGCGGCGTTGCGCTCGACCATCTCCACGACGACCGTGTCGGCCGCAGCGGTGTGCTCCGCCAACGCGCCGGAGATGCCGGCCAGATTGCCGGCGTTGTAGTTGATGTACTCGAGCGAGGAGAAGTACGGCACCACGTCCGGCAGGCTGCTGGCCAGGAAGGAGTCGCCGTAGATCAGGGTGCGGCCGGGGAACAGCGGCGCCTTCGTCGAGGTGGCGATCACCCGCTCGAACCTGTAACCGACGCTGGGCAGCGTGGCCTGGGTCACCGGCTTGCCGTCGATCGTGAGCTGCACGCCGGTGCGGTCCAGCACCACGTTCGGCACGGTGTCGTACTTGGCGTCACCGAGCAGGACCGACAGGTCGCCCCGCAGCGAGACCGTGCCCTGGGTGGTGGCGGTGGTGTCCTGCAGCAGGTTCGGGGACAGCGCCGTCGCGAGCTGCTGGCCAATCACCACCGCGCCGAGCGGGCCCCAGTGGGTGTCCCGCGGTCGGTAGGCGTTGAAGCCGTACTGCTTCTCGGCGGCGGCGAGCGGCGCGCGGACATCGACCACCGGCACGCCCTTCAGTGCCGCCAGCCGGTTCCAGAAGGCCTTCTTCTGGTCCTGCATGCACTGCTTGCCGGCGAACGAGTCGGGCAGGTTCTCCGGATGCGCCGACGACTTGTCGCTCGCGATCACCAGGACGAACTTCCGCCCGGAGGCCTCGACGGCGGCGGAGAGCCGCTGCAGGGCCGGGAGGATCTGCGTCATCGCCTTGGTCGGCGGGCACACCGCGGCCACGTCCCCGCCCAGGTAGAGCCAGCCGTTCTTCCCCGGGATCACCCGCGGGTAGTTCACCGCGCCGGTGGTGGCCGAGCCGGCCGCCACCTGCCCCGGCACGCCGCCGCCGGGCACGCCGCCCCCGGGCACGCCGCTGTCGGAGCCGCCCGAATTGGTGTAGTTCGGCGGTTCGCCGAACAGCCACTGCGAGATGTTCGTCCCGATCTCCACGGCCTGCGCCCGCAGCGGGAGGTAGTCGTTCGCCCACAGCTGGAACTGCGGGATGAACTTCCACCCCAGGGACAGGGACGGCATCTTCGTCAGGGCGCGGTTGTCGATCTCCTTCGCCCGGTTGCCCAGCAGGAACGCCGCGGCCGGCCCGAAGAAGAACAGCAGCGCACACACCAGCGGCAGCACCACCACCTTCCGGTTCATCCGCCGCCCGGAGTGCAGCCGGCCGGGCGGGTCGGCGACCGGCTGCGCACCGTGGTGCTCGTGGGGCCGTGGGTCGACATCGCTGCCCACCACCGCGACGGCGGCCGGGCTGCTGCCGTGCGGCGTCTCCGGCGTCTGCGACATCTGGGTCCTTAGAACTGGAAGTAGAGGAACGGGCTGAACGTGCCCGCTGCCGCCAGGACGGCAGCGTACGGCGCGAGCACGCACAGCACGGCGACGCGGAAGGCGCCCGCCGACCGGGAGTGGAACGACTCGATGACCCGGCCCATCACCAGTTTGGCGGGCATGAGCACGACCAGCAGGCCGAACACCAGCATGACGGTGGCCTGGTGCGTCATGCCGGCCAGCAGCTGGTCGGACCGGGGGCCGCCGACGGGCGTGAACATCGCCTTCAGGAAGTGCATCCCCTGCGAGAAGCCGGAAGCGCGGAAGAACACCCAGCCGATCAGCACCAGCAGCATGGTGACCACCCGCCGGATCACGTTCTCGGCCACCGATTCCGGGTCGCGCTGACCCAGCCCGGTCAGCCGCTCGATCACCATCAGCACCCCGTGGTACATACCCCAGGCGAGGAAGGTCCACGCCGCGCCGTGCCAGAACCCGGTGAGGAAGAAGATTGCGAACAGGTTCAGGTAGGTGCGTCCCTTGCCCTTCCGGTTCCCGCCGAGCGGGATGTAGACGTAATCCCGGAACCAGCGGGACAGCGACATGTGCCAGCGGCGCCAGAAGTCGGTGATGCTGTTCGCCGAGTACGGCCGGTTGAAGTTCTCCGGCAGCCGGAACCCGAACATCTGGCCGAGGCCGATGGCCATGTCGGAGTACGCCGAGAAGTCGAAGTAGATCTGCACGGTGTAAGCCAGCGCGCCGATCCATGCGGTGGTGGTGTTCAGCTGTGCCAGCGGGGTGTTGAACGCGCCGTCGGCCAGCGGCGCCACCGTGTCGGCGATGATCACCTTCTTCGACAGCCCGAGGGCGAACCGGGGGAAGCCGCGCGAGATGTCGGCCAGCCGGTCCCGCTGGGTGTCGGCGAGCTGCTCGGAGATCTCGTTGTAGCGGACGATCGGGCCGGCGATCAGCTGCGGGAACATCCCGATGTAGGTGACGAACTGCACAGGGCTCTTCTGCGCCCTGCGCGAATGCCGGTAGACGTCGATGACGTACGACATGTGGTGGAAGGTGAAGAACGAGATGCCGATCGGCAGAGCCAGCGAGATGATCCCGGTGCTCCCGATGCCCAGGCCCTCGGCCAGCGCGTGCACCTGCCGGGACAGGAATCCGGCGTATTTCCACACGCCCAGGATGAGCAGGTCGAAGATCACCGTGCCGACCAGCACCGCCTTGCGACGGGCGGCCTGCCCGGCGAGCCTGGGCGAGTCGATGACCAGGCCGGAGGCGTAGTTCACCGTCATACAGGCGACCAGCAGCCAGACGAACTTGCCGGCGCCCCAGGCGTAGAACAGCAGGCTGGCGACGGACAGCAGCCCGTTGCGCCAGGACCTCGGCAGGATCAGGTAGGCCAGCAGCACCGTCGGCATGAAGTACCACAGGAACACCGGCGCAACGAACGACACTCGGTGACCCTCCTGGACTGGACTCGGGCGTGGGCGGGTGGACCGCGGCCTCACCCGGCCCAGCCCGACCGGGGACGCTACCACCGCGCCGGACACGCAACGGCCCGATCGATCGGGGCCGGTCAGCGGCTCAGCACCGGCTCACGCCCGGGTCACATCGGCCGGGCGACGCCGCCGTTTTCGCCCGATCCGGGCATGGCTTCCGGCCACGCCTGTCGCAGTATGTCGCGGCGGCGGCGGGCGGCCCGGGCCGACACGCCGCCCCGCTGGCGCAGCAGGGCGGGCAGCGCCCGCGCGGTGGCCGCCAGCACGTGCAGCCGCAGCGCCGGATCGAGGTTGGCCGCAGCCGGCACCGGTCGCCGCAGGGCCCGCTTGACGGACAGACTGCCCGTGGTCAGCAGGAACCGCCCCGTCGCCGCGGCGACCACCGGCCACGGCGCGCAGCGGAGCAGCGTCCACAGCCGGTTGCGTTCGTTGTGGAAGTGGAACAGCGGCGACCGCTGGTCGGCGGTGGCCGAGTGCTCGTGCCGGACGGTCGACGCCGGCACCAGCCGCACCTGCCAGCCGCCCAGCCGCAGCCGCCACGACGTGTCTAGGTCCTCGTAGTAGAGGAAGAAGTGCGCGGGGAAACCGCCGACGGCGCGCACCGCATCCGCCCGCAGCAGCGCGGCTCCGCCGGAGAAGCCGAAGACGTCCCGGACGGAGGTGCCGACGTCGCCGGCTGCGGAGCCGGCGCCGAGGTCGACGCCGTAGGCCAACCGGTCCAGGCCCACGCCGGCGTTGTTGACCACCCCGGGGCGATGGGCCAGCAGCAGCAGCGACGTCCAGGCCGCGGCGGCGCGATCCTCCCGGGCGACTTCCAGCAGCCGTTCCAGCCAGTCGGGCGCCGGGATGGCGTCGTCGTTGAGCAGCGCCAGGAACCGGGTGGACACCCGGTCGAACGCCGCGGCCACGCCGCCGGCGAAACCGGCGTTTCCCGGCAGCCGGACGACCTGGCCCGGCGACAGGCGGGCGGCGAGCAGTTCCGCGGTGCCGTCGGCGGAGTCGTTGTCGATCACCAGCAGCCGGTGCGCGGCGGTCTGCCCGGCGAGCCCGTCCAGGCAGGCGGGCAGCATCCGGGCGCCGCGGTGGGTGACGACAACGACCGTCACGTCCGGCTCCCCGGCATCCGGGCCGGCTCCCGCTACGCCGACCGGACGGTTCTGGCCACCGCTGTCGACGCTCACCCGCCGACCGCCTGCCGGTAGCCGGCCACGGTCGCCCGCACGCAACGCTCCCAGGTCCAACCGGCGGCATGGCGGCGGCCCGCCGCCCGTTCGCCCTCCCCGGCGGGATGCGCCAGCGCGTCGTTTATCGCCTCCGCCAGTGCGGCCGCGTCGCCGGTCGGCACGTACCGGGCATGCCCGCCGAGCACCTCCCGGCTGGTTTCGATGTCGGTGGCCACCACCGGTGTACCGGCGGCCAGTGCCTCCAACGGCGGCAGCCCGAACCCCTCGTAGCGGGACGGGAAGACGAACAGCGACGCGGCCGCCACCAGCCCGGGCAGCACGTCTGCACCCACGTAGCCGGGCAGCACCACCTCGGCCGGGGACAGGCCCGCCAGGTCGGGCGCGGATCCCCACCCGGCCGGGCCGACCAGCACCAGGGGCGGCACCCGTGCGCCGCGCCCGGTCAACAGCCGGTAGGCGTCCAGCAGCAGGTCCATGCCCTTGCGGGGTTCCAGGGTGCCCACGGCCAGCACGTACTCGGCGGGCAGTTTGAGCCGCGCCAGCGACGCGGTGGAGGCGGGCCGCGCGGCGGTCCAGCCGGCATCGACCCCCAGCGGCGTGACGACCAGCCTGGCCGGGTCGACCGGGTAGGCGTCCTGCAGCTCGCCGGCGATCGCGGCGGTCGGCACGAAGACGACGTCGGCGCGGGCGATGCCGCGCGGCACGAGGCTGCGGTAGCGCAGCGACGCGCTGTCCACCAGGTGCGGATACCGCAGAAAGGCCAGGTCGTGGACGGTCAGCGCGCCGGCCGCCCGGCGCAGCGGGGGCAGCACGAAGTTCGTGCCGTGGTAGATCCCGACCGACCCGGACAGCGCGTCCGCCGGAGGCTGGTCGAACCGGGTCCACCACTGCTGCAGCGGACCGGCGGGCACGGTGCGGTGGCACCAGGCGACGGCCGCCGGCAGGTCGGCCGGGCGGGCACCGCCCCGCAGGGTGAACGCCGTCGCCCGCACCGACAGGTCCCGATCGGAGGCCAGCCCGTCCACCAGGTGCGAGACGTACCGGCCGATCCCGGTGCGGGCGCCGAGCAGCGGCACGCCGTCCACCGCGATCCGCATGACGAGGTCTCCTTCCGGCCGCAAAGGGGCCCGCGTCAGCAGCCGAGCGGGCCGGTGTGTGGCCCGTGTCAGGCCATGTCGCAGCCGGTCAGGGGCAGAGCCGGTCCGGTATAGTCTCCCCTCGGCGCCCACACCGTCAACGAGAGGGAGGCAGGTCCGCCCCGCGCGTCGCCCCCGGCAGAGGGTCAGACGGGCTGGTGCACGAGCTTCGACTGCTCGGCACGGACGGGCCAGCGCGACAACGACGGAAGGGCTGGTCCGGACAGATCATGTCGGTCACATCATGACGGTGCAGTCGACCGCGAGCCGCAACTATTCGAATCTGGTCCGCAACTTCGCGGCGCGCGAGCTCAAGGGCCGGTTCAAGGGCAGTGTGCTCGGCTGGGGCTGGTCGCTCCTCAACCCGCTCGCCACCCTCGCCGTCTACGCGACGGTCTTCGGCTTCTTCCTCAAGTTCTCCCCGCCGGTCGCCGGCAACGGCACGCTGACGAACTTCGCCATCTATCTGTTCACCGGCCTGGTGATGTGGAACTTCTTCTACGCCGTGGTGACCGGCAGCATGGGCGCGCTGGTCGGCGCCGGGCCGCTGATGAAGAAGATCTACTTCCCGCCGTGGACGCCGATCGCCGGCGCGGCGCTGGCCACCCTCACCCAGCTGGGCATCGAGGTCGGGCTGCTGATCGTGGTCTACGCGATCCTGGGCAACATCTCCTGGACCGTCATCTTCGTGCCGATCTTCGTCGTCCTGCTGACCCTGTTCTCGCTCGGCCTCGGCTTCATCCTGGCCATCCTCAACGCCAAGCTCCGCGACGTGAACTACCTGGTCACGGTCGCGCTCAACCTGCTGTTCTACTCCTCCCCGATCGTCTACCCGCTGTCGCAGGTCAAGCAGCACTACGCGCTGCACCCCTGGCTGAAGATCTACGAGTACAACCCGCTGGTGCAGTTCGTCGAGGGCATGAAGGACGTCATGTACCTGCTGAAGGCACCGAACCTCGGCTGGCTGCTGTACCTGACCGTCATCAGCGTCGGGGTGTTCGTCCTGGGCATGTGGTTCTTCATCCGGACCTCCCGTGATGTGAGCGACGAGCTGTGACGACGTCCCCCATTTCCCGGCGCGACCCCGACACCGTCAACCTGCTGACCGAGCAGACCACCTCGACCGGGTCCACCCCGTTCGACGGCGCCCTGGAGCAGACCGGCACCATGCCGGTGTGGAAGGACACCACCGGCGCCGACAGCCGTACCGAAGCGGCCCGCCGCGCCGCCGACGAGCCGCCGGCCATCGTGGTCACCGACGTGCGCAAGCGGTTCCGGCTGTTCGCCGACCGCCGCAGCAACCTCAAGGAGGTCTTCACCCAGCGCCGGCGGAAGACCAGGTTCGAGGAGTTCTGGGCGGTCGACGGGGTCAGCCTGAACATCCCGCGGGGGTCGACCTTCGGGCTGGTCGGGCACAACGGGTCCGGCAAGTCGACGCTGCTCAAGCTGATCGCCGGCATCCACCGCCCGACCAGCGGCACCATCACCTCGACCGGCCGCATCTCCGCTCTGCTGGAACTGGGGGCCGGATTCCACCCGGAGCTGTCCGGCCGGGACAACATCTACCTCAACGGCGCCATCCTGGGCATGTCGCGCAAGCGGGTGGACGCGGCGATCGACGAGATCGTCGAGTTCAGCGGCCTGGGGCACTTCATCGACGTGCCGGTCAAGGTCTACTCCAGCGGCATGTACGTCCGGCTGGGCTTCGCCATCGCCGTCACCCTGGACCCGGAGATCCTCGTCATCGACGAGATCATCGCCGTGGGTGACGAGGAGTTCCAGCGCCGCTGCTTCGACTACCTGCACAAACTGCGCAAGCGCGGGGTGACGATCGTGTTCGTCACCCACTCGATGGGCCTGGTGCAGCAGCTGTGCGACGGGGCCGCATGGCTGGAGCACGGCAAGCTCAAGCTCGTCGGCACTGCCGACGAGGTGGTGAACGCCTACATGGACGTGGTCAACGACGCGGAGACCGAGCGGCTCGCGGAGGAGCAGACGGAGTCCGGCGAGACGGCCACCGCGCAGGGTACGCACGACCGCGGGTCGGGCGAGGTCAGCGTGAGCGAGCTGCAGTTCCTCGACGGCACCGGCACCCCGCGGGCCACCGGCCGGACCGGCGCGCCGCTGACCGTGCGGATCCGATACAAGTGCGCGCGTCCCGTGCAGGGCGTCGTGTTCGGCCTGTCCATCCGGCACGAGAGCGGCCCGGAGATCGCCGGCCCGAACACCCGGATCGCCGGGCACGAACCGATCGACGTCTCCGGCGACGGGTACGTCGACTACTCGCTGGCCCATTTGGTGCTCAACCCCGGCAAGTACTACCTGTCGGCGGCGGCCGTGGACTCCACCATGCTGCACGTCTACGACTACTGGTACGAGGCGGGCGAACTGACCGTGCAGCCGGGACCGGGCGCCACCGCACCCGGCCTGGTGGTACTCGACGGCAGCTGGCGGCTCCCGGCCTGATCTGCTGCTTCTTCCTGATCTGTTGCACTCCCAAGCGGACGCGCCTTTCCCGGCCGGGGCGCCCGCTGGGGCCGGACGCCGGCCCACTCCCGTTTCTCGGCCACCTCGAAGGGATCCATGCGTGAAGGTCAATCTCGGTAGCGGACAGGCGTACATGCCGGGCTGGGTGAACGTCGACGCAAGTCCCGACGTGCACGCCGACATCCATCTGGACGTCGTCGAGTTCGTCCGGCAGTACGGGCCGCAGGTCGAGCAGGTCTACATGGGTCACGTGCTGGAGCACCTGATGCCCGGGGATTCGCTGACCCTGCTGACGCTGCTGAACGAGCGCCTGCCCGCCGGCGCGGTGATCAGCGCGGTCACCCCGGACATGATGGCCATCTGGGAGGCCTACCAGCGCGAGGAGATCGACTCCTACCAGCTGAACGCGGCGTTCATCTACTCCTACGTGCAGCCCTCGCACCACGTGTGGTGCTACGACCACAAGTCGCTGCTGGAGCTCTTCCGCCGCGCCGGGTTCACCGACGCCGAGCCGATCGACACCTCCACGTGGGAGCCGGTGTTCCACAAGGACGGGGTGGAGTCGCGGTGGCAGGCGGGCGTGCGGGCCACCGCCCGCGGCCTGCCGGTGGAGGACACCCAGACGCCGCCCGAGGTCGCGAAGCTGACCTGGTCGGTGATCGAGGAGGAGGTCGCCCGGCGCGCCAAGGGCACCGCGGCCGAGGTGACCACGGAGGAACTGCTGCTGCACCGGGTGGAGGAACTGCGCAGCGCCCTGGTCAAGGAGGCCAGGCTGCACGAGGCCTACAAGGCGTCCTTCGACGACGCGGCACGCCAGCTCGAGGAGGCCCGCGTCTCGCTGGCCGAGCTGAAGTCCGCCGCGCCGGCCCAAGACGGGACCGGGGACGACGCGGACGACGAGCACGACGAGCGTGCCGAGCTGCCCCGGGACAGCGCATCGCAGGCCGGCGACATCAAGCCGATGTCGTTGCCCGGCAACACCGCGGTCGTGCCGCCACCCATCTCGCTGCCACTGGGCGAGGTGGAGCAGCCCAAGACGCTCCGGGCCAAGGTCCGCCGGACGATCGCCACCCGGCTGCCCGAGGGCAGCCCGCGCCGGGAGACCGCCCGGGCCGCGCTGTACGCCTACCGCGAGACGGTGGAGTACACCCGCCGGGTCCGCAACCACTGGCACAACCGGATCGCCGTCCCCGAGGCGGCCGCCCACCAGCCGGAGGTCACCAGCTACGACAGCTGGCTGGCCGGCCACCGCATCTCCACCGACCAGATCTGGGCGCAGAAGGTGTGGGCGGAGGCCATCGCCAAGACCACCGTCCCGCTGACGGTGCAGATCCTGGTGCTGCCCGGGAGCGGGCCGGTCGAGCACACCGTGGACAGCCTGGTCGCCCAGACCTGGCCGCACTGGACGGCCGCGGTCTGCACGCCCGACAGCGTCGACCTCGGCTACGGTGACCGCCGGGTGAGCAACGCGGCGGCCGACACGCACTCGGTCTTCGATGCCGCCAACGCCAAGGTGGACGCCGACAAGGCGGACTACGTCGTCGTGGTGCACGCCGGCGACACGCTGGAGCCGGACTGCCTGTTCACCGTGGCATCGGCCATCCGCCAGGACCCCCTGCTGGAGCTCCTGACGTGGGACGACGACGTCCGGACGGCTGGCGGGGCGCGCGTGTCACCGCGGTTCCGCCCGTCCTGGTCGCCCGAGATGCTGCTGGGCGCCGACTACATCGGCACCGCCTGCGCCATCCGGCGGACCGCCTACGTACAGGCCGGCGGGCTGATCGAGAAGTTCGGCCCGCACGCCCAGTGGAACCTGCTGCTGAGCCTGCAGCTGCCCGACGAGCGGGTCTTCCGCTCGTCCCGGGTGCTGTCCACGGTGCGCTCGCGCACCCTGCCCGATCCGGTGCTGTCGGCGGCGACCGTGCAGCACCACCTCGACCGGCGCGAGTTGGCCGCCACGGCCGAACTCGTCGGCGAGGTGGTGCGGGTCCGGTGGAACCTGCCGTCCGCACCGCACGTCTCGGTCGTCATCCCGACCCGGCACAACCGCAGGATGCTGGCCACCTGCCTGCCGTCCCTGGCCCGCACCGACTACCCGTCCTTCGACGTGACGATCGTCGACAACGGCGGGTACTCCGAGGCGAACGAGCAGTGGTACGCCGACCACAAGGGCGCCCTCGACCTGAACGTGGTGTGGTGGACGGAGCAGCCGTTCAACTACTCCGCCGTCAACAACGCCGGCGTCCGCGCCGGCAAGGGCGGCGAGGTGCTGGTCTTCCTGAACGACGACACCGAGCTGCTGGACCCTACCTGGATGCGCGAGCTGGTCGGCTGGTCGCTGCAGCCGGAGGTCGGCGTCACCGGCCTGCAGCTGATCGGCCCGGACGACGAGATCCAGCACACCGGCGTCATTCTCGGTCTGGGCGGGTTCGCCGACCACATCTTCGAGGGCACGCGTCCGCACGAGGACACGATCTTCGGCCGCAACGACTGGTACCGCAACACCCTCTCCGTCACCGGTGCCTGCATGGCCATGACGCGGGGCTTCTACGACGAGGTCGGCGGCTGGGACGAGCGGTTCATCCTGTGCGGCAGCGATGTCGCGATCGGGCTGGACGCGTCGCTCCGCGGCTACCGCAACGTCTGCTCCCCGTTCGGCACCATCCGGCACCTGGAGTCCGCCACCCGGGGCAGCAACGTGCCGCGCTGGGACTTCTTCATGAGCTTCTGGCGCTACAACTCCTGGCTCTTCGGCGGCGACCCGTACTTCTCGCCGAACGTGTCGCTGTCCTCCCGCGTGCCGCTGTTCCGCACCGACACCGAACCGACTCCGCAGCAACGTGTCTCACCCATTCTGGGCCGCTCGTTCGAGGCGTTCCGGCAGACCACGACCGAGGCCGAGTCGGTGATGCTGTCCAAGATGTGCCAGGCGCTGCCGATCGACACGATCGCCGTGGAGGACCTGCACCGCCGCAACGCCGAGCCCTTCGAGGTCAAGAGCATCAACTGGTACATCCCGGACATCGACAGCCCGTTCTACGGCGGTATCAACACCGCGCTGCGCATCGCCGACGAGCTGGCCCGGGTGCACGGGGTGCACAACCGGTTCGTGGTGTGGGGCGGGCCGAACGAGTACTTCGTCCGGTCTGCGCTGGCCGCGGCGTTCCCGGCGTTGAAGGACTCGGAGATCGTGTTCTACAGCGACCCGACGCCGGCGACGCTGGAGTCGATTCCCTACGCCGACGCCTCGATCGCCACGCTGTGGGTGACGGCGTACGCCGTCGCGCACGCGCCGCACACCCGGCGGAAGTTCTACCTGATCCAGGACTTCGAGCCGATGTTCTACCCGGCCAGCACGCTCTACGCGCTGGCCGAGGAGAGCTACAAGCTCGGCCTTTACGGGCTGTGCAACACCGACAACATGCTGAAGATCTACTCCGAGGACTACGCCGGCCGCGGCATGGGCTTCACGCCCGCGGTCGACCCGTCGGTGTTCCACGCCGACAACCGGCCCTACCGCACGCCGGACGCGCCGGTGACGCTGTTCGTCTACGGGCGCCCCGGCCACTGGCGGAACTGCTGGGAGATGACGGCGCTCGCGCTGGAGGAACTGAAGCGCCGGCTGGGCAACCGGGTCCGCATCGTCACCGCCGGCGCCTGGGCGCAGGGCGGCGGGGCGCAGATGGAGATCAAGCGGCTCGGCCTGCTCGACTACCGGGCCACCGGCGAGCTGTACCGGCACTGCGACGTCGGTCTCGCGCTGACCGTCTCCAAGCACCCGTCGTACCTGCCGCTGGAGCTGATGGCCTGCGGTGTGCCCATCGTCGCGTTCGACAACCCCTGGGGCTACTGGGTGCTCAAGGACGGCGAGAACTCGCTGCTGGCCAAGCGCACGGTGGACAGCCTGGTCGACCGGCTGGAGAAGGCGGTGGTGGACTCCGAGTTGCGGCACCGCATGCAGGAGACCGCACTGGCCACCATCGCGGCCAACCACTCCGACTGGGGCAAGGCGATCTCCCCGATCTACCCCTACCTGTGCGATCCCGAGGGACTGCAGGCCTGATCAAAGGTCGCGGAGGCGGATGGCCTGATGGCCTGATGGCCGGATTCCTACCGGAGGAAGGGCGGACGCGGAGTGCCCGGGCTGCTGACGATCACCGCGGAGCCGCTGACCGAACGGATGGCCGGGCCGGCGATCCGGGCGCTCGAGCTCTCCCGGGTGGTGGCCGGGCACCTGCCGGTGACGCTGGTGTCGCTGGCCTCCTGCGAACGCACCGACCCTCGCGTGCGCCTGCTCGCCGCCCGCGGGGACGAACTGCGTGCGTTGGTGGCGACCGCCGGCTGCCTGCTGATCCAGGGTGATGTCCTCGGGCTCGAGCCGTGGCTCGGGTCCGTCGACATCCCCCTCGTCGTCGACGTCTACGACCCGTTCCACCTGGAACAGCTGGAACAGGCCCGACCGCTGGGCGAGGCGCGGCGGCAGGCGGTGGTCCGCGACTGCGTCCGGGCGCTGAACGTGCAGCTGAGCCGGGCCGACCTGGTGCTGGTCGCCTCCGGCCGGCAGCGTGACCTGTGGCTGGGCCATCTGGCCGCTCTCGGACGGGTCAACCCGGTGACCTACGACGACTCCGCCGACCTGTCCCGGTTGGTCGCCGTCGTGCCGTTCGGCACCTCGGCCGAGGTGCCCGACACCAGGTTCGACCTGCAGGTCCGGCCGCACCTGCGCGGTGTGCTGCCCGGCATCGACGACGATTCGGTGATCGCACTCTGGGCCGGCGGCCTCTACGACTGGTTCGACCCGCAGCTGGTGGTCCGGGCCGTCGCCCGCGCGCATGCCGTCGACCCGCGCCTGCGGCTGGTGCTGCTGGGCGGCGGTCACCCGGTGCTGAGCGGCGGGCCCGCCGCGGCGCCGTCGGACCGCGGGCCGGCTGCCGCGCTGTCGGACCGCGGACCGGCTGCCGCGCTGTCGGAGCGCGGACCGGCTGCGGCGCTGTCGGAGCGGGGGCGCACCGCGCAGCAGGTGGCGCGGCTCGCCGAGACGCTCGGCCTGCTCGGCACCGTGGTGCACCTCGTCGATTCCTGGGTGCCGTACGACGAGCGTGGCCAATGGCTGGCCGAGGCCGACCTCGGGGTGGTCGCGCACCGCGCCGGCGTGGAGACCGACTTCGCGTTCCGGACCAGGCTGCTCGATCACCTCTGGGCAGGTCTGCCCACCGTCGGCACCGGCGGTGACGTGCTGACCGACCGGATCGCCGAGGCCGGGGCGGGCACCGCGGTTCCGCCGGGCGACGAGGAGGCCTTCGCCGCCGCACTGCTGGAGTACGCCGGGTCGACGCAGCGACGGCAGCACGCCGTGGACCGGGCGCGCGAGCTGGCCACCCGCTACGCCTGGGCCGCGGTCGCCGCCCCGCTGGTGGAGTTCTGCCGTGCTCCCCGGCGCTCCCCCGACCTGGTGCTGCCGGCGACCGAGAGGGCGCTGCTCGGCATCTGGGAACCGATGCGCCGCTCCCTGTTTCGACGCCTGCTCGTGCTGTGGCAGGAGGGCGGAGCCGGCCTGCTGCGCCAGCGGGTGCTCGCGCGGATCAGTCGGTCGCGTCGCTGGCCAAACCGATCAACCGGGCGGCCTTGAGTTCGGTCTCCCGCCACTCCGCCTCCGGGTCGGAGTCGTAGGTGATGCCGGCTCCCGTCCCGAAGTGCAGCTGGCGGCGAGCAACAGCTCCGGCGGTCGCCGGGGTGGTGGAGGTGAAGAATGTCCGGATGCCCACCGCCAGGACCGCCGACCGCGAGTCTGCGTCGACGAAGCCGACCGCGCCGCAGTAGGGGCCACGCGGCACCTCCTCCAGCTCGCCGATCACCTGCAGCGCAGTCCATTTCGGCGCGCCGGACACCGAACCGGGCGGAAAGGCAGCGTCCAGCACGGTCTTCCAGCCTGTGTCGGGCGGTGCGGTGGCCCGGACGGTGGACACCAGATGCGCCACACCCGGGTGCTCCTCCCGGGCGAGCAGTCGGGTGACCACCACCGACCCGGGGACGGCGAACCGGCCCAGGTCGTTGCGGACCAGGTCGGTGATCATGATGTTCTCCGGAATGTCCTTGTCCAGGAACGATTCTCCGGGCTTCGTCGTGCCCTTCACCGGCGAGCTGGTCAGCACGTCTCCCGACCGGGCGAGGAACAACTCGGGTGAGGCCGTCACCAGCCACTCGTCCCCGGTGTGCAGCACGCCCTGGTAGGGCGCGGGGTTGCCCCGGGCGAGAACCGCCGCCAGCGCCAGCGGGTCCGCGTTCCCGGGCAACGGCGCGGTCAGCATCCGGCAGAGGTTGACCTGGTAGACCTCGCCGGCCGCGATACGTTCCCGGATGGCCCGCACTCCCCGCACGTACTGGTCCCGGTCGGCCGAGGACACCCAGCTGTCGCGGTCCGGGCCGCGCCAGGGTGCGCCACCTACGGTTCGCGGCCGCGCCGAGCGGCGCACGCGGGAGAACCGGTAGCCGGTGACGACACCCTCGAACGTCGCCATCACCGCCCACCAGCCGCCGCTGTCCAGAGCGTCCGGGCACTGCGCCAGGTCGACCACCTGCTCGAGCCCCGTCGCCAGCATCCCGCCGAAGTACGCCATCGGTTCACCTGCCGCCACCACCGGCGGCCGCCGCGCCGGGCGGGCCGGCGACGATGCATGTGCGGGTTGTGCCGGGGGCGCGGTCATGGTGAGCCGAAGCCTATGGGCTCCGATGCCGCTTCGTCCGCGCCGGCGGCGGTGCAACGGACACATCCGAGCTGCCGACGACGGCCGCCGCTCCCCGCTGGTTTCCGGGTACGGCTGCCGTTCCGGAGGGGTTGGAATACGTTTGTCCCGGACGGCGCGATACATAGCATGCACAGCCGTCGCACCGCCGCCGTCCTGCGCGGCGCGGCACGAGGCGGTCGGAGCTGACGTCGGGAACGGCGACGCGCTGGCTGTGATGGCCCGGGGGACGGCAACGCCAAGCGGGGCAACGACCGACACGCACGGAACCGGGTAACGGAGGCAGGTGACGAAGCGGTGCTGACCGGTTGGACCACGGGGGCGGACCGGCCCGGTCGACAGGTCGGCTCCGGCGTGGACAGGCCGACGGAGCAGGAGTGACGGCACACGCCTGGACCGACGACAGCGCCGGAAGGCCACGCGTGGCTTCGACGCGGGCGGGCGCGCCGGCCGGCGACACCGTTGCCGGATTCGAGGTCCTGGCGCAACTGGGCCGCGGAGCCGGCAGCACCGTCTACCGGGTCCGGCGCCCGGGCCGGGACGGTACGCAGTACGCGTTGAAGATTCTCGATTCGCCGTTGACGACCGACCGGGAGACCGCCGCCTGGCGACGTGAAGCTGCCGTGCTGGCGAGTGTCGACCATCCGTTGCTGAGCCGGGTCCACGAGGTCGGTTCGGCCGATACCCGGCCCTACCTGGTGATGGATCTCGTCGCCGGGCGGCTGCTGGCCCATGTCATCGCGGAGCGTCCACTCGGCACAGCCGAGACGATCACCCTGCTCCGCGATCTGCTCGGCCCGCTGTCGGCGGTCCATCTCAAGGGACTGGTCCACCGCGACCTGAAACCGGCCAACATCATTGTCCTGCCCGACGGCACCGCCCGCCTGATCGATTTCGGCCTGGTCGCCCGCGACACGGCGACCGAGGCCGACCACTCGGCGGGAACGTTCGAGTACGCCGCGCCCGAACAGTCAAGGGTGCTGCGCCGCCCCGTCGATGGACGATCGGACCTCTACTCCCTCGGCGTGGTGGCCTTCGAGTGCCTCACCGGACACCCACCGTTCTCCAGCCTCGACGTCGGCGAACTGCTGCGGATGCATGCCGTCACCCGACCGGAGAACCTCGTCGACCTGGTACCCGGAATCGACCCCACGTTCGCCGCGATCATCGCCACCCTGCTCGCCAAGGATCCCGACGACCGTTACCAGAGCGGCGGCCAACTCGACGCCGACCTCCTCCGGCTGTCCACCGACGCGGGCGCGACCTTCGAACTCCGGACCGCGCCCCCCCAGCCCGAGGACCGGTCGCCGCTGGTCGGGCGCACTCGTGAACTCGAGCAACTGCGCGGCGCGTGGGCCGCGGCCAGGGACGGCGCCGGCGGATTCTGCCTCCTGCGCGCACCCGGCGGAGCGGGAAAGACCCGCCTGGCCCAGGAGCTGACCCAGCAGGCCGGCGCGCACGGCGCAGGCGTGTTCTCCGGGAAATGCTTCCCCGGGGACTCGTTGCCGATGGCGTCGTTGCGTGCAGCACTGGGCGATCGCCTGGATGCGCTCGCCGACGTCGACGGCGCCGCCCCCACCATCCACACCCCCGACCAGTACGCCCTCTCCGTCGTCGGCCTGCTGGCCGACCTGGCGCGCGGCAGCAAGGGATTGCTCCTGACCATCGACGACGTCCAATGGCTCGACGATCTGTCCCTGCTCGTGCTCACCCGCCTCGCCGACGTGCTCCCCCAGCTGCCGATGCTCCTCCTGCTCACCGCACGCACCGCCGAGCCCCGCGCCGACGCACTCGGCGCCCTCCTCGGCCGGACAGGCGGCACCAACCACGTCGACATCGAACTGGGTCCACTGCCGGACGGTGGCATCGCAGAACTGGTCGCTGCTCTGCTGCCCGGGCTGCAGGCCGCACCCGAACTCGGCCGCCTGCTGGTGGCCCGCTGTTCCGGCAATCCCTTCGTGGCCGGGGAATACCTCCGCGCCATCGTCGACGCAGGGCTGCTGATGCCGCACTGGGGAACGTGGCTGCTCGACGTCGTCGCCCTCAACGCACTGGAACTTCCAGAAACCGCCCAGGCCCTGGTGCTGTCGCGGGTGGCCAACCTCGACCGTGGCACCCGCGACCTGCTCGTCACCGCCGCCGCCTTCGGTGCACGCTTCCGCCCCGACGTTCTCGCCGAGGTCCACGGGATCGCATCTGCGGTGACGTTCGGCGCCGTCGCCCAGGCTGTCAGCCGCGGACTGGCCGAGGCCGGCGCCGACGGCACATACGCCTTCGTCCACGACCGCATCCGCGAGGCCCTGCTCGCCACGCTCGACGACGGCGCGGTCGCCGTGCTCCATCAGCGCATCGCGGAGACACTCGACCGACTCGGCACAGACGCCTCGCGCAGCACGGATGACGTCTACACCCTGGCCCGCCACTACATGGCCGGACCGGCCGGCGGCGCCCAGGGCCGCCCCTTCGCCGTCTGCCGGGCCGCCGGCGAACTCGCCCTCGGTGCCTTCGCACCGGCCCAGGCAGCGATATTCCTGCGGCACGCGGCCGCATCCGGGGGAGGTGACGGCGAGTTCCTCGTCACCTACGCCACCGCGTTGAAGCAGGACGGTCAGTACACGGACGCCCGTCATCAGCTCGACGCCGCGTTGCTCGTCGGGACCGACCCCGTCACGCGGGCACGGATATTCGCGCTCCAGGCCGACGTCTTCCGCTCCATCTGGGATACCGATGCCGCGGAGGCGGCGCTCGACGCAGGATTGCGGGAACTCGGCGCCGGAATAGCACACCATTCGCTGCCTCGGGCGAGCTCCACCCTTGTCATGTACCTGTCGGCACTGATCACCCAAACGACCGGATGGCGTCGCGGGACGGCCGCGGGACCGGAGCGGATCCGCTGCACCATCATTGCCTCGTTGCACGAGGTGGGCGCCTATCTCGGCGTCCTCAGCATGCGGCCGGCGGACCTGGGCGTCCACATCCTGCGGGCGTTGTACTGGGCGAACCGGCTCGGCGCGGGCGCCGACCAGTACGCCCGGGACCAGGCGACCTACGGCTTCCTGTGCGGTTGCGCGGGATTCATGGGGACGGCGCGCCGGGCCTTCGCCCGGGCGGCCCGTAGTACGACCGGTGATCAACCGGCACTACGGGCGTTGTTGATGCACTACGAGGGCGCGGCGCTGTTCTTCAGCTATCACGACAACGGTGAGTCCTGGCTGAAGGGAATCAAGGAGCAGGGTCACTGGCTCGACTTCGGTGCTCAGATGGACGCCTTGGTGACCCTGCTGGTCGGGGCGGTCGGTGCCGGCCGGACCGACGAGGCGGCGACGATCGCCGAGCTCGGGCGCAGAAGGCTCGGTACCCGCTCGGCCGAGATCACGGCCATGATCATCGCCGAACCGATCATGTCTGCGCTGGCCGGCGAGCCCCGGCAGGCAGCGACGGATCTGCGCCGGGTCAAGTCGGAATTGACCGCCTACACCCCGGCAGGCCTCGCCATGGTGTTCGTCGTCGGGGAGTTGGTGGTGCTGCACGAGCAGAACGAACTGGGCGCGCCGTTCGACGAAGCGGTCGCGCGGTTCGAGGCGCTGAAGGTGTCGCCCAGGGTCTTGTTGCGCGGGCACCGGATTGCTCCGTTCTACATCGCGATGGGCCGGCTGGCCCAGTGCCGGGCGGCGGCGCCCGGGGACCGGGCCGCGCTGGCGCGAGCGCGCACCGCAGTCGCGGTGCTCGGCAAGGCCGTCAAGAGCGACGATCTCCGCGCCCGATCCCTTCTCGCACAGGCGGACCTGAAGACCATCGAGGGGAAGCCGGGGAAGGCGCTGTCCATCCTCGGCAGGCTTCCGGTGCTCCATCGACCGCCGCAGCCGCTGCTGGCCTACGAAGCCGCCAGGGTGCGAGCCCGCGCATTCGCCGCCCTCGGCGCGAGCGAGGAGACACAGCAACAGGTCCTGCTGGCGCTGTCCCTGGCCCGCCACCACGGCTGGGCCCAGCAGGGCGCCTGGGTGAGCGAGGAGTTCGGCCTCGATGCCGGCGCCGCCTCGGGTACCGCCTCCCGTGGTAGCGGGGAACGTACGTTCCTGCGCACCAGCGCCCCGAACTCCGGTGGGTCGCGCCTGACGGCCGTCGGCTCGTCCGGCGTGGACCGCAGCCGCATCGATGCGCTGGAGCGGGTGGGCAAAGCGGCGGCCCAGGTCTCCGGACCGGGGTCGCTGGCCCGCATCGCGCTGGACCAGACGATCCGGATCCTGCACGCCGACCGTGCGTTCCTGTTCCTCACCGACGACAGCGGCGTGCTCCATCCCCACCTCGGACGCGGCGCCGACGGCGCCGACATCCAGACGCTCACCGGCTACAGCGCCAGCCTCGTCGACCGCGTCCGCCAGACCCGTGACCCACTCGTCATCACCGGAACCGACCAGGGCGCCGCCCTGGGCGCGCAAAGCGTCGTGCTGCACGGTCTCCGGTCGATCATGGTCGCGCCGTTGGAACTCGAAGGGCGGTTGCTCGGCGTCGTCTACCTCGACAGCCAGGTCGCCAAGGGCATCTTCGCGGCCTCGGACGTCGGCATCCTGATCGCCCTGACGAACCACATCGCGACCTCGCTGGAGACCGCCCGGGCCGCCGAACTCGCGGTTTCCGTGCAGACCGCGCGGCGGGAACGCGATTTCGCCGAGGCTCTGCGCCACTCGCTCCAGGACATGGCCGATGCGGTGGAACCCGACGCCGTGCTCGCCCGACTGCTCGGCGGCGCACGCGCCATCGCCCACTGCGACGGGGCGTGGCTGCTCGAGTCGACACCGGACGGTGTTCTCCTCGGCGCCGTCGACGGCCACGACCAGCTCCTCCGGTCCGAGCTGCCCGCCGAACCGGGCTTGTCCGCACTCCTACGCATCGACAGGCCACTCGTCGGGCGGCGGGAGGACATCCCAGGCGCCCTGAGTGCGCCCCTCGCCACGGCCCAGTCGTGGATCGCCGTCCCACTGGCTTCCGGCCGCGTCGACCTCGGCGTCCTGGTCCTCGCCTATCAGGCGGAAGGCGCGGCCCTGGACCACCGCGTCGAGGTCGCGTCCGCACTGGCCGCCCAAGCCGCCACGGCCTACGACCGCGCCTGCCTGTTCGCGAAGGTGCAGGCGCTCGCGGTGGTCGACGACCTCACCGGCATCGCCAATCGACGACGCTTCCTGGAAGTCGCCGAACGCGACTTCGACGCCGCCGTCCGCGCCGACAGCCCGCTGGCCGCCATGATGTTCGACATCGACCACTTCAAGCGGGTCAACGACACCTACGGCCACCCCACCGGTGACGACGTCATCCGTACCGTGGCCCAGCGACTGTCGGCACAGATCCGCCACACCGACATGATCGGCCGCTATGGAGGCGAGGAATTCGCAGCCCTGTCCGTCCACGCCGACCGGAGTGACCTCCTGGCCGAGCGGATGCGGGCGTGCATCGACGCGGAGCCCATCCAGACCCGCTCGGGGCCCGTGCACGTGACCGTCAGCGTCGGCGTCGCCCATCGCAGCCCGCAGGACACCGACGCGGCCGCCGTCCTGGGCCGCGCCGACTCGTCGCTCTACCGGGCGAAAACCAACGGGCGCAACCAGGTGCACTCAGCGGACGATCCGAGCTAGCGCTTGCCGTCGCTCGCGTCGCCGGTTAGCGGCAGAGCTGCGGGGTACTCCACCCACCGATGCGGCGCGCGATTCACTGGCAAGGCCGCCGCCCGTTCGAAGGAGATCAGTTGGCTGACACGGCGGCAGCGGCGCTGGTGATCGTCGGTGGCGGGCCGACCGCTCACGCCGCGGTGAGCGCCTACCGCGCGGCCGGCTCGGCGGGCCGCGTCGTGATGATCTCCGAGGACACCGCCGCGCCGTACAACCGGCCGCCGTTGTCCAAGGACTTCCTGCGCGGCGAGTCGAGCGAGGATGCCCTTCCGCTGGAGGAAGAAGCGTTCTACAGCGACGGCAGGACCGACTTGGTGCTCGGCGACTCGGTTGTGGACGTCGATCCGCTGGCGAAAACCGTCCGCCTCCGGTCGGGCGGGCACATCAGCTACGGGCAGTGCCTCCTGGCCACCGGGTGCGAGCCGGCCAGGCTGGACGTGCCGGGAGCCGGCACCGCGTTTCGGCTGCGGTGGCTCGACCAGGCCCGACGGCTGCGGGAGCGGGCTCAGACAGCACGCAGCGCGGTCGTCATCGGCTCGGGTTTCATCGGGTGCGAGGCTGCGATGTCGCTGGCCCAGCGGGGCCTGCGCGTCACCATGGTCTCGTCGGAGGCCGCCCCGCATCGTCGCCGGCTCGGAGCGGCGGCATCCGCGCTGATCACCGGCTGGCTGGAGCACGCAGGTGTGCAGATCCACGGGGAGGCCAAGATCCTCGACATCGGTGAGGAGGGGACCGTCCGGCTGTCCGACGGTTCCGTGCTGGCGACCGACCTGGTGCTGTCCGCCATCGGGGTGACCCCCCGCATCGAACTGGCCCAGAAGGTCGGCGCCGTTCTGCGCGGGGGTCGGATCCTGGTCGATGAACGGATGCGTACGTCCGTTCCCGATCTCCTGGCGGCGGGGGACGTGGTGTCGGCCTACAACACCGGTGCCCACCGACACCTCGCTGTCGAGCACTGGGGCGAGGCCGAGCGGATGGGCGAGATCGCCGGCACGACAGCGGCCGGGGGTGCCGACCAGTGGTCGAACCCACCGGGGTTCTGGTCGGAGATCGGCAGCCACACGCTCAAGTACGCGGCGTGGGGTGACGGGTTCGACGAGGCCGTTCCGGTCCATCACCAGAACGGTGGCCTGACCGTCTGGTACCTCAAGGCCGGTGCCACCGTCGGCGTCCTCACCCACGAAGCCGACGACGACTACGACCTCGGCCAGTCCCTGGTCGCAGCCGGATCGCCGCCCCCGACAAACTCCGAGGCCGGTCGCGCACCGCAGGGCGGCTGACCCTCTCCGACAGCCGTGTCGACCACCCGGCACCGCCCTGCCCGGCCGCGCTGGCCAGGTGTCCGGTCCATCCGTCACGACGACGATGCACCGCCCTGCCCGGCCGCGCTGGCCAGGTGTCCGGTCCATCCGTCACGACGACGACGCGAAGGCGGACGACGGGGGCGAACCGGCCGATCAGCCACTCGCCCACGCAGACGGCGAGGGCCCGTCCGGTGGACAGGCCCTCGCCGGGTCATCGGGCTCTGCGGTCCGGCGCCGAGTCGGCCGCCGGCCGGAGGGCCTACCGCAGGTGGCTGAAGACGCCGCTCTGGCCGTGCATCCTGATCGCGTTCGCATCGACCAGCGTGACCGGCTTGACGCCGCCCACGAGGCTCCAGGACCGGAGGAAGGTGGGCACGCCGTTCACCACCTGGTGGACGGCGGTGGAACCGATGCCCTGCACGTACGTCGGGGTCGTCGGGTACCAGCTCAGGTGCGACCACGCACCACCGACGCCGGCGTACCTGACCGCAGCGGGGTCGATCACGGTGTACGGCCTGACGCCACCCACGTTCGCCCATCCGGTGACGTAGATCGGCGCGCCACCGGCGATGCGGTACACCGGGCCGGTGTTACCCGCCCGCACGTAGGTGCCGTCCGCGGGGTAGCGCGGCAGGGACGCGAGTTGGGCGAACGTGATCCGCGCGGTCGGCTGGACCTTGCCGAACGGCGTCCAGCTCGACACCACGACCGGCGCGCCGCCGACGATGCGGTAGACGACACCGTTCTCGAAGTTCTGGACGAACATGCCGTTGACGATCCGCACGATCCCGGGAGGCTGGGCCACTGCCTGGCCGCTCTGCACGGCGTCACTGAACTCGGTCGTGTTGAACAGGCCGTGCGCACCCGGGACGGTGCCCATGCCGATGTACCGGTAGCTCTTGGACAGGATGTTGGCGCGGTGACCGGCCGAGTTCATGTAGGCGGTGAACAGCTGCTGCGCCGTGGTGGAGTTCGAGGAGGACCAGGCGACGTTCTCGCCCCAGGTGCGGCGGTTGCTCGCGCCGTAGGTGGTCACCATGGTCCAGGCGTTGGGGTTGTGCTGCAGCTGGTAGGACGTCTTGCCGCTCTGCATCTGCGTCGACCACCAGACCGAGAGCGAGGTCAGCCCCTTGGCCTGCACCAGTGCCGGGAGCTTGACGTTCGCGCGGGCGTTGTTCACCAGCGCGATCATCTGCGTGTCGAACGACGTGGCCTGCGCGTACGCGGCGCGCGGCAGTGCCGTCGCGGCCGGCGCCATGCCTGCGACGGCCGTCTTCGCGGCTGCCGATGGGGCGGCCGAGGCGGTCCCGGCCGTCATCGAGGCAAGGAGTGCGATCGCTGCGACGGCCGTGCCCGCCCGCCTCCACAGTCGGCTCGGCCGACCGGCGCCCGTCCTGTCGCCCTCGCGGTGCGGCGAAGGGGAAACGGTGGAGAGGCTCACGGGCATTGACTCCAGTCTGGGCACTGACATCGATCGGTAAACCGAGTGTAACCGTACATCTACTGCCGGTCACAGGGTTGCAGGGGTGAACCTCGCCCGCCGAGAACCCGCCGGGTGAACACCCGCAGTGAGCCGCGCGCTGCTTCGACTGCGCCGCACGGGATTCTGGTCACGCCCGACGTCCGACGGTCGAGGCCGAGGCGTACGCCAGCTACGCACCGTCAGAAATGTGACGTCGGACCCGCGCGGGCGACGGTTCAGGCCGGTGTGGGTACCAGCTGCGCGCGGTGGCGTGCGAACGCCGTCGCCAGTGCTGCCCGCCAGTCCGGGAGCGGCGTGAGCCCGGCCGCCCGCCAGGCCCGATCGGACAACACCGAATACGCCGGTCGGGGTGCGGGGCTGGGGAAGCCGTCGGTGGTGATCGGCAGGACGCGTTCCGGGTCGGCACCGAGCTCGGTGAACACCGCCCGGGCCAGCCCGAACCACGTCGTCTGGCCGGCACCGGTGGCATGCAGCAGCCCGGCGGGGGCGCCGTGCACGGCGAGCTCGACCAGCCCGCGAGCCAGGTCGGCCGACCAGGTCGGCGACCCGACCTGGTCGTCGACCACGCTGACGGTGTCGCGGGTCGCCTCGAGCCGGGCCATCGTCTTGACGAAGTTGCCACCGGTGGCGCCGTACACCCAGGCGGTGCGGACGACGTGTGCGTCCGGGTGCGCGGCCAGGACCGCCCGCTCACCGGCGAGCTTGGTCTGCCCGTACACGCTCCGCGGCCCGGTCGGGTCGTCGACCTCGTAGGGCCGGGTGGCGTTCCCGGGGAAGACGTAGTCGGTGGAGACGTGGACGAAGCCGATGCCCTCGTCGGCCGCGGCCCTGGCGAGGTTCTCCGCCCCGGTGACGTTGACCGCGGTCGCGGCGTCCCGGTCCGTCTCGGCCTTGTCCACCGCTGTGTAGGCCGCCGCGTTGATCAGCACCCACGGTCCGTCGTCGGCGTGCTCGGCCGCGCGCGCGAACGACTGCACCGCGGCGTCCACCGCCCGCGCGTCGGTGATGTCCAGCTCGGCGGACCCCAACCCGACGACGGGAATGCCCGCCGCGCCGGCGGCCAGCACGAGCTCCGATCCGAGCCCGCCGCGGGCCCCGGTCACCAGCAGCCGCGTCATCGGTCGATGGCCGACCGCGCCTTGAGCGGCTCCCACCACGCCCGGTTGTCCCGGTACCAGGCGATCGTGTCCGCGAGGCCCTGCTCGAACGGAACCTGTGGGGAGTAGCCGAGTTCCGTGCTGATCTTGGAGATGTCCACCGAGTACCGGAGGTCGTGGCCACCGCCGCGCGGGTCGTGGATGCGTTCGATGTACGACTCGTCCCGGCCGGTCGCCTCGATCAGCCGGTAGGTGAGTTCGGCATTGGTCAACTCGGTGCCGCCGCCGATGTTGTAGACCTCGCCCGGGCGCCCACCGGTGAGCACCAGCGCGATGCCGCGGCAGTGGTCGTCGACGTGCAGCCAGTCCCGGACGTTCGCACCCTCGCCGTACAGCGGAACGCTGAGCCCGTCCATCAGGTTGGTGACGAACAGCGGGATGACCTTCTCGGGGAACTGGTACGGGCCGTAGTTGTTGGAGCAGCGGGTGATCGCCACCGGTAGGTCGTGCGTCCTGGCGTAGGCCCGGGCGATCAGGTCCGACGACGCCTTCGACGCCGAGTACGGCGAATTGGGCTCCAGGGGCCAGTTCTCGTTCCACGACCCGGTCTCGATGGAGCCGTAGACCTCGTCGGTGGAGACGTGCACGAACTTGGTCAGCTTCGTGGCCAGGGCGGCCTGCAGCAGGGTCTGGGTGCCCAGCACGTTCGTCATGACGAAGTCCGCGCCGCCCATGATCGAGCGGTCGACGTGCGACTCCGCCGCGAAGTGCACCACCGCGTCCGCCCCGCCGACGAGCTTGGCGGCGAGTTCGGCGTCGCAGATGTCGCCCAGCTCGAAGGTGTAGCGGTCGGAGTCGGCCACCGACTCCAGGTTCGCCAGGTTGCCCGCGTAGGTCAGCTTGTCCAGAACGGTGACCTCGGCACCCTCCAGACCCGGGTAGGCGTCGGCCAGGACGTTGCGGGTGAAGGCCGAGCCGATGAACCCGGCTCCGCCGGTGACGAGGATGCGCATGGTCGGACATTCTGCCTCATGGGCTCCGGGCGGCGGCGCATCGCAAGAATTGCCGCCCCGCCGACGGCTGGTCCCGCCCGGATTTCCGCGACCTTCTCGTTACCCTCGGCTCTGGCCGGGTGGATGCGCAACCGCACCGTTGATCGGGCGTCCTTCTCATCAGCGTCGGAACAGCTGGCGGGTCCGGCCGTACGAGGTGTCGGCCGGACCCACCGGCGCCCGCCGGAGAGAAAGGTTCGCCAGGAATGAGCAGGTCTCCCGACCCCGACCCACCCCGCGGGCCGCGCCGCTACGGGCCGAACAGTGCCGGTCGACCACCGCCCGCACGGCCGTCGGCGTGGGCCGGCTTCGTGGAGCCGACGCCTGTCGCCCCGGGCTACCAGGACCCCCGCCCGCGCCCGGAACCGTACGACGGGCGCGGCTACCCGCCCCCCGGTCGGCCGGCGCCGGGCGCCCCGGCGCCCCGCGCATCTGCGCCCGGTGCACCGGCATTCGGCGCACCGGCATTCGGCCCCTCTAGGCCCGGCGCACCGGCGCCCGGTTCCGGAGGCGCCCTCCTGCCGCCGGTGCGGCCCCCTCAGCGGCCGGTCATCGCCCCCACCCCCATCCCGGCTGTCCCCGAACCGACCCCACGCCACCGGGTGTCCGGGCCGGTCCTGGCCGGCCGGATCATCGCCGCGGTGCTGTCGGTGGCGGTTCTGGCCGGATTCGCGTTCGCCTGGGGCTTCGCCACCGACGCCAGCAGCCGGGTGGCCACCGGAAACTCCGCCGCCAAGGCCGGCTCCGCCGGCGTGCTGTTCCGCGGTGGCACCAACATCCTGCTGATCGGCTCCGACGCACGCACCGATCAGCAGGGCAATCCGCTGACCGCGGCGGAACTGGCCTCCGTGAGCACCCAGGCCGATGGCGGCGGGGTCAACACCGACACGATCATGGTCGTGCACATCCCGGAGGGCGGCGGCAAGGCGACCGCGGTGTCCATCCCGCGTGACACCTGGATCCCCGAGTCCGTGACGAACCTGGTCAAGGGCCCCTACAACGACGGCAGCACCGGCACCTACAACCCGGGCAAGATCAACTCCTTCTATCCCACCGCGAAGCTCTACACCGCGGAATACCTGGTGAGCAAGGGTGTCAAGGACTCCGCCCAGCGGGAACGCGACTCGAACAACGCCGGGCGCACCGAGCTGCAGGCCATCATCCAGGCCTACACCGGGCTGCACATCGACCACTACGCCGAGGTCAACCTGATCGGCTTCTACACGCTGTCCAACGCCATCGGAGGCGTTCCGGTGTGCCTGAACAAGGCGGTCAAGGACTCGTTCTCCGGAGCGGACTTCAAGGCCGGCCCGCAGGAGATCTCCGGCAGCGCGGCCATGTCGTTCGTCCGGCAGCGGCACGGGCTGCCCGGTGGAGACCTGGACCGGGTGCGCCGCCAGCAGGCGTTCCTCGCCGGCGCGACGAGCAAGATGCTCTCCGCCGGTGTGCTGACCTCGCCGGGCAAGCTGACCAGCCTGGTGAACGCCGCAAGCCGGTCCGTCGTGCTGGACTCCGGGTTCGACCTGCTGTCGTTCGCCGCGCAGATGGCGAACCTGTCCGGCGGCAACGTCACCTTCACCACCATCCCCACCCACGGTGCACAGCCGAACATCAACCAGGACGCGCTGGCCACCGATCCGGCGGAGATCAAGGCCTTCTTCACGGCGATCGACGGCAAGGCGGCCTCCGGCGCGACCACGGCCAGGAGCACCGCGCCCACGTCCTCAGCGGTCGACCCGTCCTCGATCACCGTCGACGTGCAGAACGCGACCCGGATCAACAACCTGGCCGCGTCGGTGTCGGCGACGCTGACCGGCGCCGGGTTCCGGGCCGGCGACATCTTCAGCTACCCGGGGATCACCCAGGAGACGGCCCACTCCACCACCACGATCTCCTATCCGGCGGGCGCCAAGGCCGCGGCGGCGGCCGTCCAGAAGGCGTTGGGCGGCAAGGGAAAGCTCGTCGCCGACGACTCGATCGCATCCGGTCACATCTCGGTCGCCGCGGGCAAGGACATGCCCGCGCCGTCCGGCCTGCGCGCCCCCCTGCCGGCCGCTGCGGCCACCACCCCGGCCTCCAGCCCGGCCCCCATCACCGCCGGAAGCGTCGGATGCGTCAACTGATGTCGATGACGACCGGGCACGGGCGCCGATGACCGTGGGCGTCACCGCCGAACTGCTGGGCCCGCTGCTGCGCGGCGACGCGCACCGCCCGCGCGTCACCACCTATGCCGGCGGCTTCCGCACCGAGCTGTCCACCGCGTCGCTGGCGAACTGGTCCGCCAAGGTGGCCGGCTTGCTGCTGGACGAGCTGGGCGCTTCCCCCGGGGACGTGGTGTTCGTCGGTGTCGGCGCCGGTTGGCAGACCGCGCCGATCCTGCTCGGCTGCTGGTGGGCGGGGTTGACGGTGACCGACGTCGACCTGCCGGACGCCGTCGCGGCGTTCGTGCCGGACGGCGCCGACTCGTCGCTCGGCTCGTCCGACGAGGTGTTCGTGGTGTCCGGTCACCCGCTGGGCGCGCCGAGTCGGCACGTCGCCCCGCACCAGCGCGACTTCACCGCAGCGGTGCTGCCGCAGGCGGACCGGTTCGCCCCGCGCGGACCGGCGGGCGAAGTGGCCGTCCGCACCGCGTCCGGCGTGTCCGCCGGCGCCGACCTGCTCGACGCGGCCCGCTCGGCGGGCCTGCCGGCCGGTGCCCGGCTGGCGTCGACCCTGCCGTGGACGCTGCCGGACGGGGTGGCCAGGACGCTGCTCCCGGCGCTGGCCGTGGACGGGTCACTGGTGCACTCCGACTCGTCCGGGCAGGCGCTGCTCGACGAGTGCGGGGCCGAGCGGGCCACCATCACCGCCGGCTTCGACGCCCCCACCCTCCCGCGCATCGATCCCCCGCCCTGACCCATGGCCCCGCCCCCCGGGCGCGGCGAGCACCCGTGGCGCGGCGAATACCCCCTGGCGAGGATCAACTTCGCGGGTCGCGGATTCGCAGCCCGTTTTCGGAAGGATGCGGGCGAACTCCGCCAACTTGACCCTCGCCTGGCCGGGGCCCTGCGACAGCGCGACCCCCCGGCCCCGCCCGTGGACGACGAGATCCGCTACTTCAACAGCGAGCGCGCCATCACGAGGCGCTGGATCTGATTGGTGCCCTCGTAGATCTGGGTGATCTTGGCGTCGCGCATCATCCGTTCGACCGGGTAGTCCCGGGTGTAACCGGCGCCGCCGAGCAGTTGGACGGCATCGACCGTCACCTTCATCGCGACGTCGGAAGCAAGGCACTTCGCCGCGGACGCGAGGAAACCCTTGTTGGCGTCACCGCGTTCGGTGGCCGCGGCGGCCTGGTAGACCAGCGTGCGCGCCGCCTCGATCTGCATCGCCATGTCGGCGATCATGAACTGCAGCGCCTGGAACTCGGCGAGCCGCCTGCCGAACTGCTTGCGCTCCTTCACGTACCCGATCGCCACGTCCAGGGCGCCCTGCGCGATGCCCACCGCCTGGGCGCCGATCGTCGGCCGGGTGTGGTCGAGCGTGGCGAGCGCGGTCTTGAATCCGGTGCCCGGCGCCCCGATGATCCGGTCTCCGGGGATGCGGCAGTTGGCGAAGTGGATCTCCCGGGTCGGCGAGCCCTTGATGCCGAGCTTGCGTTCCTTGGTGCCGAGCTCGAACCCTGGGTCGTCGGCGTGCACCACGAAGGCGCTGATCCCGTTGGCCCGCTTGTCGGGATCGGTGACGGCCATGACGGTGTACCAGGACGACACCCCGGCGTTGGTGATCCAGCACTTGGTGCCGTTGAGGATCCAGTCGTCGCCGTCGGCCCGGGCGCGGGTGCGCATGGCGGCCGCGTCGCTCCCGGCCTCCCGCTCGGACAACGCGTAGGAGATCATCGCCTCGCCGGACGCGATGGCGGGCAGCACCTGCCGCTTCAACTCCTCCGACGCGGACAGGATGATCGGCATCGAGCCGAGCTTGTTCACGGCCGGGATCAGCGACGACGACGCGCACACCCGGGCGACTTCCTCGATGACGATGACGGTGGCCACCGCGTCCGCGCCGGCGCCGTCATAGGCGGAAGGGATGTGCACCGCCGAGAAACCCGACGCGACAAGCGCTTTCTGCGCCTCGATGGGATAGCGCTCATGATCGTCGACCTCGGCCGCGTAGGGCTGGATCTCCCGCAGGGAGATCTCCCGCACCGCGTCCCGCACCGCCTGGTGCTCGTCGGTCAGGCCGAACAGTGCCGTCGCGCTCACAGAGGTCGTCATGAATGGTTCCAGCTCCTACCGCGCTCGCGCCAGCGGGCGGCTGTGCCCTACTGGTCGGTAACTTAGGATAGTAGTCCGCGTTCGGCCCGGGCTAGATTGGCCCGATGACCACCGCCGCAGCGCAGGACCGTCGATGAGCCGGCTGGACGAGGTCGGTGAGCGGGAGGGCTGGCGCTGCTGGCTGTGCGACGAGCCGGTCGACCCGGGCAAGTCGGTGAACGACGCGCGCGGCCCCAGCATCGACAACATCAACGCCGCCGGCCGGAACGGCAAGAGCAAGCCGGGCGAGGAGCGGCTCGCGCACCGGGCGTGCAACACGAAGAAGGGCGCCGTCAAGCCGGTGGTGCCGTGGCCGTCGCGCCTGTTCGTGATCGAGCCCGCGCCGCTGATCGGGGTGGTCGAGCGGCTGCGGCGCAAGGGCGGCCGCGAGGTCGTCGCACGCTGCCCCACCCGGGCCGATGCCGACGAGGCAGCGACGTGGCTGATCGACCGGCTGTCCCGGCTGGCGCCCGACCTGACGGTGACCGGTAGCGCCGAACCCGGCGGCGGTCAGTTCCTGGTGGCGCTGACGGCCCGATAGCACCCTAGGTATCGCCAGGCCCCGCCGGGCCGGCAGTCAGTGGCCGGTGCGCTCGTGCAGGGCCCGGTCCTTAGCCAGCACCGTCGCCTGCAGGTCGTCGGAATAGGCCGCGAGTTCAGCCCGCAACCGACGTGCCTGCCCGTCGACTCCGGAGGCGAGGATGCGGACGGCCAGCAGGCCCGCATTGCGCGCGCCGCCGATGGACACCGTGGCCACCGGGATGCCGGCCGGCATCTGGACGATCGACAGCAGCGAATCCATCCCGTCCAGGGCGGCCAGTGGCACCGGCACACCGATCACCGGCAGCACCGTGGCGGACGCCACCATGCCCGGCAGATGGGCGGCACCGCCGGCACCGGCGACGATGACGCGCAACCCGCGGCCGGCGGCCGACTGCGCGTAGTCCAGCATCCGGGCGGGAGTGCGGTGCGCGGAGATCACGCCGACCTCGTAGGGGATCTCGAAGTCGGCCAGGATTTCCCCGGCACCGGACATCACCGGCCAGTCGGAGTCACTGCCCATGATCAGGCCGACCAGGGGGGCGATGTCCGGCTTCCCGCTCGTCATCGGGCACCTGCCGCCATGTCGGGGACACCGGGCGCGGCGTCGACCGGCTCGACACCTGTTGCACCGCTGTGGATCTGGTAGCCGTCGTCCCACTGGCCGGACCCGAGCCAGGACGCCGCCAACCGCGCGGTCCGGCGCAGACGGTCCAGGTCGGAGCCCACCACGTTGACGTGCCCGAGCTTGCGGCCCGGCCGGAAAGCCTTGCCGTACAGGTGGATCTTGACCTCGGGGAAGCGGGCGGCGAGGTGGTGCACGCGTTCGTCCATCCCGATCGCGGCGCCCGGTCCGGTGTCCGCGCCGCCCAGCACGTTGCCCATCACGGTGAACGGCGCGACCGCATCGGTGCGCCCGAGAGGGTAGTCCAGCACCGCCCGGAGATGCTGCTCGAACTGGCTCGTCACGGCGCCGTCCATCGACCAGTGGCCGGAGTTGTGCGGGCGCATGGCGAGCTCGTTGATCAGGAGTCCGTCCGGAGCTCCCGGCGCCGGCGGGACCTCGAACAGCTCGACCGCCAGGACGCCGACGACGCCCAGATCGCCGGCGATCTGCAGTGCCATCCGCGACGCCGCGGCGGCGACGTCCGGGTCGAGCCCCGGAGCCGGCGCGAGAACCTCGACGCAGATGCCGTCCTGCTGCACGGTCTGCACCACCGGCCACGCCGCCGCCTGGCCGAACGGCGACCTGGCGACGACGGCGGCCAGTTCGCGCCGCATCGGTACGAACGCCTCGAGCAACAGCTCCCCCACGTCGGCGGGAAGTTCCGGTATCGCGGCGGCGTCTTCGAGGACCCAGACCCCGCGCCCGTCGTAACCGCCGCGGGCGGTCTTGAGCACGACCGGCCACCCGTGTTCCGCGCCGAATTCGGCGACGGCGGCGGCGAGGTCGGCCCCGTCGTCGACGACCGCGAATGCTGGAACCGGCAGGCCCGACCCGGCGAGCCGCCGCCGCATCAGCACCTTGTCCTGCGCGTACTGCAGCGCATCGGCCCCCGGATGGACGGTATGACCGGCCTCGACCAACGCCCGGATGTGCCCGGTCGGCACGTGCTCGTGATCGAAGGTGACGACCTCGCAGTTCCCGGCGAAGCGCAGCAGGGCGTCCAGATCCAGGTGTGACCCGATCTCGACCTCCGGCGTCACCAGCGCCGCCGACTCGTCGGGGCCGATCGACAGCACGCGCAACGACGAGCCGAGGGCGATCGCGCTCTGGTGCGTCATCCGGGCGAGCTGGCCGCCGCCCACCATCCCGACCCGGGGCATTCCTGTTCGGGCGTCCACGATGCACGACCCTATCCGGCGCCCGGGCACGCCGGGCACGACCCGCGGCGGACGGCGGTCTCCTGTCGCGCGCCGGCCGGATACGACGGTGCCCCCGCTGCCGTCGGGGGGCAGCGGGGGCACGTCGGTCACCGGATCCCGTCAGGGTCGGGGGCCTGGCGGGGCCGGTGAGTTCGGGGCGGCCGAGGTACCGGCGCGCGGGTGGACAGAGGCGTCAGCGACCCAGTTCGGCGATCAGATCGAGGGCGGCGCCGTAGCGTTCCGGAAGGCTCTCCACCCAGACCACGGGGCCGGGCACCACGAGCTGCGAATCGCGTGCGATGGAACTCGTCACCATCGAGCACAGCAGGCGGGCACGGCGGTCGAGCACGGCGTCGCGCTCGCAGAGGGCGACGGCCACCGACTCGCCGAGCAGCGCCAGGGTCTGGCCGCCGTCGAAGATCAGCCGCATGGCGTCGGCGACCAGGATCATCGGCAGGGTCCGCTGCCAGCCGGACTGCCCGTCCAGGTCGAGCCGCGCCACCACCAGCGCCGACTCCCGGGCCGCGCAGGTCCCGCCGACCTCCATCGCCCGGTAGACCTCGCCCAGCCGGACGCGCAGGTAGTCCGGGGTCACCAGACCGGTCAGCGGCTCCTCCACGGTCGACGGCGGCGCAGTCATCCCGTCCGCCCAGCCCAGCGAGACCGCGCGGCGCAGAAGATCGGTGTAGCGGCCGGCGACGAGCGTGGCCAGACCGTCGACGTCGACCAGGGCCTCGGCCAGCGAGACGCCGGCAGCGGCCCGGCTCCGGCCCAGACGCTCGGCGGCGGCCCAGGGGTCGCTGTCGGCGACGATCGCCTCGCACACGGCGTCCACCGCCGGCACGTACCAGTCAGAAGGGAAGGCCCAGCCGAGCGCGACGGCCTCGACCTGCCACCGCGAGCACAGCGCGGATGCGGTCAGGGCCACGACCGGTGGTCGGTTCGGCATCGTCTCCCCCTCTCCAGCTTGCGCAGCGCCGGCGTGCGACGCGCGGCGTCGTCCGTCAGGCTCTCCGGGATGGGACGTTCGACACCGGCGGTCGTCACGCGAAACCGGGAAAAAAATTTACCGACGAGTGAGAACCACTAGGTCGCTACTCAGCGGAGCCTGAGATGGTGACGGTCTGTCGAACCCGAGGCGCATCGGGGTACTGTCCGTAAGCATCACATGCGGTGCGTGACTCGGATGTGCCATCGCGTGATCAAATGTCGAGCAGACCCGTCACACTGGGAGAACACTTCGACGCCGGCGGGGCCCCCTACCCGACCCGGATGATCCGTGATCATCACGATCAGGTAAGAGTCAATACGGTCGGGCACCATCGCAACGGGCGTCAGCGGAGAAACGGAGACCGATGCCATCCGTAGAGGATTCCGCTCAGCTGGCCAGCGACCCCGAGCTGATCACCCGTGTCCGGGGCGGTGACCGCACCGCTTTCGGCGATCTGTACGCGAGACATGCCGGCGCCGCGTCCGCGCTGGCCCGCCAGTTCGCGGTGTCCTCCGCCGAGGCCGACGACCTGGTGTCGGAGGCCTTCGCACGGGTGCTCGACGGAATGCTGGAGGGCAAGGGCCCGGACACCGCCTTCCGCGCCTACCTGTTCACCACACTGCGCAACACCGCCTACGACCGGACCCGCAAGGACAAGCGGATCCAGTTCACCGACGACATGGACAAGCACGACCTGGCCGTCGAGGGCGACGACCCGCTCATCGCCGACCTGGAGAACGGGCTCGTCGCGAAGGCGTTCGCCGGGCTGCCGGAACGCTGGCAGACGGTGCTGTGGCACACTCAGGTAGAGGGCGAATCGGCCGCGGAGGTCGGGATCCTGCTGGGCATGGCGCCCAATGCGGTGTCCTCGCTCGCGTTCCGCGCCCGGGAGGGCCTGCGGGAGGCCTACCTGCAGGCCCATCTCGCCCAGACCGCGGCGCAGGAGTGCCGGACCACCGTCGACCGGCTCGGCGCGTGGACCAGGGGCGGGCTGTCCAAGCGCGAGCGGGCGCAGGTGGACGCGCATCTCGCGACCTGTGACCGGTGCACCGCGCTGGCCGCCGAGCTGTCCGAGATCAACACCAGCCTGCGGGGCCTGCTGGCGCCCCTGCTGCTGGGCGGTGCTGCGGCCGCGTACATCGCCACGCTCGGCCCGGTGGTTCCGCTCGCACAGCTCGGCACGTTCCCGGGCGCCTCCCCGGTCGGGTCCGGGGCCGCAGCCGGCGGCAAGGCGACGGGCAGCCATGTCGTCTTCGGCGCCGGGAAGATCGGAACCCTGGGCTCGTCCAGCGTGTTCGCCGGTGTCGCGGCCGCGATCGCCGTCATCGTCACGATCGTCGTCATCGCCCTGACCAATTCCACTCCGGCGCAGGACGCCGCCGACGGACAGCCACTCGCCGGAGCGCTCGCCAGTGGCGGGGCCGGTGGCGGCGGCGGTGGCGGCGGCCCGACCGGACCGGGCGGGGGCGGCGCGGCCGGCGGTCCGGGCGGTGCAGGTGGTGCCGGCGCGTCCGGCGGCACGGCGACCGGCTCGGACAGCACCGGCGCGGTGGGCACGGGACCGTCCGGCACAGGATCGTCCGGCACGGGTCTGTCGAGCACCGGGCTGCCGGGTACCCGGTCGCCGACCGGCACGGCGCCGGCGGTGGTCAGCACCCCCGGCATCACCGCGCCGACCGTATCCACCGCCGAGGGGGCCATCCCGGGAGGTCCGCCGACGGGCACCGACGGAGCCGCGCCGACGGCCGCCGGCGGAGGTGCGCTGCCGACCGGGATCGCCGAGACCACCCAGACGGAGTCGACGTCTGCGCCAGTGGCGCCGCCGGGCGGCGCGGGCGCGGCGCCGACCAGCCAGACGTCGTTGCCGATCATCACCCCGACCAGCATCCCGAGCGACGATCCGACGACGGGCGGGCCGACCACCGGCGGGACCACCACCGGCGCGACCACCACCGGCGGGTCGACCGGAACGCCGACCTCGGCGACGCCCACGACGCCGACGACTTTCACCAGCGGAACGACGAGCACCACGCCCACCACGGCCACGAGCGGCACGACGGTGACCACTCCGACCACGCCCACCACGCGGCCGACCAGCACCACGCCCACCACTCCGACCACCCGCCCGACGGTGACCACGCCGACGACACCCACCACCCGCACGACCCCCACCACGCCCACGACCCCCACCACCCCCACCACCCCCACCACCCCC
>CAXTBG010000023.1:4559-62298 GCA_964242105.1 uncultured Nakamurella sp. | reverse complement strand
TTCCCGCTCCACGACCCGCCGGGAACCATCACACGATGGCGCATCCGGGCTTAGGATCGGTGTTCGTGCCGAATTCCGCGTAGGTGTCGTATGTGGCGATGTCCATGAGGATGCTGCGCGCAGTAAGCCCGGCGCCGCGGTACCCGTTAAGGATCGCCAAGCCGTCGACGTCCATGTCGCCCCAGTAAATGATCATCGGGCAGCTGCGCAGCCATCCGATAGCTGCCGCCGTGCTGCCACCGGTCCCAGCCCCCTCGACGGAAATACCCCCGACCAACGTCGGGAAACCTACAGCCGTGTCCTTGTTCTCAGTAATTATGATGACGCGAGGTGTGTATGCCGGTGACATGGCATCGCCAACCGACGCACTGTCATGCCAGCGCCCGCCCGCAGCGCGGTGGTCTGGGTCAAGATAGGTGAAATGGATGCGAGGAGGGTGCCGGGGTAGCAGGCCGAGGTCGGTCAGACCCGCCAAGCCGGCAATCACTGCATGGCGACCATTAAGCCACTTGGCTTGAAATCCAGGAACGGGTACCTGGCGGGGAGTCAGTCCACGGGCGACTTCGGCGTGATCGCGAAACCACTCGGCGGCGGCGCACAGTAGATCGAAGTCCACTTCGCTGAAAGTGTCGACATCACGCACGATACGAATCAGGTCACCAGAGAAATTGTGTTGGCGCAGCGTGCTCAGGCGCGTTCTGCCACGATGCAATCGTGACGTCCAAATTGACCCGCACAGCCGAGCCGCGGTGTCGGCGGAGTCCACCGTTATGTGAGTTGGAATGCGCTGGTTGGTGCCCAGGACGATACGGACACTGTCGGTGAGGGCGACGCCATGCTGGTCAACCCATGATCGCCAGGTCAGGCTATCGGTCCGATACCGGTCGAAGTCTCGCTCCAAATCGGCCTTGGCCACTGTGGACAGTGGAAAGGTATGCGGCCAAAGGGTACCCGTATCCGCCAAAGGATCGAGGGTGTGGTTCCACGTGTTCTTCAGCCGACGTTCAATGTCGGCGGTGACCTGTGCCGTGGTCTTCACCGGTCTGGCTCGACCGGACGCATGTCCTGGATGTACGAGTAACCCTTCCGATTCTTAGTGACGGTGAGGAGGAGGTCCATGGAGGGCTCGAGCGCGGTCACTTTGTCCAAGGGGGCACCGATGATGAGCTGGAACCCGAGCCCCTTCCAGGCGCCGACCGCGCGGCCGGCGAACTCGGAGTCGGATTTGATGAAGCCCTCGTCGAGAAAGATCGGGGCGAAGCGGGGTCGGGCGCGGTCCTCGTCGCCGAGCTGGAATCGCAGTGCGGCACCGACGATGAATGCGACGAGCTCCTGGGTCTCGCCGCCCGATTTATCGCCGAGGTAGGCGTAGGTGGCGACCTGTCGGCCGGTGTTGTCGAGGCGGACTGCGGTGATTTCGACGTGCTTGCGGACGTCCAGGTACACGTCGCGGCTAACCGCGGGTCGGGCGCCGGCTTCGTGCTTGCGAATCTGCCCGATGAACTTTCGCAGTCGACGGAACCGGGTCTCGGCCTGTGCATCGGTGAGCTCCTCGGTGATGCCGGAGGAGAGAAACTTCAGATCGCGGCGGAACTCGGCGACGTCCGCGGGGTTAAGTCGTCGCAGCACGATCTGCAGCCGGTCGCGCTGCGGACCGAACGGTAGCTCGGCGAGGATGTCGTTGACGGGACCGAGCCGGTCTTCGATGTCCTCGATTGCCGCCTCGAATGCGCCGTGCAGCGGGAGTAGGTCTTGCCCGCTCCAGGCGGCCAGGCGTCTGCGCCATTCTTCGCGGAGGGTATGAAGGCGGTCGATGGTGAGCTGGTCAAGCTCGTCGCGGTAGGCGTTGTAGTCCTCGATGCTGGTGCCACGGTTCGGGTCATGCCATTCTTCTCGGGCCTGGTACTGCTCGAAGATGCCGCACAGCGTCTTGGTGGCTGCCTGGGCGCGGGTGCGTTCGCTACGGGAGTCGTCGGCTAGTTGGCTACGCAGCCGCTGGACACCCGCCGCGAGGCCACTGAGGTCGTCGGCCTCGGCGACCCGGGCATAGACAGCGTCGAGGTGTTCGGCTTGACCCTCGGTGAGGGCGACGCCGTCGTCATCGAGGCGTGCGAGCGCGGCGACGATAGAGTCCTGCCGCTCGCACATCCGACTGTGTGCACCGTCGAGCGCGTCCTTGCGGTCTCCGGTGCGCACTATCTCGGCGTCAATCCTGGTCAGCTCGCTTTCGAGCTGTTTGAGCTTGGCCGTGAGGTCTGCCAGTACGTTCGAGGTTTGAAGAATGTGAGCGATTTCTTCCTGACGGGCGGTGATATCGCGGTCGACGCCGTCGACGTCGACCGCCGCCCAGTCTGTGTCCAGGACGTGTCGGTGTGCGGCTTGCTCATCCCGCAAGGCCCGCAGGCGCCTGTCTATCCCTTCTACCTCGCCCTTGAGCAAGTTGATCTGCTCTTCGAGGTCGTGCTGTTCCCGCTCGTACTGGGCGATGAGATCGGCATTGTTGAACCCGATGATCGGCTGGGTGAGTAGCTCACCGTGGGCGCTATCCCGGCCGCGCCGCGTCTGCCCGCTCCGGGTGATGCGCAGTTCCCGCCCGGCCAGCTCTTCGGTGCCATTGACGCACAACGCGTCGGTTCCATCCCGCTGAACCCGTGCGGCGACCCAGTTACTGAAAGGGCTCTCTTTATAGATGAGCTTGCCGGAGATGTATCCGTCGGTACCGTGAACTTCCTGGTGTTCGACCAAATTGACGCCGGTGAAGTTGATCCGCTGCATCCGGATGGGGTCAATGACGCGCGAGAGGCGCTCGTGGTGGCGGACGTCGACGAGCACAACACGGGCGATGGACAGCAGCGCTACCTCTGCAGCTGTGCGCCAGCCCTGCTGGTCTGGGGCGAGGTCGATCAATTCGGCGACGAAAGGCAGGTCCGACTCGTCGAGTCCGGTCGCCTTCGCCATCGTTACCCGAGCTTCGTGCAGTCCGCGCGGAACGAGCCCAGTGCGGCCCCGTAGTGACTTCAGGTCTACGACGATTTCCTGTCTGCGGACAGTCAGCGGGTACCCATTCTGATTCACCCGTTCTCTCTGTGCCTCGAACTCGGCCTCGCGGGCAGCAAAGGTGGCAAGGAACGTCTCGGCGACCATTTGTGCCTGGAATAATTCGTCTTCACTGCTAGGTGCGAGCAGCAGCGGCGCAACACGTTCGTCGAACTTAACGCGGCGGGCATCGACGATGGCGCGCTTGCCGGAGAGCTCTTCGAGCTGGAGCCGGAGCCGGTCGAGCCGTTCACCGCCGTTGGCGCGCTGGTCTTCCTTGGTCTGCTCGACCTCAATCTTGGTGGTGGCCTGCCGCGAGAGGGCATCTTTCTGCCGATGGCCGACCTCGCGCCGCTCAGACCGGTTGGTTTCGACGGCGCTGTCCAGCAGCCGTTGTTCGGTGAGCAGGTGCCAACGCAGGAACGGTGTCGAGCCATCGCGGGTGACGCCAAAGGTATCGATGAGCTGCTCGGTGGCCAGCGCCTGGTTCCGCTCGTCCCACAGTTCGGGCAGCCGGGACAGCAGGCGGGATTTCTCGGCGGCAGTGACCATCTCGCCGTAGAGCTCTTCGAGCTTGCGGAAGTGTTCGACTGCTCGATCGGCGACCAGGTAGGTGGCAGGCGTCTCGAGCACCATCGACTTGTATAGTCCGTCGACACTCGGAATCTGGTGCCCGGCCTGGATTCGGGCAAGCAGCCGCAGCGCTTTCGCGCCGTCGCCGTTGGCCCCGATACCCAGTCGGGTGAAAAGCTTCTGGGAGAACGACGTGTAGGTGGGGTGCACTGTCAGGGTTGGCCATCGGGTCTCCAGAGTGCGCTTGTCAAACCCGGTCCCTCGCAGCGGCTCCAACTCGCGCAGATCGAAGCGAGATTCGATGGTCGCCATCTTCGTTGCGACCTCACCTGAGGTGCTGACCCCGCGAGCAACGGTATACATACGCAGGGCGGTGAACCGCTTGCCGTTGTCGTTCACAAATGTCGCGGCGATCGCCCCCCAGGTTGAGCTGTCAGCGCCGCGCAGGACTTGGTCGCGCAGCTCGTTGGTGTCGCTCTCGCGATTGGTGTCGGTCTTGCCGCGGAGGTAGGTGAGCAGGTTGCGTTGCGTGGCGCTGCGGGCCCGGCCGGAAGTGGCGTCGTTCGAAGCTCCGTTGAACGGGGTGTCCGAAGGCATCATGACGGCCAGGTACGCGTCGAGCAGGGTGCTCTTACCGGTGCCGGAGGCACCGGAAAGCAGAGTGGCGCCTGGCGGCGCGAATGGGACGCTGACATAGCCGTGGAACCCGCCCCAGTTGATCATCTGAAGCGACTCGGCGCACCACTGAGTCGTCCCGTCGGTGGCGCCTGGAAGGTACAACAATGCGGCTTGGCTCATAGCGCATCCTCCGAGTCATCGTTGTCGTCGTCGAGCAGGATGATCCCGTCGCCGTAGTCTTCTGGGCCGTCCTCATCGTTCGCGCCGTCCGGGGCGTTGTGGTTGAGGAACCAGTCGAGTACTTGGTGCAGTTTTTCCACCGGCAGCAGGACCTCGATGACCGGCGAGACGATCAGACGGTGCTCATCGGAAGTCCTCACCAAGATGCCCGTCCGCCTCAGCACGTCGATGGCATTCTCGGTTTTGCGCCGGTCACCGGAGGCGTCAGTGGCCCGTGCGGGACGGAACTGCGCAACCCGCTCGAGCAGTTCCTCATAGTCGACTATCACCTCGTCGGCGCCTTCGTTTCGTTCGCTGCGAAAGCGGGTCCGCAGGAAGATCAGCAGGATCGTCTCTTCTCGACCCCACGCTATGTCATGGAGCAGCGTCGGAAATCGGCCGCCGCCCTCGGGTGCAGCCTGGCGCTTGAACGCGACCTGCCGGCCACGGTCGATGTGCAGGTCGAGGAACAGATCGTTGAGGCGCGACCGGAGGAGCTGTTCCGAGTCGAGCAGGACGCGCCATTCGACCGGCTGCTTGGCTCCGGTGATGAACCGCTGTTTGAGCAGCGTGACGAGTGTCTTGCGCTGCTCAAACGTCAGGCCGCCTTCGTCGCCTTCGAACAGCGACAGGCTGGTCGCTTCCTCGATCTCGGCCGCGTCGTCGGTCAGAGTGTGAAGCCACGACGGTGCCGTGCCTGCGCCGTCGTTGACGCTTTGAACCGGGTCGTAGTCGACAGCGGCCGGGGTGTCGTCGCCGCTCCGGGCGGCCGTCACGGGCGGGGTCCGGCATCGATGGCGGCGAGCGAGCGAGCGTCGTCCAGGCTCAGTTCGCGACGTGTGAGGAGAAACGTTCGGCGGGTGCCGTCAGGGCGCAGGGTATGGAAGCGGTCGAACGGTGGGCCGGAAAGCACCAGGTCGGCGGTGACTCGATCCGTGTCGGCGAGCAGGTGAAGCAACCCCAGGACCTCGACTGGCCGGCGTAGTTCGTCCGGCAGCGCGTTGAATACATCACTGAGGTTGGCGGCGTCGCCAGCTTCTCCTGCGTCGATGAGCTCACGACGCAACTGCGCGAGTGCTGGGCCGCCCTGCTGGCGAATGGCGGCGAGGTCCAGTCCTGCCGGCGCCTGGTCTGAAACATCCTCCAGTGCCGGCGGGAGGATGTCATTATCGGGATCCCAGAACCGCTCGCGTAGGTGCTCGACCTCGATCTGCGCGGGGATGAGTGATACAGGGACGGTGGCGCGGGGCCCTGCGGTCTCCATCCAGGTCGCGAGCTGCTGGTTGATCTGGCGCAGCGTGAGGTCGAGTTCCCGGTCGCGCACGCTGTTGTGGTTGACGATGTGGTCGCGCAACGTGGTCGACAGCCGGGCGCGTTGGCCGAGAACGTCGTCGATGCCGCGGCGAAGGATGGTGACCGTGCTGCGGAACTCGCGTTGTTCGGCTGGAGTGAGCGCGGTCGCGAACGGGTGGTCGAGGATTGCCTGGAGGTCCTTCTTGAGGTCGAGTAGGAGGGCATCGTCGCGCAGCAGGGAAAACGCGCCCTCGAAAGCTCGGCCCTCTGCCGTGAGGGTGGTGAGTTCGTCGGTCTTGTGGAGGTACTCATCGACCACATCTGCAATCGGCCGGTCCTCGCTGCGAAAGTCGGCAATGATTTGCCGGTGCATCGCGAGCACGGACTCCTCGACGCGTTTGAAGTCGCTGGGAAGTTGTCCGATGAGGTCGATGAGGTCCACGTATCCGTCAAGCATCCGGTCTTCGGATGCGGCGGCGAGTTCACCGCCGCCGGTGAGCCGGTCCCGTTCGGTGGTCAGCTGAGCGATCTGCGCATCGAGCCGGTCGATGCGCGACTGCCGGTCAGGGTTGGCTTCGGTAGCCCAGCGGCGAACGGCGTCGAGAATCGTGTTGATGCGTGATTCGCTGATCAGCGTGCGTTCGCGTGATAACGCCGCGATGAGATCGATGGCCTCGATCGCATGAGAGGTGAGGGAGTACTCCTCGGCGCCGCTGTCGCCGATGGTGCGGAACAGCCACTGGTCGTTCATCCATGACACACACAGCGATCGGCCCGTCGCGTTCGGCGGAAGCTTGTCCTCGCCGGCTGCGGCGAGCTCTTCAAGGTAGGTGTCGACCTGGCTGTGGAGGCGTTCGGCGGTGACTGACCGCTGGTCACGACTGAAGGACAGGCGGAACACCGCCAAGACCAGAGGCGAATATTTTCGGTCGAGTAGCCGCAGCGTCGGCTTGTCGAACGCTTCACGCACACGCGCAAGCTCACCGGTGATATCGCTCAAGTCGACCTCCTGATCTGGTATCACAGACGGTAACGCGGCGTACTGACAGTCCTGATCGTCGACTCGTGAATCGAAGAGCGCAGCGGTTTAGACACTTCGAGTGGGCATGACTGAACAGCGCCCGAGTCAGGCGGCCTTGATGTCGTCGGCGATAGGCTGCCCACCGTGAGCACCCCGGACATCAAGCCCCGCAGCCGAGTAGTCACCGACGGGATCGAGGCCACCGCATCCCGCGGGATGCTCCGCGCCGTCGGCATGGGTGACGAGGACTGGGTCAAGCCGCAGATCGGCATCGGCAGCTCGTGGAACGAGATCACCCCGTGCAACCTGTCGCTGGACCGCCTCGCGCAGGCGTCGAAGCAGGGTGTGCACGCGGCGAGCGGTTATCCGCTGGAGTTCGGGACGATCTCCGTGTCCGACGGCATCTCGATGGGTCACGAGGGGATGCACTTCTCGCTGGTGTCCCGCGAGGTGATCGCCGACTCGGTGGAGACCGTCATGCAGGCCGAACGGCTCGACGGGTCGGTGCTGCTCGCCGGCTGCGACAAGTCACTGCCCGGCATGCTGATGGCCGCCGCCCGGCTGAACCTGGCGTCGGTGTTCCTCTACGCCGGCACCATCGCCCCCGGCTGGGTGAAACTCGAGGACGGCACCGAGAAGAACGTCACCCTGATCGACGCTTTCGAGGCCGTCGGCGCGTGCCGGGCCGGCAAGATGACCGAGACCGACCTCGGCCGGATCGAACGCGCCATCTGCCCGGGCGAGGGCGCCTGCGGCGGTATGTACACGGCCAACACGATGGCCTCGGCCGCCGAGGCGCTCGGCATGTCGCTGCCCGGCTCGGCCGCGCCGCCGGCGGCGGACCGGCGCCGGGACTACTTCGCCCACCGGTCCGGCGAAGCGGTGGTCAACCTGATCGCCAAGGGCATCACCGCCCGGGACATCATGACGAAGAAGGCCTTCGAGAACGCCATCGCCGTGGTGATGGCGCTCGGCGGGTCCACCAATGCGGTGTTGCACCTGCTCGCCATCGCGCACGAGTCCGAGGTCGACCTCACCCTCCACGACTTCAACCGGATCGCCGATCGCGTGCCGCACCTGGGCGACCTGAAGCCGTTCGGCCGGTTCGTGATGAACGACATGGACCGGGTCGGCGGCATCCCGGTGATCATGAAGGCGCTGCTGGGTGCCGGCATGCTGCACGGCGACGTGCTGACCGTCACCGGCAAGACCCTCGCCGAGAACCTGGCGGACCTGGAGCTGCCCGACCTCGACGGTGAGGTGCTCCGCAAACTGGACAACCCGCTGCACAAGACCGGCGGCATCGCGATCCTGCACGGCTCGCTCGCGCCGGAGGGGGCCGTGGTCAAGACAGCCGGGTTCGACCTCGCCACCTTCGAGGGACCGGCCAGGGTGTTCGAGCGGGAGCGGGCAGCGATGGACGCGCTCCGCGACGGGCACATCAACACCGGCGACGTCATCGTCATCCGCTACGAGGGCCCGAAGGGCGGCCCGGGCATGCGGGAGATGCTGGCGATCACGGCCGCGATCAAGGGCGCCGGCCTGGGCAAGGACGTGCTGCTGCTGACCGACGGACGGTTCTCCGGCGGCACCACCGGCCTGTGCATCGGGCACATCGCACCCGAGGCGGTGGACGCCGGGCCGATCGCCTTCTTGCGCGAGGGTGACGTCATCCGCGTCGACATCGCCGCACGGTCGCTGGACCTGCTGGTCGATCCGGCCGAGTTGGAGACGCGCCGGCAGGGCTGGGCTCCGCTGGATCACCAGTACAAGCGCGGGGTGCTCGCCAAGTACTCGAAGCTGGTCGGCTCGTCCGCGCAGGGCGCCATCACCAGCTGACGGTGGTTCGCGGGATGCGCTCGGTCGGCATCGCTGCTCGGGCGGGCCGCAACACCGGCACATTGCCTGACCAGCCCCTCGCGTTGTGGACGCCCGCTCGCGGACTGCGCCAGCCGCTCGCGGCGCATTGCGAGCGGCCGGTCTGGGATGCGAGCGGCTGGACGGAATGCGAGCCGGCGGCCCGAACGAGAGCGCCAGAGATGCGAGCGGCTGGCCTGCGATGCGAGCGGCTGGACGGAATCCGCGCGGGCGAAACGGAATGCGAGCGGCCAGACGGAACGCGCGCGGGTGAGGCCCCGAGCGCCCGCCCGGTCGAGGTCGCGTCAGGCGCGCCGGGACCCGAGCGTGATGCCGGCACCGGCGACGATCACCAGACCGACGCCCGCCAGGGCCTCCCAGGGCAGGTGCTGGGACAGCACCAGCCAGCCGGCCAGCGCGCCGACCGCCGGATTGAGGCTGGTCAGCACCCCGAACACCGCGGTCGGCAGGCGGCGCAGCGCCATCATGTCGAACGAGTAGGGCAGCGCGGAGGACAGCAACCCGACGGCGAGCCCGACGGCGAGGTGCGCCGGGTGCCACAGCACGGCGCCCGCAGTGGCGGCGCCGATCGGCAGCAGGACCAGCGCCGCGAGCACCGTCGCCATCGCCAGCCCCGCCTGCCCACCGGCCGAGCGGCCCAGCCGGCGGGACAGCAGGATGTAGCACGCCCAGCACAGGGCGGCGCTCAGCGCGAACACCACGCCCAGCAGGTCGTCCAGTCGGAGCGTCCCGCCGAGCAGCGCCACACCGGCCGCCGCCGGCACGATCCACCAACGCTCACGGGCGGACCGCGCGGTGCTCACCGCCACCGCGAGCGGCCCGAGGAACTCCAGCGTGATCGTGGTCGCCAGCGGAAGCCGGTCGAGGGCCAGGTACAGGCTGGTGTTCATCGCGGCCAGCACCCCGCCGAACAACACGACCACCCGGAAGTCCCGCAGTGCCCAGCGCACCCGCCACACCCGGTTGGTGCCCGCCAGCAGCGCCGCGGCGAACAGCAGCCGGAGGGTCACCGTGCCGACCGGTCCGAGCGCCGGGAACAGCGTCGACGCCAAGGCCGCGCCGAACTGCACGGACCCGACGCTCGCGACGGCCAGCCCGGTTCCGGCGACCGAACCGCCCGATCCGGCTGCGGCGCGGCGCCCGGCGGCGACGACGGTCGAGGCAACGGTCACCCGACGACGGTAGAGCCGCGCTCGCCCGGGCGGAAATGCGCGGTCGGGACCATCTATGCTGCAGGTGCATGAATGCGAACATCGAGGCGCGCCATCTCCGGGCACTCGTTGCGCTGGCCGACGAGGGCACGTTCACCGACGCCGCCATCGCCCTGGGCGTGGGCCAGTCGGCAGTGTCCAGGACGCTTGCCCAGTTCGAGCAGCTCGTCGGCGTCGAACTGGTGCACCGCACCACCCGCACGGTGGCGCTCACCGTCGCCGGCGAAGCGGCTCGGTCGGCTGCCGTCGACGCGCTCCGGGCCATCGACGCGGTGGTGGTCGCTGCCACCGGCCGGGCGCGGCCGCTGCGGATCGGCTACTCGTGGGCGGCGCTCGGCCGGCACACCACCGGCATCCTGCGGGCCTGGCGCCGGCAGCACCCCGACCGTCCGGTCCAGGTGCACCGCATCGACGAACGCCTGGCGGGCCTGCGGACAGGGGCCGTCGATCTGGCCGTCATCCGAGGGGAGCAACCCGGTCCCCGATTCGCCGCGGAGGTGTTGTTCGCCGAAGGGCGGCTCGCCGCGGTATCCACCGGCCACCCGCTGGCCGGCGCGGACCGCGTCGCGCTCGGTCGGCTGGCGCAGGAGACGCTGGTGTGGACACCGTCGGTGGGCACCACCACGCTGCAACTCTGGCCGCCGGACGCACGGCCGGCCCGCACCATCGAGGTGGACAACGTCGACGAGTGGCTCACCGTGATCGCCGCCGGTGATGCCGTGGGCCTGACTCCGGAGTCGACCGCATTCACCCACCCGCACCAGGGCGTCCGCTTCGTGCCGGTCGTCGACGTGCCGGAGCTTCTGGTATGGCTGGTGTGGCCGCCGACCGCCGTCCACCCGGACGTCCGGTCGTTCGTCGACCTGGCCCGGGAGACCGTGCGCGCGGACGGTGCACCGACCGGCCCTCAACCCCTCGGCGGCCGGCAGGTAGAAGTTGCCGCCCGGGGTGGGATCCGAACGGGGTCTGCGCGAGTCACACTGGCACGGCCAGACGAAGGGAATACGACATGACCCGCTTCGCCTCGATAGGTGCATTCGGTGGGGGAAACACCTGGGGCATCCCCGGGCCGACATTTCTGCTCTACTACTCGATCGCCGCTGCGGTGGTGATCGTCGTCGTCGTTTTCCTGACGGTGTCCGGCCTGACGGGGAGACGCGACGCGCCCGTCGGCGAGCTGGACCCGGAACAGGCCGGCTACCTCGCCGGCGGGCCGGCGCAGGCCTACTACACGGCGTTGACCGCGCTGCGGGCACTCGGGATGATCAGCGGAAACGGCTCCGGGCGGATCTGCGCGACCGGACAGTGGGGGCCGGCGGTCTCCCCGCTGCAACAGGCCATCCTGGACGCCGCCGCCACCGGAACGCGCACCTCAGCGGTGCTTGCCGACGCGCGGGTCCGCACCGAGCTGGACCTCCTGCACGACGGGCTCGAAGCAGCGGGACTGCTGCGCAGTAAGGGACACGCCCGGGCCGTGCGGCGGAGCCGGCTGCTGATCGTGCTCCTCGAGGTGATCGGCGTTGCCCGGGTGTTCTCCGGAGTCACGAACTTCCGCCCGGTCGGCAACCTGGTGCTCGTCATGGTGGTGCTCGGGGTGATCGGGATGGTGCTGCGGGCGGTCGCGTCGAACCGGACGGCCGCCGGCACGGCGCTGCTCCGGCGGATGCGGGCCGCGAACGACCATCTGCGCGGGTCGCAGAACCCGTCCTGGGCGACCTACGGCGCCTTCGGCGCCGGGCTGTCGGTGGCGCTCTTCGGCGCGACGTCGATGTTCGCGTTCGACCCGGCCTTCGCCGCCGAGGCGGCCATCCAGCGGTCGACCGGGGGTGGGTTCGGCAGCGACAGCGGGAGCGGGTTCAGCTCGACCTGGAGCGATGGCGGCGGGTCGAGTGGCGGCGACAGCGGTGGCAGCAGCTGCGGTGGTGGCAGCAGTTGCGGCGGCGGCGGGGGAGGGTGCGGCGGATGACCGGGACATCACGGGCGGTCAGAGGCGTCGGGATCGGTTGGCGGCCGGAGATCGCCGGCTTCATCCGTTCCGTGCCGCACCTGGGCTTCGTCGAGGTGGTGGCCGAGTCGATCGGCGACGAGCCGCCGCCGATGCTGGCGGAGCTGATGGCTCGCGGCGTCCTGGTGATCTCGCACGGGACACGGCTGTCGCTGGGTGGCGCCGAGGACCTCGAACCTGCCCGGATCCGGCAGTTCGCCGCCGCGGCGGACGCGGTGCGGGCGCCGATCGTCAGCGAACACATCGCGTTCGTGCGGGCCGGCGGTGTGGAGGCGGGCCATCTGCTGCCCATTCCGCGCAGCCGCGAGTCGGTGGACGCGATCACCCGGAACGTCGCCGTGCTGACCGCGGAGCTGGATGTCCCGCTCGCCCTCGAACCGATCGCCGCCGTGTTCGACTGGCCGGACGACGAGCTCACCGAGGGCCAGTTCCTCACCGAGATCCTGGACCGCACCGGGAGCCTGCTGCTGCTGGACGTGGCGAACGTGTTCGCCAACGCCGTCAACCGGGGAGAGGATCCCGCGGCCCTGTTCGACCAGCTGCCCCTGGACCGGATCGCCTACGTGCACATGGCCGGCGGTTCGGAGGGGCCGGGTTCCGACGGCGTCTACCACGACACGCATACCGACCCGATTCCGGCGGCGGTGCTGGATCTGCTGGCCGACCTGACGGCGCGTGCGCAGCCGCCGGCGGTGATGCTGGAGCGCGACGGGGCGTATCCGCCTGCCGCCGAGCTGCTGGGCGAACTCGATGCCCTCGCCGACCGCAGTGGCCATCCGCGGGTCACCGCACGCACCGCCGAATCGGTATGACCGAACTCCGGCAGCGCCAGGCCGACCTGGTGGCCGCCCTCACCGGGATCGGCCCGCCGCCGCCCGGGTTCGACACCTACCGGATCGAAGTAGCGCGGGAGGCGTTGCTCCGCAAGCGGTCCGGTGAGGTGGCTCGGCACTGGCCGATGCTGCGGGCGGCGCTGGGCAGCAGGTTCGGCGCGGAGTTCGCCGCGTGGGCCGCGCACCGGCCGACGGCGGGCGGCTGGCGCGACGGGTTCGACTTCGCGATCCATCTGTCCGAGCAGTCGGTCCTGGCCGAGATCGCGCAGCTCGAACTGGCCGAGCGAAAACTGCGGTGGCGGTATGACGGGACCGCGCCGCCGCGCCGCCGTCGTCTGCCGTCGTGTGCAGTGGTCGGCGGCCGGTTGCTCATCGCGGTCGGCGGCCGGCTGCTGGTGTTCGGCCGCACCGACGCCCGCCCCCCGGCCACCTCCGGGGCCGCTTCCCGGTGACGCGGGTGCGTCGTCGGCGGGGTGGTGCCGGCCGAAGCCGCTGGTCGGGCCGTCGTGATCACTGCCCGGACGAACCGCCGGGCGGCGGGGCCGTGGTGTTGCCCAGATGGAAAACGCTGGTGAAGCACGCCGCCGCGGGAGACCCGTCGGCCAGCATCTCCAGCACCATCCGCCCGGCCATCGCGCCCTGCTCGGCTGCCGGCTGCACCATCGTCGTGAGGTCCTGCGCGATGACGTTGTCCAGCCGGATGCCGTCGAAACCCACCACGCTGACGTCGGCCGGCACCCGCAGGCCGAGTTCGTGCGCGGCCAGGATCACCCCCGCCGCCAGCAGATCGCTCTGCGCGATGACGGCCGTCGGCCGGTCCGGACCCGCCAGCATCACCCGGCCGGCGAGCAGCCCCTCGTCCACGAGGCTGCCGGCCGCGACCACCACGGGAACGTCCGGGAACACCTCCCGGGCGCCGGCCAGCCGGTCGGCGGGTGTGGCGATGGTCGCCGCCGCCTCCCAGGCCGGTGTCAGCCGGCCGCGCCGTCGGCTCTCCTCCAGCGGCAGGGCGACCACCTCGACATGGCGGTGCCCGAGCGCCTGCAGGTGACGGGCCAGCGTGACGGTCGCCGCACGGTCGTCCAACGTCACCGACAACACATCGGGGAACGGCGTACTGCCCAGCGCGACGATGGGGACCGAGCGCCGGCGGGTGATGGCGATGGACCGGCTGACGTGCGGACTGCAACCCAGCAGGACGACCGCGTCCATGGTGGCCGATTCGAGTGTGCCGGGCAGCGCGGTCGTCGAGTCACCGACGCCCGGCAGCAGCAGCAGCGCCTGTCCGGAGGCTGCGATCTGCTGGGCGATGCCGTCGAGGAACGCGATCTTGACCGGGTCGCGGAAGGCCTCGAGCACCGTCTCCTCGAGCACCACGGCGATGATGCCCGACCTGCCCTGGCGCAGGGACCGGGCGCGCGGGTCAGGGCCCGCATACTGCAGCTCCTCGGCCGCGGCCAGCACGCGGTCCCGGGTGGCGGTCGACACCGGTCCGGAGCCGCTGAAGGCCAACGACGCGGTGGACACCGAGACTCCCGCGCGGGCGGCGACCGCGGCCAGCGTGGGACGCCGTTCGGCCACCCGGTCGGGGTGTGGCACCAGATCGGTCATCGCACCCTTCCGCCGTCGTCCGCCTCCGCAGTATGCGCAGGGGCATACGGTTTGACCAGCCAGGACGCGCTCGCTATCGTTCTGGGGTAGGGGTCGAATCGATTCGATCCTACGTGATCGCCGATCCACACAGGCCTGCACTCCGGTGACGAAGGAAGACATGAACAACCCTGCACCCGCATCTGCTGCCGCGCTGTCCGGCGGCGATCTGATCGGGTGGCGCAACGCGGTCTTCGTCATCTTCAGCCTCGGCGGGCTCGGGCTGTCCAGCTGGGTGTCCCGTACGCCGGCCATCCGGGATTCGCTGCACGCCAGTACCGCGCAGATGGGCTGGATCGTGTTCGCGCTCGCGGCGGGGTCGATCGTCGGTCTGGTGCTGTCCAGCCACGTGCTGGCCCGCCTCGGGTCGGTGCGGACCATCGCCGGATCCGTGGTCGGCGGCGCGGTCGGCCTGGCCATCACCGGGCTGGGCGCCACGCTGTTCACCACGCCGTTGCTGGTGGTGCTGGGGTTGGTGCTGTTCGGCGCCGGCACCGGCATGTGCGACGTCGCGATGAACGTCGAGGGAGCGGCGAACGAGCGGGCGCTGGGCCGGACCATCATGCCGCTCTTCCACGCAGCGTTCAGCCTCGGCACGGTGGCAGGCGCCGGCCTCGGTGCGCTGGCCGAACTGGTGCACCTGCCCATCGCGGTGCACTTCGGCGGAATCGCGGCCGTGATGACGGTCGCCGTGCTGCTGGCGGTCCGGCGCCTGCCGCCGCATCCGGACGGACCGGTCTCCGAGGGCGGAACCGGTGCGCAGGGCGAACCCGACGACGGCTGGCGCAGCCGGCTGACCATCTGGCGGGAGCGGCGCACGCTGCTGATCGGGCTGATCATCCTGGGGATGGCCTTCGCCGAGGGGTCGGCCAACGACTGGCTCGCCCTGGCCATGGTCGACGGTCACCATGTGAGCAACGCGTCCGGCGCGGTCGTGTTCGGCGTCTTCGTCGCCGCGATGACCGTCGGGCGCATCGCCGGGGTGAGGCTGCTCGACAGGTTCGGGCGGGTCCCGGTGCTGCGCGCGTCCGCCGGTCTGGCGACGTTCGGACTGCTCGTGGTGATCTTCGTGCCCAGCGCCGTCGTCGCCGTTCTGGGGGTGATCTGCTGGGGCCTGGGCTCGTCGCTCGGCTTCCCGGTCGGCATGTCGGCTGCCGCGGACGATCCGCAGCGGGCCGCGGCACGGGTCAGCGCCGTCGCCACCATCGGGTACTTCGCCTTCCTCGTCGGGCCACCCTCGATCGGGTTCCTCGGCGGGCACATCGGCCTGCTGCACGCGCTGCTGCTGGTGCTGATCCTGGTCGCGCTGGCCGGACTCACCTCCGGCGCGGCCCGCAAGCCGGCCGGCACGCAGTGACGGTGTCGGCAGGCGGGGTCCCGACGACCAGGCGCTTGTCGTCCTCTCACGGCCGCTCGGGCGGCGCCACGGGATGAGATGCCCCACGACAGTGCGTCAGGAGGGCGCTCTCCGGGCCTCCAGCGGCTATCCTGGAGGTGACATGCACGCCCGTTGACGGGCGTCCGGTGCAGGGCGATCGCCCGAGTCCGGCCGTGGAGCGCTACGGCTGGCGTGGCGCAGAACCTGCCCGAGGAGCATCCTTTTGACGACAACACTGACCAATCCCGGCCTGACCGCCGACCGCATCGGCGGGCTGGACTTCAAGGTCGCCGATCTCGGCCTGGCCGAGTTCGGCCGCAAGGAGATCACCCTCGCCGAGCACGAGATGCCCGGCCTGATGACACTGCGGCGTGAGTACGCCGAAGTGCAGCCGCTCAAGGGCGCGCGCATCGCCGGCTCGCTGCACATGACGGTGCAGACCGCCGTGCTGATCGAGACGCTGGTCTCGCTCGGCGCCGACGTCCGCTGGGTGTCCTGCAACATCTTCTCCACCCAGGACCACGCCGCCGCGGCCACCGTCGTCGGCCCGTACGGCACGCCCGAGGAGCCCAAGGGTGTCTCCGTCTACGCCTGGAAGGGCGAGACGCTCGCCGAGTACTGGTGGTGCACCGACCAGATGCTGCGCTGGCCCGCGCTGCCCGACGGCACGCCGCAGGGCCCGAACATGATCCTGGACGACGGCGGCGACGTCACCATGCTGATCCACAAGGGCGTGCAGTACGAGAAGGCCGGCGTCGTGCCGCCGACTGACGAGTCGGACTCCGAGGAGTGGGGCGTCGTCCTCGACCTGCTGCGCGCCTCCCTGGCCGCCGACCCGACGTACTTCACCAACATCGGCCCGAAGATCCTCGGCGTCACCGAGGAGACCACCACCGGTGTACTGCGGCTCTACCAGCTGGCTGCTGCCGGCGATCTGCTGTTCCCGGCGATCAACGTCAACGACTCGGTGACCAAGAGCAAGTTCGACAACAAGTACGGGTGCCGCCACTCGCTGATCGACGGCCTGAACCGGGCCACCGACGTGCTGATCGGCGGCAAGGTCGCGCTGATCGCCGGCTACGGCGACGTCGGCAAGGGCTGCGCGGAGTCGCTCCGCGGCCAGGGCGCGCGCGTCATCATCGCCGAGATCGATCCGATCTGCGCCCTGCAGGCGCTGATGGACGGGTTCGAGGTGGCCACCATCGACAGTGCCATCGGCCGGGCCGACTTCATCATCACCACCACCGGCAACAAGGACATCATCACCACCACCCACCTGCAGAACATGAAGCACCAGGCGGTGCTGGGGAACATCGGCCACTTCGACAACGAGATCGACATGGCCGGCCTGGCCCGGATCCCGGGTATCTCCCGCATCGAGATCAAGCCGCAGGTCCACCTGTGGACCTTCCCGTCCGGCAAGACGCTGCTGGTGCTGTCCGAGGGACGGCTGCTGAACCTGGGCAACGCCACCGGGCACCCGTCGTTCGTCATGTCCGCGTCGTTCGCGAACCAGACGATCGCCCAGATCGAGCTGTTCACCAAGCGGAGCGAGTACGACCGCGAGGTCTACCGGCTGCCCAAGCACCTCGACGAGAAGGTCGCGCTGATCCACGTGCTGGCCCTCGGCGGCGAGATGACGAAGCTGACCAAGGAGCAGGCCGAGTACATCGGCGTCGACGTGGAAGGCCCCTACAAGGCCGATCACTACCGCTACTGAGCGATCCTGGCGCCGCTCGCTTTCGGCGCCGGTGAATCGCGCGTCACTCGCGGCACCGCACGGAACTGGTAGTACCCGGCACCCACTCGTATGCCCCTCGACGGGCATACGAGTGGGTGCAGCGTGCTACGAGTGCGCCGGTGAAGACAAGTGCCTCGCCGGGTGGGGCGTCGAGGGCGGGCCGGGCCTGCGGATCAGGCGACGTCGAGCAGGTCGATGATGAAGATCAGCGTCTTGCCGGACAGGCGGTGTCCGCTGCCGGCCGGTCCGTAGGCGAGGTGCGGCGGGATCACCAGTTCACGACGGCCGCCGACCTTCATGCCGGGGATGCCGTCCTGCCATCCCTGGATCAGGCCACGCAGCGGGAACTCGATCGACTCGCCGCGGTTCCAGGACGAGTCGAACTCCTCGCCGCTGGCGAACTCCACGCCCAGGTAGTGCACGCGGACCTTCGCGCCGGGCACGGCCTCCGCGCCGGTGCCGACGGTGAGGTCACGGACGGTCAACTCGGCCGGCGGCTCGCCGGTGGGGAAGTCGACCTCGGGCTTGGTGGCTGTCGGTTCTGTCATCCCGCCATCCAAGCACTCCGGCGCGGCGGAGACGGACATTGCCGACGGACGACGGTCTCTGCACGCGGGCCGATGGCGTCCCACCCGCACCGACGGGCGGCGTCGTTAGAGTGCTGCTGGTGGGCGCACTGGTGGTCATCGAGGGCTTGGACGGCTCCGGCAAGCAGACGCTCACCCGGACGTTGTGCGAGCTCGGCGAGGCGACCGGGGTGTCCGTCGCGACGGTGGCCTTCCCCCGGTACGGCGTCGACGTGCACGCCGACCTGGTGCGGGACGCTCTGTACGGGCGGCTGGGCGACCTGTCGGACTCCGTGTACGGGCCGGCCCTGCTGTTCGCGCTCGACCGGCGGGCCGCCGCCGCGGAAGTCCGCGAGCTGACCGCCAGGCACGATCTCGTCCTGCTCGATCGCTGGGTCAGCTCCAACGCCGCTTACGGCGCCGCGCGCCTCGGCGCTCCGGACGTCGGCACCGACTTCCCGCAGTGGGTGCGCGAACTCGAGATCGACCGGTTCGGCGTTCCGGTGCCCGATCTCCAGGTACTGCTGGCCACGCCCGTCCTGCTGGCGGCGGAGCGGGCCCGCGACCGGGCGGCCGACGGCACCCGGGCACTGGACCGGTTCGAGGCCGACGCCGGCCTGCAGTTCCGCACCGGGGAGATGTACCGGCGGCTCGCCGCCGAGCGCTACCTGTCGCCGTGGACGGTGGCCGACCCCGATGCCGACCCTCGACGCCTGCTGGCCACGCTGCTCGGCTGTTGAGCGGCCCGGACGCCCGGAATGGCGGTCACCAGGAGCGGGCCGTGCTGGCCAGCAGCGCCTGAGCCAGGTTCTCCCGCCGCATCCGCAGGTCGATGTAGAGCAGGGCGACGACGGCGAGGCTCCAGGGCTGCAGCACCGCACTCACCAGGGTGCTCAACCCCTGCGTGATGATCAGGTGCGTCGTCGGGTCCGTGGTGGACACCAGCTGGCCGAGGATCGATTCGACCACCAGGCCGATCGCTCCGACGATCAGGCCGATCAGCAGGCTGACGCCGAACAGGCGTCCCTTGAACCCCTTCGACAGCACGCTCGCGCGGCGCATCGAGTCGGCGATGCCCGAACCCTCCATCGCCGCCACCGGACCGGCCGGCAGGAACACCAACCACACCAGGATCCCGGGAACGAGGAGGAACAGGTACCCGACGGCGGTCGCCAGCCCGACCACCACGCCCAACCCCAGCAACACCGGCCACCGGCCCCTGAGCCGGGCCAGTCCTGCGGCGTTCGAGCCGGTCCTGGTGGTCGCAGCCAGCGCGGCGAACGGTGTCGCGATGCCGGCCAGCACCGGAGCGGCGACCAGGCTGAGCAGCGCCGAGGCGGCCAGGGCGGGCAGGATGTGCGACACGACGTACGACAGCTGGTCGTTCAGCTGGGCGCTGGTGGCATTCGCCGGTATGCGCGCGTAGTCGCCGGATGCGAAGTTGTCCAGCGAGCCGTTCGCCGCCAGCACCAGGAGGTTCACCGCCGAGGTCAGCATGGCGACGACGAACGCGACCGGCGCGAGCACGGCCAGGTGCCGAGCGGCGATCCGCAATCCCGCGCCCAGCAGCTCACCGACGGCGAGCGGGCGCAGCGGGTAGAGCCCAGGGTCGGCGCTGGACAGCGGGCCGGAAGGACGGGGGTACGACGGGAGACTCACCCCGTCATGATCCCATGCGGACGGGCCGGCACCTCGGGCCCGACCTGCGCACACGCCCGCCGCCGGGGTGACACCATGGAGGGATGAGAGCGCGTGTTCTGGTGGTCGACGACGACCCTGCCCTGGCCGAGATGCTGACGATCGTGCTCCGCGGGGAAGGCTTCGACACCGCTGTGGTGCGGGACGGCGCGAAGGCGCTGGAGGCCTTCCGGGAGACCCATCCCGACCTGGTGCTGCTGGACCTCATGCTGCCCGGCACCTCCGGGCTGGACGTCTGCAAGGAGATCCGCGCCGAATCCGGGATCCCGATCATCATGTTGACGGCCAAGACCGACACCGTCGACGTCGTGCTCGGTCTGGAGTCCGGTGCCGACGACTACGTGATGAAGCCGTTCAAGCCCAAGGAATTGACCGCCCGCATCCGGGCCCGGCTCCGCAGGGCGGACGTCGGCACCGCCGAGCGGCTGCGCGTGGCCGACATCGAGATCGACGTGCTCGGCCACCAGGTGACCAGGGAGAACGACCCGATCCCGCTCACCCCACTGGAATTCGACCTGCTGGTGGCGCTGGCCCGCAAACCGCGTCAGGTGTTCACCCGTGAGGTGCTGCTCGAGCAGGTGTGGGGTTACCGGCACGCCGCGGACACCCGGCTGGTCAACGTGCACGTGCAGCGCCTGCGCAGCAAGATCGAGAAGGATCCCGAGCGCCCCGAGGTGGTCGTCACCGTTCGGGGTGTGGGCTACAAGGCCGGCGTCGCGTGACTGCTGGTCCATCGCCGGGAGCGGGATCGCCCGAGCGGCGGGCCCCCACACTGCGGTTCCGCAGCTCCCGCTTCGGTGCGGCGCTGGCGTTCTGGAGCCGGTCGCTGCTGCTGCGGGTGATCGTCGTGACGCTGTTCTTCTCCACGCTCGCCATGTTCGGCATCGGGGTGATCCTGCAGCAGCAGATCACCAAGGGGCTGCTCGCCTCGAAGCAGAACGTCGCCGTGTCGGAGGTGGAGAAGGCGGCGCAGACCGTGCAGAAGGGCATGCAGGGCGCCGACGCCGACCCGGCATCGTTGCAGTCCCAGCTGGACACGACGCTGCAGGCGCTGGGCAACCCGGCGCTGGCCACCGACTCCAACGCGCAGGGCACCAACACCGGCGCGTTCGACCCGGTCATCGTGCAGACCCGGCCGGACGGCGGCGCGAACGCCGCGCAGGGTTTCGTCGAGGACGTCCCGGCGGACCTGCAGAAGGACGTGGCCGGAGGGATGATCGCCTTCCAGTACACGACGGTCAAGCGGGAGGGCGTCAACGTTCCGGCCCTGGTCGTCGGGGCGCCGGCTCCGACCAGCACCGACAGCTTCGCCGTCTTCCTGATCTTCCCGCTGACCGCCGAACAGACCACCGCCGTGGTCGTGCAGAACACGCTGCTGCTCGGCGGCGCCGGGCTGGCGCTCGCACTGACCCTGATCGCGGTGCTCGTCGCCCTGCAGGTCGTCCGGCCGGTCCGCCGGGCGGCGGCGGTGGCGCAGCGGCTCGCCGCCGGCGACCTCGCGGAACGCATGCCGGTGAAGGGACCGATCGAGCTCACCACGCTGGCCCGGTCGTTCAACGGGATGGCCGACGCCATCCGCGCGCAGATCCGTCAGCTGGAGGAGTTCGGCAACCTGCAGCGCAGGTTCACCTCCGACGTCTCGCACGAGCTGCGCACCCCGGTGACGACCGTGCGGATGGCCGCCGACCTGCTGTACGACAGCCGCGAGGACCTACCGCCCCATCTCGGCCGCTCGACCGAACTGCTGGTCAAGGAGCTCGACCGCTTCGAGACGCTGCTCGCCGACCTGCTCGAGATCAGCCGGTTCGACGCCGGCATGGCCGAGCTGTCCGCCGAGCAGATCGACCTGCGCGCGGTGATCGCCTCGAGCATCGCCGCGGCGACCCCGCTGGCGAGCAATGCCGGTGTGACGATCCGCCGCACCCTGCCCGACCGCCCGGTCCTGGCCGAGGTGGACAGCCGGCGCGTCGAGCGCATCGTGCGCAACCTGCTGAACAACGCGATCGACCACGCCGAGGGTGGGACCGTGGATGTGGAGCTGGCCGGCGACCGGTCGGTGCTGGCGATCACCGTCACCGACCACGGTGTCGGGCTCAAACCCGGCGAGGCAGGACTGGTGTTCAACCGGTTCTGGCGGGCCGATCCGTCGCGGCAGCGGCAGACCGGCGGCACCGGGCTCGGCCTGGCCATCTCGCTGGAGGACGCGCGGCTGCACGGCGGCTGGCTGCAGGCGTCGGGGGCGCCGGGGCAGGGCGCCCGATTCCGGCTGACGCTGCCGCTGGAACCGCGGACCGTGGTCAATTCCTCCCCGCTGGCCCTGCGGGTCGGCGGGGACGACCAGGACGAGCCGACCGCTGGTTCCCGGGACCCGCTGGACACCCCCGACTGGAACCACCACAAGCTGGCCGGGGCCCTGCCGGCCGGCGCGCTGATCGCCTGGCCCGGCGTCGACGTCGTCGAGGGCGGGCACCAGTGACGCGGTCCCGGTCCGGTGCGGCGGCGCGACGGGTGACCGGAATCCGTGCCGTCCTGGCGGTGCTGTGCCTGCTGCTGGCCACGGCCTGCTCCGGCATCCCGGACTCCGGGCCGGTGCAGGACGTCCGCAAGGTCAACGACCAGGCCAACCAGCAGGCTCCGGTGACGCCCGACCCCGGGATGACGCCCGACGCGATCGTCCGGGGCTTCATCTACGCGGCGGCGCGGATCAGCCTCTCCGGTTCGTCACCGGCCTATCTGGCGCCCAAGCAGTACCTGACCGCCCGGGCCGCGCAGACCTGGCAGACCAAGCCGTCCTCGGTGGTCATCCTGCCCGAACAGTTCCGGATCGACCCCAGCGCGGCCGACCCGGCGGCGCTGACCATCGCCGCTCCGATCGAGGGCACGTTGGACCCGGACCGGGCGTACCACTCCGGCGCCGGGCTCGACTACAAGGTCACCGTCCACCTGGTGAAGGAGGGCGGACAGTGGCGGATCAGCGATCCACCGGCCGAGCTGCTGATCCGGCAGAGCGATTTCAACACGGTGTTCTCCGTGCGCACCCTCTACTTCCTCGATGCCGGGCACTCGGTCGTGGTGCCGGACCGCCGCTACATCATCCGGGGCGGGACCGCGGTGGAACGGGTCGTCACCCTGGTCAGCCTGTTGCTGCGCGGGCCGGCCGGCGTGCTCAAGGGCGCGGCGCAGTCAGAACTCACCGGCGCCGCGCTCCGTACGAAACCGATTACCGATCCGACCGGCGTCACCGTCGTCGACCTGAAGAACATCGACCTGCCGACGGCCAACGACCAGAACGCACTGGCTGCGCAACTGGTCTGGACGCTCTCGCCGGATGCCGGTCAGGTGTCGATCAACATCAACGGGGCACCGCTGAACCAGAAGCAACCGGTCTACCGCGCCTCTACCGTCGCCTCGTTCAGCCCGGACCGCGTTCCCGGCGGCGGTGAGCTCGCCAGCGATCCGTACTTCCTCGACGGTGCGGGCGCCGTGGTCGACCTGATCAGCAAGAAGACACTGGTCGGCGGCCTGGGCACCGGCTCGCCCCGGCTGGTGACCGCGGCCATGTCGGCGGCGACCAGGACGCTGGCGGGCGTCGCCACCGTGCGCAACACCGACGGCTCGACCAGCCAGCAGCTGCTGATCGGACAGCCGGCCTGCTATCAGAACTGGCTCCCTGCGCTCAAGGCCACCTCGCTCACCCAGCCGAGCTTCAGCCGGTCGGGTGACGAGGTGTGGGTGGTGCAGAACGGGTCGAGCAATCCGGAGATCTACCAGGTGTCCACCAGCCGGACCAGCACCACCGGCAGCGCGAGCGGTTGCACCGGCAGTACGGCCAGCCGGGCGAAGGTCGGGTCGGCCGAGCTCGCGGGCAAGGGAACGGTGACCTCGCTGGTGCTCTCGCCCGACGGCGTGCGGGTGGCGATCGTCGCCGGCGGCAAGCTGTACCTGGGTGCCATCGCGGCGCCGGATGCCGACGCGAGGTCGGGACCGAGCACGGCGCCGTCCGAGGGGCCGGACGCGCTGGCGGTGACCAACCTCCGACAGCTGCGCAGCGACCTGACCAACGTCGGCCCGGTCTCCTTCCAGAGCGCGAAGAAGCTGCTGGTGGTGACCAGCAACGCGCCCGGGTACCGCTCGATCAAGCAGCTCAACGTCGACGGCTCCGATCTGACGCAGGTCACCACCGACTCGCAGTACGGCGACGTGACCTCCATGGCGGTCTCGGTGGTCGACTCGACGGCCGAGGCCTCGAGTGACGGGACGGCGGCGTCGGCGACGCTGTTCGTGACCATCGGCCAGTCGGATGCGTTGGGGACCGTGCTGGAACTGAACGGCTCGCTGACCGACGGCCGCTGGCAGCCGCCGAACGAGACGTCCCCGATGGCGAGCGCGGTGTTCTTCCCGAACTGAGTTGTTCCCGCACCGACGTTCTTCCGCCACCGACGGCCCGGGTCCCTGTGGTTCTCGGCTGCCTGCGGTTACCGGTCGGTGGCCATCTGCCGTGACAGTGCTGCCGGTCCTCCTCGCGCTCGCCGGGTCCCACGTTGTCCACAAGCGCGAAGTTGTCCACATTCCCCGGACGCTCCTGGACCGTGCCCGGACCGGGCGGCACGCTCGACCGATGCGAATCAATGGACCAGGACCTACCGCGCGTCCGGCGCCGTGGTCGTGGGCGCGCGGAGCGGTGGACACCGGGCTCGATCTGGTGCTGCCCCGGCCGTGCCCGGGCTGCGGCGGCCCGGAGCCGTGGTGTCCGGGATGCGCCGCCGGCCTGGGATCCCGACCCCGCCTGGTGCAGCTGCCGGAGGCGACGCTGGACGCGGCCGCGGGCCTGGCACTACCGCCGGTCCGGGCTCTGGCGAGGTATTCCGGCTCGGTGCGGGCGGCGATCCTGGCCGGCAAGGAACGCGGCCGACGCGATCTGCTCCGCTTCCTGGGGGAGGCCGTGGGGCGGGGCCTGCTGCGGCTGCTCCGGATGTCGGTGCTGGTCGGGGAGGTCTGGATGGTTCCGGCACCCAGCCGGCGGAGCGCGGCCCGGGCTCGGGGCGGCGACCCGGTGACGGCTATGGCGTGCGCCGCGGCGGCCGTGCTGGCCGACTCCGGTGTGGCCGCCGGGGTGGCGCCGTGCCTGTACACGAGCGGCCGGGCGCGTGACTCGGTGGGGCTCGACGCGGCGGCCCGGGCCGCCAACCTGTCCGGGCGGGTGCGCTTCCGCTCCGGTGCTTCTCCGCCGGCAGACGCGCCGGTGGTGGTGCTGGACGACGTGCTGACCACCGGGTCCACGCTGCTCGCCGCTGTTCGCGGGCTCGCCGAACACCACGTGCACGTCATCGCTTCGTTGTCCGTCGCCACCGCGGCACCGTGGCGGACAGCTCGGTGACCACCGCCGGGGTGAGAAGTCCATCGGAATCGATGCACCACGAATTCCTTGGTCGAGCGCACCTTGAATGACCGCCGCTGCCGGTAGGTTCGAGCCATCCCGGGTACGCCCGGATCCACAGGCGCTGTTCGGGTCGCGCTCGGGACGCTTCGAAGTCCGTTGGCGCGCCCGGTGGATTCCGGCCGTCTCGATCGCCGGGAGAGCACGTGGAAATCGTCGTCAAGGGTCGGAACGTGGAGGTTCCGGATCACTTCCGGACGCATGTGGCCGAGAAGCTGTCGCGGAGCGAGCGGTACGACTCGAAGATCATCCGGGTCGACGTGGAGCTCTCCCACGAGACCAACCGCCGGTTGTCCAAGACCTGCCAGCGCGTGCAGATCACCCTGGCGAGCCGGGGTCCTGCGGTGCGGGCCGAAGCCGTTGCGGACAGCTTCTACAGCGCGCTCGACGCCGCGGTGGTCAAGCTCGAGGCCCGCTTGCGACGGTCGGCGGACATCCGGCACCACAAGCAGCACGCCCGGACCCCGATCTCCGCGATCGCCGGACCGGGCGGTGGGCTGCCCGACGCCCCGCAGGAGCCGGCGGACACCGACCGCTGGCAGGACGACGAGCTTGGCAATTCGTCGGACGGCGGGCCGGGTCGCGTGGTGCGCGTCAAGGACCACCCCTCCGACCCCATCACCGTCGACCAGGCCCTGTTCCAGATGGAGCTGGTGGGACACGACTTCTACCTGTTCAAGGACGTCGACTCGGGTCTGTGCTCGGTGGTCTACCGCCGGAAGGGTTTCGACTACGGGCTGCTGCGACTGACCTGAGACGGTGCCGCGGCCGACCCGGCCGCGGGCCGGCAGGCCCGCGCCGGGCCGGGCCGGGGGAAACGATTTCCCGCCGAATTCCCACCGTCGTCCCACCAAGGCTTGGCTCGGCCGGGCTGTCAGGCGGCCGCCGTGCGCATACCATTGACAGCGCCGGGGGCGTCAAGGGCCGTCGGCGGCGGTGGGTCTTGAAGCATGCGGGCCGACCGCGAAAGTGCGAAATCGACCGAGGGTGACCACGTGGTTCTGTCCCGACTGCTCCGTGCCGGCGAGGCGAAGACGATCAAACGTCTGCGCGCCATCGCCGAGCACATCAACGACATCGAGTCCGACTACACGGATCTGACGGACGCGGAGCTGCGCGCGCACACCGACACGTTCAAGGAGCGGCTGGCCGCCGGCGAGACGACGGACGACCTGCTGCCGGAGGCGTTCGCCGTCGTTCGGGAGGCCGCCAAGCGGACGCTCGGCCAGCGACACTTCGACGTGCAGCTGATGGGCGGCGCCGCCCTGCACCTGGGCAACATCGCCGAGATGAAGACCGGCGAGGGCAAGACACTGGTCTCCACGCTGCCCGTCTACCTCAACGCCCTGGAGGGCAAGGGCGTCCACCTGGTCACCACCAACGACTACCTGGCCCAGCGCGACAGCGAGTGGATGGGGCGGGTGCACCGCTTCCTCGGCCTGGAGGTCGGCGTCATCCTGTCCCAGCAGACGCCCGACGTGCGCAAGGCGCAATACGCCGCCGACATCACCTACGGCACCAACAACGAGTTCGGCTTCGACTACCTGCGCGACAACATGGCCTGGTCCAAGGACGACCTGGTGCAGCGGGGCCATCACTTCGCGGTCGTCGACGAGGTCGACTCGATCCTGATCGACGAGGCCAGGACGCCGCTGATCATCTCCGGCCCGGCGGACCAGTCGTCCAAGTGGTACTCGGAGTTCGCCCGCCTGGTGCCGCGGCTGCGCCGCGGCGACGACGGCGGCGGCGACTACGAGGTGGACGAATCCAAGCGGACCGTCGGCGTGACCGAGGAGGGCGTCGCAAAGGTCGAGCAGGCGCTGGGCATCGACAACCTCTACGAGTCGGTCAACACGCCCCTGGTCGGCTTCCTGAACAACGCGCTGAAGGCGAAGGAGCTGTACAAGAAGGACCGCGACTACATCGTGGTCAGCGGCGAGGTGCTCATCGTCGACGAGTTCACCGGCCGCGTGCTGCACGGCCGCCGCTACAACGAGGGCATGCACCAGGCCATCGAGGCGAAGGAGGGCGTCGAGATCAAGGCGGAGAACCAGACCCTCGCCACGATCACCCTGCAGAACTACTTCCGCCTCTACGAACGGCTCTCCGGCATGACGGGCACCGCGCAGACCGAGGCGGCGGAGCTGAGCCAGACCTACAAGCTCGGCGTGGTCCCGATCCCGTCGAACAAGCCGGTGCAGCGCCTCGACGAGGGCGACCTGATCTACAAGGGCGAGGACGCGAAGTTCGAAGCCGTCGTCGGCGACATCGCCGAGCGGCACGAGAAGGGCCAGCCGGTGCTGGTGGGTACGGCCTCGGTGGAGAAGTCCGAGCTGCTGTCCAAACTCCTGCTCCGCGCCGGCGTGCCGCACGAGGTGCTCAACGCCAAGAACCACGCGCGGGAGGCCGCCATCATCGCGCAGGCCGGTCGGGCGGGAGCGGTCACCGTCGCCACCAACATGGCCGGTCGCGGCACCGACATCGTGCTGGGCGGGAACCCCGACTTCACGGCGGACCTGGACCTGCGCGAGCGCGGCCTGAGCCCGGCCGAGACACCGGACGACTACGAGGCGGCCTGGCCGGATGCCCTGGAGTCGGCGGCCAAGCGGACCAAGACCGAGGCGGAGAAGGTACGGAACGCCGGTGGGCTTTATGTGCTGGGCACCGAGCGCCATGAGTCCCGCCGCATCGACAACCAGCTGCGTGGTCGGTCCGGTCGGCAGGGCGATCCGGGCGAGTCGCGCTTCTACCTCTCCCTCGGTGACGACCTGATGCGGCGGGTGGGCGGCGGCACGGTCGAGATGTTGATGACCAGGCTCCGGATGCCCGACGACATGCCGATCGAGCACAACTTCGTCTCCAAGGCGATCCGCAGTGCCCAGACGCAGGTGGAGCAGCAGAACTTCGAGATCCGCAAGAACGTCCTGAAGTACGACGAGGTGATGAACAAGCAGCGCACCGTCATCTACGAGGAGCGCAGGCGCGTCCTGGACGGCGAGGATCTGCACGTCCAGGTGCAGAACATGATCACCGACGTCATCACCGCCTACATCGACGGCGCGGCGGCCCAGGGGTACGCGGAGGACTGGGACACCGACACGCTGTGGGCGGCGCTCAAGACGCTGTACCCGGTCAGCATCACGCCGGCGCAGATCAGCCAGGAGCACGGCGACCTGACGCGCGACTCGCTGCTGGAGGCGGTCCTGACCGATGCCCGGAAGGCCTGGGCGGCACGGGAAGAGGCGCTGACGCCGGAGATCACCCGGGAACTCGAGCGCCGCGTGGTGCTCTCCGTGCTCGACCGCAAGTGGCGCGAACACCTCTACGAGATGGACTACCTCAAGGAGGGCATCGGCCTGCGCGCGATGGCACAGCGCGACCCGCTGATCGAGTACCAGCGCGAGGGCTTCGACATGTTCAACGCCATGCTGGACTCCCTCAAGGAGGAGTCCGTCGGATTCCTCTACAACCTGCAGGTGCAGATCATTCCGGCCGACGCTGCCGATGGCGGTGACGGCGCCGGTGGCGCCGGGCCGAACGGCAGCGGGCCGAACGGTGCCGGCCCGAATGGCAGCGGCCCGAACGGCAGCGGCTCGAACGGCGGGGGTCCGAACGGCGCGGGCGGTGGCGGCCCGGCCGGTTCGGACGGCGCCGCCGCGCCGGCCGGTGCTGCTCCGTCCCGCACCGGGAACGGCGGCCGCAACGGCAGCGGGAAGGGTCTTCCGGCGCCGAAGCCGGTCGGCGGCAAGCAGGCCGGCGCGGTCCGGACCAGGGTGCGCCCGGTCCAGCCGTTGCCCACCCAGCAGGCGCCCGCGCCGGTGGCGCAGGACACCGACGGAGCGCCGGCCGCGCTCAAGGCGAAGGGTCTGGCCCGGCCTGCAGCCACCCCGCCCCTGAGCTATTCGGGGCCCAGCGAAGCAGGCGGCACGCAGACGTCCGGCGGTACGGCGACGTCCGGCGGCACCGAGACGGCCGGCTCGGTCGCTGCGGTCGCCCGCAACGCGCCGTGTCCGTGCGGGTCGGGCAAGAAGTACAAGGCCTGCCACGGCCGGCCCAGCACGGCCTGACCGACGGCGGGTGACCCCTCACCTCACCGCCGGGGTCGGCGAACGGCACCGTCGACGCGTCCGTCCCCGTCCGGCCAGGTAGGCCGGGATGGCCACGTACATCGCGTTCCTCCGGGCGATCAACCTCGGCGCGACGCGCAAGTTCCCGAAAGCAGCCGTCGTAGCGGCGGTCGAGGCGGCCGGCGGGACCGGCGTGCAGACCTACCTGAACACCGGCAACGTCCGCTTCGACAGCGACCTCGATCCGCGCTCGGCGGTGGAGGAGGCGCTCGAACAGGCCTTCGCCGGCAGCTGCGGCTTCGAGGTGCCCACCGTCGTGGTGACACCGGCGGAACTGACGGCGATCGCCGAGCAGGCGGCCGAGCTGCGGCACACCGGCAAGCACTACGTGTCGCTGCTCAAGGCCGAGCCGACGGCGTCAGCGGTCCGGCGATTGGAAGCGGCCGGCAAAGACAGCGAGACCGCCCGGGTCTGCGGCCGCGCGGTGCACCTGCTGCTGGGCGACAACTACCACCAGGCCAGGTTGACCAACGCCGTCGTGGAGCGGCATCTCGGCGTCGCGACGAACCGGAACGTCACCGTGCTGCGCAAGCTGGCCGCCCAGTGGGGAACCGATCCGGTCACGCCGTCTGCAAAGCGGTGATCCGCCACCGGCCGTCGACGCCCTGCATGCGGAAGGCCAGCGCCCGGACCCGCTCTCCGCGCCGGAACACCACGCTGATCTCCGCGGCACCGTCCGCCGGCTCGCAGACCCGGACGGTCAGCAGATGACCGAGCGCGCCTCGCAGGACGGGCTTGTTCTGCAGCCCGGCGAAGACGTCCGGAGCACAGTGCACCCGCAGCTGCGGCAGCGCCCGCTGACCGCAGAGCACCTCCACGAGCGCCCGGGCCAGCACCGGACCCGACCGGGCGGCCGGCGGTAGTTCTGCGGTGGCGGTGCGTTGGACGCCCATGTCGGCGTCCTGGCACCAGCCCGGAACGGCGGCGTCGACCACCGTGTCCGGCGCGCTCGGCAAACCTGCGCCGCCCGTGTCGAGCAGGCTGCGGCGGGGGGCCAGGACCGGTCTGACGGCCCGGGCTGACCGCTCGTAGCCGGCGGCCGGGCGACCGACCGCGACGCTGCCCGTCGGGGATCGGTCGCCGGTGCCCTGTCGGGCGCCGGCGCGGCCCAGGGCAGCCGTCCGTGCCTGCAGCAGCCGGTTGATGGGCGACCGGTCGTCGTCGAACGGCGGTTCGCAATCGGGGACCGCGGTCAGGTACGGCCGCTCGACCGCTCCGACTGCCGTACCCGCCGGCGTCGTGGCTGGTTCAGCGGGAGGCGAAGCAACCGTGGGCACGCTGGGCCCATCGAGGACGCGGCGAAGTGCTGAAGTCATGTCAGGAGCTCGTTCCGGGAGGCGGTCGCAGGATCTGGCCGGGCAGGAGGAGGTCGGGATCGGACCCGATCACGGACTTGTTCGCCTGGTACCACGCACGCCAGGCGGTATCGATGGCTGCCGGGCCGGCGCCGGCGGGCAGGTGTGCGGCCGCGATCGACCACAGCGAGTCGCCACGCAGCACGACCACGGTCCCGCCGCTCGCGGCGTCCGTCGTGGTCGGCCAGTCGAGGTCGATGGGATGGGCATCGGGCGCTGCCGGCGTCCGGTCCGACGGCCAGTCGGTACTGGGCACCGACCGACCGATCGAGGAGCGATCGTTCCGGACGTCCGGTGGATCAGCGCCGGCGGCGGCCTTTGCCGCGGCCTGCGCACCGGGCGGCAGCCATGCGGCGAGGGGGGAGTGGACCGCCGACCCCTCGACGGCAATCCACCCGCCCACGTCGCCCCGCGCACCCGCGCCCGCCTGCGCCGCGGCGCCCGGGCCGGCCTCCACGGCTGCCCGCCCCCCAGCGGGCACCGCGACCGGAACGCCTCGGAGAGCCGAGTCGATGCTGGCCAGGTGCGTGGCCTGTGCCGGAACTGACGCGGCCGACGCCGGACCGGTTCCGCAGGCGGCCAGCCCGGTCACCATCGAGGCGCCGACGACCGTCAGCACCACCTGGCGGACGGCGCGTGGCGCGATGCGGGTGAGCGTGCGCCGGGCGGCCGCCCCCCACGGTCGGGCGGACCGGCTGGTCAGCGCGACGAGGCCGACCAGCGCGATCCAGGCCAGCACTGCCCACACGACAAGGGCGGCGACCGACAGCGCCGCCGTGTCGACCACCTGCTGACCGTCCGCCGGCCTGGGCCCGGAGTGCAACAGCGCCCCGATGGTGGCGGCCGGCCCCGGCAGCAGGGCCGCAACGCCGAGCAGAGCAGCCGTGGCGGCGGCCAGGGAGATCCGGGCGCGCCGGGCCGACCGGCGACTGACAGCCGTCGCAGGCGAGCTGTTCCAAGCCGAATCAAAAGCCATCAGATGCATGAGATAAAGCTAAACAGCATCAAATGAGCTGAGTTAAGTCGAACGGAAGTACTTGACGTGAGCGCCTGGCCTGCGCGACGGTGGGGCGATGCGATGGGAGCAGCTGTTCGGCGACCTGAACGCCCAGTTCGACGACCTGGCGGACGCCGAGATGATGGCGGAGCTGGCGGACCGTGAGCGCGCCGCAGCCGGTGCCGTCGCGATGACGCAACGCCTGTCCGGCGCGGTGGGGCGGCCCGTGCGGATCAGAACCTCGGTCGGCCTCGCGGTCGCCGGCGAGGTGACCAGGGTCGGGCCGAACTGGGTCCTGCTGCGGGAGGGGCCGGGCCGGGAGGCGCTGGTGGCACTGACCGCAGTGAGCGTGGTCGAGGGTCTGTCGGCGGCGACGGGAGCGGCCGTGGCCGGTCTGGCGCTGCGGCTCGACCTGCGTTTCGTGCTGCGCGGACTGGCCCGGGACCGGTCACCGGTCGCCCTCGTCGTCGGCGGGGGAGTCGGCGAGCCGGCCGGCCTCTACACCGAGATGACGGGCACCATCGACCGCATCGGTGCGGACTTCCTCGAGCTCGCAGTCCACGCGCCGTGGGAACCGCGCCGCGCCGCCACCGTCCGGTCGGTCGTGCTGGTTCCCCTGGGCGCGGTGGTGATGGTGCGCGCTCTACCGTTGGGCTGAGGCGGTACCAGGCAGATGCCGGGAGGAATCGGTGGAGGTCAACGCGACGGCGGGCGAGTCGATGCTCCCTGACCCCTTGAGCGGGGAGCAGTCGGAGTTCTCCTTCGTCCCGGCCGAGGCCGCGGAGCTGGGCCTGGATGGCCCGTTCCCGCTGGTGTCGCGGGTGGACGGAACGCTCAGTGCGCTGCGCTGGGGCACCGCGCCGGTCCGGGCGATCTGGTTGCACGGTGCAGGACTCAACGCCCATACCTTCGACGCGACCATCCTGGCGAGCGGGCTGCCGTCGTTGGCCATCGATCTGCCCGGTCACGGCGACTCGCCCTGGCGCGACGATCTCGACTACTCCCCAGGTGCCATCGCCCCGGACGTCGCCACCACGGTGGCGGCGGCGGCGCCCACCGGCGCCGTCCTGATCGGCCAGTCACTGGGCGGCCTGACCGCGATCGCGGTCGCCGCATCGCACCCGCAGCTGGCCACCGCATTGGTCGTCATCGACATCAGCCCCGGCCTGCAGCCCGCGGATGCCGCGCAGGTGCGCGACTTCCTGGCCGGTCCGGACAGCTTCGGCTCGCGGGCCGAGATCGTCGACCGCGCACTGGCTTTCGGCTTCGCTGCGCCGCGTCAGGCGCTGGAGCGCGGCGTGTTCCTGAACACGCGGATACGGGACGACGGGCGGGTGGTGTTCAAACATCATTTCGCCCACCTGGGCGGACAGCAGGCGTTGCCGTCCAATTTCGCGGAGCTGTGGCCCGCCGCCGAAGGGCTGGCGGTGCCGGTGCTGCTCGTGCGGGCGGAGCAGGGATACCTGAGCGATGCCCAGGAGAGCGAGTTCCTCCGCCGGGTGCCGGGGTCGTCGGTCGTCCGCATCGATTCCGGGCACAACGTCCAGGAGCAGGCCCCGGCTGCGCTGGCGGCCGCGGTCCTGCACTTCCTCACCGAGGCGGCGCGAAAAGCGGACCCGCCGCAGGACGACGAAGGGGCGGCCCCGCCGCGGAACGCGGGCCAGTGAGCCGCCCGGCGCCGTCCCACCGCGGCCGCGGCAGGGAACGGGCGGTCAGGAATCGGCAGGCAGGGCGGAGGGCAAGTCCGACAGCGCCGCGGCGGTGCGCTGGTAGGCCTCGTTGATGTACTCCTCCAGACGGGTCCGCTCCACCCGCCACTGGTTCCGGCCGCCGATCTGGATGCCCTTCAAATCGCCGCTGCGCACCAGGGCATAGGTCTGGGACGTCGAGATGTTGAGGATCTCTGCGACATCCGCCAGGGTGAGGAAACGATCCGCCGTCACGCCCGCACTCCTTGGTCGACCAGGAAGACAACTGTAGGTGCCGACAATCCCGATTGAGCCCGGTTGAGCTCTGATCGCATCGTTTGCCGGCGCGATCAGTCTCGCACAACCGGTCCGGGCTCAGGTCGCCGCTGTCCACAATCGCCCACGGCCGCCCACCCGTCAGGACAGAATGGGCGGTGGGGTCGCCGTGCGGTTCTGCATCGGCGGCGGGGGAGGGGAACATGGCTACGATCGCGCCGCCGGACGCGCCTGCGCCGCGCCGGACGTCCAAGCCGCGATGGCTGGACATCCGGGTGATCGGCGGTGTGCTGCTGATCGTCGCCGCGGTCGTGGTCGGCGCCCGGGTGATCGGTGCCAGCTCGCACACCAGCCCGGTCTGGGCCGCGACCCGAAGTCTGGCCGCCGGGACGGTCCTCACCTCGGCGGACCTGGTGGCGGTCGAGGTCAACCTGGGGACCAACGCCGGTCACTACCTGTCGGCCGGCGGGACCGCCGTCGCGGGGTCGAGCCTGGGCGTCGCGGTCGGTGCCGGCGAGCTCGTGCCGGTGTCGGCGGTGGCTCCGACGAAGGCGGGCAAGGTGGTGGTGATCGGCGTGTCACCGGACCGGATGCCGCCCGGCGTCAGCCATGGCTCGGTCATCGACCTCTACCTCACCTCCGGTGGCGCCAGCTCCGCCAGTTCGGCGACCACCGTCCTGGTCTCGTCGGGCATCGTCGTGCAGTCGGTGGTGGCCCCGGCATCCGGCGGTCTGTCCGGAGCGACGTCGACCACGTACCAGATCGCGGTGCTGGTGTCGGCGGAGGTGGCCGACTCGCTGGTCAAGACCCTGCCGCGCGGCAATCCGATCGTCGTGCTGGTGACCGGGTCGCGATGACCCAGGGGCTGCTCACCGCCGGCAACGGCCAGGGCTGGGAGAACGACCTGGTGGCGGCGCTCGACCGCCCGGGGTCGGGGATGACGGTCGTGCGGCGGTGCGTCGACATCGCCGACGTGCTGGCGGTGGCGACCACCGGGCAGGTGTCGGTGGTGGTGCTGGCCGCCGGGCTCCGGCGGCTGGACACCGAGGTGGTCGAGCGGCTGCTTGCCGCCGGCGTGGCGGTGGTCGGCATTTATCCGGCGGCCGACGACCGGGTCCGCGGGCGGTTGGAGCGCATCGGGGTGACCAGTTCGGTTGCCGACGACGCCGGGGCAGCCGCCCTGCTGGACGCCGTCCGGGCGGCCGTCGAGCTCTTGGCCAGCGGATCCAAGCCGGTGCCCTCGGCCTACCGGGGCGTCGCCGATCCGCGGGCAGCGCTGCCGTCGGGGGCAGCGGACGGGGCGGGCTCCGGGCCGCGCGGTGCCGGGTTCGACGCTCCGATGGGCCAGGTGGTCGCCGTCTGGGGACCGGTCGGCGCCCCCGGCCGCACCACGGTCGCGGAGAACCTGGCCGTGGAGAGCGCGGCGCAGGGCGTCCCCACCCTGCTGGTGGACGCCGACGTCTACGGCGGTGTGCTGGCCAGTGCGTTCGGCCTGCTCGACGAGTCGCCCGGGCTGGCGGGTGCCTGCCGGCTGGCCGCAGGCGGACGGCTCGACCTGACCGAGCTGACCAAACTGGTCTGGGCCGTGGGACAGAACCTCCGGCTGCTCACCGGCATCACCCGCGCCGACCGCTGGCCGGAGCTGCGGCCCTCGGCCGTCCCGGTGGTGCTGGACGTGTGCAGGTCGATGGCCGCGCTGACCGTCGTCGACTGCGGCTTCTCGCTCGAGACGGACGAGGAGATCACCTTCGACACCGTCGCGCCGCGCCGCAACGGGGCGACGCTGGCGCTGCTCGGCGCCGCCGACGTGGTACTGGCCATCGGCTCGGCCGATCCGCCCGGCATGGAGCGGCTGGTCCGCGGCCTCGCCGAGCTGCGCGAGGTGGTGCCGGAGGCGTTGCCCCGGGTGGTGCTCAACCGCTCCCGTCGGTCGGCGGCCTCGCCGGAGGAGGCCGCGGCGGCGCTGCGGAGATTCACCGGTCTGCCGGTGACGGCGCAGCTGCCGGAGGACCGGAACGCGACCGACAAGTGTTGGCAGCTCGGCGTTCCGCTGGCCCAGGCCGCGCCGGCGTCGCCGCTGCGCAAGGCGATCCGGGCGCTGGCCGGCACGCTGCTCCCGCTGGCAGGTGCTCCGCGCCCCGAGGTGCACAGCTCGGCTGCCGCACACTGACCGCGCGAGGCGGACTGCCCGGCCGGCTGCGCCGGGCCGCGGTCAGCGCGCCCGCAAGCCGTGACCGGCTGCGCCAGCCGCGGTCGCCGAGATCCCCGGCCGTGACCAGGCTGGTCCGGGCCGCGGTCGGCGCCCGCGGTCGGCGGTGATCCGCCTGGGCCCTGCCACGTGCGGCGGCGCCCCGGCCGGCCGTGTGCGACTGTGCCACGATGGCCCCATGACCGACCGCCTCTCGGCCACCGATGCCGCATTCCTCTACGGCGAGGACGCGTCCACCCCGATGCACGTCGGGGGTGTGGTGATCCTGCAGCCGGAACCGGGCACCTTCTGCTACGAGCAGATCGTCGACCTGATCGCCTCACGGCTGTCGCTGGTTCCGCGCTACCGGCAGCGCGTCCGGCTGGTGCCGGGCCGGCTCGCCCGCCCGGTGTGGGTGGACGACGACAACTTCGACATCACCTACCACGTCCGCCGGTCTGCGCTGCCCGCGCCGGGCACCGACGAGCAGGTCGACGACCTGGTGGGTCGGCTGATCTCCCGTCCGCTGGACCGTTCCCGGCCGTTGTGGGAGCTGTACATCATCGAGGGGCTGCAGCACGGCCGGATCGCCCTGGTCAACAAGACCCACCATGCGCTGGTGGACCGGATCGGGGCCGTCGACGTGGCCGCCGCGATCCTGGACATCTCCCGACGGCCGCGCACGCTGCCGGACCAACCGTGGATTCCTGCCCCTGCGCCCAGTGACGTCGACCTGGTGGTGGACGCCGTGACCGACCTGGCCAGCCGCCCTTCGGAGCTGCTTGACCTGGTGCGGCTGGCGGCGGCGGACGTCAGCGGCGCGGTGACGAAGGCGGCCGAGGTCGCGGCTGAGGTGTTCGACATGGTCCGCCGCACCGTCAGCGCGGCGCCGCGGTCGGTGCTCAACGGGACGATGAGCGGCCAGCGCCGGTTCGCGGGCCACCGCATCGACCTCGAACGGATCAAGGCCATCCGGGCGGCGCACGGCGGGTCCGTCAACGACGTGCTGCTGGCCGTTCTCACCGGTGCGCTGCGGACCTGGTTGCTGGCCAGGGGCGAGGCGGTCACGGCGACCACCCGGCTCCGGGCGCTGGTTCCGATGTCGGTCCGGCCGGCCGCGTCGCCCGACGACACCGAGTCCGCGCCGGTGGTGTCGTACCTGGTCGATCTCCCGGTCGCCGAACCCAACCCGGTGCTGCGGCTGAACCAGGTGTCCTTCGCGATGGGCGCGCACCTGGACTCCGGACGGCAGCTGGGTGCGGATTCGCTGCTCGGGCTCGGCCGGTTCGCGCCGCCGACGCTGCACGCCCTCGGCGCCAGGGTCGCCGGGCAGCTGTCCGCCCGGTCCTACAACCTGCTGGTCACCAACGCCCCGGGGCCGCAGGTGCCGCTGTATGCCGGGGGTTGGCCGGTGACCGCCATGTACCCGGTGGCGCCGCTGGCCAAGGGCCAGGCGCTCGCGGTGTCCTGCACGTCCTACAACGGCACGGTGTTCTTCGGTCTCACCGCCGACCGGGATGCCGTCCCCGACGTCGAGGCGTTCGCCGACCACCTCGGCGAGGCCGTCGACGAGCTGCTGCCTCCGGGGCCCGGCCCGTCCGACGACGTGGTCCTGCCGCTGCGCGGAGGTCGCCGCTCAGCCCGCGGCGGTCACGGGTGAGCCGTCCGGTCCGGAGTGAGCCATCGCAGCGAGGAACGGAGCGAACGGGGTGATGAGCGCTTGCGCGAAGAGCAATCGAGCCGTGAGTGAGCATCGCAGCGAGGCACGAGCGAGGAACGGAGCGAACGGGGCGATGAGCGCTTGCGCGAAGAGCAATCGAACGTGACTGAGCATCGCAGCGAGGTACGAGCGAGGAGCGGAGCGAACGGGGCGATGAGCGCTTGCGCGAAGAGCAATCAGACATGAGGGTCTACGTGCCTGTGCTGCTGTCGACGCTGCGGCGAGCGGTGGCGTCCTCGCAGGTCGTGCCGCAGGGCGGGGTGGTCTTCGCGGTGACCGACGAGCTCCGGTCGGAGTATCCGGATGCCGACGACGAGGAGCTGGAGTACCTAGCGATGACCGACGCCGCGCGGGCCTGCCTGCGCCTGCTGGCGGCCGCCGGGACCGGAGAGCCGCAGCTCCGGGTGGTGGTGGCGGCCGATGTACCGGCGGTGCGCCCGGCATCGGACCGGGACCGCGCCGCGGCGCTGGTGGAGGGTCCGATCGGATGGGCGCAGGTCGCCTCGGTGCATCTGGACGGGGTGGAGGCCCACGACACGGTCCGCACGGCGGCGGCCGTCGTCGACATGGCGGATCTGGGGGATGACGACGCGGAATTCGCCGTCGGTTCCGCGGAGGACCTCGCCCTGGCCTGGTACGCGCCGGGCGAAGTGGTGTACCTGCTGGAGGAACTGGAAACGCCGGAACGCCCCGCAGAGGAGCGGTAGCTCGATCTGCGGGGCGCTCGGGGGATTGTCGGCTGGCACGGCAGTCGCGGTGCCGAGGGTGCCGTCCGTCAGGAGGTCTTGGTGAACTCCAGCTCGAGGGAGATCTCGACCTTGTCGGCGACGACGGAGTTCCCGGCGCCGAAGACGGCACCGAAGGAGACGCCGAACTCCTTGCGGCTGATGCTGGTGCTCGCCGAGAACCCGGCCCGCTCGAAGCCGTAGGCGTCGGTGGTCGCGCCGAGGAATTCGGTCGCCAGCTCGACCGGCTTGGTGATACCGCGGATCGTCAGCTCACCGAGCAGGACGAACTCGTCGCCGTCGACGTCCTTGACGCCGGTGGAGGTGAAGGTCAGCGTGGGGTGTTCGGCGACGTGCAGGAACTCGGGGGACCTGACGTGCTCGTCCCGCTGCTCCTGCTTGGTGTCGACGCTGGCGGCATCGACGACGGCCGTGACACGCGCGTCGGCGAAGCCGGACTCCGGGATGACCAGGGTGGCCGAATCGAGGGTGAAGGAACCCTTGGCCTTGCCGACCGCCATGTGACGGACCTTGAACGAGATGTCCGAATGGATGGCGTCGGCGGTCCAGGTGCCGGTCAGGGTGATGGTCGGGGTCGTCATGTGTCCTCCACGGGTAGTTTGTGATGTGTCAACAACTAAGGTCGACACTAGTTCTGAACAGGTGGACCTGTCATCTAATTCCGTCCCGGCGCGTTGTGACGTCGGTCATGACGGGCCTCGGACCCCGCCGGCTCCGGCCGCAGTAGCCTGTCAGCCAATGGATGCTCTTTCTCCCCGCCTGGCGGCCGTGGACCCGCCCGGACCGCCCGCCGCGGTGACGCCGACAGGCCCGCCGACGCCTTCGGCATCGGCCGGACACCCCGCACCGATCGGGCCGGCTGCGGTCGACCCGGCGGCGGTCGAGCCGGCGGCGGTCGAGCCGGCGGCGGTCGAGTCGGCAGCGGGCGGGCTGGCGAATTCTGAGGCGGGAGTCGGTGGGGCGGCCGCGCCTCTGCCGCGCACCTTCGACAGGTTCGTCGCGCTGGGCGACAGTTTCACGGAGGGCATGGGCGACCCGATGCCCGACGGTTCCGTCCGCGGGTGGGCCGACCTCGTCGCCGGTGTGCTGTCGCAGGACTGGGTGCGCCGCGATCCGGCCGGCGAACGCACCGGGTACGCCAACCTCGCCATCCGCGGCAAGTTGCTCGGCCCGATCATCGACGAGCAACTCGACCCCGCACTGGCGCTGCGGCCTGATCTGCTGACCTTCGCCGGCGGGGGCAACGACATGCTGCGCCCGCGCGCGGACCTGCCCTCGCTGCTGCGGCTGATCGACCTGACCGTCGCCCGACTGGTGGACTCGGGCGCGACGGTGGTGATCTTCACCGGTGCCGACCCCTGCGACGGGCTCCCGCTGGGAGCGCGCATCCGCGCAACGGGCGACCGGCTGGCGGCCGGCGCCCGCGTCGTCGCCGAGCGCCGGGGAGCACTGCTGGTCGACCTCTGGCCGATCCTGGAACTACGCGACCCGCGGTTCTGGGCACCGGACCGCCTGCACCTCAACGACCTCGGTCATCGCCAGGTGGCCGGCCGGGTGCTGGACACGCTGCACATCGAGCGACCGGCGTACTGGACCGCGCCGGCCGGCTCGGCGCAGCGCCCACCCCGCACTGCCCGCAACGAGCTCGACTTCTACTGGGAGTACGTCGGGCCGTGGGTGCGGCGTCGGCTGACCGGAACCTCGTCGGGCGACCACCGCCCACCCAAGCGGCCGGTGCTCGCACCCATCGAGGTCACCACCGGCTGAGCCGGTCGTGACGGTCAGGCCGTCTGGACGGACAGGTTCTCCCACTGCGACCAGGAGTAGGTCCAGTCGAAGAGGTCTCCGTCGGACGACGAGAGGTTGATGCTGGTGCCGGTGATCTCGACCGGGTCGCCGAGCAGCGCCGACTTGTAGAACGCCTCGGCGTCGGCCAGCGAGAGGTTGACGCAACCGTGGGAGACGTTCGTGTTGCCCTGATCGCCGACGGTGTTGGGGTTGGCGTGGATGAACTCACCGTTGTCGCTGATCCGCACCGCCCAGCGCTCGAGCTGGTTGACGTAGCCGTACTTCGGATTGCTCATCAGCTTCTGCGGGAACATGTCGTTGACCACGTGGATGCCGGAGCGGGTGATCTTGTCCGGGGTGTCGCCCTTGCCGTAGGAGGCGGGATACGAGGCCACCAGGGCGCCGTCCCGGTACACCTGAAGGAAGTGGGAGTTGACGTCGGCCTTCACGATCTGGCTGCGACCGATGGTGAAGTCGCTGGTCACGTCACTCTTGCCGTACGAGCCGTCGGCGAACTTCATCCCGTAGACGTTGGCCTCGACGTGCACCTTCGTGTTGGCGGGCCAGTAGTCCTTGGTGCGGAAGTCCAGCGCCCACTGCTTGTCGTCGTGCTGCACCCATACCCAGGCACCCTCGACCTCGGGCGTGGTGGTGATGGAGATGCGCTTGGCGATCAGCTCCCGGTCGGTGGGCTCGACGGAGAACGACACGATGACGGAGGTCGCCACCCCGACGACCTTGCCGTCGCCGGGGCTGATGGTGGTGCGCACCTGGGTCTTGGGTTGCAGGGTCGTGTACCTGCCGCTGATCGGAGAGACCCGGCCGTCGGTGCCGGTCGCGGAGCCGGCGACCGTGTACGTCTTGCCGTAACCGAGCACCTCGCCCAGCGTCCAGCTGGACCCGTCCGGGGAAATGGTTCCCTTGAGCACCTTGCCGGACGGGCTGGTGAAGGTGAGGGCGGTGATCTTGCCCTGCGCGACGGACACCTTGACCGGGTCGGCCGGTGCCAGGGTGGTGGACCCGAAAGCCGGGCTGGCCGTCACCGCAACCGCCGGGACGGCGGACGACGACGCCGCCGAACCGGAAGGCGACGAGGACGCCGTACCGGAACCAGCAGCGCTCGACGCCGCCGTCGAGCCCGACGCCCCGCTCGAACCGGGCGCGCTCGCCCCGGAGGAGGAACCGGTCGCCGGCGCCGATCCGGCAGTGCTCGTCGCGCTGCCGGACACGGTGGCGCCTGCCGTGACGGCGGGCGCAGCGGAACTGCCGGACGAGGTGCACGCGGTGGCGGCGAGGCCGACCGCGAGGACCAGCGCGCTCAGCCGGCCGACGCCATGCGATCCCGGCCGGCCCGTCCGCGATCGACGGGAGAAAAGGTGTGGAGCCAGCTGCATTGTTCGAACCGTCCTGTTTCGTTGCGGTACACGTGAGCGCTCGTGCGGCGCCCCGGCCGACGGCTGCCGGCCGGGCCGGTTACCGATGCCGTGCCCGACAACTCCGGAGTAGCCCGGAGTTGATCGACCCGACGATCGGAGTGCCGCCGAGCGGAGCACCGGACGACACTGGAAACACTCGGACGACGCCGAAGACGCCCAGGCGCTTGTTCAGGACGTCCGGCACCCGGGTGGGGTTGCCCCACCCGGCTCGCGGTGACTGGATACCTTCCGTCAGAACGATCGGCGGCGCCGGAATGTTGCGGCCCCGGCGGATTGTGTTCAAGGCCTCGCTTGCGCGGCGGTCGCGTCGCGCGCTGTCTCAGGTCACGGAGTCGGTGGGCCGAGCCCGGCGGAGGCGAGCGCGACTTGCACCGGGACGGCGGAACCGTCGACCACCAGGTGCCCGCGACCCGGCGGCGCCGGTCCGCGCCGTCGCTCGAGGGTGGCGTCGAGCAGCACACCGTCCGAGCTGTCGGCCTGCAGCAGCACCCCGGTACGCAGCGCTGCCAGCTCGGCGACCGGGCCGCGATGGCTCCGCAGGGCGCGGTCGAGTCGGACACCCAGCGCCAGGTACTGGCCCGGTGCCGCAGCTGTCAGGAACCGCTCGAGCAGCGCGGCACCGTCGTCCGTCCATCTGTCGACCTCGTCGGCCACCAGCAGCAGCGGCCCGCTGTGCTCCACCAGCCGGGTCATCAGACCACCGGCGCCGGCACCGACGACGAGGTGCTCCACGCCGGGCAGCGTCGGCCCGGGACCGACAGCGGCCCGCAGCACCGGCACGCCGGCCGCTGCCGCGCCGCAGGCAAGCGCCGCCAGGGTGTTGCTCACCCCGCTTCGACGGGGGCCGGCCACCAGCAGGCCGCGGGTAGCGCCCGTGAGGTCGAGCGTGACGGTTGACGCGTCGTCGCCGCCGATCCCGACCGGCACGGCCGCGGCGGTGGGCGCGGGAAGTTCGTCGAGCAACACCCTCCCCGGTAACGCCCGCACCACGATGCGGGGCCGGTCCTGCCGGGCACCGACCGTCGTGTCATCCGGCGTCCCGGCGGCATCACTCGGTGGCGGCGCCGAGCCGGCCGGGCTGTGCGCGAGTTGTACCTGCCATCCCCCCACCCGACCCCGGCCGGCAGGACCGGCCACCGGATCGCCGCGGTCGTCGACCGACAGCCGCACGGTGTCCAGGAAGGAATCCGCCAGCCGGGAGTGCTGCCACCGGAAATCGCCGCTGACCACCACCCGGATGCCGCCGGCGCCGCCGGCAAGTTCGGGAATGACGGCCGACGTCGCGCCATGGTCCAGCGCGTCGAGCTCCCGGCTCAGCACGTCCCACCCGTCGATCAGCAGCAGGACCGGCCGCCGCCCGCGACCGCCGGCGGCGCCATGCAGGGCTTGAGCCTCGTCGTGCAGCCGCCGCGCCAGCCGTTGCACCAGTGCCGCGTCGGCTCGGCGGAGGTAGGTGCTGGTGGCCGGCCACCGGGCGAGGTCGGACAGGGTGCCGCCCATGTCGACGACGAGCAATTCGGTGCCGGCGGCGGCCGCGGACCAGCCGAAACGACGTAGGGCACACGACCGGCCCGACCGCGGCGGCCCGAGTACCAGCACAGACCCCGGTGGTGCCGGCCAGCAGCTGCGGCTCTGCTGGTCCGGGCGGTCGACGAGGCCGATCACCTGCGGATCAGCGGGGCGGTAGTCGGTAGGCAGCGGCGGCAGCCAGGCAGCGACGGGAGCCGGCTGACCGCGGGCAGCCGAGACCGCAGCGGCCACGACGCTGTCCAGGTCGCTCGCGCCGTGCCGCGCCGGTTCGGTGGCGCCGGGTGCACGCGGGTCGGTGGCGCCGCGCTGTGGCAGGTCCGCCCGCCGGGTCGCCGCGGATCCCTCGCCCGGATCCCGTCGTCGCACGGTCCAGGGCACCGGCGCCGCAGCCGACACGGTGGCGACCTGCAGGAGCTGCGGGCTCCCTCCACCGGTTCGCAGGTAGGCGCGACCGGGAACGGCCGGGTCGAGGCGGGCGGCGTCCGGTGTCTCGATCACGTCGAGGGAGTCGGTATCGTCCAACACCCGCAGACAGATGCGGAGGTTGATGTTCGCGCGCATCGCCGGGCTCAGCACGCCCGCCGGCCGCTGGGTCGCCAGCACCAGGTGCAGCCCCAGCGACCGCCCGCGCTGCGCCACGTCCAGCAACCCGGACAGGAAGTCGGGCAGCTCGCTGGCCAGGGTGGCGAACTCGTCCACCACGATCACCAGCGACGGCGGCGCGACCCCGGCCGCCCGCAGCGCGACCAGGTCTGCCGCCCCCGCATCGGCGAGCAGTTGCTCCCGTCGGCGCAGTTCGGCCCGCAGGCCCGTCAGCGCCCTGGCGCCGCTGGCCGGATCGAGGTCGGTGACGACTCCGGTGGTGTGCGGCAGCAGGGCCAGCCTGCCGAACGCGGCGCCGCCCTTGTAGTCGATCAGCACCAACGCCGTCCGGCTCGGCGGGGCCGCCGCGGCCAGTCCGGCGATCATCGTCCGCAGCAGTTCCGACTTGCCCGCGCCGGTGGTGCCGGCCACCAGCGCGTGCGGGCCGTCGCGTTCCAGATCGACGGTGACCGGCCCGGCGGTTCCCGCGCCCAGCACCGCGGCGAGGCGGGGACGTGACCAGGCCTCGGCGAGCGCGGTCACCACGCCGCCGGGGAGCACCTCGGACAGCCGCATCGACCGGGGCAGGCCGCCGTCGGGGGTGTCCGGATCCACCAGCGGAGCAAGCTGGGAAACCAGCAGGTCGAGGTACCCGGTGGAGACCCCGGTCATCTCGGCGACGCGGACGGTCTCGCCGGCGGCCACACGCACCCTGCCCTCGGCCACGGTGGCGACGGCCGCACACTCCAGCGGAAGTTCCTGCTCCCGACGCGCGGCGCAGACCACCACCGTCCCGCGCCGCCGATGATGAAGCCCCGGCGGCCCTGCGGCGCCGGCGAGCAGCGCGGCGACCCCGGGAGCGCGGCGCCAGCGGTTCGCGTCGTCGAGCACCAGCACGGTGAGTCGGCCATCCGCAGGCCACCCTGCGGGCCTGCCGAGCGGGCCGGCCGCGTCCTGCCGCACGCTGTGCGGGAGATCCCGCAGCCGGGCGACGTCGGCCTCCTGCGAGAGCACGCACAGCCGCAGGTCGGCCGGCGAGTGCAGGCACACCAGCTGGGCGAGCAGGTGCCGCAGCAGCGGGCGGTAGGCGCCGGCGATGCCCAGCACACCGATCTCCGCCAGGTCGAGCACGATCGGCACGTCGCACACCAGCGGTGCACCCGGCAGCACCAGCCGCGCCGGCCGGTCGCCCACCCCGCACGTCACCAGCAGGAACTCGGGGTCGCCGGGTCGGCGTTCCCACAGCCGGACGCTGCGGTGCAGCGCCCGCCGCATCAGGGTCGCCGGATCCGGGTGGCGGTCCCAGGCATCCCGCCGGTCGGCGTCCACCGCTTCGCCCAATACCGCGTCCCAGTCCGCCTGCCGCCGCCGATGGTCGCTCGTCGCCCGCCGGTGGCCCCGCCGGCCGCGGTGCGAGTCGGACAGCGCCCCGGCCAGCATCAGAACCGGCCCCAGTGTGGCGAGCAGGAGAAATGTCCACATGCCGGTCAGCAGGGCGATCGCGGCTCCGACCACCGCGCCCAGGACCGCCGCGAGCAACGGCAGCGGTCGCCGGTTCCGGGTGGGTGCGTCGCCGACCGGCGTCCCGAGGTCCCGGTGGAACGGCGGGTTGACCCGAGCCGGGCGGGTCACCACCAGGTGACCGGCATCATCCGGCGTGAGGACCAGTCGCGGTTCGATGTCCGGTGACGCGCGGAACAGGCTGCCGCCGAGGCGGACGATCGCGCCGGGCGGCAACGGCTGCACTGCCGCTGCACGGTTGTCGCGCGGGGGGAGAGCTCCCTCGCGGTCCGCCTCGCCGGCCCGCACGCCCGGTCGCCGAGATACGACGGCATCGCCCGACCCGCCCGATACGCCCGTCCCGCCGGCATCGCGGAATCCGGTGGCATCGCCGGCACCGTCGCCGGTGGCAGCGGTCACCCGCACGCCGTTGGCCGACCGCAGGTCGGTGGCGGCCAGCCGCTCGCCCGTGCGACGGAAGGCGGCATGCCGGCGGGAGAGCTCGGGGTCGTCGACGACCAAGCCGCATCCGGGGTCACGTCCCACGACGACCGTCCCCTGGCCGAGGGTGACCGACCCGCCGGCGTCCGGACCGGCGATGCACAGCAGCCGGAGCGATCCGGGCCCGGCCGCAAGGGTCACCGGCAGGGTGCTGAGCACCGCGCCCGCCAGCAGGGGCGGCCGACCCACGGGCAGGGACCGGTCGACGGGCTGTTCGCCCAGGTGGAGGACGGTGTCGGCCGGAAGGCCGGCGCAGGCCAGCAGATCCGGCAGGACCGTTCCCAGGGCAACCGGTTCGGCCATCTCGAGCAGTAGGTCGGTGTCGCCGGCGGCGGCGCGGATGGTCAGCGGCAGCAGGAAAGCGGTCATCGCAGCAGTGTCGGTTCGACGCTGACCCGCCCACCAGCGGACGGAACCGGATTGGGGACAGCTTCGGGCATGGGGACAACTCGGGCGACGGAACTCGGGACCCGCGACTCGACGCGCGACGAGTCGAGGCCACCGTTTGTCAGGCGACCGGGTCAGGACCCCGGCGGCGGGCCCTGCCCAGCGTCGTCGGGTCGGAGCTCGTCGGGATGGTCGTCGACGGGAAGGCCGTCTTGGGGATGGTCCACACCAGGAGCGACGTCGTCGGCATCGTCGGCCGGTGACCCGTCGGCCGTTGATCCACCGCCCGGTGAATCGTCAGCCGGTGACCCACCGCCCGGTGAATCGTCAGCTGGTGACCCACCACCCGGTGACCCGTCGGCCGGTGACCCGTCGGCGGGGGACGCGTCACCCAGGTCCGGCGACCCGGCCTTCGACGCCAGCAACCGGCGGAAGGAGGCCAGCCGACCCGGCCGGGCGCCCCCGGCGGCGACGAAGGCGTCCAGGGCGCAGCCGACGCCGGTGGAATCCGGCCCGCCGTCCGGGCCGCTGTGGTCGCACCCGGGCGGGCAGTCGACGGTCGCGGGAAGCAGATCGTCGAACGTCTCGAGCAGGTCGTCCGCCGTGACGTGCGCCAACCCGAAGGACCGCACACCGGGCGTGTCGATCACCCAGCCACCGTCCGGCAGGGCGAGCGCGATCGCGGAGGTCGACGTGTGCCGACCCTTGCCGACCCCGGTCACCGAACCCGTGGCGCGCAATGCGTCCGGCACCAGGGCGTTGACCAGCGTCGACTTGCCGACGCCGGAGTGACCGACCATCACCGACACGAGGCCGTGCAGCCGTTGCCGCACCAGCTCCACGCCGTCGTCGGCGAGTACCCGGCCGTCCGGCGACCGGCGGGTGACCAGGATGGGCAGGTCCAGGTCCGCGTAGGCGGCGAGCAGCGGCGCGGGGTCGGCGAGGTCGGCCTTGGTCAGCACCAGCAGGGCGTCCAGGTTGCCGGTGTAGGCGGCGACCAGGCAGCGGTCGATGAACCCGGTGCGCGGCAGCGGGTCTGCCAGCGCCGTCACGATGACCAGCTGGTCGGCATTGGCCACCAGGACCCGTTCGGCCAGATCGGTGTCGTCGGCGGACCGGCGCAGCACGCTGCGGCGTTCGGCGATGCGGACGATGCGCGCAAGCGAGTCCTGCGCGCCGGAGACGTCGCCCACCAGTTCGACCTGGTCGCCGACCGCGATCGCGCGGCGCCCGAGTTCCCTGGCCCGCATCGCCGTCACGGACCTGGCCTTCCTGCCCGTGCCGTCGACCAGGCAGGTGTAGCGGCCCCGGTCGACGGTGACGACCATCCCGGTCACCGAATCGCCGTGCGCCGGGCGCGTCTTGGTCCGGGGCCGGGACCGGCGGGACGGGCGCACGTGCACGTCGTCGTTGTCCCAGCGGTCGCCGAGCGTGGTCAGGGCGTCGCTCCGTGGCCCCGCAGCATGTCCAGCCACATCCGGTCGAACCCGGGGAGGGTCTTGGCGGTGCTGTCGATGTCGTCGACCACCAGGCCGGGCACCCGCAGGCCGACGATGGCGCCGGCGGTCGCCATCCGGTGGTCCGCCCAGGCCGGCCAGCTGCCGCCGGTCAGCGGCGATGGCCGGATGACCAGGCCGTCCGGCATCTCCTCCGCGCTACCGCCGAGCCCGACGATGTTGCCGACCAGCGCCGCCAGCCGGTCGGTCTCGTGACCGCGCAGGTGCCCGATGCCCGACAGCCGGCTGGGCCCGTCGGCGAACAGCGCGAGGGCGGCGACGGTGGGGGTCAGCTCGCCGACGTCGTGCAGGTCCAGGTCCACACCGGTCAGCTGCGCGGGTCCGGTGACGGTCAGCTGCCCGCCCCCGAGGTGCACCCGCGCGCCCATCAGCTCCAGGATCCAGCGGATGGCGTTACCGGGCTGGGTCGTCGCGGCCGGCCAGTCGGGGATCCGGACGGTGCCCCCGACCACCGCGGCGGCCGCGAGGAACGGCGTCGCGTTGGACAGGTCGGGTTCGATCGTGCAGTGCAGCGGCGCGACCGGACCCGGCTCGACGCGCCAGGTGTTCGCGCCGCTGTCGTCGACCTGGACGCCCACCGAGCGCAGCATCTGCACCGTCATCTCGATGTGGGGCAGTGACGGCACCGGCTTGCCGGTGTGCACCAGGGTCAGTCCGGTGCGGTACCCGGCCGCGGAGAGCAGGAGCCCGGAGACGAACTGCGACGACGCACTGGCGTCGATCCGGACCGTGCCGCCGGCGATCGGCCCGGCGCCGTGCAGGACGAACGGCAGTGCGTCGCCCTCGACGGACGCGCCCAGCTCGCGCAGCGCGTCCAGGATCGTCCGCATGGGCCGGAGCCGGGCGTACTCGTCCCCGTCGACGACCACCTCACCCCGTGCACCGGCGGCGAGCGGGGGGAGGAACCGCATCACCGTCCCGGCCAGGCCGCAGTCGATCGTGGCCGGGCCGGCCAACGGCGCCGGTGTCACCACCCAGCGTTCCGGAGCGGATCCCGGGGGGGCCGGCTCGGCGGGCACCACCGACACGCCCAGGGCCGACAGGGCGGCGGCCATCAGGTCGGTGTCGCGGCTGCGCAGCGGCGCGATGATCGTCGACGGGCCGGTGGCCTGCGCGGCGAGGATCAGCGCCCGGTTGGTGACCGACTTCGACCCGGGCACCGCAACGGTGGCATCCAGCGGCTCCGTCGCCGTCGGAGCGGACCAGGTGGTGCTCGCGGATGTGCTCACCCGTTCATTTTCGCCTACCGCAAGGCATGAGGTCGCCGCCGGTCACGACAGGGCGAGCGGGCCGGGTCCGTGGTTGATCAGCGTCGCGGTCAGCGACCGTCCGGCGATGGTCGTCACCCAGCACGCCGACGAGCCGCCGCTGGACCGGACCAGCACCGAGAGCCGGCCGCCGAAGGTCGGGTCGGGCGTGTTGATCACCTTGGCCACCATCGCCCGGCACGCCGCCGGGCTGGGTTGGGAGTAACCGAAGGAGATGGTCAGCTGCTCGGCGTGGTGCGGGCGGTCGCAGGACACGACCTCCGCGCCCACCTCCGGAGCGCAGTTGGCGAATGCGCCCGGGGGAGTGCCGATGCTGGCGTTGCGGGCGCTGCCCACGTAGCTCAGCGGGAAGTCGAAGACACCCGGCATCAGCTCGCAGCTGTACCACCGCTGCCCGAGCTGCCATTCCAGGTCGCCAGGCACCGTGAGCCGGGTGAAGAACCGGACGGAGATGCGGCCCGAACGCGCCCGTGCTCCCCACCCGACGAACCGCCCGGCCAGCTGGTCACAGGCGTGGGCCAGGGTTCCGCCGGTGAAGCGGGCGTCGTTGACGTCGGGGCGGGTCCGCCAGACCGCCGGGTCGAGCGTCGCGACCGAGAGGATCTCCGCGCTGTGCGGTTGGCTGCACGGCACCACCGGCACCACGTCGATCACCGTGTTGACCTGGTCCATCGATTTCAGCGGAGCCAGGCACGACCCGGCGGTGGGACGCGGGGACGGACTCACCGACCCGAAAGGCTGGCCCGACACCGTGCGCCCGGCGGCCCCGCGGACGGCGACCACGGCGACCAGCAGGCAGGCGACCAGGACGATGCCGATCGTCCGCCGGTCCATGACGCCTCCTTGCGCTCACCCTCGCCGTCCGCCGGCGGTGACGCTCGCCGCACCGCGCGCTCTTTCACTATGGACCCGAACCCGCCCGGTACGACAGGGCGCCGGGGCAGAACCCGGCCGGAGAAGACGGCCAGTGGAGCGAGCGGGCACAATCGCCCACATGTGCGGCCGGTACGCCAATTCAGCAGACACCGTCAGCCTCTACGGCACCTACGCCCTGGACGAGGTGATCGGCGACGACCTGCCTCCGTCGTGGAACATCGCGCCGACGGACCCCGTCCGCGGCATCGTCCGCCGCCCACCGCACGGCGACGACGACGCCGACCCGCTGACCCAGCTGCGCACGCTCCGCTGGGGACTGGTGCCCAGCTGGTCCAAGAGCCGTGCCGGTGCGGCGAGGCTGATCAACGCCCGCCAGGAGACGGTGACCGTCAAGCCGGCGTTCAAGACCGCCGCGGCCCGCCGGCGCTGCCTCCTCCCCGCGGACGGCTACTACGAGTGGCAGAACACCCCTGACGGGAAGATTCCGCACTTCCTGCACGCGCCCGACGGCGGGCAGCTCTCGTTCGCCGGCCTCTACGAGCTGTGGCCGGATCCCGCCCTGCCGGAGGACGATCCCGCCAGGTGGTGGTGGTCCTGCACGGTGATCACCCGGCAGGCCACCGACACGCTCGGCGAGATCCACGAACGGTGCCCGGTGATCGTGCCGCCCGAGGAGCGGAACGCCTGGCTGGACTGCTCGTCCGGTAGCCCGGACGTCGCGCGGGGCCTGCTGGACCGGATGCCGGAACCGCTGCTGGAGCCGCGCATCGTGTCCACCGCCGTCAACAGCGTCCGCAACGACGGGCCGGAACTCGTCCTGCCGGCCGATGGACCGGCGGAGCAGCAGCAGGTCCTCCCGCTGTAGCGCGGCCCGGGCCGGCGGAGATCAGCCGCCCGCGATGACGGCGACCGACGCCCGGCAGGCGGCGATCAGGTCGGCGGGGGCGAGCTCGAGCTGCAGCCCGCGGCGACCGGCGCTGACGAACACGGTCGGGAAGTCCCCGGCGCTGACGTCGACGACGGTGCGGAGCGGCTTGCGCTGGCCGATCGGCGAGATGCCGCCGGCGACATAACCGCTGGAGCGCTCGGCCTCGGCCACCGGTGCCATCGTCGCCCGCTTGCCCCCCGCCGCCGTCGCGAGGGCCTTGAGGTCCAGATGCGCGGCCACGGGTACCACGCCGACGACGAGCGCGCCGTCCACCGAGGCGATCAGCGTCTTGAACACCCGTGCCGGATCCTGGCCCAGCGCCGCCACCACCTCGTCGCCGAAGGCGGTGGTGCGGGGGTCGTGGTCGTAGGGGCGGAGGGTGTACGGAATGCCCGCCCGCACCAACGCGGCGACGGCAGGGGTAGGAGCTCCGGGCACGGCGTCACCCTATCGGGGCCGACCCCACCCACTCGAGCGGAGGGCGCACACCGCCCCGCCTGCCGCCAGGCCTCCGGAATAGGGCCAGCAGCAGTGGCGTTGCAGCACGTCACAGAGCCTGAACAGGAAAGGTGGCCCGAATGACGCAGGCAGCAGTCGCCACCCGGCGCGGCCCCACGGTCCCGGATCTGATCACCTTCGTGCTCGGGGTCCCCGGCGTACCCTTGCCCTTCAGTGGAGCCGCCGCAGGCTCCCGTGTCCGCGCTGCGGGCAGGACGGCAGGGACGAGGGTGCTGGTGGCGACGAACACAGAATTGGCCGAGGCGGCACCGGGGCCCGGCGAGCGGACGGCCGGGTCGGAGAGCTCGGGCGGGCGGGAGCAGAGCGCGTCGGAGCGGTTCACCGAGCAGGCGATGCCGATGCTCGACCAGCTGTATGCGGCGGCCATGCGGATGACCAGGAATCCCGCCGACGCCGAGGATCTGGTCCAGGAGACCTACCTCAAGGCGTTCGGCGCGTTCGCCTCGTTCACCCAGGGCACGAACCTGCGGGCCTGGCTGTACCGGATCCTCACCAACACCTACATCAACGGCTACCGCAAGCGGCAGCGCCAACCGCAGGTGTCGCCCACCGAGGAGATCACCGACTGGCAGCTCGCCGCGGTGGAATCGCACACCTCCAGCGGGCTCCGGTCCGCCGAGATGGATGCGCTGGACCGGCTGCCGGACAGCGACGTCAAGGAAGCCCTGCAGGAACTGCCGGAGGACTTCCGCCTGGCGGTGTACCTCGCCGATGTCGAGGGATTCGCCTACAAGGAGATCGCCGAGATCATGGGAACCCCGCTGGGGACTGTGATGTCACGACTTCACCGCGGACGTCGGCAACTGCGGGAGCTGCTGACCGACTACGCGACCGAGCGCGGGTTCCTGCGCAAGTCTTCCACCGACGTGAACGAGGTATGAGCCATGACCAGCGGCAAGACCGATGACGCCGAATGCGCCGAGGTGCTGCGCGATGTGTGGCAGTTCCTGGACGACGAGCTGGACCCGGACAACCGGGCAGCCGTCGAGGCGCATCTGGACGGTTGCTCGCCCTGCCTGGAGGAAGCGAACATCGACTCCAAGCTCAAGGCTCTGCTGCACGCCAAGTGTGGCGGTGACCGCGCTCCCGAGCAGCTGCGCGCCAAGCTCGCTGCTCACCTGCACTCGGTGACCGTGACCAGTTCCGGTCCCGACGGGCAGTCGACGATGTCGGTGACGACCGCCGAATTCCACACCCAGGCCTGACCTGCCCAGGACCCGGCGCAGGGCCGGCCGAGTGTTCGTCAGGCCCGGGGTGTTCGTCAGGCTGGGTGTCCGTCAGGCGTTGGGGCGGTTGCCGTGGTTGGCGCCGTTCTTCTTGCGGGACTTGCGCTTGCGGCCGCGCTTGCTCATCGGGGACTCCAGATCGGTTGCGTGCAGGATGGCCCGCCGCACCGGACCGGTGGGCGACCGTACCCATTTTGCCACGTCGTGAGGCGGCGGTCGGCCAGTCGGCGGCGGCGCTGCCCGGCACAGGGCGGAACAGCGGGGCCAGCAGTCGTGGCGTGCGAGGATGTGTCCATCCGCGAGACGCCGCCGAGCCACCCCGGTCGTCGCCGCAACACGAAGGGGCGAACCGGTCGCCGACGCCGCCCGCGACCAGAGAGTGGAAGGAACGCCGATGGCCGAGGAAGTACGCGCCGAGATGGTCGCCAACGTCTGGAAGGTGCTGGTCGCCGAGGGTGACACCGTCGCGGACGGCGACACGCTCGTCATCCTGGAATCCATGAAGATGGAGATCCCGGTGATCGCCGAGGTCGACGGCACCGTCTCCGCCCTCGGGGTGAGCGAGGGTCAGGTCGTCCAGGAGGGTGACCTGATCGCGACGATCTCCTGAGCACTCTCTCGGACCTGCTGGCCGAGCACACCGCTCTGTCCGGCGCGGCCGTCGCCCACCTGCAGGGCCTGGTGTCCGAGTGGCAACTGCTCGCCGACCTGTCGTTCTCCGACCTCCTGCTGTGGATCCCCGCCGATCCGCCGGCCGCGGACTGCCCGCGGGACACCACCTGGGTCTGCGTCGCGCAGGTCCGCCCGACGACCGGGGCCACCGCTCACCTGGACGACATGGTCACCGGTCACGCGCCCGACGGCGAGACGGATCTGCTGTGCCGGGCGTGGCAGGAGGCCGAGATCATCTCCGATGCCGAGATCGGCGAACTGGGCGACGACGGTGTCCCGCTGCACCCCGCCGTCGTGCCGCGCAGTGGCACCCACCGGCGTGAGGTCATCCCGGTGCGCCATGGCGACGGCATCGTCGCGCTGGTCACCCGGGACACCGCGAACCTGGTCGGCCGGGACGCGAGCCTGTTGGAGACCGCGTACATCGACGCGGCCGAGGACCTGTTCCGGATGGTCACCGACGGCGCCTTCCCGCCGGCGGTGCAGGCGGGCGAGATCCACACCGGCCCGCGCGCGGGTGACGGGCTGCTGCGGCTGGACGCCGACGGCCGGGTGGTCTACGTCAGCCCGAACGCCGTCTCGGCCTACCACCGGATGACGCTGCAGGGGTCGGTGGTGGGCGCGGACCTGGCCGCGCTCACCCGCAAGCTGATCGCCGACCCGTTCGACGCGGCCGAGCTGGCCGCGCGGATCACCGGGGCGGTGCACGGCCGCAGCAGCCTCCGGATGGAGGTCGAGGTGCGCGCGGCGACGGTGCTGTTCCGGGCGTTGCCGCTGCGCCCGCGCGGGCAGCCGTCCGGCGCGTTGGTGCTGGTCCGCGATGTGACCGAGGTCCGCCGTCGGGACCGCGCGCTGCTGTCCAAGGACGCCACGATCCGGGAGATCCACCACCGGGTCAAGAACAACCTGCAGACGGTCGCGGCGTTGCTGCGGATGCAGGCCCGCCGGTCCAAGGACGGGGCGGTGCGGCACGCGCTCGCCGAGTCCGTCCGCCGGGTCTCCTCGATCGCGCTGGTGCACGACACGCTGTCGCTGTCCCCGGACGATCGGGTCGACCTCGACCAGATCGTCGACAAGCTGGTGCCGATCGTAGCCGAGGTCGCCTCCGCCGAGACCAGGGCGCGGGTGCGCCGGGTCGGCAGCTTCGGCGTCATCGGGGCCGACCTGGCCACCCCGCTGGTGATGGTGCTCGCCGAGGTCGTCCAGAACGCGCTGGAGCACGGCTACCGGGTGCCGCGCCAGGACGCCGAGGTGGTGATCGGCGTCGATCGGTCCGCCCGCCACCTGGACATCCGGGTGGTCGACGACGGGGTCGGCCTGCCGGCCGGCTTCTCGCTGGAGAAGGGCGCGGGTCTCGGTCTGCAGATCGTCCGGACCCTGGTGGACGCCGAACTGCTGGGCTCCATCGGCATGCGGCGGCGGGACGACGCCCCGGGCACCGAGGTGCTGATCCGCATCCCGATGCGCGGGCGGACGTAGCCGGCCCGCCTGCGCCGGTGCTCCGGCCGTCGGCTGCCAGTGCGCCCACACCGGTGCCCGGCCGTCGGTCAGTCCAGGCGCCCCGCTCGTCCTGCGGCTGCTCAGTGCCAGGCGCCCCGCTCGTACTGCGGCCGGTAGGGCGCCTTGTCGGCGGGAAGACCCAGTTCGAACGCGGCGCGCTGCGGCCAGTTCGGCTCGCGCAAGCCGGCCCGCGCCAGGAACACCGCGTCGGCGGCGCCGTCGGACAGGATCTTCTCGGCCTGCACCGGGTCGGAGATCAGCCCGACCGCACCGACCGGGAGACCGGTGGCCGAGCGCACGGCGGCGGCCAGCGGAACCTGGTACCCAGGGCCGGTCGGGATGTCGGCCGCCGGGACGTTGCCGCCGCTGGACACGTCGATCAGGTCGGCCCCCAGCCGGCCGACCAGCTCCGCGGCCCGGACGGTGTCCTGCAGCGACCAACCGCCGTCGGTCCAGTCCGTGCCGGAGAACCGCACGAACAGCGCCTTCTCCGCGGGCCAGGCGGACCGCACGGCAGCGACCACCTCGGCGAGCAGGCGGCTGCGTCCGGCGAAGTCTCCGCCGTAGGCGTCGGTGCGCAGGTTGGACAGCGGGGACAGGAACTGGTGCAGCAGGTAGCCGTGGGCCGCGTGGATCTCGACGACGTCGAAACCGGCCCGGTCGGCGCGGGCCGCGGCGGCCCGGAAGTCCTCGACGACGGCCGTGATCTCGGCGGTGCCCAATGCGCGTGGTTCGGCGTAGTGCCCGAACGCGACGGCCGACGGGCCGACCGTCGGCCAGCCGCCCTCGCTCTCCGGCACCGAGCCGGAGTGGGCGGCGAACGGCGAGTACGTCGACGCCTTGCGTCCGGCGTGGGCGAGCTGGATACCGGTCGGCACGCCCTGGGCGTGGACGAAGTCGTTGATCCGCGACCAGGCCGCCTGCTGCTCCTGGTTCCACAGCCCGGTGTCCTCGGGCGAGATGCGACCCTCGGGGCTGACCGCGGTGGCCTCGGTCAGGACCAGGCCGAAACCGCCGATGGCATGCGAACCCAGGTGCACCAGGTGCCAGTCGGTCGGCACGCCGTCCCGCGCGACACAGCTGTACTGGCACATGGGGGCGAGCAGGATGCGGTTGGGGAAGGTGATGCCGCGCAGCGTCAGCGGCTCGAAGAGCAGGGTCATGCCGGGTGCAGCGGCGGCGCCGCCCAGGGCATTCCCGCCCGGGGAAGGATCACGCCGGCGCAACACCGTGCTCCGTCCCACCCGTCGGCACACCCGCCGTCGGGGTACAGCAAACCGCCCCGGCGCCGATGGCGCCGGGGCGGAAGGCCGTGCCCTTCCTGTGGGCCCCCATCAGGGCCCGAGGGGCTACAGGCTGCGAGCCCGTGCCCGTGCGCGACGGCGCTTGAGCGCGCGTCGCTCGTCCTCGCTCATCGCACCCCAGACGCCGGCGTCCTGGCCGGTCTCCAAGGCCCAGGTGAGGCATTCGCTCGTCACAGGGCAACGCTGGCAGACGGCCTTGGCTTCGGCGATCTGCAGGAGCGCTGGTCCGGAGTTCCCGACCGGGAAGAACAACTCCGGATCCTCGTCGCGGCAGATTGCGCGGTGGCGCCAGTCCATCTTGTGACCACTCCTTCGTCAAGGCGGCACCCTCCCAGGTGACGCCGTATTTTCATCGAGAACATCAGGTGCTTCACGCACAGTCGTCAGCAGAGCGAACGAACCGATCGACAGTGTGGTTCCCGGTCCGATTTTGGCAACCGGGTAACAGATGGTAATGAGTTCCGCACACCGAACATCAATAGTTTCATGTGACACGGGGATGTCAAGGGTTCATGACGAGCAGGTTACGAAGCTCACGTCAGGATCACGAAACGGCAGCGGTGCTGACGGACCGGTCCGGACGGGGCGGTGGGGCTGGGTGGTACGAGATCGATGCTGCCTGATCAGAACGATTCAGACCAGTGGTTTGCCGGGAGAATTACCCGGACTGTTCGGCTCGTAGACGACTGGGCACACCGGTCAGCACACGCAGGGCTGCCGGCACGGAGATGAAGGTGGCACCGTCGCGCAGACCCAGGTAGTCGCCGTCGACCTGTAACCCGACGGGGTCGGAACACGTCACCGTGATGGAGGTGACGTCGTCCTCTCGGACCAGTGCCGAGGACGTCGGTTCGGCGTCGGCACGCAGCAGCTGGGCGGACACGCGCAGCACGCTGACCAGCCGCAGGCTCGTCATCGCGAACAGCCCGAGTCCGCCGTCGGAGGAGGTGCCGGGGTTCGTCCGCACCGGCCGGGACTCGAAATAGCTCCACGGGTCGACGTTGGAGACGAATACCAGGTGCACGCCCTCACGCGGCGGCTGGTCGTCGACCTGCAGGGTCAGCCGGGGGCGCCGGCGATCCGACCGGAAATAGCGGGACACGGCCTTGCGCACGTGCAGCACGTTCGAGATCGCCCGGCCGGTGGCGCGGAGGTCCTCCACCGCCTTGACCACCTCGGCATCCAGGCCGAAACCCGCGTTGAAGGTGAAGTAGCGGCCGTCCACCCGGCCGAGGGAGATCACCCTCGGCTGCTGCCGGACGATCAGCGCCTCCAGGATCTGCTCCGTCGCCAGGACCGGGTCGGTGTCCATCCCCATCGCCCGGGCGAACACGTTCGTCGAACCGCCGGGCAGGACGGCCAGCATCGGGGCCGGCGCGTCGCCCGGCGCCCGCAGCATGCCGTTGACCACTTCGTTGACCGTGCCGTCACCACCGTGGGCGACGATCAACTCCGCGCCGCCGGCCACCGCCTTGGCGGCCAGGTCAGCGGCATGGCCCCGCCCGGTGGTCTGGGCGACCACCAGCCGCACCTCCGCGGCGAGCGCGTGGGCGAGGAGATCGCGCCGGCGTTCGGTGGTCCCGGTGGCGTGCGGATTGACGATCATCATGGCGCGCATCGTCGGTGCAGCCTACGTGCTGGGCCGCCGGTAACCTGAAAACCATGACCAGTGCAGGGGGGCCGGCCGGCGCCGGTCCGGTCGTGCTGCCGCCGCCGCGACCGGTGGCGGCGGCGGGCGTGCTGATCTGCCTGCAGGCAGTCGGCGTCCTCGTCCTGGCAGTCGTCATCCTGGTGTCCGGGCTCGCCCATTCGGCGGCGGTGGGGCAGTTGGTGGCGCAGGCCGCGTACTTCGTGGTGTTCGCGGTGGCCATGGCATTCTGCGGGCTCGGTCTGCTGCGGGGCCGGCGGTGGGGGCGCGACCGCCGGGTCCCCCGGTGCTGCCGGGCGCGCG
>CAXTBG010000023.1:0-4549 GCA_964242105.1 uncultured Nakamurella sp. | reverse complement strand
TCGTGGTGCAGATCGTGCTGGTCGCGGTGGGCTACTGGCTGGCCGTGCCCAGCGGCCGGCCGGGCTGGGGCATCGTGCTGGCGGTGTTCGGGCTGGTCACCGGCGGGCTGCTGTTCACCCGCCAGGCAATCCGCTGGATCAGCTCGTTTCCCGCCCTGTTCGGGCCAGAGCCGGGCCGGTGAGCCGGTAGGTGGTCCAACCGCGCATGCCGACGGCGCCGAGCTTCTCGTAGAAGGCGATCGACGGGGCGTTCCAGTCCAGCACCGACCACTCCATCCTGGCGTACCCGTTCCGGACGGCGAGCTGCGCCAGGTTGGCCAGCAGCGCCTTGCCCAGGCCCGACCCGCGGTGCCCCGGCTGCACGTACAGGTCCTCCAGGTAGACGCCGTGGACGCCCTCCCAGGTCGAGTAGTTGAGGAAGTGCAGCGTGTACCCGACGACGGTGCCGTCGACCTCGGCGACGAATCCGAACACCGCCGGAGACGGCGCGAACAACGCTTCCCGCAGCAGGTCGGCGGTGAGGTGGCACTCCTCCACGAGCTTCTCGTACTCGGCCAGTTCGTAGACCAGCGCGACCACGGCCTCGAGGTCGCCGGGCCGGGTGGGCCGGATGCGCTGGTCCGGCATACCGGGTTCGGCCGCGTCGTCAGGCACCGGGCGTGTCCTGCACGGCCATCGGGCCGTGGTGGAAGGGCACCACGTTGGCGTGCTCGATGCACGGCTTGTCGTGGTAGGTGCCCAGCACGGTGACCGCGGCCGCGTCCATCAGCAACAGGCTGCCCGACGCGATGGGCAGGCCCACCCAGCGGACGGCCAGCACCCGCGACATGTGCCCGTGGCAGACCAGCGCCACGTCGCCCTGCTCGAGCGCCTCGCGGGCCCTGGCCAGCACCGTGTCGGCCCGCCCGGTCACCTGCTCCGGCGTCTCCCCGCCGGGCGCACCGTCGGTGAAGATGGCCCAGCCGGGACGGGTCAGGTGGATCTGCTTGCTGGTGATGCCCTCGTACTCCCCGTAGTTCCACTCGGCGAGGTCCTCGAGCACGTCGTCGATGTGCAGGCCGGCCAGTTCGGCGGTCCGGCGGGCGCGCAGCCGAGGGCTCGTCCACACCGTGGCGGGGTGCAGCTCGAGACCGGCCAGCAGTCCGGCGATCACCCCGGCCTGCTCGACCCCGATGTCGGTGAGGTCCAGGTCGGTCGTCGAGGTGTGCTGGCCGCTGGCGCTCCAGGTGGTCTGCCCGTGGCGGATCAGGGCGATCCGGCCGGTCATGCCGATACCAGCGTCGCGACGTACGCCTGGCAGGCATCCCAGGTCGGCAGCAGTCCGTCGCGCTCCGCCTGCGCGAGCGTCGGCGCCGCCTGGTCCTTGGCGGACAGGATGAACTCCACGTCGGCCGGCAACGGCAGGCCGAGCGCCGGGTCGAGCGGGTTGATCCCGTGCTCCCGGCCCGGCGCGTACCCGGTGGAGCACAGGTAGGTCAGCGTCGACCCGTCCTCCAGGGCGAGGAACGCGTGCCCGATGCCCTCCGACAGGTACACCGCACGCCGGTCGACGGTGTCCAGCCGCACCGCGTCCACCGCGCCGAAGGTGGGCGACCCCACCCTGATGTCCACCATGTAGTCGATCACCGCGCCGGCCGGGCAGCTGACGTACTTGGCCTGACCAGGGGGAACGTCAGCGAAGTGGACGCCACGCAGGCTGTCGGCCCTGGACACCGAGAGGTTGGCCTGGGCGAGTTCCAACGGGTGCCCCGCCGCGCCGCGGAGTGCATCGACCTTGAACCACTCCAGGAACAGCCCCCGGTCGTCGCCGTGCTGCACTGGGGTGAATTCGAAGGCACCCGGGACGGCGAGTTCTCTTACCTGCATGGTGGGTCAGCGTAGAGGGCCGGAGGATCCCGGCCGTCCGGGGGCCGTGACGCCCTTGACGGACGGGGCGCGGCGGCGAACCGTGGAACCGTGACCGTGCTGAGCGATGCGAGCATCACCGAACACCTCGTGGCCCTGCCGGCCTGGCGTCGCGCCGGGCAGGAGATCCGCGCCGGCTACCGGGCCCCCGACTTCCCGGCCGCCATCGCACTGGTCGACGCCGTCGCCATCAAGGCCGAGGCGGCGAACCATCATCCGGACATCGACATCCGGTATTCCAGCGTCGACTTCGTGCTCAGCACCCATTCCGAGGGCGGCCTGACCGAGAAGGACTTCGCGCTCGCCCGGGACATCGACGACGCTGCGTCGGCTGCCGGCGCGCGACCCCGCGACTGACCCGCCGACCCCGCGACCACCCGGCGCCGGCCCGGCGCCCGACCCCGCTACTGACCCCGCCCGTCATCGCGACCACCCGGCGCCCGATCCGGCGTGCGACCCCGCGCCTGACCCCGCCCGTCACCGCGAACGACCCGCCTGCGTCGGCGCCCCGGGCTCAGTCGGGATCAGGCGCCCGCCCGCCGATGGCGGCGGTGAGTGCGGCGACTGCCTGCCGGACCGGCGTCACCAGGGCGTCGAAGGTGCAGTCCGGCCCGGCGGAAGGGTCGGGACAGCGGTGCGCCACGGTGATGCCGACCGCGGCGATCGGCATGGCGTTGTGGTCGAACACCGCCGCGGCGACCGACGCCGCACCCGCCGTGACCTGCCCGTCCTCCGACGCCCAACCCCGTCGGCGGACCTGCGTCAGCAGCCTTCGCAGTTCCGGCAGCGTCTTCGGGCCACGGCCGGTGCGGTCGACGAACGTGCCGGCGTCGGGGAACAGCGCCCGCACCTGACCCGGCGGGAGGTCGGCCAGGATCGACAGGCCGGTGGCGGTCAGCGCCGCCGGCAGTCGCACACCGACGTCGGTCACCAGCGACACCGCACCGCCCGGCGGTCGCTCCTTGAGCAGGTAGAGCGTCTCCGGACCGTGCAGGACGCCCAGATGCGCGGTCGCCCCGGTGGCCGCGGCCAGCCGGGACAGCACGGGCCGGCCCAGCCGTTCCAGTGGCTCGGACCGCAGGTATGCGGTGCCGATCTCGAAGGCGCCCAGGCCCAGCCCCCAGCGCCGCTGCGCCGGCAGGTGCACGGCGAACCCGGCAGCGGCCAGCTCGGTCAGCAGTTCGTAGGTGGTGGAGCGGGGCAGCCCCAGATCACGGGCGATGGCGCCCGCGGACACCGGCGCCGGCCGCCCGGCGAGCAGGCGGAGCACCGCGAGCCCGCGGCGCAGTGCCGGCACAGCTACCGCGGCCTGACGGTGGTGCGGCGCCGCCGCGTCGGTCGACATGTGTCCGGTATACCGGACAGCAACCCCCTCCCGGGGGTCGCGTAGCCGGACGCGCAGGGCATCCAATGAATGGGTGAACACCGCCGCCCCGCCGTACTCGCGCCCGCTCGCTTCCGCCTCCGCGCCGGTGCCGGTCGGGATCGGCCCGGTCACGCCGGCGGAGCTGATCGACGTCGCCCGGGGCGGTCGCCCGGTGGTGCTCGCCGACGACGCGCTGCACGCCATGGCCACCAGCCGTGCCGTCATCGACGCGCTCGCCGGCGACACCGCGCCGCACTACGGCATCTCCACCGGCTTCGGTGCGTTGGCCACCACCTCCATCGCCGCCGGCCGCCGGGCCGCGCTGCAGTTGTCGCTGATCCGCTCGCACGCGGCCGGCTCCGGCACGCCCGTGGAGGTCGAGGTGGTGCGGGGCATGATGCTGCTACGGCTGTCCACCCTGGCCACCGGCCACACCGGCATCCGCCCAAGCACCGCGCTCGCCTACGCCGCGCTGCTCAACGCCGGGATCACGCCGCTCGTGCCGGAGTACGGCTCGCTCGGCTGCTCCGGCGACCTGGCACCGCTGGCCGCGGCGGCGCTAGCCCTGATCGGTGAGGGCCAGGTGGTTGACGCCACCGGCCGCCAGCTGCCGGCCGCCGACGCGTTGGCCGCGGCCGGCCTGGCGCCGGTGGTGCTCGCCGAGAAGGAGGGGCTGGCGCTGATTAACGGCACCGACGGCATGCTGGCCATGCTGCTGCTCGCCGCCGCGGACCTCGCCGACCTGCTGGACGCGGCCGATGTATCGGCGGCCATGTCCGTCGAGGCGCTGCTGGGTACCGACCGGGTCTTCGCAGCCGAGCTGCACCGGCTGCGCCCGCAGGTCGGGCAGTCGGTCAGCGCGGCCCGGATGGCCGCGGCGCTGGCCGGGTCGCCGATCGTCGCCTCGCACGCCGGCCCGGAGGACAACCGGGTGCAGGACGCCTACTCGCTGCGCTGCTCCCCGGCCGTGCACGGGGCCGCCCGCGACACGCTGGACCACGCGCGGACCATCGCCGGCCGCGAACTGGCCAGCGCCATCGACAACCCCGTGGTGCTGCCCGACGGGAGCGTGGAGTCCAACGGCAACTTCCACGGCGCACCGGTCGCCGCCGTGCTGGACTTCCTGGCCATCTCGGTGGCCGACGTCGCGAACATCGCCGAACGGCGCACCGACCGGATGCTCGACCGCAGCCGCTCGCACGGGCTGCCGCCGTTCCTGGCCTTCGAGGTCGGCGTCGACTCCGGGCACATGATCGCCCAGTACACCCAGGCCGGCAT
>CAXTBG010000022.1:0-63039 GCA_964242105.1 uncultured Nakamurella sp. | reverse complement strand
CAGTTACGATCATCCGACCGGTGGTGTTCGACCCCGGGGTCGATCGCAACGAGGCGAGAGAAGGAATGAACAGTCGTGGAATTCGACGTCACCATCGAGATCCCCAAGGGCAGCCGCAACAAGTACGAGGTTGACCACCACAGCGGGCGCATCCGGTTGGACCGGACCCTTTTCACCGCCACGCAGTACCCCGCTGATTACGGCTTCATCGACAACACCCTGGGCCAGGACGGCGACCCGCTCGACGCGCTGGTCCTGCTGTCCGAACCGACCTTTCCGGGGTGCCTCATCCTCGCCAGGGCCATCGGCATGTTCCGGATGACGGACGAGAAGGGTCCGGACGACAAGGTCCTGTGCGTGTCGGCGAACGACCCGCGGCAGGCGAACCTGCAGGACATCGGGGACATGTCCATCTTCGAACGCCTCGAGATCCAGCACTTCTTCGAGGTCTACAAGGACCTCGAGCCCGGCAAGAGCGTCGAGGGTGCGAACTGGGTCGGCCGGGGAGACGCCGAGACGGAGATCCGGATCTCGTTCGGGCGCGAGACCAAGCGGCTGGCCGCCGAGGCCGAAGAGGCTGCGAGCGGGACCCCGGCCGCGCACTGACCGCCTGTTCCTCTCGCACGAAGACCCGACTGCGTCGTCAGTGCGCGGCCGCTGCGGTGTCCACTGCATCGTTGCGCTGTTCCCGGTGGATCCGTGATGATGCTGCAGCGTGCCGGGCGCGCCGGATGCTCGGCGTTTTGGGGCCCGCGAGTGGCGACTGCTACCAGCGCGATCCGCGCTGCACCTCGCGCAGCTTGGGACGCACATCGAGCAGGTACACCAGGTCTCCCACCACTGCGGCAAGCCACAGCAGGCTGAGCGCGCCGAACGGACCGTCCACCACGACACCCAGCACCGCCACCACGGCACAGGCCGCGGTGATCCCGCTCCAGGTGCCCTTGGTCTGCTTGTCGGCCGCGGCGAACGCATCCGGGCGCCGGGACCCGGCATCGATGACGGCGAAGACACCCACGAATGCGGCGACCACGGCCAAGGCGAAGCTGATTGCCGTGGTCACGTTGTAGGCAAGCATCATGGGTCCAGAGTACGTGGCGAGAGACCGGGTTCCGGCCCCGAATCCGGTGGACCCAGGGCCGGCTGGCCCGCTGCGGCGGTCCGACACTGACCTCCGGTGCGCCGCTGTCCGTCAGTCCTGGTCGGGTTGCGGCGTATCGGTGGCCTTGGGCTTGGGCGTGGTGCGACGAGTCGGCGTCTTGACGACCGCGTTCTTCGGGATGACGTCCTGCGGCGTCACCTTGACGTGCCCCTCCCCGGCTGGTCCGGCCGGCTTCGTGGCCTTTCGTCGAGCGGGTTTCGAGGGCGCGGTCGCGTCCGGTGTCGCCTCGGCAGTCGCCTCCGGCGCCGCGTCGGCAGTCACCTCCGGAGCTTGATCGGCAGTCGCATCCGGCGCCGCGTCGGCAGTGACGTCCGGCGCCGTCGGGCGCGCAATCGCGTCCGGCGCCTCGCTGGCCGCGTCGTGGGCTTCGCCGGTCGCGTCCGGTGCTGTGCTCGCCGGATCGGGGTGGGCGGTGTCGGATACTGCCGCGGGCGACGCCGGAGCGGCCTGCGCCGCAGGCTTGGTGGGCTCCGCCACCTTCGTCGGCTCGGCGGTGACCCGCTCGGCGTGCGAAGTGCCTGCCTCGGTGGCTGCTCGGACTGCAGCGGCAGCGCGTGCCTGAGCCGCCGCCCGGGCCTGCGCCGCTGCCCGGGCCGCGGCCGGAGCAGGATCCGGATCGACGACCGACCCGGGCCGGAGCCCGGACGACCGGACCTTGGACCACGTCTTGCCACCGCGATCGGCCAGGTTGCCGTAGATCATTCCCGCCAGTTGGGCGTAGGCGTCCAGCGTCTCCCGCATGGCTTCCGGGGACAGGGTCTGCGCAGCCACCTGCACCTCGGCGAGCTTGTCCGGCAACTGCGCGATGAGTCCCTGCGCTTTGGCCGGAGCTTCCGCAGCGAAGCTCTCGATGCTGCTGGCGACGTCGGCCACGACCTTCTGGGCCTTGGCCGGGAGATCGGCGACCGCATGGAAGTCCGGTGCGGTGACCAGCGGCTCGCCGTCGCGGTCGCTCAGCGAGTCGGCCAGCGATTCGCGTAGGTCCGCGAAGCGGGCGACGGCCATGTCGCCGGCGCCGATCGCCACCAGCAGCGGACGTGGCAGATCGGAGAACCGGGCGGCCAACTGCTCGACGGCGTTCTCCGACACCGCGCGCAGATCGGTGAGCAGTGACATCGTGACTCTCTTTCCCGGCCGCCATCGGCCGGCGTTCTGGTGTGGTCAGGAAGGCGGGACGTCGGGAGCTTGTGCATCGGGAGCTACGAAGTGGCCCGCGTCGACTCCGCGGCCGTCCATACGGGCGTCGGCCGGAGCCTTGGCCGATTCGACCGCTGCGCGCTCGGCCTCGCCACGGAACGCCGAGTAGATGTCGACCAGTGACAACTTCTGGCGCTCGGTGAGCACCGTGTCCGCCCGGATCGCCAGGACGACCTCCGGTGCCGCGGCCGTCTCCAGGATGCCGGCGCGGACGAGCAAGGACTCGACGGAGATGGACAGCCCGGAGGCGATCTGGGCGAGGATCTCCGCGCTGGGGCGACGCAGTCCACGCTCCACCTGCGACAGATACGGGTTGGACACGCCCGCCTTCGCAGCGAGCCCGCGCAGGGAGATTTGCGCCGTCGTGCGTTGTTCGCGGATGAAAGCTCCCAGATCCTTGACCGGGGCGAGCACGGGTGCAAGATCCATGCGCGTTCGCCTCCTTGCGATGTCATGGCGGTATCTGGTCCGCGTACCGGCGACCGTACGCACTCGTGCTTGCACTTGCAAGCACTCCGGGCCGGGACAGGATGGTTCACTATCTCCGGCCGTCCGCCAGCCCGACCGCGGCTGGACTGGCGGGATGGTCGTAGGAGATCAGCACGTCTGCCCGATCCTGGGGCTCGTACCGCTGGGCATACGTCCGGAACGCCTCCACCCACCACTGCCGATGCACGGGCAGAGCGCGCGCCAGAGCCGAATCGCCGATGCGGAACCCGACAACGGCGTCGAGGGGCAGCTCGGTCGCGAGCAGGAACGGCCCGTCCAGCAGCACGACAGGTCGATCCGGCGCACGGACGGGCGGCTGACGCACCGGCCGGTCGGTGTCCGGATCCCGCAGCCGGGAGATGTAGGAGCCGCCGCCCGCCGCCGGCTCCAGAAGTTCCCGCCGGAGGGCGGCGTCGTCGACCCAGCCGGTCAGCAGCATGTCGATGTCCTGCCGACCCATCTCCAGGCGCAGCGCAGCGGGTCGCCACCACCAGGCGGTGGACGCCCTGACCACAGCACATCCGCTGTGGCTCAGGGCCTCAGCCACCTCGTCGGCGAGGGTGCCGATTCCGCCCTCGGCGGGACCGTCGAACCCGACGACGGTGCTCGGGCGGTCGCCGCTCCTGCTCCGCCTCACCCAACCCGCCAGCTCGGCGACCAGCCTGTCCGGGCGCAGCGGAGCGAAGGCTCCTACGGCAGGCACAGGCAGAACGGATGCCCCGCGGGATCGAGGAAGGCACGGAACCCGCCAGGCTCTTCCGGCTGTCCGGTCGGCCTGGCGCCGAGGGCGACCACCTGCTGTTCCCCGCGGTCGAGGTCGGGCACGGTGAGATCGAGGTGGACCTGCTGCGGGACCCGGTTGTCCGGCCAGGTCGGCGGCACGTGGTCGGGAGCGAGCTGGAAGGCCATGCCAGGGCCGCCGCCCCCAGCGCGAATGGCCACCCAGTCGTCGGCCTGCGCGACCACATTCCAGCCGAGCAGGGCGCAGTAGAACTGGGCCAACGCGAGCGGGTCGGGCGTGTCGAGGACGGTCAGGTCGAAGGTCGCGACAGGTGTCGCGGAGCTCTGTTCGGTCATGGGGGTCATCGTCCCCCGACCCACCGACAGTCGGGCGACCGGCCCAGGACGCGCTTCCCGGTCGACCGCGATCGCGCCCCGGCCGCGTTGACGGTGAGCCCATGTGAGCAACCTGGTCGAGCTGCCCGGTTGCCGACGCCAGAGCTTTGTCCCGCGCTCGCCAGATGGCAAATGGCGCGGCTTCGCGCTTATCAACTCATCCGAAATGGGACGGTTGGGGCAGAAGTCGCGCAGTTGATGAGCGCGACGCTAGTTGATAAGCGCGACGCTAGTTGATAAGCGCGGGCCACCGATCAGCGCGGCACCTGATCGCGGTGCGAAGCGCGGCCGGCGAGGAAGGGCGGGCGGCGTCAGCCGAGCAGGGCGGTGGCGACGGTGTAGATGACCAGTCCGGCGAGAGCACCGACCACCGTGCCGTTGATCCGGATGAACTGCAGGTCACGCCCCACCTGCAGCTCGATCTTGCGGCTGGTGGCCTCGCCGTCCCAGCGGGCGATCGTCTCGTCGATGATGCCGGTGATGCTCCGCGCGTGGTTACGGGCGAGGTAGCCAGCGGCGTCGGCGGCCCAGCCGTCCACCTTGGCGGCGGTCGGTCCGCCTTCCTGCAGCCGGCGGCCGAACGACATCAGCCCGTCCAGGGCCGACCGGCGCAGCGCCGAGTCGGGGTCGTCGGCGGCGGCGAGGAGGGTCTCCTTGATCGAACGCCACGCCCCCGCGGCCAGCACCCGCACCTGGTCGTTCTCCATGATGCGTTCCTTGATCGCCTCGGCCTTGGCGATGGTGACCGGGTCGTGCTGCAGATCAACGGCGAACTCGGCCAGGAACTTGTCCAGCGCGATGCGCATCTGGTGGTCCGGATCGTCCCGGACCGCCAGGGTGAACGCCTCCACCTCCCGGTAGATGCGGTCGGCGATCATGCCGTCGAAGAACTTCGGCGACCAGGACGGGGCCCGCTGCGACACCACCCGGGACACCAGCGCGTAGTTGTCGGTGATCCAGGCGTGGATCCGGTCGACCAGGAAGTCCACCAGCGGATGGTGCTCGCCGCGGGCGAACACCTCGCCGGCGATGCGACCCAGCGGCGGGCCGACCTTGGTCTCGGCGATCTTCCGGCGGGCCAGCGTCTCCAGCAGCCCGGCCACCTCGTCGTCCTTGAGCACGTTCGAGATGCCCTTCACCGCGGTGGCCAGCTCGGCGGTGATCCGGCCGGCGCCCTCCGGCGAGGCGAGGAAGTTGCCCGCCCGGGTGGCGAGCTGGAACTGCGCCAGCTTCTGCCGGATGAGGTCCTCGGACAGGAAATTGGTGGCGACGAACTCCGACAGCGACGACCCGATGGCGTCCTTGCGGGTCGGGATGATGGCGGTGTGCGGGATCGGCAGGCCCAGCGGGTGACGGAACAGGGCGGTCACGGCGAACCAGTCGGCGATCGCACCGACCATCCCGGCCTCGGCGGCAGCGCGCACATAGCCCAGCCACGGATGACGGTCCTGCAGCGTGAAGGCGATCACGAAGATCACCGCCATCAGCGCGAGCATGGCGGTCGCGATGAGCTTCATCTGGTTCAGCCGGCGCCGGCGTTCCTCGTCGGCGGGTGTCAGGACCTGCAGGGTGGTCATCGGCTCATTCTCACCGACCGCGGGCACTGTCGGCCGGGTGCGGTAGGAATGCAGGCATGCCCCTGGTGCCCGCGCTGCAGCCGTTCCGGACGACGATCTTCGCCGAGATGTCGGCGCTGGCGACGGTCACCGGTTCCATCAACCTCGGTCAGGGCTTCCCGGACACCGACGGGCCGCCGGCCATGCTCGAGACCGCCCAGCGGGCCATCGGCGCCGGGCAGAACCAGTACCCGCCGGGGCCGGGCATCGCCGAGCTGCGGGCGGCCATCGCCGAACGCCGGCTGTTGGACCGCGGCCAGCGTTTCGACCCGGACACCGAGGTGCTGGTCACCGTCGGCGCAACGGAGGCGGTGGCCGCCGCGATGATCGCGCTGGTGCAGACCGGTGACGAGGTGGTGATGCTGGAGCCGCACTACGACTCCTACCCGGCCGTGGTCGCGATGTCCGGAGCGCGGCACGTGTCGGTGCCGCTCCGGCCCGATGCCGCCGGCCGGTTCGCGCTGGACCTCGACGAATTCGCCTCCGCCATCACGCCGCGGACGAAGATGCTGCTGCTCAACACCCCGCACAACCCGACCGGAACGGTGCTGACCCGGCAGGAGCTGACCGGTATCGCCGAGTTGGCGATGGCGCACGACCTGCTGGTGGTGACCGACGAGGTGTACGAGTACCTGACCTTCGACGCCACCGAGCACATCCCGATCGCCACGCTGCCGGGCATGGCAGAGCGCACCGTCACCGTTTCCAGCGCCGGCAAGACCTTCAACGCGACCGGCTGGAAGATCGGCTGGGCCTGCGGGCCGGCCGAACTGGTCGCCGCAGTGCGCGCCGCCAAGCAATTTCTCACCTACGTGGGCGGAGCACCGTTCCAGCCGGCGATCGCTCACGCCCTGCGGCACGAGATGGCGTGGGTCGAGGCGATGCGGGACGGGCTGCAGACCAAGCGCGACCGGCTCTGCGACGGCCTGCTCACCGCCGGCTTCAAAGTGCACCGGCCGCAGGGAACGTACTTCGTGGTCACCGACATCTCCGCACTGGCGAGGCGTCTCGGCCGGCCGGCGGACGGGATGGCCTTCTGCCTCGATCTTCCGGACATCGCCGGTGTGGTGGCCGTGCCGCAGGAGGTGTTCCACGACGACCCGGCCGCGGGAAAGCCGTTCGTCCGGTTCGCCTTCTGCAAGCAGGACGGCCTCATCGACGAGGCGGCGCGGCGACTTGCGAAGATCAGCCGATGACCGCCTCCGATTCAGCACCGATCGTTTCCGGCGCAGGACCGAGCGCCTCCGGAATCGACGCGACCGACACGAACCAGCGGATCGCGGCCCTGTTGGCGCGGCACCCGGTGCTCGACGGCCACAACGACATCGCGTGGGCGTTGCGCAAGCAGGTTCGTTACGACCTGGACGCCCGCGACATCGCGGAGCACCAACCCCTGCTGCACACGGACATCCCGCGATTGCGGGCCGGCGGGGTCGGCGCGCAATTCTTCTCTGTCTATGTCCCTGGCACGCTGCCGCCCGCCGAGGCGGTCGTCGCCGTCCTGGAGCAGATCGACTGTGTCGCAGCCTTGGTGGGGCGCTATCCAGAGCATTTCGGCTCGGCTCGCACCGCGGCGGACGTCCGCGCGGTGATCTCGTCAGGAAGGATCGCAGCGCTGATGGGCGCCGAGGGCGGCCACAGCATCGCCGGCTCGCTCGGAGTCCTCCGGGTGCTGCACAGCCTGGGCGTCGGATACATGACGTTGACGCACAACCAGAACCCGCTGCGCGACGGCGTGGCGTGGGCGGACGCCGCCACGGACACCCCCGCCGCCGGCGGTCTGGCGCCGTTCGGCCGCGAGGTGGTGCAGGAGATGAACCGGCTCGGCATGCTGGTCGACCTGTCGCACGTCGCACCGAGCACCATGCGCGACGCTCTCGACGTCTCGCGCGCGCCGGTGATCTTCTCGCACTCGTCGTGCCGTGCGCTGACCGATCACGTCCGGGACGTGCCGGACGATGTGCTGGCCCGGATGGCCGCGGGCGGCGGCGTGCAGATGGTGACCTTCGTGCCCTACTTCGTCTCGCAGGCCTGCGCCGACTGGTCGGCCGCGCAGGATGCCCGGCGGCGTGAGTTGGGTCTGGAAGCCGACACGGTGTTCACCCAGGACACCGGTGACGCAGCGGATCCGGCAGCGCTCGCGGCGCTGCGACAGTGGGAGGACGAGCATCCCGAGCCCATGGCGACCCTGGCCGATGTGGCCGACCACCTCGACCATGCCCGGGAGGTGGCCGGCGCCCGGCACATCGGCCTGGGCGGAGATTTCGACGGCGTCGGACGGCTGCCGGTGGGTCTGCAGGACGTCTCCACCTATCCGGCGCTCCTGGCCGAGCTGGCCGACCGCGGGTGGAGCGACGTCGACCTCGCCGGCCTGACGAGCGGGAACATCCTGCGGGTGATCGAGGCGGCCGAACAGGTGGCCGAGTCGCCGGCAGGCTGAGCGGCCACGCCGTGCATCGGGCAACGGCTCCGACCAGAGAAGGGATGGGCCGTTCGACGGCAGGCCGAGGGACCACGCCACCACCGGAGCCGACCGGCCAGCGCCGGGTGGACCGGCGGCCGCGTGCTCAGGCGGCCGTGACCTTCGTCTCCATGACCAACTCTGCGCTCGCCTCAGCACCGATGAGCTCCAACTGGACCTCGATGCCGGTCAAGCCGGCGAGCGAGGTCGGGTGCGTGCCTCCGCAGGGGATGCGCTCGGTGCCGTCGGGCAGCCGGCACACCCAGGCACGGCGATCGGTGAGTCCTGGTCCGTCCGATTCGACGGTGATCGACGCACCGGCGGCAACCCAGCGGTGGAGCGTGGCGTTCGCCGTCTGCGTGGCCTGCGCCAGGTCCAGGCCGACCAGGTCGAACCCCTTCTTGCGCAACGACTTCCCGATCCGGTAGGTGTCGACCGACGCGTACGGCGCGATCCTGGAGGTCGCGAGCGCGAGCCGGTCGAAGTTCGGATGGCCGAGCCCGTCGGTCTCGACCGGCTTGCGCCAGCGATCGGCCAGTGCCGCATTGAGCGCCAGAGCCGCCAGATGACAGGCGGTGTGGCCGCTGCTCAACGCCGCGCGATGGGCGGGATCCACCCGAAGTGCCACACGTCGGCCGACAGCCGGCACCGGGCCCGACGCGGAGACGACGTGCACCACCAGGAACGCCCATCCCGGCTCGCCCCGGCGAACCGGAATATTAGCTCCGCTCAGAAAGTTCGAACCTGACGTGACCCCCAGAACAACGTCGAGGACCTCGACCTCTTCGTCGTCGAAGGCGATCGTTCCCTCGTCGGGACCCTGGTCCGGCCACGCGTCGTCGACCGGGTGGAACGGCGAGGCGTCCGTGACCACACCCAGCTCCCCCACCCGCCCCGACTCGGCGAGGTCGATCACCGCCAGGACCTCCGCGTCCGCCGTCAGGCCGCCGGAGGGGAAGGTCACGCGGGTATCCAGGATCGCGAGCACCTCCCCATCCTTGCGCAGGACGAGCTGTCCTCTGGGCCGGCTGCGCCGAACCAGCACGGCTGCGCCGACCGGCCCAGCCAGCGCCACGGCCAGGGCCACGGCCACGGCCACGGCCACGGCCACGGCCACGGTTCCATCCGCCTTCCCGACGACCACCTCGGTCACAGCGGTCGCACAGTCGCCGGACAGCCCCATCACCGAACAAGAATCGACACTGTCAGATATGACGCAGTCCCTGTCCAGTCCGCCGGCCCCATCGGCCCAGGTCTCCCCCGCCTCGCCGGCGGGCGCGCCGAACGCGTCGGTGACCCGTCAGGGCTCCCGTTTCACGCTCGTCGGCAGCGCCGGCACCGGGCTGCAGCTGGGTCTCTACGCCGCACTGTCGGTGTTCCTCGGCGCACAGCTGGCGTCGGCCGCGTCATGGTTGCTCTCCACCGTTGTCACCAATCGGCTGCACCGCGCCATCAGCTTCGACGTGCACGGAGCCGACCGGATCCGCACCGATCAGCTGGTTGCCTTCCTCACCTCGCTGTTCGGCCTGGGCATCACCTCGATCGTGCTGGCCGGACTCTCCAACGCCGTCGGCCTGGCTGGTCTGGCCGCCATCGTCGCGGTGAACACCGTCGTCGGTGCCGGCCGCTTCTTCGGTCTGCGTTGGTGGCTCAGCGGGTCCGGCCAGGCTGCCGTCGGACGGGTGACCGGCGCGCTGACCACCCTGCGGAACAGCCAGGGACACTGTTTCTCCCTGCACCACTGACCGCCAGCCCACGGGCGGCGCTTAGGGCGGCGCGCGATCTGGTGATGTATCGATTCCGAATGCCCCAGGTCTTGACCGGCCGCGCTCGCGGGTCGAGATTGCTAGTACACGATGGTTCTTCGTGCTGCATCGCCGGTATCGCCGCTGTGGATGCGTGTGCGGGGGACTCAGAGTGAACCGAAGGCTGGAGCGGGACACCAGCGGGACGAGGTACCGGCGTTCGGCGCCGGGCACGTCCGGCTCCCACCGGAACAGTGACGCCGGGGCGGGTCCAACTCTCGCGCCTTCGGGGCGGTGAGCGGTCGTCCGACGACCGGAGCACTGAGCGGCGGATACGCCTGCCTCGGGCCGCTCCGAGCTCGGGCGTGACCAGGAGTCACCCTGGCATCCGTGGGCCGGGCGCATCGCTGCGTCCCCCGCGGGTCCGGCGCCGCGCAGAGGGCCCCGGCCAACCCTTGGATGGCCGGGGCCCTTCCGCACTTCCAGGCTCGCCCGGCGCTTGCCCTTCCGGATGGTTCACGGTTGTGCCGACGGGGCTCCGGGTACTGGCGGCGTGCTCGATATCGCCCCAGCACGCACCGCCCTCCCTGCCGGCACGCAGGGGTAACGACACACCGACCCCGACAGACGGTCAACACGCCACCCCATCAGCACGCACCACATCCACGGTCGCCAGGCCCGCGTCCCACCAGCACCCCCACCGTTCCACCGCTGCCGCACCCGCCGGCCCGGTAGCGTCGTGCAGGAGCAGCAGGCAGCAAGCCGGCCGCCCGCCCGGGCTGACCGGAGACGAGAAAGTAATCTGTTGATGTCTTTTCCTCGCACCATCCGGCGGCTGGTCGCCGGGGTGACGGTCGCCGTGCTGCTCGCCGGGTGCGGGAGCACCATCGCAGGCCAGGCCGTCAAGGTCGGGGCCGGGGGGAGCCAGGCCGCGCCTCCGGCAGGCCCGTCGGGCCCGAAGGCCGGAGTGGCGACCGCCGACGTCAGGGTGCAGGGCGACAGCGGATCGACCTCGGACACGCTGGCGAAGAACACCGTCGACGATCTCTACGACTACTACGGCCAGATCTTCCAGAAGGATTTCCAGCGGTCGTTCACGCCCGCCCGGCAGCTGATCTCCTACGACTCGAAGGTCCGGGGCGCCACCGTCTGCGGGCGCTCGCTCTACCACGAGGTGAACGCCTCCTACAACCCCTGCGCCGACACCATCGTCTGGGACCGCGGCGTGCTGCTGCCGGATTTGACCGAGCAGGTCGGAGTGCTGGCCGTGCCGACCGTGCTGTCGCACGAGATGGGACATCTGGTACAGGACCGGCTGGACGTCGACACCGACAACGTGCTGCTGCTCGAGCAGCAGGCCGACTGCTACGCCGGCGCCTACTGGCGCTGGGTGTCCGAGGGCCACTCGAAGTACTTCGACCTCAACCAGACGGACGGCATACGGCAGGTGCTCACCGCCATGATGTCCACCGGCGACCCGGTGGGCACCACGCCGGACACCGAGGGAGCACACGGGAGCGGTTTCGACCGGTCCTACGCCTTCACGCTGGGCTACAGCAACGGCGCAGTGCGGTGCAGCAAGATCACCGCCGCCGAGGTGGAGGCCCGCATCACCGAGACCGGCTTCACCGTCAAGCCGACGAACTACGGCAACGAGGAGATCACCCCGGACTTCATCGACGATCTGGCCACCGTGGTCGACGCCTACTTCTCCTCGATCATCCCGGGATACGACAAACCGGCGCTCACCCCGTTCCAGGGCACGACCGGCCCGCCGTGCAACGGCGCGCCGACGCAGTACCCCGTCGGCTACTGTCCGGCCACCAACACGGTGACCTACAACCTGGCGGAGTTGCAGCGGATCGGCACGCCGACCGCCGGGTTCGATTCCACCAACGGGGACTTCTCGGCGATCCTGCTGCTGGTCAGCAGGTACGGACTGGCCGCGCAGGCCACCACCGGCGGCAGCGCGATGGGCACCCAGGCGGGCTTGCGCGGCCTGTGCTACGCAGGGAGCTGGGCTTCGTGGATGCGCCAGCCGCAGGGACCGAAGCGCCTCACCCTCACCCCCAACGACCTCAACAAGGCCGTCTACGAGGTGCTGGCCTCGCCGATCCCCGCGTCGGACGCGGCCGGTTCCAGCACCACCGCTGTCATCGACCAGGTGCAGGCGCTGTACATCGGCGTGATCTCCGGGGCGGCGCAGTGCTACGACTTCTATTCCAGCTGAACCGGCGTCCCGGGCCGTGGCGGGCGGTCCGATTGGCGGTGCTGCTGACCATCGGCCTGTCGGCGGGGTGCACCGGCGGGTCGCCGGGAGGCGTGCCGGCACAGGCCGCTGTCGGGAGCGGGACGATCGCGCCGGCCGCCGCCTCCTTGCCTTCCCGCACGACGGCCGCCGCCTCCTCGCCTCTCCGCACGACGGCTACCTCCTACTCGGCTCTCAGCACGACGGCTACCTCCCGGCCGCCAGCCGTACCGTCGTCAGCGCAGACGACCCGGTCGTCGACCGACCGGACTGCACCCGCGACGACCACCAGGGCAACCTCCTCGCCGGCTCGCTCCACACCAACGACGGCTTCCCGCCCTACGCCGAACGGATCAGCGGCCGCACAGCCCACCCCGCCGAGGCCCACGGCCACCTCCGCGCCGGCCCGACGGTTCACCGGCACGGTAACGGCGGTCGACCCGGCCCTGGCGCGTCGGATGTCGGGGACCTGGCGGCCCGGATGCCCGGTTGCGCTGGCGGACCTCGCGTACCTGCGCATCACCTACGTCGGCTTCGACGGCGCCGATCACCTGGGCGAGATGGTGGTGGCCTCCGACGTCGCCTCGCGGGTGGTGACGGTCTTCCGCCGGCTGTACGCCCTCCGGTTCCCGATCCGCAACATGCGTCTGGTGGACGACTTCGGCGGCAGCGATGACGCGTCGATGGCCGCGGACAACACCTCCGGGTTCAACTGCCGTCCGGCGACCGGCGGGACCGCCTTCTCCCAGCACTCCTACGGCACCGCCATCGACCTCGACCCCCTGGAGAACCCCTACGTCGGCGGCGACGGTTCCGTGCTTCCGCCGGCCGGCGCCCCGTTCGCCGCGCGACCGGACCGCCCTGGCGTCCTGCACGACGGGGACGCCGCAGTCGCCGCCTTCGCGGCGATCGGCTGGAGCTGGGGCGGCGACTGGCGCTCGCCGCGCGACTTCCAGCACTTCTCCCGCAACGGGCGCTAGCAGATCGTCGACCGGGCAGGGCGAGGGTCAGCCCGTCGGCGGGGTGAGCAGCATCAGCCCGGGCGCCACGGTGACGGCATCCAGCTGGAAGGCGGCGATCCGGGCCTGGAACTCCGCCACCTCCGGCTCGACGGTGTGCTCGAACTCGAACCAGATCCTGCCCCCCGGCCGCACAGTGGCCACCGCCTTCGCCATCACCGCGTCGACGGCTTCCGCGTCCCTGCCCTGTGCGACGAGGATCCCGGGCTGGTCGGGGTAGACGGTGACGAACCGCTGCAGGTTGGACGAGACGCTCTGCCGCACCGGCGTTCCGGTGGGCCAGTAGTACGCGAACCCCCAGCTGCTGAGCATGTTCAGCACGATGACGTCGCCCGGTCGGTGGTGTGCCGCCAGGTACCGGGTCGGCGTGCGGAGGTCCTCGGCCGGGATCGCCGTCCTGGATCTGAAGTTCTCGCGGATCCCGGGACCGGTGACGAACAGCAGCACGGCTCCGACCGCGATCACGGCGGTCACTGCGAGGTGCAGGCGCGCAGCCAGCGCACAGACGCCGGCGACGCCGATCGCGGCGGTCACCGCCAACGCCGTGGTGAGGAAGTGCGACGTCCGCAGGTCGAACAGCGGGTACTGCTTCAGCGCCGCGAGGCCCACGGCCTCCACCACCAGCAGCGGAACCACCAGCGCGAGCGCGACCCGCCGCAGCGCAACCAGAGTCGCTGTGCCGGCGGCCAGCAGCAGCAGGGCCACCACCAGCGGGCCCATGCCCAGATAGGTGGCGAGTTGCTCGCTCCGGTCGGTCAGGACGTCCAGGCTTGCGCTCCACCCCTGGGCCACGGGCAGGTAGTAGGCCGCCCAGTAGTCGTTGACCCCGGTCGGGATGCCGGGCCGGTAGAGAAGCAGGTAGGTGGCGAGCAGGACAGCGCCGACGGCCGCTCCCGCAGCCGTGACGGCACCCGCGGCCCGCCACTGACGCCGTGCGCCGGCGACGAGCAGAAGCCCGCCGAACCCGGCGACGCCGACGAAGACGGTGGTCGCGCTGAACAGGAAGCCGACGGCGGTGACCAGCGCCAGGGTCACCAGCCGCCGGGTGCTCCCGGACGCGTCCGCCCTGGACACCAGGGCCAGCACGACCAGGGTGACGAAGGCGTCAGCGGTGTACTGCTTCAAGTCGTCGCGGGCCAGCGCCGACGGCACCAGCAGCGCAGCGAGCCCGGCCAGCACCCCGGCCAGCCGGGCGAGCAGCACGCCGCGCCACGGGAGGGTCCTGGCGTAGACGTATGCAGCGACGACGGTCAGCGCCGCGAACAGCAGCGGCACCACGCGCAGCCGCTGTTCCCCCCCGATCACCACCAGGCGGAGCAGGAACGACCAGCCGACCGGCGTGGTCACCGAGACCTCGGTCAGTTGACCCAGCGGCAACTTGGTCGAGATGGCCACCCAGGCCTCGTCGTTCCAGAACGGCTGCCCGAAGACGTAATCGAGGTCGTGGACGACGAACGTCGCAAGACCCAGCAGACCGGCCAGGAGCACATCGACACCCCGCACCGCCCGCGGTCGCCGCGAAGGCAGCGCGCCGGTGGACCGTGCGCTCACCGAGGCCGATCGTTCGCCGTCAGGCGGGCCGACGGAACCGCTCCCTGGTCAGGATCCAGACGGCCTCGACGCCGTCCCGCCAGGTCAGCTTCTTGCCGTCCTCACGGCTGCGCGCCTTGTAGCTGATCGCCACCTCGTAGGGGCGGACACCCGACCGCAGGAGCTTGCCGGTGATCTCGGCTTCCATGCCGAACCCGGCGGACCGCACGTCCAGCCGCCGGTACATCGCCAGCGGCATCAGCTTGAAACAGGTCTCCAGGTCGCTGATGTAGCAGTTGAACAGCAGGTTCGCCACGGTCGTCACCCCGCGGTTGCCCAGCACGTACAGGTAGGAGTACGCGTTGTGGCTGCCGAAGGTCCTGGTGCCGTAGACCACCTCGGCCTCGCCCGCGACGATGGGGGCAAGCAACGACGGGATCTCCTCGGGCGCGTACTCGAGGTCCGCGTCGCACATGATCACGTAGTCGCCGGTGGCCAGCTCGGCACCCTTGCGGATCGCGGAACCCTTGCCACCGTTGCTCTCCTTGAGGTGGATCAGCACGCTCGGGTGGCCCGCCCACTGCTGGTAGAGATCACGCGTGCCGTCGGTGCTGCCGTCGTCGACGATGACGAGCTCCACCTCGACCGGAAATTTCACATCCAGCACCCGCTTGACGGCGGACTCGAGGGTGGCCGCCTCGTTGTACACCGGCATCAGGATCGATAGTTTCACGCGCTCAGCATAGGAGGTCCGGACCGTCCGGACAGCGGCGGCGCAGGGTGCGTCGAAGCCTCATCCCGTGGCGGCGGCGGAGGGCAACCGGCGGCCCAGCACGGGCGACCCGACCAGCATCGACGCCCACAGGTAGAGCCCGCCCAGGGCGAGGACGCAGACCGCGGTGAGCAGAGCTGCACCGAGCGGTGGTGACCACTCCCCATGCCGCAACGGCAGCCGCTCCGGTATGCCCACCCGATATCGCTGCAGGGTGTGGACGAAGGTCGCGGCCTGGCCGGCGAGCAGGGCGACGACGAGTACGTGGCCGCCCAGCCGGGCCGGCCGGTGCCGCCATCTGATGGTCCCCGCGGCCAGCAGCGGTATGCCGACGGCCACCGGCAGGATGTACCGGCCCTCGGAGACCAATCCCAACGTGCGCGCCTTGAGCAGGTCGCCGCCGGCGGAGATGACGAAGCAGGCAAGGACGACCAACACGACCACCGCCAGCTGACGCCACGCCCGGTGCGCTGCCGCTCCAGCCACCAGCAGAAGGGCGGCCACCACCCACGCGGTGAACACCCAACCCGGGGCGGGCGTGTCCAGCCAACCGAACACCCCGATGAGCTGCTGCGGGCGGGAATCCTTCACCACCACGATGTCCAGCAGTCTGGTTCTGGTCACCGATGCCTTGATCGGTGTCACTGGCGCCAGGCGCAGGGCACCGGCGGTCAGCGTCCAGGCCGCTGCCAGCACGCCGAAGGCACCGACCACCAGACCGGCGGCGCGCAGGCGTGGTGTGCGGAGCAGAACGGTCAGCCGACGGCGCCCGGCGAAGAGGGCCACTGCCGCCACGGTGCCGGCCATCAGCGCCGGCGACAATCCCCTCGTCGACTCGAAGACCACGGCGGACGCGGTCGCCCACGCCATCGACGACGCACGTCCTTGCTGGTCCCGCGAGAACACCATCGCCAGCAGCGCCGACCACAGCGCGAACGCGGCGCAGATCTCCAGTCCGCTCGGATTGATCACCGACGCCATGAAAACCACCATGGGCGTCAGGGCGACCGTCGCGCCCACCATGGGCCACAGGGACCGGAGACGTCCGAGCAGCTTCAGCCCGGCCGTCAGGAACAACGCGTTGACCAGGTCGCCGGCCAATCTCATCCAGAGCAGGACCGACCCGCTGTGGACGAACAGCGACGGCAGCCCGACCGTCAGGTAGTACAGGGGCGGGTAGCGGCCGGTGTAGGTCCGCACGGTGCGCAGCCCGGGCCTGGCGGTCCACGCCGGTTCGCAGGACGCCGGAATGATCTGACGGAAGGCGAAACACCCCGGGGCGTAGGCCGCCAAAGTCGCCGGTACCTGCACCAGCAACCTGGGTGCCGCAGCGGCAGGCGCGGGACTGCCGAGAAGCTGACCGCGGACCAGGGAGGCAGCGCGGAAGGTGTGCGCCGGCTCGTCGGGTGCTGCGTAGTTCGGCGTTGCAAGCGACCACGACGCGAGCAGGAGGAAGACGAGCAGGAACCCCGCGGCCCACGAGAAGGTGGGTCGCGCAACGCTGACCCGGATCGCGGCAGGCTCGGGAGCCTGTTCCGCGACGGCTACGCCCGAGGGGCTCACCGTGCAGCCCGCGGTTGCGGCAACGTCGCGCACGCTGTGGAGGCCGACATGGCGCTGGTGAGTCCTTCCGGGTGGGCGGGACCTGCAAGGGTGAAACCGGTTGCCGCAGCAGGACAACACGGTGGAAGGAAGCTCCTTCCGGCACGAGACAGACGGGCAGCGTACAACAGCAATTCAGCTGCGCACGAAAGGGTGCCGAACAGCGTGGCAATGGGCAGAAGTTCGCGGTCGAAATGCTGGTCACGGGTGGTGCTGAGTCGCCCACTGACCGTTAGACGGCCGAATCACCACCCGCCGGTCGACCATTCTTCGGTTCTTGATCGGGTTATCGTTCCCGGGTCGCCGTGCGTCCGGGCGACCCGGCATCGCGCCTGTTACAAGCTGTCCCACACAGGCAGCTCGCGCAACTGGTTGGCCAGGGAGACCGTCGGCCCCAGCCGCGCATCACCTTCGCGTGCATTTCCTGCGGTTATTGGGCGTCGATCACGACGAGGCGACAGGTCGCCGGCGACGTGCGGCCATTTCCTACCGGTGCGCACACCAGACCGCTCACATTCACGGTGATTGTTCCTTTCCGGCGGGGCGTGACCGTCCAATCGACGCATCTGTGGGCTTGTCCGGCGCGGGCCCCTGTGCGCCGCCTTGCATCATGACCTTGCGGTGTTGCCGCGGGTGGCGGCCAGTGGACGGACGGTGTCACGCCGGACAGCCGGTGCAGCGGGTCACGATGCATCCTGAGCCGCTCGCATACGCTGACGCGCCGGTGCACCCGCGCCGCTCGAGAAGGAGGCGCCATGTCCGACCGCAGGATCCTGGTCACCGGTGGGTCCGGCTTCATCGGCTCGCATCTGGTGCGTCGTCTGCTCGATCAGGGCGACGAGGTTCTCGTCGTCGACAACTTCTACTCCGGCAGCCGGCGGAACCTTGCCGAAGTGCTGTTGAACAGCCGGCTGGAGGTGGTCCGCCATGACGTGACGTTCCCGCTGTACGTCGAGGTCGACGAGATCTACCACCTCGCCTGCCCGGCGTCCCCGGTGTTCTACCAGCGCGATCCGGTGCAGACCACGAAGACCTCGGTCGTCGGTTCCATCAACATGCTCGGCCTTGGCAAGCGCACCAAGGCCAAGGTGCTGCTGGCCTCGACCTCCGAGGTCTACGGGGATCCGGAGGTTCATCCGCAGAACGAGAGCTACTGGGGGCATGTCAATCCGATCGGCGTGCGGTCCTGCTACGACGAGGGCAAGCGCTGCGCCGAGACGCTGTTCTTCGACTACCGCCGCCAGCACGACATGCCGATCAAGGTGGCCCGGATCTTCAATACCTACGGGCCACGCATGCGGTCCGACGACGGCCGGGTGGTCTCGAACTTCATCGTCTCGGCGTTGCGGGGCGAGCCGTTGACCCTCTACGGCGACGGCACCCAGACGCGGTCGTTCTGCTACGTCGACGACCTGATCGACGGCTTGATCACCTTGATGGGCACCCCGCACGAGGTCACCGGGCCGATCAACCTGGGCAATCCGCACGAGTTCACCATGGCCCAGCTGGCCGAGCAGGTGAACGCCATGGTCGGCAACACCGCCGGTGTCGAATTCCACCCGCTCCCCGCCGACGACCCGACCCAACGGCAACCCACCATCGACCAGGCGAAGAGCGTGCTGGGTTGGGTGCCGCAGATCGAGCTCGCCCAGGGCCTGCAACGCACCATCGACTACTTCCGCCAGCACCTGGCCCTGCACGCCGGCTGACGTTCCGGGCCGGTCGGAGCGGTCACCGCCAGGCGCCCGACCGCAGTCGACCCGACCGCAGTCGACCCGATCGCAGTTGATCCGGGCAGTGGTGCCGGTCAGGAGTCCCGCAGCTGCCCCAGTCGATAGACGAACTCGACGACGTCGCGCTGGACGCCGGCCGCGAACGACGTGGCGACATCGACCCGGACGAATCCGGCGCGGGTGAGCACCCGGGCCGAGCCGATGTTGTGCTGCGCCACGCGGCCGAACAGCGGCCGCGTTGTCTCGAGTTGCAGATAGGCAGCCAACGCGGCAGAGGCAATGCCCCTACCCCACCGCGCGGGGTCGATCCAGTAGGTGACCTCGCGGTCGCCGTCGACCCAGAAACTGCCGATGGTGCCGACGAACACGCCCGCGTCGTCGATCGCCCGCAGCATCACGGAAGGATCGGTGCGGATGCGCCGGTAGTGGTCGTCGAACGATCTGCGGTCGGACGGGTCCGGTCGAGTGAAGGCGGCCATCTGCACTGCGGCGCTGTGCTGCTCCCACCGGAACACCTCCTCGAGGTCGGCATCGGACAGTTCTCGCAGTGCCATGGCCATCTACCCACCATCGCATCCAGGTACGACAGCCACCGTCGATCCCTCGGGTGCGACCTCAGTGGCCCCTGCGGGGCAGGGAGTGGACCGAGAAACAGTTTCGTCCAGCCGCGAGGATCGGGCAGGCTGGTCGGCGTGCCACAATTCCGCGCCGAATTCGATGCCACGGTCTCCTTCGTGAACGGTGGGGGCCTGACCGCGAACGGCTTCCGGGTCGATGTCGGTCACGCCGATGTCACCGAGGCCGAGGTGGGACGGCTGTTCACCACCTCGTTGAGCCTTTTGATGGTGGACCGGGTCGACGTGACGTCGCTTCGCATCATCGAACAGGCGCACAAGGGCACGCGCGGCGGCCCGAGCGAGGTCTCCAGCTCACCCGCCGCCACCGGACGACGGCGATTCGTCGAGCTCAACCATGTGATCACCGAGGGCATGACGACCTACCCGGGGCTGCCCGGACCCCGGCTCGAGCCACACCTGACTCGCGAGCAGTCCAGGGCCGTCTACGCGCCCGGCGTGGAGTTCGCCATCGACAGCGTCACCATGGTCGGCAACACGGGTACCTACCTCGACACGCCGTTCCACCGGTACGCCGACGGGTACGACCTGGCCGGGCTGGACCTCGCCCGCGTGGTCGATCTACCTGCGGTCGTCGTGCGCACCATGGACAGCTCCGAGCGCGGCGTCGGCGTCGGAGTGCTGGCCGGGGTCGACGTCGCCGGTGCAGCGGTCCTCCTGCACACCGGCGGCGACGCTGGATGGGGTACCGACGCCTACGCCGTCGACGCGCCGTTCCTCACCGCCGACGGCGCGCAGTGGCTCGTCGACCACGGGGCCGCGCTCGTCGGCATCGACTCGGTAAACATCGACCACATCACGTCCAGGGGCGAGCGGCCGGCGCACACGCTGTTGCTGGCGGCGGGCATTCCGATCGTCGAGCATCTGACCGGACTCGACCAACTACCCCCGTCGGGAGCGCGCTTCACGTCCGCGCCACCCCGGTTCGCGGCGTTCGGGACATTCCCCGTCCGCGCCTACGCCGTTGTCGACGCCGGCCTGACGGAACCCTAGAAGCCGACTGCGAACGCGGCCGTCCAACCGAGCCGCCGGACGGTCGCGCGGCGCTGGTCCGGTCGGCATGGGATTCAGGTCGCCTTCCGTCAAGGGGTCTGGATCTGCGGGGCGACCGGACGCGACCGGACAGCTGGACGTCCGGGAGCCAGCACAGCGCACAGCGCCGCGGCGACGGCCAGCACACCGGCGCCGGCCCACAATGCCGTGGACAGACCGCCGGCGAAGGCAGCTCGTGCGGCGTCGGCGAGGGTGGCGCCGGCCGGCCCGAGGCCGCTGGCAGCCCCGATGGCGGCGGCCGCGCCGTCCAGCGCCACTGCCTGCAGCTGGGCGGGGAGCGCGCCCAGGGTCGGCGCGATGTCGTCGCGGTAGCTGCTGATCAGGATGCTGGACAGGATGGCGATACCCAGGACGCCACCGACCTCCCGGGTGATGTCGTTCACCGCGCTGGCGACCGATCGCCGGTCCTCGGGCAGGCCTTCGATGATCAGCACGGTGCCGGGTGTGATGGCCAGGCCGAAACCGAAACCGAACACCAGCAGGCCCAACGCCGGCAGCCACCAGCGCAGCAGGGTCCCGGCCGCGTCGACCTCGCCCAGCGCGAAGGCGAGCACCGCGAAGCCGACGGCCATCGCGGCCAGGCCGGCAGCGCCGGGCAAGCGGGCGCCCACCCTGTTCAGCGCCGGGGCCGCCAAGCCCGTACCGGCGCCGACCCCGAGCGGGATGACGAGCAAGGCGGCGGCCGCCTGGAGCGGGCTCAACCCACGCACCACCTGCAGGTATTGCGGCGCAAGGACGAGCAGCCCGAGGGAGGCGAAGAATTGCAGGCTGACCAGCAGTGACCCGGACGCCAGGCCCCGGTTGCGGAACAGGCGCACGTCCAGCGACGGCGCCTGGGCGCGCAACTCGTGCACCACGAAGCCCACCAGGCCGACGACGCCGACGCCCAGGGTGGACAGGGTGAGCACGTCGGTCCAGCCGCGCCGAGGTGCCTCGATGATCCCGAACACCAGACCGGTGAGCGCCACCACGGCCCAGAGGGCGCCCAGCGGATCCAGCGACAGGGCTGGGTTGCGGTTCTGCGCGACCAGGACGGCGACCGCCGGCACCAGCACGAGCGCCCCGATCCCGAAGGCGAGCTGGACGCTCCCCCAGCCCGCCACTTCCAGCAGCCCGCCGGCGACGAGGGTGCCCAGGACAGCGCCGGCGGCGCTCACCCCTGACCAGACGGCCACCGCGAACGCGCGGCGCTCCTGCGGGTAGGCATCGACCAGAGCCGACAGCGTCACCGGGAAGGTGGCGGCGGCCCCCACCCCCGCGAGCGCGCGCAGCCCGATGAGCCACCCGGTGCTCGGGGCGAACGCCGAGGCGATTCCGGCGGCCCCGAACAGCAGCAGCCCGCCCAGCAGCATCGCGCGGCGCCCCACCCGGTCGGCTGCGATCCCTGCAGGCAGTAGGAGGGCCGCGAAGGTGAGCGCGTAGGCGTCGATGATCCAGGTGAGCTTCCCCTGATCGGCGGACAGGTCGGCGGCGATGTCCGGCAACGCGATCGACAACGCCGAATTGGCGCCGACGACCAGAGCGAGTGCCCCGCACAGCACGGCCAGCAGCAGTTTCAGCGCGCGATCGTCCACTCTTGCGACGGGAGCGACGCGGGGAGCGGCCGTCATGACCGGGTCGCCGACGAGTCGGCCGCTGCAGCGGCCCGCGGACAGCGAACGAAGAGTGCCATCACTTGCTCCTTCGGTAGCCGAGAGTCTCCGTTTCGGAGATATCTGATGGATGTACTATCCCTCCGTGTCCGAGATACCGCAAGGGGGTTCGGTGGAGGCCCGTGAGCGGGTCCTGGTGTCCGCACCTGAGCTGTCCTGGGCGCTCCGCGAGGTGAATCGGCTGGCCAGCGACGTGGACGTCGAGCTGGCTCGACGCCTGCACCTGCGCCTGCTGGACAACACCGCTCTTGGCCACGTCATGGCGGCCGACCCTCTGCTGGGACCGGCCGAGCTCAGCGCTCGTCTGGGGATCTCGACAGGTTCGGGGAGCGAGCTGGTCGACAGGCTGGAACGGGCGGGACACCTGGAGCGGCACCGCGACACGCAGGACCGGCGTCGGGTATCGCTGCACGCTTCTCCCGGCGCGGTGCAGTCCGTGCTCGGCGAGCTGGCGCCGCTGTTCGCCTCGCTCGACTCCCTGGCCGCGGATTTCACTCCCGCCGAGCAGGAGACGATATCCCGCTACCTGCGGGCCGCGGCCGAGAAGATGCGCCAGTTCATCGATGCCGACACCACCCCCCGGCACGCGCAGGCAGCGGCGCGCTCCCGGCCCGTCGATGTCCCTCCCGAGATGGGCTCCTGACGATGCGCCGATCGCCGGCGGCGGGTCCGCTGCGCGCAGACGCTGTGCGTGCTGCGCTGGCCGCCCTGGCCAGTCCGGACGACGCCGTCGCCCTGGCGAGGTACTTCAAGACCGGACCCGGCGAGTACGGCGCCGGCGACGAGTTCATCGGGGTGCGGGTGCCGGCGATCCGGGCGGTGGTGAAACAGTTCCGCGGCCTGCCGTTCGACGAGATCGAAGCGCTGCTGGACGATCCGGTGCACGAGCACCGCCTGGCAGGGGCGCTGCTGCTGGTGGCCGCCTGTCCGGCTGAGCCGCAGGACACCGTCGACCGGTACCTCGCCGCGGTGCGGCGCGGCCGGATCAACAACTGGGATCTGGTCGACTCGAGCTCCGAGTACATCCTCGGCCCCTGGCTGTTCGACCGGGATCGCGGCCTACTGCGCGAGCTCGCCGCATCCAGCTCGTTGTGGGAGCGCCGGGTCGCGGTGCTCGCCACCTTCGGCTTCATCAAGCGTGGCGATTTCTCGACCACCCTCGAGCTGGCCGAACTCCTGCTCGGCGACCGCGAGGACCTGATCCAGAAGGCCGTCGGCTGGATGTTGCGCGAGGTGGGCAAGCGCGTATCACGGGCGGCGCTCACCGGCTTCCTCGACGCGCACGCCGCCGCGATGCCGCGCACCATGCTCAGCTACGCGACCGAGCACCTCGACCCGGCGGATCGGGCGCACTACCGCGCCCTGCGCTGACCGGCGCGCTCAGGGCCTCGCTGGAATCACGTTCGTCAACTCGTCTTGACCATTCCGCCGTCGATGACGACGTCCGGGCCATCGCCGCAGAGGGCGACGTCAGCGCAGGGTTGTCAGTGCCGAGTCGAAGACGCGATGCAGGGTCGGCGAGTCGTGGGTCATCGCCGTGACCATCAGCCCGGCGAAGGTGGTGGCGACAACCTGCGCGGCGGTGTTCGCCTAGCTGTGCGTCCAGAACGCGTCCAGAACGCGGTCGATGACCGCATCGTCGTCGAAGCTGCGCGGCCGGCCCATCGTCGTCACCGTTAACGGTTCTGGACCTTTGGGTCAAGAACTTCTGCGATCCGCGCGTTGGCACCATCGCCGGCGCGCGGGGACACTGGGGCAGTGCAGCTACCCGTCATGCCACCGGTCTCGCCCATGCTGGCCAAGTCGGTTCCCACCATTCCGTCCGGGGCGTCGTACGAGCCCAAGTGGGACGGGTTCAGGTCGATCATCTTCCGGGACGGCGACGAGGTCGAGTTCGGCAGCCGCAACGAGAAGCCGATGACCCGGTACTTCCCCGAGCTCGTCGAGGCGGTCCTCGCGGAACTGCCGCAGCGTTGCGTGCTGGATGGCGAGATCGTCATCGCCACCGACAGCGGGCTCGACTTCGAGGCGCTGCAGCAGCGCATCCATCCGGCCGTCTCGCGGGTGACGATGCTGTCGGAGACGACGCCGGCGGCGTTCATCGCCTTCGATCTGCTGGCCCTGGGCGACGAGAACTACACCGGGCGGCCGTTCGCGGAACGGCGAGCCGCGCTCGAGCGGGCGCTGGCGGACGTCAAGCCGCCCATCCACCTCACCCCCACCACCGACGACCTCGACGTGGCGAACCGTTGGTTCGTCGAGCTCGAGGGCGCTGGCCTCGACGGGGTGATCGCCAAGCCGCTGACCGGCACCTACCAGCCCGACAAGCGGGTGATGTTCAAGATCAAGCACGTCCGGACGGCGGACTGCGTGCTGGCCGGCTTCCGCTGGCACAAGACGTCCACCGCGGCCAATCCGCTGCTCGGCTCGTTGCTGCTCGGCCTGTACAACGACGACAACCAGCTGCAGCACGTCGGTGTCGTCGGCGCCTTCACCGCCAGGCGCCGGGCCGAACTGGTCGGCGAGCTGGAACCGTTCTTGGTGACCGACGACGAGGACCACCCCTGGCACGAGTGGTCGAGCGCGGATGCACACCAGGGTCAGCGGCTGCCCGGAAGTGTCAGCCGCTGGAATGCCACCAAGGACTTGTCATTCGTTCCGCTGCGGCCCGAGCGCGTGCTCGAGGTCAAGTACGAGCACATGGAGGGCACCCGGTTCCGGCACCTCGCCCACTTCGTGCGCTGGCGCGATGACCGGACTCCGGAGTCCTGCACCTACGAGCAGCTCGAACAGCCGCTCACCTTCGCGCTCGGCGACATCGTTCCCGGGCTGGGGGGCTGACGGCCGAACTTGGCCCGTCCCGCTGCACCTCTGCGGCGGGTGGCCCATCTGAGCTCGAGCGGCACATCTGCGGCGTCTCGATGTCGCCGATCGGCCCACCGATCAGATCAGCGACGGCGACGTGGTCAGCTCATTGTGTTGGTGGGTGCTCAACTCCCAGCCAGTCGCTCGACCACCGGCGCAAGCGCGTCCATGAATGCCGCGTTGGTACAGACATAACTGATGCCGAATCGGTCCCGGCGTTCCTGCAAGGTCGCCACCTTCTCATCCACGGTCCCGGTCAGCACCGACACCGAGCCCCCGGCGATCAACTCACCCAGGTCGGCCTTGAGGTATTGCGACAACCAAGACGGTGCCTGATCGCCCACGCACAACAGATTCTGCGACAGCTCCACCTGGCCGAAGCGGTCGCCAGCGCCGGCCCGCACATGACCGACCGCCGTTTCCGCAGCTTGTTCACCGGCCGCGGGCGGCAGGCCGAGCGCAACGATGTCGGCGATCCGGCCGGCCATCCCGAGCATGCGCGGCCCAGTCGCCGCGACCAGCACGCGCACCTCGCCATTGGCCTCGCGCACCCGGGCAACCGTCGCCTCGACCGCCGCCATCCGGTCGCGGGCCGACCCGAACGGCATCCCGAAGACCGCTGCATCGGATTCAGCGCTCTCCCGGCCGGCGCCGATACCCAACTCGTACCGGCCTTCGGTCAGGGTGGCCAGGGTGCGGGTCTCCAGAGCCACCTGGCCCGGCGTCCGGTTCGGCGCGGCCAGGACGTAAGGCCCGACGCGCAGCGACGTCGTGACAGCGGCCGCCACAGCGCAGGCGATGGTCGGTGCCAGGGTGTGCACCGTGTCCGGCACCAACAACGAGCTGTAGCCACGGCTCTCGACCCGCCGCGCCAGCCCCGACCAGGACTGTGCGGACCCGGCTTGCCCGGCGACGATGCCGAATCGGAATCTGTGCATCAATGGATCGTCCGTGCGGACAGCGGGCATGGCATCAGGGATATACCCGGATCGGTCCGCCGGCAGCGGGGATGTGTAACCGGCCAAGCCGTCCAGCCGGCCGGAGGTCGGGCTCCTCGCGGAGAGAACTCTTTCGGGCTCCTCGCGGGGAGAACTACAGGACGAGGCGGACGGTCGGCCGGGCCGGCGACGGCCGCACCCCCACCTCCCCCGCGAGCTGCGTCAGACCTACGACTGCGTCGACGCCACCGCACAGGCCTGCCTCGCGTTCGTCGAGCCGTCGTACCAGCGGGGCGGCGGCCCTTTGGGTCCGAGGCAGGTCGCCGCTGACGCCCCGGTTTTCCCCCGTCTGCTGGCCCTGACGGGGCGAGATCCCGAGAGGCTCAAGCAGAATCGTTGGCTGTCGAATCGCGCTCCGGTGCGGAGTGCCGGTCGGTGTCCTTGCTGGGCTGCACCCGTTTGGGCTCGCCCGGCATCTTCGGGTACTCCGGCGGGTAGGGCAGGTCACCCAGCCCCCGGTCGCGCTGGTCCCGCTCGGACATCTCCAGGAGCGGCGCGATGTCGTAGCGCTCGCCGTCCAGACCGGCGTGCAGATCACCGACGGCGGCGAACCTCGCCGGCATGGTCAACACATCGAAGTCCTCGGGAACCACCTGCGGCACCTCGTCCCAGGTCAGCGGCGCCGACACGGTGGCCCTGGCGTTCGGCCGAACCGAATACGCGCTGGCCATCGTCCGGTCCCGGGCCATCTGGTTGAAGTCGATGAAGATCCGCTCGCCCCGCTCCTCCTTCCACCAGCTGGTGGTGACCTGCTCCGGCAGCCGCCGTTCCAGCTCCCGGCCGAGCGCGATGACGGCCCGCCGGGCCGCGATGAAATCGGCCGTCGGCTCGATCGGCACGTAGACATGCAGGCCGCGGCCACCGGAGGTCTTCGGGTGACCGTCCATGCCGTGCTCCTGCAGGATCTCCCGGAGGATCGGGGCAACGGCGGCGGCGTGACTGAAGTCGGTCCCCGGTTGCGGGTCCAGGTCGATGCGGAGCTGGTCGGGATGGTCCACATCGGCGGAGGTCACCGGCCAGGGATGGAACCGCAGCGTGCCGAGGTTGGCCGCCCAAGCCACCACCGCCAGTTCCGTCGGGCAGACCTCCTCTGCGGTACGCCCACTGGGGAAGGTGATCTCGACGGCCTGCACCCACTCCGGTGCGCCCTTGGGTACGCGCTTGGAGTAGAACGCGTCGCCGGTGTTGTCCGAGCGGGTGGAAAGCTTCGCACCCTCGAACACGCCGTCCCGCCAGCGTTCCAGGGTGGTCGGGCGGTTGCGCAGCGCCCGCATGATGCCCTCGTCGACGGAGAGAAAGTAGTTGACGATGTCGAGCTTGGTCAGTCCGCGTTCGGCGAAGTACATCTTGGTCGGGCTGGTGATCCGGACCGGCCGGCCCGCGACCTCGACCTCGATCGGCGGAATGGTCGCGCGTGCCATGGCTCAAGAACCTACCTGGTGGGCTGATCGGCGGCCCGGCGGTGCCTGCGGCCCCGCGGCGGCGGCTCGGTGGCACTTCCGCACAACCGAGCGATGGTTTCGGCGAACACGAGAGCTGGCCGTCCGGTCTCAGCCACAGGCGTCAGCGCAGCCGCCGGTACCCGGCACGGCTGCTGGCTGGCGCGGCGCCGAGCGGGCGGCGGGGCCGGCCGTCGTCGGTCGGCGTCGGCCCGGGCTGGCACACCGCGCAGTAGAACGCGGTGCGCTCCTTGAGCGCCGGCCCGATCGGGGCGACCCGGATGACGGCGCCGCACCGGACGCAGGGCCGGCCGGACCGGGCGTGCACGTAGGTGTTGTGTCCTTGGCGCGGGTTTCCCGTGGTCGAGGGCAGCGCGGAGGTCGCGCCGCGCAGCAACAGCCGGCGGGCGGTGTCCAGCAGCGCGCCGAGGTCGACCTCGGCCACCGGCGTCCACGGCGAAATGCGTTGCACGAAGAGCGATTCGGCCATGTACATGGTCCCGACGCCGGCCACCGTGGTCTGGTCGAGCAGCGCCGCGCCGATGTGCCGCGACGGTGCGGCGGCCAGCCGGGTGATCGATTCGGCGCGACCGTGGTCCGGGAACGCGTCCGCCATGATGTCCGGGCCGAGGTGCCCGATCAGGGTCGCCTCCCCGGCGGTGGGGACGAGGTCGAGCAGCCCGAGCCATCGACCGATCGCCGTCCACTCCGAGGTCGCGAGCACCGCTCGCACACTGACGCCGATGAACTTCGGCCAGTGGTCGTCGCCCGGCGGCGCGACCCGCCACTGCCCTTCCATCCGCAGGTGCGAGCGGAGCGTCACCGGCTCCTCCCGACCCGCACCCGGGCCACCGGTCAACCGCATCAGGATGTGCTTGCCGTAGGAGCTGACCTCGACCACGCTCCGGCCGCTCAGGTCCACCGCACCGAGATCGGGCCACCGGAGCTCGGTCCGGAGCAGCGGCCGGCCGGCCATCGCCGCGTGCAACCGCCGCGCCGTCCGCAACACGGTGTCACCCTCGGGCACGACCCACCCCCGGCGTCGTCATGCCCCGACCCGCCGCGACCCGCCCGTCCGCAGCCGCAGCCCCTGCGGAGTGACGGCAAAACCGTTGTCCGTCAATGCTTTCGCGACCGGGCCGGCGCTGGCGACGGCATCCACACCGTCCACCTTGGTCACCGTCAGGGAGCCGATCGCTCCGCCGGTCACCTTCTCGGCCAACGCGCGGGCCGCTTCGTGCAGCACTGCATCGTCCGGTGCTTCCTCACCGGAGAAGGAGATCAGCGTGCGACCACCGCGCTCGGCATAGAGCACCGGGGCACCGTCGACCAGCACCACCAGTGCACCCGCCCGCCGCGCCGGCCGGTGCTTCTCGTCGCCACCGCGCTCCGGCCAGGGCAACGCGGCTCCGAAGGGGTTTGCCGGATCGGCCGCGGCCAACACCAGGCCGCCACCGGGAACCCGGTCGGCGTCCGTGCTGACGAAGGCCCGCACCCGGTCCACCGCCCCGGCGGTGGCGAACTGCGCCGCGCCCAGCCCTTCGACGAAGTACCCGCGCCGTACGCGGCCGGACTCCTCGAACGCGGACATTACCTTGTAGACAGCTGCGAACCCGCCCGGTGTCTCCTCCGCGACGACAGCGCCGCGGGTGACGATGCCGTACCGGTCGAGCAGCACCTCGGCGGCGGCATGCGCCCGGATCGTCGGGTCCGTCTCGACGTCGGAGATCAGCGACCACCGGCCCGCCACCATCGGCGGTCCGCCTCGCCGAACCGCCGGGCCGACCCGCTGTTGCCGGCCGGCGGACAGCAGCGCCAGCCCGGACACGCCCCGTTGGCGCACCCGGGGAGCCGCCGGTTTCGCGCGGTGGGTGGTGCGCCCGCCGGTCAGCCGCGCCCGCAGCGGGGCGAAGGTGTCGCCGGTGGCCAGGCCGGCGAACACCAGCTCCCACAGCACCTCTGCGACGGCGTCGTCGGAGTGGAACGCGCCGGTTTCGTCCGCGACCGCATCGGTGAGCGAGCGGAAGAAGAACCCGCCACCGCGCGACAGCACCGCCAGCAGCGCCCGGTGCAGCTCGCCGTCCAGCGACGCTCCGTCGCCGAGCACGGCGTCGGTGCGCACCGGCATGGTCAGTGGCGCCGAGTCCGCGAGGTGCAGGGACACCCAGCCATCGTCCCCGCCGAGCGCGCCGTGGCCCGTCCACAGCACATCGCCGGCGGACATGAGCTCGTCCAGCATGGCCGGCGCGTATCCGCGGACGCGGGCGGGTAGCACCAGCGTCTCCACCGCGGAGGCCGGCAACACGGCGCCGGCGAGTTGTTCGATCGCCCGCAGCAGGGCGTCGATACCACCGGGCGTCCGGGCGGCAGGCCTCGCGCCAGCAGACCGGGCACCGCCCCCGGCCCGACCGGGGAGCCCACCGTTGCTCCAGTCGTACTCGCCGGCGGGCAGCGGCTTCGTCGGCATGGGCGGGGCCACGATGCCGTTCCACGCCGGCAGGAACCGGCCCATCGCATCCGCCGGGACCGGTTCCACCTCCGCTCGCAACGCGGCCAACGAGCGGCGCCGCAGCAGACGCAGCACCTCGGCGTCGACGAACTCGCGCGCCCCGTCGGCCCCCGTCGGTTCACCGTCGCCGCTCCCCGCCGGCCCGGCCGCGCCGGTGGACAGCGCCGGCTGCCCGAGCGGGCGGAACTCCCCTTCCGCCACCCGCCCCGAACCGGCCAGCCGACGAAGCGCATCGGTGACGACCGCGACGCCCAGCCCGAACGTCGCGGCCGCATCCTTGGCGACGAACGGCCCGCGGGTCCTGGCGTACCGGCCCAGCAGCCGGCTCAGCGGGTCGGCGACCGGCTGCAGCAGTGACGGCGCGATACCCGGCGGCAACGCCGTGCCCAGTGCGTCACGCAACAGCGGCGCGTCGGACGGATCGGCCCATCGTTCCACCCCGCCGACCCGGACCACGATCGCCCGCCGCGCCGCCTCCAGGCCGTCCAGCGTCGCCCCGGCGTCCAGGTCCACCGAGCGCTGCGCCACCTCCGCGGTGGTCAGCGGCCCGAGTATGCGCAGCAGGTCGGCCACCTCGTCGGCGGAGCGGGCCCGGCGGTGCTCGCTGAGCCGCTGGAGGTCCGCCTCGGTGGTGGCCAGCGCTACCGGATCGAGCAGGTCACGCAGGGACAGCCCGTCGCCGCCGCCGAGCAACTCGGCGAGCAGGGCCGGGTCGACGGTCAGCGCGGCGGCGCGGCGTTCCGCCAGCGGCGAATCACCCTCGTAGAGGAATTGCGCGACGTAGCCGAACAGCAGCGAGCGCGCGAAGGGCGAGGGAGACTGCGTCGTCACCTCGACCACCCGGACGGACCTCGCCGCGATCTGCCGCATCAGTCCGACCAGCGACGGCACGTCGAACACGTCAACCAGCACCTCGCGGACCGCCTCGGCGACGATGGGGAAGGTGGGGTACTGGGCCGCCACCTCCAGGAGCTGGCTGGCCCGCTGCCGCTGCTGCCACAGCGGTTGCCGCTTGCCGATCTGCCGGCGCGGCAGCAACAGTGCGCGAGCGGCGCACTCCCGGAAGCGCGAGGCGAAGACGGCCGACCCGCCGATCTCGGCGGTCACCTCCGCCTCCAGCGTCTCGGGATCCAGGGCGATGGCGTCGGACATGGCCGGCGCGTCGCCCTCGTACTCCACGTCCGGCAGGCGCAGCACGATGCCGTCGTCGGCGTGCATGGCCTGCACGTCGACCCCGAACCGTTCGCGCATCCGCGCGGCGACCACCAGCGCCCACGGCGCGTGCACCGCGGCGCCGTAGGGCGAGTGCAGGACCAGCCTCCAGTCGCCCAGCTCGTCCCGGAAACGCTCGACCACGATCGTCTTCTCGTCGGGCACGACGCCGAGCGCCTCCCGCTGCTCCTGCAGGTAGGCGATCAGGTTGTCGGCAGCGAAGCCGTCCAGGCCGTCCCGGGACAGCCGCTCGACGGCCGCATCCAGCGGCAACCCGCCGATCTCGCGGACGAACTCGCCGTGGGCGCGACCCAGCTCGGCCGGCCGGCCGAGCGTGTCGCCCTTCCAGAACGGCAGGCGCCCGGGCACCCCGGGCGCCGGCACCACCAGCACCTTCTCGTGGGTGATCTCCAGGATCCGCCAGGAACTCGAGCCGAGGGCGAACACGTCGCCGACCCTCGACTCGTAGACCATCTCCTCGTCCAGCTCGCCGACCCGGCGGCCGGGACCTTCACCGGCGGCGAGGAACACGCCGAACATGCCCCGGTCGGGAATCGTCCCTCCTGAGGTCACCGCCAGCCGCTGCGCCCCGGGCCGGCCCACCAGCTCGCCGGTCACCCTGTCCCAGGTCAGCCGGGGGCGGAGTTCGGCGAACTGCTCGCTGGGATAACGGCCGGACAGCATGTCCAGGACGGACTCCAGCGCCCCGCGACCGAGGGCGGCGAACGGCGCAGAACGGCGCAGCAGCTCGTGCAGCTCGTCGACGGTGATCGGGTCCATGGCACAGATCGCGACGATCTGCTGGGCGGCGATGTCCAACGGGTTCAGCAGCACCCGCAGCGCCTCGATCGCGCCGGTGCGCATGCGTCCGGCGACGACGGCCGAGGAGACGAGGTCGCCCCGGTACTTCGGGAACATCACCCCGTGGCTGGGCGCGCCGACCTGGTGCCCGGCCCGGCCGATGCGCTGCAGCCCGCTGGCGACCGACGGCGGGGACTCGACCTGGATCACCAGGTCGACCGCGCCCATGTCGACGCCGAGCTCGAGCGACGAGGTCGCCACCACGGCCGGCAGCTGCCCGGTCTTGAGGGCGTCCTCGATCAGCGACCGCTGTTCCCGGGACACCGAGCCGTGATGCGCCCTGGCCAAGACCGCCGGAACGCCGGCGCTGCTCCCGGACTGGGCCATCACCTGAGCCGGTGGGCCGGACTGATCACCACCCTCGCGACCCGCATTGGCGATCCCGGCGGCCTCGTCGACCGCCGCGAGCCGTTCGGCGTGGATCTCGTTGAGCCGGGCCGTCAGCCGTTCGGCGAGACGACGGGAGTTCGCGAAGACGATCGTGGAGTGGTGGGCTCCGATCAGGTCGACGATGTTCTCCTCGACGTGCGGCCAGATGGAGGTGCGGGGCGTCTCGCCCGCAGCCGCGCCCGACAGGTCGCCACTGGGCTCGCCGAGGGCCGACATGTCGGGCACCGGAACCACCACCTCGACGGTGATGACCTTGGTCGACACCGGACGCACATAGGTGACGGGCCGGCCGCCGGTCAGGAACCGGCCCACCTCCTCCATCGGACGGACGGTGGCCGACAGGCCGATCCGCTGCGCGGGCCTGTCCAGCAGCGCATCCAGCCGGTCGAGCGAGACCGCCAGGTGCGCACCGCGCTTGGTGCCCGCGACGGCGTGCACCTCGTCGACGATCACCGTCGTGACGCCGCTGAGCATCTCCCGCGCCCGGCTGGTGAGCAGCAGGAACAGCGACTCCGGCGTGGTGATCAGGATGTCGGCGCCGTCCTTGGCGAACGCCCGGCGGTCGCCCGACGGCGTGTCGCCGGAGCGGACCGCCACAGAGATCTCCGGCACCGCCACCCCGTTTCTCGCGGCGAGCGAGCCGATGCCCACCAGCGGCGACCGGAGGTTGCGTTCCACGTCGACCGCCAGCGCCTTGAGCGGCGACAGGTACAGCACGGTGCACTTGCCCTGACCGGCCGCCGCAGGTGGAGCGGTGACCAGGGCGTCGATGGCGGACAAGAAGGCGGCCAGCGTCTTCCCGGACCCGGTCGGCGCGACCACCAGGGTGTTCTCCCCGCGCCCGATGGCGTTCCAGGCACCGGCCTGCGCGGGCGTCGGTTCGGCGAAGCTCGCGGTGAACCAGTCGCGCACCAGCGGGGAGAACCGGTCGAGGGCAGCAGCAGGCGACGGATCGGCCTCGAAGGACCGGCCGGCCTCTGCCGGCACACCCCGCTGTCTGCTCACCAGGACATTGTGCGTGTTGCCCCCGACAGTGGGCCCGGACGGCGTCGGCCGGCGGAAAACCACTTGTGAGTGAGGACTCACTCAGTTACTCTGCGGGCATGCGACCTGCCGGTACCCGAGCCTCTCCGATGCCTCCCGAGATGCGGCGCGCAGCGATACTCGACGCCGCCATCCCGCTGGTCCGCCGGCACGGCGGCACCGTGACGACGAAGCAGATCGCCGATGCGGCCGGCATCGCGGAGGGCACCATCTTCCGGGTCTTCACCGACAAGGAGGAGCTGATCGGTGCTGCGGTTGCGCAGGCGCTCGACCAGGCACCCACCATCGCCGAGATCCGGCGCATCGACCGCGCCCTGCCGTTGCGCCGTCGACTCCAGCTGGCGGTGGAGGTGATCACCGCACGACTGGACGCGGTCTGGGAGCTGATGGCCGCCATGCGCATGATGGGACCGCGGGATCACCCCCGACCGCCGGTCGCGCCGGCCGACCGGGACCACGAACTCGCCGAAGCGCTCACCGCGCTGATCGTCCCCGACGCGGGCCAGTTGCGGGTGACCGCGGCGCAGACCGCCCGTCTGCTGCGTCTGGTCACCTTCGCCGGCTCCCACCCACGCATCACCGACGCCCACCCGCTGACGTCGGACGAGATCGTCGACCTGCTCCTCGACGGCCTGCGGGCGCCGTCCCCGACTCCCTGCACCTCCTCACCCCGGGAAGCCTCATGCTGATCCGACTGCTCCGCACCTATCTGGCGCCCTACCGAAACCCGCTGCTGCTGGTCGTGCTGTTCCAGCTGATCGGCACGGTTGCCTCGCTGTACCTCCCCCGGCTCAACGCCAACATCATCGACAACGGCGTCGCCAAGGGCGACAGCGGCTACATCTTCACCAGCGGTGCGTACATGCTCGGAGTCACGCTGCTGCAGATCGTCTGCTCCATCACCGCGGTGTATTTCGGGGCCCGCACCGCCATGGGTTTCGGGCGTGACGTGCGTGCGGCCATCTTCCACCGGGTCGGTGAATTCTCCGACCGCGAGCTGAACCAGTTCGGTGCGCCGTCGCTCATCACCCGCAACACCAACGACGTGCAGCAGGTGCAGATGCTGGTGCTGATGACGTGCACCCTGATGGTGGCGGCCCCGATCACCTGCGTCGGCGGGATCATCCTGGCTCTCTCGGAGGACCCGGGGCTGTCCTGGCTGGTGCTGGTCAGCGTGGTCGCGCTCGTCGTCCTGGTGGGCCTGATCGTCAGGCGGATGGTGCCGCAGTTCCGCAAGATGCAGATCCGGATCGACACCATCAACCGGGTGCTGCGCGAGCAGATCTCCGGGATCAGGGTGGTGCGGGCGTTCGTCCGGGAGCCGCAGGAACGGGCCAGGTTCGGCGACGCCAACGAGGCGGTGACCGAGACGGCGATGAAGGCCGGGCGATACCAGGCGTTGATGTTCCCCACCGTCATGCTGGTGCTGAACGTGTCCTCCGTGGCAGTGCTCTGGTTCGGCGGGCACCGGGTCGATACCGGCCAGATCCAGGTCGGCCAGCTGACCGCATTTCTCAGTTACCTGATACAGATCCTTTTCGCCGTGATGATGGCGACCTTCATGGCCATCCTGGTCCCGCGGGCGGCCGTGTGCGCCGAGCGCATCACCGAAGTGCTGGACACCGAGAGCTCGGTTCGCCCACCGGTTTCGCCGAAGATGCCGACCCGCCGGACCGGTCATCTGGCATTCTCGAACGTGGAATTCGGTTACCCCGGCGCGCACGAGCCGGTGCTCCGGAACATCACCTTCAGCGCCGAGCCAGGACGCACGACCGCAATCATCGGCTCCACCGGAGCCGGCAAGACGACCCTGATCTCCCTGATACCGAGGCTTTTCGACGTCACGGGTGGACGGGTGTCGATGGATGGCGTCGATGTCCGTGAGCTGGCTCCGCAGACGCTGTGGGAGAGAATCGGTCTGGTGCCGCAGAAGCCGTACCTGTTCTCCGGCACGATCGCCACGAACCTCCGTTACGGCAACCCCCAGGCCACCGACGCCGACCTGTGGCTGGCTCTGGACATCGCCCAGGCGAAGAACTTCGTGGAACGAATGCCGGACGGTCTTGAATCGAAGATCGCCCAGGGCGGCACCAATGTTTCCGGGGGACAACGTCAACGGCTGGCCATCGCCAGGGCATTGGTGCGCCAACCATCGATCTACCTGTTCGACGATTCCTTCTCGGCCCTCGATCTGGCCACCGACGCCCGGCTCCGCGCGGCACTGAGGCCGCACACCCGGGAGGCCACCGTGATCATCGTCGCGCAACGGGTATCGAGCATCATCGACGCCGACCAGATCATCGTTCTCGAAGACGGCCGCATCGTCGGCATCGGCCGGCACGAGGAATTGCTCGAGACGTGCGGCACGTACGCGGAAATCGTCCGTTCGCAGATCAGTGCGGAGGTAGCGGCGTGAGCGAGCATCGCAGCGAGGAACGAGCGAGGAGCGGAGCGAACAGCGATGAGCGCCTGCGCGAAGAGCCATCAGCTCTGAGCGAGCATCGCAGCGAGGAACGAGCGAGGAGCGGAGCGAACAGCGATGAGCGCCTGCGCGAAGAGCCATCAGCAGTGAGTGAGCATCGCAGCGAGGAACGAGCGAGGAGCGGAGCGAACGTCGCGACGACCATCAGCACGGAGGTGGCGGCATGACCACCAGGACAGAACCGGCCAGAGGCGGCCAGTCGGAGGAGGACCGCGCCACCATTCGCGCCGCAGCGCCACGCCGCGGACCTGGGGGCGGTGGCGGGCCGTTCGGCGGCGTAGGCATGCCGGCCGAGAAGTCCCTGAACTTCGTTCCATCGGCGAAGCGGCTGTTCGGACGCCTGCGGCCGGAGCGACTCGGCGTCTACCTGGTCGTCCTGCTCGCCGTGGTGAGCGTGACGTTGACGGTCCTGGGGCCGAAGATCCTCGGAAAGGCGACCGACACCATCTTCGCCGGCATCATCGGCAAGCAGTTGCCACTGGGGATCACCAAGGAGCAGGCGATCGAGGCCGCCAGAGCACGCGGCCAGAGCAGCTTCGCCGACCTGCTCTCCGGGATGACGAACCTGGTCCCCGGCCGGGGTGTCGACTTTTCCGCGCTCGGTCGCGTCCTGATCCTGGTGCTGTGCCTCTACGTCGCCAGCTCTGTCTTCTCGTGGCTGCAGGGCTACCTGCTCAACGGGATCGTGCAGCGCACGGTGCTGCGGCTGCGCCTTGACGTCGAGGACAAACTGAACCGGCTGCCGCTGGCCTACTTCGACCGGCAGCAGCGCGGCGAGGTGTTGAGCCGCGTGACCAACGACATCGACAATGTCTCGCAGTCGTTGCAGCAGACCATGAGCCAGCTGCTGACCTCGCTGCTGTCCGTGGTCGGGGTGCTGACCATGATGATCATCGTTTCGCCCCTGCTTGCGCTGATCGCCCTGGTTGCCATTCCGCTGACCCTTCTGGTCACCACGGTGGTGGCGAAACGATCGCAGAAGATGTTCGTCGCCCAGTGGCGGCACACGGGGGCGCTCAACGGCCAGATAGAGGAGGCCTTCACCGGGCACAGCCTGGTCAAGGTCTTCGGTCGGCAACCCGAGGTGGAGAAGACCTTCGAGGACAAGAACGCAGAGCTGTACAACGCCTCGTTCGGCGCGCAGTTCGTGTCCGGCATCATCATGCCGGCGACGATGTTCATCGGGAATCTCACCTATGTCGGAGTGGCGGTAGTCGGCGGTCTGCGTGTGGCCAGCGGTGCCATCACGCTCGGCGACGTGCAGGCCTTCATCCAGTACTCACGCCAGTTCACCCAGCCGCTCACCCAGGTGGCCTCGATGGCGAACGTCATGCAGTCCGGGGTTGCCTCCGCGGAACGGGTCTTCGAGTTGCTGGACGAGCCGGAGCAGTCGGCCGAAGTCGAGCGGGTGGCCCCGGTGACCTCGATCCACGGCAGGGTCGAATTCGACAACGTGTCGTTCCGGTACCTGCCGGATACTCCGCTGATCGAAGACCTGTCCCTGGTGGCGGCTCCCGGTCAGACGGTGGCGATCGTCGGGCCGACCGGCGCCGGCAAGACGACTCTGGTCAACCTGATCATGCGGTTCTACGAGATCGATTCCGGCCGTATCACCCTGGACGGGGTGGACACCCGCGCGATGAATCGGAGCGACCTCCGCTCCCGGATCGGCATGGTGCTGCAGGACACCTGGCTGTTCGGCGGCACCATCCGGGACAACATCGCCTACGGCCGCCCGGGCGCGTCCGAGGAGGAGATCATGGCCGCCGCACGCGCGACGTTCGTGGACCGGTTCGTGCACAGCCTGCCCGACGGGTACGACACCGTGATCGACGAGGAGGGCAGCAATGTCAGCTCCGGCGAGAAGCAGTTGCTCACCATCGCCCGCGCCTTCCTGGCCGACCCGGCCCTGCTCATCCTGGACGAAGCCACCTCCTCGGTGGACACCCGCACCGAGGTGCTCGTCCAGCACGCGATGGCGGCGCTGCGCACCGACCGGACGAGTTTCGTGATCGCACACCGGTTGTCGACGATCCGCGACGCGGACCTGATCCTGGTGATGGAATCGGGTCGCATCGTCGAGCAGGGCACCCACCAGCAGCTGCTGGCTGCCGACGGGGCCTATGCCCGGCTGTACAACGCCCAGTTCGCCGGCGCCGTGCTCACCGAGGAGTAGCGCTGATCGAGGTAGATCGGATCGACCTCGACCCGGCGGAGCGGGTTCGCTCGCTCGCCTGGGTCGGGGACGACCTGGTGGACGTCGCCTCCGGCTGGTGCAGGTTTCCCGTTGATGGGTCGGAAACTCAGCGCCGGCGGAGCCCGTTCGGTCCGGACTTCGACGCGGTGACCGTTTCGCCGAGCGGCGATCTGCTCGCGCTGGTCACCAGTACCGGCACCGAAGGACTCATTCTCGACACCGGCACCCGCCGCACCGTCCGCGAGATCAGTCGCAGCGACTACCAGGCCGGTGCCTACCGGTACCCGGTCGCCCTGTTCACGTTGCCAGGTGGTCGCACCGGCCTGGTGCACTGCCCGAACTGCTACAACCGGCTCGAGGTCGAGGACGGGGTCACCGGCGAGCCGGTCGGCACGGTCCGAATGCGGGAGCCCGCCGATTTCTTCCATTCCCGACTGGCCGTTTCTGCCGACGGCAGACAACTGTTGAGCGCGGGTTGGGTGTGGAGCCCCTGGAGCAGCCTCGCCGTGTACGACCTGGCATCCGCACTGGCCGACCCGTCACGGCTCGACGGTGTCGGCGACATCTACAGCATGATCGGAATGATCAGCGCCGAGGTCAGTGGAGCCTGCTTCGTCGACGGTGGCGTGGTCGTGAGCACGACGGACGAGCCCAACGACCCTGACGGCCCAGACGACCTGCGCCCCACCGTGATCGCGCGGCGGTCGTTCGACGAGCGCCGCTTCCTGTGGGTGAGGCAGCTGGTCGAACCCGCAGGTGACCTGGTGGCCCTGCCCGCCGGCATCCTTGCGCTCCACGGCCATCCGCGCCTCTACGACGCGGACGACGGCGCCCTGCTGGCGGAGTGGCCGGATCTGTCCACCGGCACCGCGGACAGCTCGATCGTGTGGAGCAGGTCGTTCTCGGGGCCGACGCGGGTGGCGGTCGACGCCGGGCGCTCGCGCTTCGCTGTTACCGATGGCAGCCGGATCACGGTCATCGGGCTGAGCCGATGACCACGCCCGGCCGACCGTGGAACCATGCGTTCGACCGCGTGCCGTCTGGGCCTGCGAACGAAGGGGCCGTTCGATGCTCACCGAAGTAGCGGACGGTGTGCTGGTGCGCCGCAGCGACTTCTGCATGAGCAATGCGACCGTGGTGCGAGGGGTGACGGGCGTGCTCCTCGTCGATCCGGGTGTGAGCGGCGCGGATCTGGACGAGTTGGCCGACGACGTCGAACGGCTCGGCGTGCCCGTCGTCGCGGGCGTGGCCACCCACCCGCACTGGGACCACGTGCTGTGGCATCCGCGTCTCGGTGATGCTCCGCGGTACGCCACCGCCACGGCGGTGGCGGCGACCGCAGCCGACCTGCCGGCGATGCGGACGTCGACCGCGGAGTTCGCGCCCGGCGCCCCGCTCGAGAGTCTGGGCACGGTGGTGCCGCTACCCACCGGTGACGGCGCGGTGCCGTGGGATGGGTCGATCCGGGTGTTCGAACACCAGGCGCACGCCGCTGGGCATGCGGCGGTGTTGCTCGCCGATGCCGGTGTGCTGTTGGCCGGCGACATGCTCTCCGACGTCGAGATACCGTTGCTGGACACCGATGCCGTCGATCAGTGCGCGACCTACCTGGCAGCCCTCGATCTACTGCAGCAGCTGGCGGAGAACCACGTCGACGTCCTCGTGCCCGGACACGGCACCGTCGCCAGCGGCAACGAGATCGGCGCCCGCATCGCAGCCGACCGGAACTACGTCGAAGCGATCGCCCACGGAATCGAGCCGAACGATCCGCGGGTCGGCCCCGGCGCGCGGTACGGCGCCGATTGGCTGCCTCGAGCCCATCAGCGCAACCTGGATTACGCCAGGCACGGGAGCTGCTGACTCGGCCCGGTCAGACCCACGGTGCGGCTCCCATCGGAACTGCCCCAGTGGATGGCGACCCGGGTCGCGTGGGCCGCGTCTCACCGGTCGAGCCCGGTTCCGGCCCCTGGTCGGCTAGACTGATCTTGTCGAGCCGCACCACCGGTGCGCTCGGGTCGTTGCTGTGGACGCCAAAGTGGGCGTTCTTCTTCGCCGCCGGTGCACCTCTGCCGGGTTGGCCAGCATTACGGCCAACCATCAGCGCGGCCGCTGATCGAAATCTTCTCCACCGGTCGCGTGCCACCGTGCCCTCCGGGGTGCAGCAAGGACGCATCGATCCTCATGTCTTCTCCCTCCCACTCCTCCTCGGATTCCTCCCGCGGTCGCTCGACCAACCGCAGCGGATCCGGCGGCGGCCGCGGATCCAGCCAGAACCGTTCCGGCGCAGCTCGTTCGACCGGCGCGCGGAACGGCGGTGGCTCCAGGTCCGCCTCGGGCTCCAGCACCTACTACACCAGCGGCTCCTACCCGGCCGGCGCGACGACCGGCGGGATGTTCTCCACCGGCGCCTTCGCCGACAGCATTCCGGCCACCGATGGCACCCGGCCACGCCGGGACGCCGGCGCGGACCGCCCGGCCCGTGACCGGACGCCTCGCTCGGACACCCCCCGCACCGGCGCCCCGGCTCGTACCGACCGCCCGGCCCGCAACGACCGAGGGCGGGGCGGGCGCCGCAACGCCGCTCTCGACGACCGCTCCCCCGTCGTGTTCGCCGCCCAGCCTGCCGGCGCCAACGACCGCCTGGTCGCCGAGCGGTCGGCGCAGGCACGAACCACCGCCGCCGCACCCGCCGCCCCAGTCCGGTCGGCGCAGCGGGAGTCCGGGCCGGTCACCGCAGGTTCGCTGTTCGCCGCGGCCACCACGGTGACCGCGGACGCCGCACCGCTGGCCGACGTCAGCTTCGCCGAACTCGGTGTGCCGGAACGGTTGATCAAGCCGCTGGCCGCCCTCGGCGCGCTGTCGCCGTTCCCCATCCAGGCAGCCACCCTGCCGGTCTCGCTGACCGGCCGCGACGTGCTGGGTCGCGGGCGCACCGGCTCGGGCAAGACCATCGCGTTCGCCGTTCCGCTGGTTGCCCGGCTCACCGGGGGGCGCCGCACCCCGCACCGCCCGCGCGGACTGGTGCTGCTGCCCACGCGGGAGCTAGCGCTGCAGGTCGCCCGCACCATCGAACCGCTGGCCACCGCTGCCGGCCTGAAGATGGTCACCATCTTCGGCGGCGTCGGTTTCGGCCCCCAGATCACCGCACTGCGCGCCGGTGTGGACATCGTCGTCGCCTGCCCGGGACGGCTCGAGGACCTGATCAAGCAGGGCGTCTGCAACCTGTCCGACGTCGAGGTCACCGTCCTCGACGAGGCCGACCACATGGCCGACCTCGGCTTCCTGCCCGGCGTCCGCCGGCTGCTGCGCGCCACCCGCCCTGGCGGTCAGCGGCTGCTGTTCTCGGCCACGCTGGACAACGGAATCTCCGTGCTGGTCAACGACTTCCTGCACGACCCTGCGGTGCACGCCGTCGACGACGCGACCTCCCACATCGAGACCATGACCCACCACGTGTTCGCCGTCAGCAAGGACGACCGCAACGAGGTCATCCGGCAGCTCGCCATCGGCGGCGGCCGGCGGATGTTGTTCACGCGCACCAAGTTCGGTGCCAAGAAGTGGGCCGCCGCGTTGAGCAAGAACGGCATCCCGGCGGTCGACCTGCACGGCAACCTCTCGCAGAACGCCCGTGAGCGCAACCTGGCCGCCTTCTCCACCGGGAACGCAAAGGTGTTGGTGGCGACCGACATCGCGGCGCGCGGCATCCACGTCGACGACGTCGAACTGGTCGTGCACCTCGACCCGCCGACGGAGCACAAGGCGTACCTGCACCGTTCCGGCCGGACGGCCAGGGCCGGCGCGGGCGGCACCGTCATCACCGTGATGCTCCCGGAGCAGGCCGATGACGTCCGCAAGCTGATGAAGTTGGCCGGCATCTCGGCGACCACCGCCAACGTCCGTCCGGGCTCACCGGAGATCGGCCGCCTCGCCGGCTGACCCGCCTGCCGTCAGCAGATGGCCAGGGTGTTGCTCGCCTCGTCGGAGGCATCGAGCGCCCTGGCCATCGGCGGCCTGTCATCCGCTCACCGCCACGCCGATCGTGGTTGTCACCCCCATTCCGGATCGAAGAAGGACAGCACGTCCGACCTGCTGACCTCCCGAAGGTCCGACGGCGACCATTTCGGCCGGCGGTCCTTGTCGATCACCCTCGCTCGGATGCCCTCGGCGAAGTCGGGGTGCCCGAGGAACGCGCTGCCGACCCGCAGATCCTGCTCGAGCACCTCGTCCACCGTCATGCCGCGTGCCCGGCGGAGCGCTTCCAGGGTCACCTTCAGGGCCGTCGGCGACATCCCCAGCAGCTCCGACGCAGCGGCGTTCGCCGCCGGCTCCGTCGATTCGGCCAGCGCCGCCGCGATCGATTCGACATCCGCTGCGGCGTAACAGCTGTCCATCCACGACGGATGGGACGACGGGTACCGCGGCGGGAAGTCGGGAACCTGGCCGGACCGGAGCCGGTCGGCGAGCGCGGGCAGCTCCGCGGAGTCGACGAGATGGTCGGCCAGACCGGCATGGATCGCAGTGGCACCGTCCAGGCGCGCCCCGGTCAATGCGCAGTGCGTACCCAGCCCGCCGGGTGCACGAGCGAGCAGGTACAGCGCCCCGACGTCCGGCGACAGGCCGATGGCGGTCTCCGGCATGGCCACCTGCGAGCGCTCGGTGACCACCCGCACCGACGCATGGGCCGACACGCCGACGCCACCGCCGAAGACGATGCCGTCCATGAAGGTCACCACCGGTTTGGGATAGTGAGCGATCAACCCGTTCATCCGGTACTCGAGGCCCCAGAACCGCCCGGCGCCAACGACTCCTGCACGCAATGCCTCGTACAGCTCGCGGATGTCCCCGCCGGCGCACAGCCCGCGCGGTCCTGCCCCGTCGATCAGCACCGCATCCACGTCGGGATGCGTGGCCCACTCGGTCAGCGTCTCCAGGAGCACCGAGACCATTGCCAGACTGAGTGCGTTGATCCGCTCCGGCCGGTTCAGCCGCAGGTGGCCGAGCCGGCCCTCGATCTCGACCAGGACGTGCGGCGGCGGCGCAGAAGGCATGACGGCCACGGTATCGGACGGTGCGAACGCCGTGCCCGGCTCTCGGTGTGACGGCCCGGCACGGTCAGCCGGAGAGTGCGGGCGGAGGCGGTCGACCGGTGCCGGACGCGCAACGACGCCCAGCACACCACGCACGTGCGAGGATTCCAAGATGATAGTTGACATTCGACCTCGGCCAGCCCCGGCTCGCCGGCTCCGCAGCACCAGCCCGGTTCGGTGGCTGGCGCTCGGCGCCGCCGCCGGCGTGCTGCTGGCGTCGTGCACGTCGGGGTCGCAGGCCGCGGTCACCGTCACCAGCGCCAGCACGGTGACCGGCGGGGCCGCTCGCGGAACGGCCGGCGCGACGGGTGTTGCCACCTCCGCCACCACTCGTGGGTCGACCGCTCCACCCTCGGCATCAGGCGGTACCACCCCGTCGAGCACCACGGCGAAGCCGACGACGGTCCCGCCCGGTGGCCAACCCGACGGCTTCGTGCCGGTCAAGCTCAAGCCCGGCCAGCAGCCACCGCAGTTCGTCGTGGTCAGTTTCGACGGCATCGGCTGGAACGAGAAGTGGCAGTACTGGAAGGCCATCGAGGACAGGGTCCCGTTCCACTTCACCGGTTTCCTCTCCGGGACCTATCTGCTCTCCCAGCAGACCAGGACGAAGTACACCGGCCCCGGTCGCCGCCCGGGAGCGGCGTCCATCAGCTTTCCCGCAGCGGCCGACGTGCCGGTGGAGATCGCCGACCTCAACGACGCCCTCGACCGTGGTGACGAGATCGGTACCCATTTCGTCGGCCACTTCTGTTCCTACGACCCGCCCGGCGGAGACGTCTGGGACACCGGCGACTGGAACGAGGAATTGAACCAATTCTTCACCCTGGTCAAGAATGTGAAGACCAACAATGGCCTGGCCACCGCACTCGACCTGCCGGCCGGCGAGATCAAAGGCGAACGAACGCCGTGCCTGGAAGGCAACAAGGCGGACCTCTACCCTGCGCTGCAGGCGCACGGGATGACCTACGACGCCAGTTTCACCCGCGACGGCCTCTACTGGCCGACCCGGACCAGCAAGTACACCAAGGGCGGCTACCGGATCTGGGAGATCGGGATGTCGCAGTTCCCGATCGAAGGGCCGGTGCTGGACCATCCCACCCACCACAAGCAGATCACCATGGACTACAACTTCTACTACTCCCAACGGCACGCCAGCAGCGACGGCGTCACCCCGGCCCAGTCGGCGAAGGACTCCGCACAGGTGCTGGCCACGTACAACGCCATGTTCGACGCGGTGCACACCGGCAATCGCGCGCCGCTCATCCTGGGTAACCACTTCGAGGCCTGGAACAACAACGCCTACACGAAGGCACTCGGGAACTTCGTCCTGGCCAGGTGCGGGCAGCCCGACGTCGAATGCGTGCCCTTCCGGGACCTGATCGCCTGGATGGACGCGCAGGACCCCGCCGTGCTGGCACAGCTGCAGGCCCGGTTACCCGAATTCGGTCAGCCCTCGAGCTGACGACCCCGGGACCGGACCGGGATTCAGCGGGGCCGCCCGGCGTCGTCAGGGGTGGGCGGCCGGCGGAGGGCGGAGCAGGCCTTCGATGCGGTCCAGCCGCCGCAGCAGTTCCGCGATGTCGGCGTGCGTCGCGTCCTGCTGGTCCGGCTTGAGGGTGACGACCAGCTGACCACCCGGCTGCAGGGTGCCCGATCCCACCTCGCCGATGTCGTCGCCGTTCTGCATGCGCACCGCGTGATCCAGTTCCTCCTGCCGCAGACCCAGGCGCCGCAGCGCGGCCTCGTCGGCGACGCCGTCGGTGATGACCTGGGTCGCGGTGCCCTCCACCAGGCGGCGGAAACCGGGCAGCGCGAAGGCGAGCCGGTCGACCACCGCATTGGTCGCCACCAGGGTGACCGCCCCGATGGCGCCCCCGGTGAACGAGTTGTCGTTGCCGATGACGGCGTTCTGCACCACGTTCGACAGCAGGAACATCACGACGAAATCCATGGTGCTCAGCGATTGGATCGACCGTTTGCCGATGATCCGGAAGATCACCAGGATCAGCACGTAGACGGCGACGGTCCGGAGGATCTTCTCCGCCACCGGGAGCTGGACGACGAGCAGGTCATGCCACATCAGTAGGTGTTCTTCGCCGGATCGCCCGCGTGTACCGGGATCGTCGGGATGATCATCGGTGCGGCGGCCAGGATCTCGCCCGCACCGGCCAGCGCGCTCTGCACGTGCTCGCTCGCCAGGTGGGCGGCCAGTGCGTCGTGGCCCGTCCACTTCTCGACGGTGACGAACTGGTCCCGGTTGTCGGTGCCCCGCTGCAGGCTGTACAGCAGGCATCCCGCCTCGCCGTGCGTGGCCTCGGCCAGCGTCTCCAGCATCTCCTGCAGGACGTCGCCGGTGCCTGGCTGCCCGGTGATCACCGCGGAGACCAGCAGCGGCTGATCCGGCGGAGGTGTGGCGCTGGCTGTGGTCATGGTGACTCCTTCGGCTCGACGGGCCGTCGATGGCCCGTCCGGCATCATCGCAGACGATCAATACCCGCGGATTCGAATGCCCACCGGATGCGAATGGGGACAGCTCGGCGAATACTCTGCTGTGGCGACGGGTCACCGATCGCACGCGGGCGATGGAGAGTGACCGCCCGGCCAGGCTTTCGACGTCGAAAGAGGCAGACATGGTGGAGCGCAACCAGGCGTCGAACCCGGCCGACCGGGACGCGGGTGACCGTCACCCCGCCAGAGCCACCGCCATCTCGATCGCAGCCGCTGTCGGAGGGTTCCTGTTCGGTTTCGACACCTCGGTCATCAACGGCGCGGTCGACTCGATCTCGAGCAATTTCTCCCTCGGCTCTGGCGTCACCGGGATCGTGGTGGCGATCGCGCTGATCGGTTCGGCGGTGGGGGCCTGGTTCGCCGGCAACCTCGCCGACCGCTGGGGCCGCCCGCGCGTCATGCTGCTCGGCGCGGGCCTGTTCCTGATCTCCTCGCTCGGCTCCGGGTTGGCGTTCTCGGCATGGGATCTGGGGCTGTGGCGGTTCGTCGGCGGGCTGGGCATCGGTGTGGCGTCGGTCATCGGGCCGACCTACATCTCCGAGGTCGCGCCGGCGAGCCTGCGCGGCAGGCTGGCCTCGCTCCAGCAGATGGCCATCGTGCTGGGCATCTTCGTCGCACTGCTGTCCGACGCCTGGTTGGCCGCCGGCCCGGACGGTGCGCTCACCACCAAGCTGTTCGGCCTGCAGGCCTGGCGCTGGATGTTCCTGGTCGGCGTCGTTCCGTCGGTCATCTACGGCCTGCTGTCCCTCGGCATTCCCGAATCGCCGCGCTACCTGGTGGCCACCGGTAAGAAGGCCAGCGCGTTCAAGGTGCTGCGGCGGGTGCTCGGTGAGACGCCGGCGGAGGTCGACGAGCGGATCGGCAACATGACGACGTCGCTCGCGCGGGAGGACCGGCCGTCGTTCAAGGACTTGCGCGGCAACCGGTTCGGTCTGCTGCCGTTGGTCTGGGTCGGCATCCTGCTCGCCGCGTTCCAGCAGCTGGTCGGCATCAACGTGATCTTCTACTACTCGACCTCGCTGTGGAAGTCGGTCGGGTACGCCGAATCGTTCTCCTACACCGCGTCGGTGATCACCTCCGTCACCAACGTCGTGGTGACCGTGGTCGCCATCCTGCTGGTGGACCGGGTCGGCCGGCGCAAACTGCTGCTCACCGGATCGGTCGGGATGTTCCTCACCCTCGGCGTGATGGCGCTGGGCTTCGCCCAGGCGACGTTCGTGCCCGACTCCAAGGGTGTCCTCGCGCCGCAGCTGTCGGGGTTCTGGGGCGTGGCCACGCTGATCGCGGCGAACCTGTTCGTGGTCTTCTTCGGCGCCTCCTGGGGCCCGGTGATGTGGGTGCTGCTCGGCGAGATGTTCCCCAACCGCATCCGGGCGATGGCCATGGCGATCGCGACGGCCGCGAACTGGATCTTCAACTTCCTGATCACCGTGACGTTCCCGCCGCTGCGTGACCTCTCGCTGGGGTTCACCTACGGGCTGTACGCGTTGTTCGCCCTGCTGTCGTTCTTCTTCGTGCTCGCCAAGATCCCGGAAACCAAGGGCATGGAGCTGGAGGACATGACCATGGACACGATGAGCAGGCGGAAGACGGGTGGGCAGAACCCGTCGGACTCCCCGTCGAACTCCCGCAACCGGGCCAGCGCGTCCTGACCCCGCCCCGTCGTCGCCCGCGGGCAGCGCGTGCGGCGGGCGCGTGCAGCAGGGTGCCTGAGCAGGGGGGGCCGGTCAGGCCGTGACGTCGCGGCAGCCCAACAGCGGGTTGGTCATCGACCCGCCAATGCCGATGGCGTAGGCGCAGACCCGGTGCCGACCGTGGGCGCCCAGCGGGATCGCGAACGAGAAGCCGTGCAGCGTCCCATATCCGGGATGGGCCCTGGCCACATCCGGACGGGACAGGCCGGCCGGGACGGCCAGCATTCGCAGGCCGCCGGTCGAGGTGTCCCGCAGGTGCACGCGCACGTGTCGCGCCGGGTGCACCGGATCCAGCGCCCAGCCGGTGCCGACGAGCCGCCCGTGGCTGACGGCCACCGCGCCCAGCGCCCCGAACGGGTCCTGCACCCGGACCGTGCGGCAGCTGAGGAGCACGAGTTTCGTCGGTTGCTGCGCCGGCGCAGCGTAGGCACACACCCGGTTGACGCCTGCTCCCTGCGCGGGGACGGACAACGCGAAGCCGGTGGCGCCGCCGGCCCAGGGATGGACCCGCGCGACGTCGGGGCGGGAGCGCCCGGTGACCGAGCCGTACACCTTCGTCCCGGCCGGTCCTGCGACGGTCACCCACAGCCGCACGGCGGCGCCGGGCACCGAGGCATCCGCTACCCAGCCCGACACGCCCAGCCGCCCGACGGCCGGCCGGTGCACCAGGTCCACTCCCCCGGCCGGAACGGCCGGCCGCCAGGGGGCACCCACCCCGATCGAGATGTACGGGTGGCGGGCCGGGTCGAGCCAGCGCAGGATCGCCACCATCACCGACCGGTCGACCGACACGCACCCCGCGGTCGGTGTGCCGTCCGAGACGTGCAGGAAGAAGGCAGAGCCGGCGCCCGGAACCCGCGCGGTGTTGTAGTCCATGTTGACGACGTAGTCGTACACGCTGCCCGAGTCGTACAGGTTCTCGCTCGCGCCGCCCGGGCTGTCGTCCTGCCGGACATGCAGGTTGTAGGTCGGTGACGACGGGTTCTCGTCCCACCAGTCCCTGGAGTCGGTGCGGAAGTACGGCATCGACGTGCCGGGATCCGCCTGCCGCCCGAATGCCTGGGTGAGCGGGAAGCTGCCGGCCGGGGTGCGGGTGCTGCCCTCGCTGGCCCGCCCGATGCCACCGGCGCCGACGTGTGCTGACACCGGCCCGATCGCGACCCGCCAGCGGTTGTCCGAGCCGCGCTCCCAGGCGGTCAGGGTGGCGGTGGTGGATCCGGCGATCGAGGAGCGGACCGTGATCAACTGGCTGGCGGCGGCCGGCGCCGGGTCGGCGGCCGCCGGAGCTGCGAGCACCGTCGAGACCACAGCGGTCGACACCAGGCCGCCTGCCACCAGCGACAGAGCGATCAACCAACGGCCGAGCACCCCGCTGCTGCGGCGCATCGTCATCGCTTCTCCCTCGGCAGTGGCGACCGGATCGGAGCCCGGTACATAGCGCACAGTGTGCACCTGAACACCGTCGCGGTGTCCGGTTCGCCGAGCTCGGGCAACCCATCAGGGGAACGAGGTCGGGCCGGGAGGCTCGGGCGCTGCGGCGGTCAGTCCGAGTAGCCGATCTCCGGCCAGAGGTCGAGGATGGCGGCGACCTTGTGCTGCATCATGTACGCGTGGTCGTAGGACGGCTTCTCGCCGACCGCGGTCAGCGCCTCGCGCAGCTTGCGGAGCGTGGTCACCGCTCCCGCGGTGTGGGTCAGCAGGTAGTAGTACGTCCGGGCCGGCCCACCGACGTACTCGGTGAACGAGTGCAGCACCTGACCGGGCGAGTGGACCGGTGACAGCACGGCCGGGCGGCCGAGCGAGGGCACGGCTATCGGCACGACGTGCCAGCCCTCGCGGTAGACGGCGCTCGGCCGCCCGCTCGACCGGGCGGGTGCGTCCCACCAGAACATCTCCACCTCGAGGATGGGTGTGTCGGTCGAGCCTGCCGGCACCCGATGGTCGGCTCGAAGTTGGTCGAGTTTGTCCTGCGCCGACTCCGAGGCACGGCCGTCCCGGGTCAGCGTCGCCAGATAGATGAATTTCGGGCGCGGCCACCTGACCTCCACCGTTGCCGCGGGCAGGGCCGGGCCGGTCGGCGGGGTGTGCTCCGGTCCGGCCTCCGGCTGCCGGTCGGCCGGGGATTCGTCGGTTCCTGTCGCCGGCTGCGCCGGGGGCTCGATCTCCGGCTGGAGGTCGACCGGGACGGCCGCTTCCTCCTCGGGCTCTTCCGCCGGATGGGGCCCTTCACCCGCAGCCGAGCCGGCACCGACGGCCGATCCGGCGATCGCGGGAGCGGCGGTGACGGCGGGAGCGGCAGCGGCGGCAGCGGCGACCGGGAGGTTCTCGGCCGGCAGGAACCCGGCGGGTTCCGGATCAGGTTCTGCGACCGGCTCCAGCGCCGGCTGCGGGGCTGGTGCCGAGTCCGCGTCCGGGGCCGGAGTCGGCTCCGCGGCCGGGGCCGGGGCACCGTCATCGATCCCCTCCGCAACGGCCGGCCCGGAGCCGGTCGCGGCGACGGGAACCGGCGCGGCACGGGTAGGCGGTGTCGGTCGGTACCGGGCGGACGCCTCCTGGAGCCACGCGTCGGTCAGCGGCTCTCCGGAGAGCCGGCGCCACCGCGCGACGGCAGCCCGCACCTCGTCGACCGTCTCCTTCTCGTCCGCCAGCAGGACGGCATCCTGCACCGCCCGTCCGGAGCCCGACAGCACATCCGCCGACCCGACCAGCACGAACGACGGAAATCCCTGCGCGATGAGGACCTTGGCATGCAGCGAAGCCATGGAGTGCACCCGCACGCCGCGCCGGGTCCAGCGCAGCAGCACCGATGGATCGGTCCAGCCGTTGCGCAGCGCCTCGTCACCGGCGTTGACGACGATCGTCGCCGGCCCCCGCAGCTGCAGGTACTGGTCGGCGTCTGCACCGACGAAGGCGATCGCGGCCTGCACATCGTTGTAACCCGCCAGCAGCTGCTTGATCTCGGTCCACACATCGGGGCCGTGGAGCAACCGTGCGGACCTGTCGTCCAGACCCAAGCTCATCTTGCCCATAGTCGCAGTATGGCTGACCCGGGACGCCCCCGGTGCGGGTTCGGCGGCCCGGGCCGGGGGCAGGCGGGCCCGTACGACGACCTCGACGTCAGAGCGTGACGGCCTCTTCCACCTCGGAGAACAGGATGCGGACACCGCCGGTCGCCAGGCCGAAGATGCTGGGAAACAGTGCGCCGGCCTGTTCGGTGGTGACGGCGGCGCTGGCGGTGTCGTAGTCCGGGAAGTAGAGGTCCAGCATCCGATAGGCCGGCGTGGGGCTGCCGTCCTCCTTCGGCCAGACCTTCGACGTCTCCATGGACTGCAGGCCCGGCAGGGCCCGGGCGAGCGACACCTGACCGTCTGCGTAGCCGGCCTCGAATGCGGCCGGATCCACCGGGTTGTCGTAGATCACGGTGATCTTGGTGGGCATCGGTGCGCCCCTTTCGCGGGTCGGAAGCTGAGGATGCTCCAGTCTCGCGGGCCGGTGTAGCGTCGCAGCATGCGGGGCGCGCAACAGGGGTCCCCGGACCCGGCCAGCGGCGAAGGCCAAGCCTCGGCCACACACCGGGCCCCCGGCGGCCATGCGCATACGCACGGCGTGGCTGCGAGAAGCGACCGCCGATTCCTCGTCGGGGCACTCGCCCTCATCGTGGTGTTCCTGCTCGGCGAGGTGGTCGTCGGCATCGTCGGGCACTCGTTGGCCCTGTTGTCCGACGCCGGACACATGCTCACCGACGCGGTGTCCATCGCCCTGGCCCTGTTGGCGGCCAACCTGACCGCCCGACCGGCCCGTGGCCGCTGGACGTACGGATTCCAGCGGGCGGAGATCCTTTCCGCCCAGGCGAACGGCCTGACCCTGCTGCTCCTCGCGCTGTGGTTCGTCTACGAGGCGATCGCCCGCCTGATCCACCCGTCTCCGGTATCCGGGGACCTCGTCATCGTCACCGCCGTCGTAGGTATCGCCGTCAACGTCGCGGCCGCGTGGCTGCTCCGCCGGGCGGACCGCAGCAGCCTGAACGTCGAGGGTGCCTTCCAGCACATCCTGACCGATCTGTTCGCTTTCGTGGCGACCCTGGTGGCCGGCCTGGTGATCGCGCTCACCGGCTTCGCGCGGGCCGACGCCCTGGCGACCCTCGTCGTTGCGGCCCTGATGATCAGGGCCGGCTACGGCCTGCTGCGTGAGTCGGGCCGGATCTTCCTCGAAGCTGCGCCGGCCGATCTGGATCCGGGCCTGATCGGTCCGGCCATGGCCCTCGTCCCGGGCGTCGACGAGGTGCACGATCTGCACATCTGGGACGTCACCTCGGGGCGGCCGGCGTTGTCGGCACACGTCCTGGTGGACCCCACCCGCGACTGCCATGCCGTCCGGCGTGACCTGGAGGTGCTGCTCCAGGGTGACTACCACCTGCTGCACACGACGCTGCAGGTCGATCACGCGCGGCGCGGGCCGGTTCCCCTGGGAGACCCGTCGAACCGGAGCGAATCGCCCGCAGGCCACCCCGGACCCCGCCACTGACCACCTGTCTCCGCACCCCGGACCGCCCGCGCGCTCCGAAAGTGCACGGACAATACTTGTGGCAGGACATTGAACGCCCCGGGGCGATCAAGTTCCTAGGCCCCGCCGGTTGAACAAGACAGCCGGCGACGCCGGCCTACGGGACCCGGGTCGACATCAGTGACCGTCAGGATCGGTGCGGTCAGGTGATGTCGCGCCTGCGGAACAGCGCCAGGGACACCGCGAGGACGACCAGCGCGTACAGCAGCAACGTGAGGCCGCCGGACGCGTTCGACACGTGGATCTCCTGTGGAGCCACGTACCCCAGCTGTTGGTCGAACACCTCTGTGCCGTACACGGTCACCCCGCCCTCGGTTCCCCACGCGGCGACCCCGGTGGTGAACAGCACCGGCTGCAGTGCGGGGCTGATGCCGCGCAGCACGCTTTCCACGATCACGATGTACACGAACGCGATGCCCAGGGCGGCGGCGGTGTTGCGGATCAGGTTGGCCAGCCCGAAACCCAGCCACACGGCGGGGAGCACCAGCAGTGCGGCCCGCACCTGCACCGCCGTCACGTCGGACCAGAAATGCCCGGCGTCGGGGCCCAGGCTCGACACCGGCAGGCCACGGGCGCGCAGCAGGATCCGGGCGGTGACGCCCCACACCACCTGGGCGAGCGCCGACAGCGCCAGCACCGAGACGGTGACAGCAAGGAGTTTGGCGGCCATCAGCCGCAGCCGGCGGGGTTCGTAGAACAACCACGCCACCACGTTCCGGGTGGACCACTCCGCACCGATGAACGTCGCGCCCAGCGCGAAGCCGGCCATCGCGACGGCGGCCCCGACCGCCAGAGTGTAGCCCGGGACCTGTTCGGGTCGGAACGGGCTGTTGGCCAGGAACTGGTCGACCGGGAAGTCGGCGGCCGTCGGTACGGTCCCGCACGTGGATTCCGACCCACCGGGTGCCTTCAGGCAGTCCCGTACGGAATCGGCGATCTGCTGGATCTGTGCGTCGCGCTGCGTGATCGCCTGGGCAAGGTCGGCAGCCGTGGGCTGGGCGTGCGACTGGAACAGGTAGGCCACGGCCACGAGGTAACCGACCACGCTGACGCCGAGCAGCACCAGGGTGAACCGGCGCGCGAACAACCGGCGCAGCTCCGTCGAGGTGAGCCGGCCGAAGGTCGGCGCGCTGGTGCGCTCGCCCTGCAGCACTGCGGCGGCCGTCATGCCTGCACCTGGACCGGCGAGGAGATGCCGGCGGTGTCGGACGTCAGGTCCAGGAACACCGATTCCAGATCGGCACCGACCGGCGACAACTCGGTCAGGTACAGACCGGCGTCGCTGAGCGCCTTGGTCACCAGAGCCGGGTCGCTCACCCCGCCGACGCGCCAGGAATCCTCCGCGGGCAGCACGGTGAAACCGGCACGCTGCAGCACCTCGCGGCCGCGCTGCGCATCGGCCAGCCGGACGCGGACGTCACCGGTCGTCCGGGTGGCCAGCAGCTCGGCCACCGAACCGGAGGCGATCACCTGCCCACGGGACATGATCGCGACCCGGTCGCACACCTGCTGCACCTCGCCGAGCTGGTGGGACGACAGCAGCACCGTCACCCCGGACGCACCGAGACGTTTGACGAGCTCGCGCACCTCGCGGATGCCGGCGGCGTCCAGGCCGTTGCCCGGTTCGTCGAGAATGAGCAGCTCCGGATTCTTCAACAGCGCCGCCGCGATGCCCAGGCGCTGCTTCATGCCCAGCGAGTAGCCCTTCACCCGGTCGTCGGCCCGGCCGGACAGGTCGACCAGTTCCAGCATCTGGTCCACCCGGGCGGCAGGAATGTTCGAGGCCCGGGCCAGCAGCATCAGGTTCCGCCGGCCGGTGAAGTTCGGGAAGAACAGCGGGGTCTCGACCAGCGAGCCGACCCGGCCGATCACCTCGGGCAACTGCTCCGGCACGGATCTGCCGAGCAGGCTGAGCGACCCGGCATCGGGGCGGACCAGGCCGAGCAGCAGCCGGATCGTGGTCGTCTTCCCCGATCCGTTGGGACCGAGGAATCCGAACACCCCACCCGCCTCGACCGTCAGGTCGAGGCCGCGGACGGCATGCTCCGGCGGCTTGCGCCACCTCCGGTACGTCTTGTGCGCCCCGCGAATCTCCACCACCGCCACGCCGGCCCCTTTCGCCCGTGTCGGACAGTGTGCCCGATGGCAACGCGGGATCGGTTCACCACAGCCGCATCGGCAGCCAGCGCGTCGAACGGTGGTGTCGGCCGCCGTCGGCCGATCCTCGCTCCACAGGCGACGGATCCACCGCGGACTGCACCCGACGTTTCGTGGCGTGCCGGGCGGCGTCCTGATCGTTGCCGGGCTAGTTCCGCTGCACTCTGTTGAGATAGCGCTGGACGATGACGACGACGATGACGAAGACGCCGGTGACGACCGCCTGCGCGGCCTGCGGCAGGCTGGTGCCGAGGTTGATGTAGCTGCTGACGACGCCGAGCAGAAGTACACCGGCCAGTGTGCCGATCAACGATCCTGCGCCGCCGGTCAGCAATGTTCCGCCGATGACGACTGCGGCGATCGCATTGAGCTCGAAGCCGCGGCCGAGGTCGGGCGTGCCGGACTGGCTGTAGGCGGCGGCCAGGATGCCGGCGACACCAGCCAGACCGGCGGAGATGACGTACAACCGGACCTTGGTGCTCCGGACCTTGAGGCCCATCAGCGAGGAGGCGTCCTCGCTGCCGCCGAGGGCGTAGGTGGTCAGACCGAACGACGTCCGGGAGAGGGTGATGTGGGCGACGACGTACAGAATCAGGGCCAGTACGATCGGATAGCCGATGGTGAACAGCGTTCCGGTGCCGAAGCGGTAGAACGCGCCGGTCTGCGGCGCGGAGTAGACGTCGTTGCCGTTGTCGCTGACGAAGAAGACCAGGCCGCGGACGCCGTAGAGCCCGGCCAGGGTGACGATGAACGGGGGTAGCCCCACCCGGGCGATCAGAATGCCTTGCACGAGCCCGATGAGCAGCGCAGCGCCGAGAGCCAGCGCGATCGCCTCGATGGCGTTGCCGCTCAAGCCTTTCGAGACGTCCAGGACCTTGGTGCACGAGATCGCGGCCAGCGCGTAGACCGAGCCGACGGACAGGTCGATGCCGCCGGTGATGATGACCAGCGTCATTCCGATGGCGATGATCGCCGGGAACGACACGCTGATCAACACGTTGCGGAGGTTTTCCAGCGACGCGAACCCGTCCACGGTGCTGGCGGCGAAGACGACGACCAGGACGAGGACGACCATGGCGCCGACGCCGTCGCGTTGCAGGAGGTGCGCGACCCGTGCGCGGGTGGACCTCGGTTGCAGGGAGGCCTCCACGCCGGCCCCGCGGGCGGCGTCGAGGGACAGGCCCTGGCCGTCGTCGCTGCTGCTCATGAGCGTGCTCGCTTCCGCTGGACCAGAACGGCGATGACGATGATGACGGCCGTGACCATCTGGGTGACCGCGTCGGTGAAGTTGTGGAACGCAAGGGTGCTGCGCAGGACCTGCATCACCAGGGCGCCGGCGATGGTGCCCACGATGCGGACGCGGCCGCCGGACAGGGGAGTGCCCCCGACGACGACGGCGGTGATGGCGTACAGCTCGTAGCCCAGGCCGTTGGTGCTCGGGTCGTTGGTACTGGTGAACGTGGTCACGACCAGGCCGGCCCAGGCGGCGAGCAGACCGCTGACGATGTACACGACCAGCAGCGTCCTGCGGACCGGGATGCCGGAGAGGAACGAGGCGCGCACGTTGTCGCCGATGGCGACGATGCGGCGACCGAAGATGCTGCGGCGGACCACCACCGCAATGATGACCACCGGAACCAGTGCGTCGTAGAACGGGGCCTGGATACCCAGGAACGACCCGGATCCGAATTTCAGCAGCGTCGGGTCCGACACGCTCAACGTCGATGCCTGCAGCAGAACGGCGATACCGCGGCCGGCGACCAGCAGCGCCAGGGTGGCGACGATGGGTTGCACCTCGAAGAAGGCCACCAGGGTTCCGGCGATCGAACCGACGACCATGCCGGCGATCAGGACCAGCGGGATGATCACCGAGGCAGGTAGACCGGCGTCCAGGCTCTGGCCGATGACGGACGCCGAGATGGCCATCGTCGCCCCGACGGACAGGTCGATGCCCTCGGTACCGATCACCAGGGCCATGCCCAGGGCGACGATGAGGATCGGGGCGACGAGCACCACCTGCAGTTTCAGGTTGCTCGGAGTGAACCAGAACTTGGTGAAGATGATGTTGTAGAGGATGAGCAGCGCGAGTGCGAAGTAGACGCCGTTCTCCTGCAGAAAGGACAGGACCTTCTTCCTGTCGACGGGCGTGGTGGCGCGGCGAAACTGCGTCTCAGTCATGGTGGGCGTCCCCGGCTACGTCGCCGGTGCCGGCGATGGCCTGGACCAGATCGTTTTCCGTCAGCTGTTCTCCGCTGAGTTCTTCCACGATGGCGCCGTCGCGCAGCACCAGGATGCGGTGTGCCCCGTCGACCAGCTCTTCGGTCTCCGAGGAGATGAGCAGCACTCCGAGTCCCTGCTCGGCCAACTCGTCGATCAGTTGGCGGACCTCGGCTTTCGCGCCGACGTCGATGCCGCGGGTCGGTTCGTCGAGCATCAGGACCTTGGGGTTCAGACACAACCAGCGGGCGAGCAACACCTTCTGCTGATTGCCACCGGACAGCGTCCCTACTTTCTGGCTCGGTCCGAACGCTTTGATGTTGAGCCGCTTCATGAACGTGTCGACGAGCTTTCGTGCCGCCTTGTCGGAGAACACCCCACGGGTGGACAGCCGGGGTAGCGCAGCGAGGACGATGTTGTCCTGGATCGACAGGTTCGGCAGGATGCCGTCGATCTTGCGGTCCTCCGGAAGGAGGACGACGCCGGCCTGGATCGACCGGGCCGGTGACCCGGTACGTACCTCGTGACCGCCGACGGTGACGGAGCCGGAATCGAGGATCTGCGCGCCGAGGATGGCCTTTGCGGTTTCACTGCGCCCAGCGCCCAGGAGACCACCGAGGCCGACCACTTCCCCCGGGCGTATCTGCAAGGAGACGTCGTGGAGCAGCCCGCGCCGGTTCAGCTGGTCGGCGACCAGCACCGGTTCGGGTCGCTCGTTCAGATCGGCGGGTGGCGTTGCGGCGGAACGGGAGTGCTGTTCGAGCAGTTCACGGCCGAGCATGGTGGCGACCAGTTGTTTGCGGGGCAGTTCGCTGATCGGGCCGGTGTGGACCAGGCGCCCGTCCCGCAGGACGGTGACCTGGTCGCAGATGCGGTACAGCTCGTCCAGGCGGTGACTGACGTACACCACGGCGATACCGTCGCTCTTGAGCCGTTCGATCAGTCCGAAAAGGGTTTCCACTTCCCGGGTCTCGAGCGAGGACGTCGGCTCGTCCATGATCACGACGTTCGCGTCCAGCGAGATGGCCCGGGCCACGCAGATCATCTGCTGCGCGCCCAGGGCGAGCGTGGCCACCGGGACGGTCGGATCGGCGTCGATGTGGAAATCGTCCAGCAACGCCTTCGCGTCGCGGTTCATCTTCTTGTAGTCCACCAGGCGCAGTCGGGTCCGGGGTTCGCGTCCCAGGTAGAGGTTCCGGGCCCCGCTCTGCAGTGGTACCAGATTCACTTCCTGGTAGATGGTGCTGATTCCGGCGTCCTGGGCTGCCTTGGGATCGGCGAAGGAAACCTGCTGACCGTTGTGCAGCAGCTGACCGGCGTCCAACTGGTAGACGCCGGTCAACAGCTTGATCAACGTGGACTTGCCCGCTCCGTTCTCGCCCACGAGAGCATGCACCTCACCGCCGCGCAGGCTGACCGACACGTCCTGCAACGCCTTGACACCGGGGAACGTCTTGCTCACTCCCCTGGCTTCCAGGATGGGAGCCGCCGGATCGCCGGCGACCGGTGGCCCGGGGTTGGCAGCGTTGATCACCGTCATGGTGGATGCTCACTCAATTCCATCGATGATTGGTTCAGGGCGGTCGGGGTGCGGGCGGCCCCGAGACGCTAGAAGGCCTGGTCGAACTTGGCCTTCGCGGCGGCGGCGTCCAGGTAGTCACCGTCGTCGATGATGATCTTCGCCGGCACCGGTGTGCCATTCTCGAAGTCCATCAAGGCCTTGAACGCCAGCGGCCCGAAACGCGGGTTGGACTGGATCACGGCCGTGTACTCACCGGTCTGGATCTTGCTGACCGCATCCTTGATGCCGTCGACCGACACGATCTTGATGTCCTTGCCCGGGCTCTTCCCGGCGGCCTTGATGGCGTTGTAGGCGCCGACTCCCATTTCGTCGTTCTCGGCGTAGATACCGGTGATGGTCGGGTCGGCCTGCAACAGCTGCGAGGCGACGGCCTGACCCTTGGCCCGGTCGAAGTCGCCGGTCTGCTGCTTGGAAACGGTGATACCCGGGTATTTTGCCTTCAATTCGTCGACGAAGCCGCTGGTGCGGTCCGTGGTCACACCGTTCCCCGACGAACCCAGCAGAATGGCGACGTTGCCCTTTCCGCCCAGGGCTCCACCCATCGCGTCAGCGGCACGCGTGCCCTGCTTGACGAAGTTCGAACCGATGAAGGTCACGTAGTCCTTGCACGCGACCTGAGACACCAGGCGGTCCACGGTGATGACGGGCACCTTCGCAGCGGCGGCGGCATCCCAGGCCGGCTGCAGGCCGTCACTGTTCAGCGGGGCGACGATGAGGAGCTTGGCGCCCTTGGTGATCAGGTCCTTGATGTCGGCGATCTGCTTCTGCGGATCCTTGTTGGCGTTGGCGTACAGCAGTTCTGCGCCCTGCTTGGCCGCCTCGTCCTTCATCGACTTGGTCTCGGCCGCCCGGAAGGAGGCGTTGTCCGGCTCGGACTGCGAGAAACCGACCTTGACGCCCTTGAAGCTGGTGACCGCCGGATAACCGAGCTTCGCGGCCGTACAACCGGCCCCGCCCGCGGCCGACGAAACGGCACCGGAGGCGGAGGAGGGCGCGGCAGCCGAGCTCGACGCCGACCCGCTGCTCGCTGCAGCCGGGCTCGAACTGGTCACCGCTGCGGCCGAGGAAGTGCCTGCTCCGGCCGATCCGGTCGAACTGCTGCCACAACCGGCGAGGGCCAGGCCCAGCGCAACGGCGACGGCGAGCGTCTGGCCGCCGCGATTGAGTCGTGGTGTCATTCAGTCACGTCCTTGTGATGAAGGCGCACATCCTTGTGATTGCGCGCAAGAGTGTGTGGCGGTGGCGGTGGCGGCAGGGGCTCTACCGGCCGGGAATGCGAAATGGATCACCACGCCGCCGCGCACGTTGCCAGCACAGCCCTATCGTGTCAAGACCGATCAACTATTGCGTTATAACGATCAGACATCGATCAGGTCCGCGTCCGGCCTCCTCTCGTGACGTCTCACGGAGCAGTGTGTACGTGCACGCCGGCGGCACCGAGAGCGGCCAACAGGGCAGGGTCCCCACCGCCATCGGTCACCAGATGAGCGATCTGCTGGGTCGGCACCGTCTGGAACATGGTGTCGACACCCAACTTGGTGTGATCGGCCAGCACGACCACCTCCTGGGCCGCCGCCGCGATCGCCTGGTCCACGCCGGCAACGTGCGGATTCGGCGTGGACAAGCCCCGCTGCACGGTCAATCCGTTGCCGGACAGGAACGCTCGCCGCACGCGGACCTGGGCAAAAGAATGTTCCGCAGCTCCACCGACCAGCGCGTAGGTGGTGCCACGCAGCGACCCGCCCGTCATCACCACTTCGACCGCACTGCGGGCCAGCACCTGCGCGACCAGGACGGAGTTGGTCACCACCGAGAGGTCCTTCATCCGGATCAACCGCCGTGCGAACTCCTCGGTCGTCGATCCTGCGCCGATGACGATGGCGTCGCCCTCGTCGACCAGGTCCGCGGCGAGATCGGCGATGCCCGCCTTCTCGGCGGCGGCAACGAGCGACTTCTGCCGGTAGCTCTGTTCGTGCGACAGGCCGCCGGGTAGCGCCGCTCCCCCACGCCGGCGGTCGACCAGTCCGTCGCTCTCCAGCGCCTGGATGTCGCGCCGCACAGTCACTTCCGAACTTCCCACCGCCTGGGCCAGGTCCCGCAACGAAACCGCACCTCGGGTGTGAACCAGATCCAGGATGGCCTGACGACGCTCGACGGCGAACATTGACGCACGTCCCTTCCAAGGATTGGAACAAAGGCAGAGTCTTGCGGGTCCATCCCATCGGTGCAGAGGGCCTCGGAGCGAACACAAGCTATCAGCATCGATCACGAGGACGCTAGTGCTGCTGCCCCGGGACGCGCCGGCCCAGCGCTGATCGATTACTTGACACCGCGCGATCGCGGCGAGAGGTCCGCAGTACGCGACACACCACGCGACCCTGCGCGACAGGGCTCTGGCGCAGCAAGGCGGTGAGCTGGAGACCCCGGCGCATTCCGAGTCGCGTCCGCGCGGCGACTCCGGCCCGTGAGCTCCCGCCGCGGGCCGGGGGCCGGCTCGGCAGCTGGGTCCGGACGCGTCTGGTTCAGCCACTCGCCGTGTGCAGGTAGATCGCGTTGCCTTCGGAGTCCTGGACCTGACTGAAGAACCCGTTCTCGCCCCGTGCATGCGCGTCCTCGATCACCTTTCCGCCCGCTCTGGCCACGCGGTCGAGAACGTCGGTGAGCGAGCCCTCGAGATGGAAGTACGGAAGTGGGCCGGTGGTGCCGGGGTCGAAGCCGGCGACCTGGTTCAGCGACACCGTCGGGCTGCCGTCGATGACGGTGATCTGCCGCTCGCCGTCGACGATGACGGGAGTGGGCTCGTGGAGGAAGACGGACTCGTAGAAGCTCTTGGCGCGGTGCAGGTCGATTGCGGGGATCTCGATCCAGATGGACTGCATGTGATGGTTCCTGTCCTGTGGGGGTTCAGCATTTGTCGTCGGGTGAAAATTCGGATCGGGACGGGCCACTCCGGCTATTGCAGGAAAAGAGCTGCAAGGGAGGTGATGTCGTCTCCGCCATGTCCAGCGGCCGATGCGGACTGGAATCCGGCAAGGGCGGTACCGGCCAGTGGCAGCGTTGCTCCTTCCTGGGCCGCCAGTTCCATCAGGTAACGGAGGTCTTTGATCACGAGATCGGTGGTGAACTGGGGAGCGAAGTTGCCGGCCAGCATGAGACCAGCGGTTCGCAGGAACGCCGGGCTGGAAACGGGCAGCGTGCCCAACAGGGACAAGGTCTCGTCGGCGGACATGCCCGACTTCTGAACGGCGCCCAGTAGCTCTGCTGCTGCCGCAACCTGGACGGCCAACAGGGCGTTGACGACGAGTTTGGTCGTCGCTGCCGTACCGGTCGGGCCGCAGTGGTGGATCGTCGGCGCGCTCACCGCCAGAATGGGCCGGATCTCCTCGAGCGTGTCCGCCAGGCCGCCCACCAGGTGCACCAGGGCTCTGCCCTCGACCTGGGCGCGGGAGCCGACCATCGGCGCTTCGAGAAAACGCGCACCCCGCTGCGTCACCTCCTCCCCCAGCCGGCGCGCCCATCCGGGACTGACCGTGCTGCTTTCGATGACGATCTGTCCCGGCGACACGCCCTGCAGCACACTGTGTTCGCCAGCGACCCACACCAGGCGCGACGCATCGTCGTCGGTGACGGCCACGATCACCACATCGCTCTGTGCCGCCGCTTCGCGTGCAGAAGCCGCGAAGGCCGCTCCTCGTGCGACCAGTGGCTCAGCGACCGCCGCACTACGATTGGTGACGACAACGGGAAAACCGTCGGTGACGAGATTCGACGCCAGTCGCGACCCCATCGCCCCCAGCCCGACCACTGCCACGGTGGGGAACACGGCGTTCATCGGCAGCTGACGGCGCGCGCAGGCGTCTTCGGACGGCTCTGCAGCCGTCGAGGTCGGTGCGGATTCGGTTGACTGCGATCATCGGGCATGCCGCCAGTCTGCGCACCCGCCGTCCATAAGTGAAATAGGAGTCCGGACCGAATTGATAGGCACGGCTGATCAACGGCTCAGCACGCCCAGCTCACGGCGTGCGGAATGCCTGCACCATCGTGTCCCGCACCAGGGGCATCGTGGGCTTCTCGCACGACTCAGTCCAGGCCAGGCCCGTGGTCAGGCTCGGTGCTCCGGCGCGCAGCGGCCGGAACACCACACCCGTCCGGCGCAGGTTCGCCGCAACCGACTGGGAGACGAATGCGACACCCATGCCGGCTGCGACGAGACCCAGAATCGTCTGCAACCCGGTCGCCCGGTGTGCAACACGGGGCGCGAAACCTGCTGCGACGCAGGCCTGCACGTAGCTGTCATGGGTATGTGGCTCCAGGTCGCGCGGGAAGAGCACGAAATCGTCGCCGGAGAGCGCGCTGAGCTCCACCGTCTTGCGCGCCGCCAACCGGTGGTCAGCAGGCAGTGCGAGTCCGACTGCATCGGTGGTCAGAGCGACGGTCTCCAACCCGGCATTGCCAGCCAACGGAAGGTGCACCAGTCCGAGGTCGAGCTCACCCTGCTGCAGGGCCCGCACCTGCAGAGCCGTCTTCATTTCCGACAATTCGAGCCCGATGTCGGGATAGCGCGAGCGGATGTCGCGGAGGGCGACGGGAAGCGTCGAGTAGAGAGCGGTTCCGACGAAGCCGACCCGCAAGCTGCCGACCTCACCACGGGCGATCCGGCGGCCTTCCTCGACGAGTCGGGCCGCGTCGTCAAGAATCCGATGGGCGGCCTGCAGAACTGCCGACCCTGCCGCCGTCAGCTCCACCCTGCGCTGAGTGCGGGCCAGCAGCGCATAGCCCAGGTTGTCCTCCATTCTCTTCACCCGATAGCTCAGACCTGGCTGGCTCAGGTGCAATCGGCCCGCGGCCCTGCCGAAGTGCAGTTCGTCGGCCAGAACCACGAGCAGGCGGAGATCGTCGAGTTCGAGTGTCGATCCTGAGCGGAAGGGCTCGAGTGGAACGGGTTGTGGCATGTCGTCCTCGTCTCGCACGTCAACCGATCACTGCGCCGAGTCTGCCGGATCTGGCGGATCCTACGCACGTGAACGACTTGTCTGCGGCCGCTGGGCCGACTGGTTGCCGACGGTCTGTCCGCTGATGGCCAGGATATTCACGTCTGTGCGTACCGCCCCGTCGAGTCATGCACTTACTGGAGCTGTACCACGGCGCGCGGGTCAGACATCCCTGGACCGGGGGTGTCAAGCGGCCGGGCTGAGTTGGCGGTG
>CAXTBG010000021.1:0-64816 GCA_964242105.1 uncultured Nakamurella sp. | reverse complement strand
ACCTGTGACCTCTGGGTTATGAGCCCAGCGAGCTACCGAGCTGCTCCACCCCGCGTTGGCGGTCACACCACTGTAGCAAGTGGTGTGACCGAAGCCAAATCGGCTGAGCGGCAACGGCTTCTGACTCAGCCGCCAGCGGTCGTGCCGGTCCCCGACGATCCTGTGCTGGTCGCAGGTGTGGTGGTGAGCGACGTACCGGCGAGCTTGAGGTAGTTCTCGACCGCATCCTGGAGCCGCTGGCTGGCGGCACCGATCTTCTCCAGGTTCCCCGAGGCCTTCGCCGTCACCAGGTCCTGATTCGCGGTGTTCAACTGCGCGAGCGCCTGCTGCTGGTTGGCGGGCAGCGGCGCGGAGGTGGTGGGGCTGGACGAGCTGGTGACGCTGGCCCCTGACGTCGGGGGCGTGCTCGTTCCGGTACCACCGCCGGTCGTCGGTGTCTGCACCGGTGCGGCCGCCTCCAGTGCCTCGGTCAGCGAGTTGCCCACGCCGACCTTGCCGTCGTACCAGACCAGCACCTTGCTCAGCTGCGGGTAGGACGACGACGACGCCTGGCCCTGGATGTAGAACGGCTCGACGTACAGCAGCCCGTTGTCGACCGGCAGCGTCAGCAGGTTGCCGAAGATGACGCGGGACCCGCCGGTCTGCGTGGACAGCGTCACCAGGCTGCTGATCTGCGACGTCGTCCGGAACAGGGTCTGCACCTGTGCCGGGCCCGGCGTCTGGGTCGCCGTGGGCAGCGTGAGAACGGTGATCTTGCCGTAGTTCCCGGGATCCGACGCAGCTGACACATAGGCCGCCATGAAGTCACGGGAGAACCCGGTGAGCACGCTGGTCAGGTCGAAATGCGACTCGGTATCGCCCGGCAGCTTGACCTGCAGGTAGTACGGCGGCTGGTACAGGGACGAGTCCGACGGTGACGTCGGGTCCCCGGGGACCTTCCAGAAGCCGGAACTGTTGAAGAAGTCGACCGGCTTCTGCACGTTGTACTGCACCAGCAGCGAGCGCTGCACCTCGAACAGGTCCTGCGGGTACTTGAAGTGCGCCCGCAGGTCCGGCGAGATCGCGCTGGTTGGCTGGATCAGACCGGGGAAAATGCCCTCCCACGCCTTCAGGATCGGATCCAGCTTGCTGTCGTCGACCGAGTACAACGTCACCGTGCCGTTGTAGGCATCGACCGTGGCCTTGACCGAGTTGCGGATGTAGGAGACCTGGGTGTTCGCCTGGGCGGCCGCACCCTGGGCGTCCAGCGAGTTGCTGGTGGCCTGCGAGAGCGACACGTTCTTGCTGTACGGATAATTCTGCGCGGTGGTGTAGGCGTCCACGATCCACACCAACCGGCCGTCCACGACGGCCGGGTAGGGCGCGGTGTCGGTGGTCAGGAACGGCGCGACCTTCTGCACCCTGGTCCGCGGATCCCGGTTGTAGAGGATCTTGGAGTTGCCGTTGATCTCGGAGGAGAACAGGAAGTTCGCGTCGCTGTAGTTGGTGGCGAACACCAGGCGCTGGAACAGGTTCCCGATGTGTACGCCGCCGGTGCCGGTGTAGGCGTATGGCTGGTCGTTGGTGTCCTTCTCACGCGGCTGGCTGCCGTTGTCCACCCCGACGATCGAGTAGTCCGTCGTCAGCTGGCCGTAGTAGATGCGCGTCTGGTTGACCTTGATGGCGCCCTGGCCGGAGATGTCGGACACCGTGTAGGCCGGGTAGCCGCCGTTGGCCACCTGGTTGGCCGGCGCAGCCACGAACCCGTCGCCGTGGGTGTAGACCATGTGCTTGTTGATCCAGTTGGTCTGGTCTCCGGACAGCCCGTTCTCGTCGAGCTCGCGCGCGGCGACCACGTAGTCCTGGGTCTTGCCGTTGATGGTGTACCGGTCGACCGCCAACTGGTCGGGGAAGCCGTACCAGTTCCGCAGCTGCTGCTGCTGGGTGAAGGTGGGCGACAGGACGTTCGGGTCGAGCAACCGGGCATTCGGCACCGTCCCCGTGTCGTTGACGACGTCCGACGCCGGCACGCTGAGCTGCCCGGAGTACTTCGTGTAGGTGACCGTGTCCGGGCCGATGCCGTAGGCGGACCTGGTGGCGTCGAGGCTGCGCTGGATGTAGGGCGGTTCCTTGGAGATGCCGTTGGGGCTGACCACCACCTGCTGCAGCACCAGCGGCCACACCCCGCCGATCAGCACGCTGGACAGCACCAGCAGCGCCAGCGCCACGGCGGGCAGCTTCACCGAGCGGAGGAAGGCGCCGACGATGAAGCCGACCGCGCAGATGGCGGCGATCACCATCAGGATGATCTTCGCCGGGAGTACCGCGTTCACGTCGGTGTAGGACGCGCCGGTGAACGACCCGCCGCGGTTGGAGAACAGCAGCGCGTACCGGTCGAACCAGTACTGGATCGCCTTGACCAGGACGAACAGGCCGACCAGCAGGGACAGCTGGAGCGAAGCCTGGGAGGTGATCCGGCGCCCGGCGCCGGACAGCCGGAGCCCGCCGTAGAGGTACTGGGTGACGAGCACGGCGAAGAAGCTGAGCGCGACGATGGCGAACAGCCAGCTCAGGATCAGCTGCAGGGCCGGAAGGATGAAGACGTAGAAGCCGACGTCGTGGCCGAACTGCGGATCTGTCTGGCCGAAGGTCTGGGCGTGCATCCACAGCTGGACGGTCTGCCAGTCACCCTGCGCCGAGAAGGCGCAGATCAGCCCGACCAGGATGGAGATGGCGAAGACGAAGGTCTTGGGGCGGCTGCTCACCACCGTCCGGTAGGGGCTCAGCGGGTCGACCTCGCCGGAGGGCACGAACACCGGTCGCGACCGGTAGGCGACCAGCAACGAGGCGAACACCACGCCGGCGCCGCCGATGCCGCCGATGAGGAACAGCACGATCCGGCTGACCACCTGGGTGGACCACACCTGCCGGTAGCCGACCTCGCCGAACCACAGCCAGTCGATGAAGACGCCGACGAACTGGAACCACAGCACGGCAAGCACGATGAGCACGGCGATCGTGATCAGGACTCGCTTCGATCGCTTCGACATGGTGGGCATGCCGATCGGGGGCCGCATGGCCACTACTGGACTCCTCGTGTTGGCAGATCAATCTCAATGGTCCGGGCGCCGAGCCACTGCGCCTCGTCGCTTGCTCAACTGTAGGCGGGCGATGGTGGTTCCCCGGTCAACCGCTGTGCGTTGCGACGAAACCGTGGCCGGGCCGCAATCGGCGGTGTTGACTGCCCGCCCCGCCCTGCCACCTGCGCCGTTGTCCCGGGCGGCGGCCGGGTTCGCCGGCCCGGCACGGCCGGTGGAAGGATCGCATGGTGTCCAGCGACGAATCTGACTCCTCACCGTCCCCCGGGGCGGCCGGCGACGGCCGGCCTGCGCCGCCCTACTGGTGGGAGGATCCCGACCTGGCCGCCGCGGTGGCCGAGGTGGAGGAGTTCGTGGGAGCCGGTGGCTGGGATGCCGCGCCGACGATGTTCGCCCTCGTCCGGACGGCCGAGCTGCTGGCCGCCCAACCGGCACTCGCCGGCACGCTGGACGATGCCGGCGTGTTCACCCCGATCGCCCAGGACCCGCTGCCGGCCGGCGACCTGTCGGAGGCGCTGTCGCACATCTCCTGGCCCGCCGAGGTGGCCGGTTGCGTCCTGGTCCAGGAGATCGTGGTGCTGCCGCCCTCCGCGGTGGGTGCCCCGGCCGGCGGTCCGGGCGTCGACCCGGCAACCCGGACCGAAGGCCGCCCGGACCACGATCCGGACGGGCAGAACGACCGGCGAGGCAGCGGGCGCGTCGGACAGGACGTGGAGATCACGGCGGAGCAGGCTGCCGCTCACCCGGACCGGGCGGAGGCCCGCCTGGCTGCGGGGGTGCTGCGAGATCTGACCGGCGGCGCATGTCTGCTGCGGGTCCGTGGCCGGGATGACGCCACCCCGCTGCGCGGAGCCGACCTGGCGCCCAACCTGCTGGTGGCGCTGCAGGCGACTTTCGACTGAGGGTCAGCAGGACGGCGGGGTGCCGCCCGCGCGCAGCGTCGCGAGGGCCTTGACCGCGTCGTCGAGCGTCGCGACCTTCGCCAGGTGCAGACCCTGCGGCACCCTGGTCAGTGCTTCCGGGCAGTTGTCGGCCGGGACCAGGAACTCCGACGCGCCGGCCGCCTTCGCGGCGATCATCTTCAGCAGGATTCCACCGATCGGGCCGACGGTGCCCTTGTCGTCGGCGACCTCCATCGTGCCGGTGCCGGCGATGTACCGGCCGGCGGTGAGGCCTCCCGGCGTCAGCTTGTCCAGGATCCCGAGGGTGAACATCAACCCCGCCGACGGCCCGCCGATGTTGGCCAGGGAAATGGAGATGGTGAACGGCGCCTTTGGCCGCTCGACCGCGCCGATCCCGAGGAAGCCCTGCTTGCCGTTCGCGGCATCGGCTTTCAGCTTGACCTTGACCTCCACCGTCTTCCCGCCGCGCAGCACGGTCACCCCCGCCACCTGGCCCGGCAGGGTGTTCGTCAGGGCGGCCTGCAGGGACGGGAAGTCGCTGACCCTGGTGCTGTCGACGGCGGTGATCTGGTCCTGCGGCTGCAGCAGGCCGTAGCTGGGTGATCCCTCGGCGATGGTGCCGACGTAGACGACGTTGGGGTACTTCAGGTATCGCAGCGCGGCGATCTCGGCAGCGGACTGCGAGTCCTGGAAGTCCTGCGTGTTCTGCTGGTTGACCTGTTCCACCGTCTTGTCCGGCGGGTAGACCTCGGACCGCGGAACCAGCGCGTACTGGCCCGACATCCACATGCCCATGGCCTCGAACAGCGGAAGCCTGTCGTACACCGACACGGTCGTCATGTTGAGGTGTCCGGTGCCGTCGCTCTGCTTCACCGATGCCGGCGCGCTGCCCGAGAAACTGATGACGGGCGTGCCCTCGACGGTGCCGAGCGTGTTGTAGGTGACTCCGGGGCCGAGCGCGACGTACGGAATCGGCACGCTCGCCCCCACGCCGATCAGCAGCGCACTGACGATCGACCCGACGACCAGTGTGCGAGCGCGGGCCGACATCGACCGGAAGCGGGACATGACCCGAGAGTAAAGGTTCCGCCCAGGGCGATACCCCCCGCACGCAGCGCCGCACCGGAGCCGTGTCGCAGTACCGTGGGCCCATGAGCAATCTGCCGTTCGGCTTCTCCAGTTCCGGTGACGACGACCCTGATCGCCCTGGTAAACCCGATCCCATCCCCGGCATGCCGGCCGGTTTCGACCTGAACCAGCTGGGTTCCATGCTGTCGCAGCTCGGGCAGATGATGTCCAACGCGACGCCCAGCGCCGGCCCGGTGAACTACGACCTGGCCAAGCAGATGGCGGTGTCGCAGGTCCCGGCGGCGCATCCCGCGTCGTCGGTGGACGTGAAGCTGGTCGGCGATGCGGTCGCGTTGGCCGAGGTGTGGCTGGACGGCTCCACGGCATTCCCGGTCGGCGCCCGCACCGCCACCGCGTGGACGCCCAAGCAGTGGATCGAGGCCACCATGCCGGTGTGGGAGCAGCTGTGCTCGCCGATCGCCGACCGGGTGTCGTCCGCCTGGCTGGAGAATCTCCCCGAGCAGGCCCGTGAGGCCGCCGGGCCGCTGCTGGCCATGATGGGCTCGATGGGCGGCATGGCCTTCGGTTCGCAGCTCGGACAGGGACTGGGCCAGTTGGCCGTCGAGGTGCTGACCTCCACCGACATCGGCCTGCCGCTCGGCCCGGAGGGCACGGCAGCGCTCCTGCCGCTGGCGATCTCGCAGTTCGGCAAGGGACTGGACCTGCCGGAGGACCAGGTACGGCTCTACCTGGCGGCGCGGGAGGCGGCCCACCACCGCCTGTACGCCGGTGTGCCGTGGCTGAAGAAGCGGGTCACCAAGCTGATCGCCGATTTCGCCGGCGGCATCTCGGTCGACTTCTCCGCCGTCGAGGACCTCGCGTCCTCCATGGACATGTCCAACCCGGCGAGCATCGAAGCCGCCCTGGGCGGCGGGATGTTCGAGCCGAAGGTGACCGAGAGCCAGCGGGCGGTGCTGGAAGGTCTGGAGACGTTGCTGGCACTGGTCGAGGGGTGGGTGGACACGGTAGTCGCGGACGCGGTCGGCGACCGCCTGCCCGGCGCGGCCGCGCTGCAGGAGACCCTGCGCCGCCGGCGCGCCACCGGCGGCCCGGCCGAGCAGACCTTCGCCACGCTGATCGGGCTGGAGATGCGGCCCCGCCGCCTCCGCGCCGCCGCCGATCTGTGGCGTGCGCTGAAGGACTCCCGCGGGGTCGAGGAGCGGGACGCGCTCTGGTCGCACCCGGACCTGCTGCCCTCCAGCTCCGATCTGGACGACCCGACCGGCTTCGTCGACCGGGACAAGCAATTCGCCGACCTGCTGGCCGGGCTGGACCAGGTGGACACCAGCGAGCTCGACGACCCGGCGGACGAGCTGGAGTCCGGCAAGGCCGAGCCGCGGGCCGACGACCCGGGCAAGGGCGACGCGTCGCCGGTCTGACCGGCCTCAGACCGAGCTGGACGGCCGCCACAGGTCGATGCCGGACTCGACCGCGTGCTTGTCGATCAGGTCGAGTTCCGCCGCGCTGAACGGTTCGCCGTCCACCGCGCCGACGTTGTCCTCGAGCTGCTGCACGGACGACGCACCGATGAGCACGGACGTCACCCTGCTGTCCCGCAGCGCCCAGGCCAGCGCCATCTGCGCCAGGGTCTGCCCCCGGCCGGAGGCGATGTCGGCCAGTGCCCGGATGTGGTGCAGGGCCGTGTCGGTCAACAACTCCCTGGACAGCGAGCCGGGCCGCGACGCCCGGGATCCCTCCGGCACACCGCCGAGGTAGCGGTCGGTCAGCATGCCCTGGGCCAGGGGCGAGAACGCGATGCAGCCGACTCCGGTCTCCTCCAGGGCGTCCAGCAGGCCGCCCTCGATCCAGCGGTTCAGCATCGAGTACGACGGCTGGTGGATCAGCAACGGCGTCCCCAAGTCGGCGAGGATGGCCGCCGCCTGGCGCGTCCGCTCCGGCGAGTAGGACGAGATCCCGGCGTACAGGGCACGCCCGGAGACGACGGCGGTGTGCAGGGCGCCCATCGTCTCCTCCAACGGGGTTTCCGGGTCGGCCCGGTGGGAGTAGAAGATGTCGACGTAGTCCAGGCCCATCCGGGCGAGGGACTGGTCGAGCGAGGCCAGCAGGTACTTGCGCGAGCCGAGGTTGCCGTACGGCCCGGGCCACATGTCGTATCCGGCTTTGGTGGAGATGACCAGCTCATCCCGGTACGGGCCGAAGTCGTCCACCAGCGACCGGCCGAAGTTGGTCTCCGCCGAACCGTAGGGCGGACCGTAGTTGTTGGCCAGGTCGAAGTGGGTGACACCGAGATCGAAGGCTCTGCGCAGGATGTCGCGCTGCGTGTCGAACTGCGACTGGTCCCCGAAGTTCTGCCAGAGGCCCAGGGAGACGCTCGGCAGGAGGAGCCCGCTGCGCCCGACCCTGCGGTAGGGCTGGCGGTCGTAGCGGTCGGCGGAGGCGATGTAGGTCATCCGGCCATCCTGTCACCCGCCGGCCGCCGACCCGGTCACTCCCGCCGGAGGCGCACCGGCGCCGACCACCCCGGTGTCGCCGCAATCCATCGCACCGCGTCGACCTGCGGGTACGGTTGGCGACGATTCCCCGGGCGACCCCCGGGGCGGAACGCCCGACCGGCGGTTCTCCCACCGGCGGCCCGAGGGAAGGAACAGGCTGATGGCCGACTCTTACAACGGCTACTGCGTCAAGTGCAAGGAGAAGCGTGACTTCGACGGCGAGGTCCACGAGACGAACGGTCGCCGGATGGCGAAGGGGATCTGCCCGGTGTGCGGCACGAAGATGAACCGGATCCTCGGCAAGGCCTGACCCAGCCGTGGTGCGCCGCAGCCGTGCCGCTGTGCACCGGCGGTTGCCGCTGTGCACAACATCCCCGGACCTCCCCCGTCCTCTGCCACTGTGATCCCCGGGGACTTCGGCGGCGCGCGGCGCCTGGGAGCCGACCGGAACCGCCATGCGGTTCCCGGCCGGGAGGGTGGGCACGGTGGCAGGGCGGGCGCAGACGATCGACCTGAGCCGGGCGTACAGCCTGATCCGGGGCGTCGCCGTGATTGCGAGATCCCCGACCGCCGTGCAGATCGGGAGCGAGCCGCCGCGCTGCGTGGTGGTCCAGAACGCGCCGCCGAACACCGTCGACATCCTGCGGCGACTGAACGGAACGACGCCGGTTCGGCAAATTCTCCAGCAGTACTCCGGTGACGCGCGGATCTGGGGACCGCTGCTCTCCCAGCTCCGGGACATCCACCTGCTGGTCCGGGCCGAGCAGTGGTCCTTCCCGGGCGTGCAGCCGGGACCGTACCTGGAAGCCGAACGCGACAGCCTGGTGCACCGGCACGGCGTCGAGGTCGCGCGTCAGGTGCTGCGCGCCCGGCGGGACGCCGTCGTCGTGGTCCGTGGCAGTGGTCGGGTGGCCACCGCGGTGGCGACGTCGCTGGCCGTGGCCGGACTCGGCCACGTGCACCAGGAACCGGACCGGCCGCTGCGCCTGGCGGATCTCCCGTCGGCGGACGGCGGTGCCCGGCCGACGCGTGACCCCTACGGACCGGCCGGCCGTACCGCGGTCGCCGGCGGATCCTCCGGTTCCGCGCAGCGCCGCGTGCGGAACGACCCGGGTCCGCCGCCCACCGATGCCGCACTGTTGGCGGCGAACCTCCGCCGACTCGCGCCGAACGTCCAGGTGCACCGCCCCGCGGCGCACCTGAAGGTGGCGCTCATGGTTCTGGCCGGCGACGGACCGCCCGCGCAGTCGCTCGCCGCCGAACTGACCGGACGACGGATACCGCACCTGGCCGTGCGCGCCGGCCTCACCACTGCGGTGGCCGGGCCGTTCGTGCTGCCCGGCCGGTCCAGCTGCCTGCTGTGCGCGTCACGCCTGCGCACCGAACTGGACGCCGAACGGCCGGCGCTGGACCCGGCCGACCCTGCGGGCCTGATCGTGCCGCCCACCGCCCTGGTCTGCGTCGCGGCTGCGATGGCGGTCGGCGACGCGCTCGACCACATCGATGGCACCGCTGTACCCGGCACGGTGGACGGCACCCTCGAGTGGCGACTCGGGGAGTTGGGCCCGCGCCGGCGGTCCTGGGCGGTTCATCCCGACTGCGGCTGCACCGCTCTCGCGACGCCGACCCGTATCCGCTGAGCGCCGACGGGGGTAATTCCTCTCGTCCGGGCGCTGCTTGCTACACAATGGGTGGGTGTCCGACATTCCCCGTGGTGCCATGAACAGGACGGCCCGGTTGGCCAGCCTTCCGCTGTCAGCTGCCGGCCGCGTCGGCCTCGGGTGGGGGCAGCGTCTGATCGGTCGCGACCGTGGCGATGTCTCGGCCGAGATGCAGCGGCGCACCGCCGAGCAGGTGTTCGAGGTCCTCGGCACGCTCAAGGGCGGCGCCATGAAGTTCGGGCAGGCGCTCAGCGTCTACGAGGCCGGAATTCCCGACGAGTACGCCGAGCCGTACCGCGAGGCGCTGGCGAAGCTGCAGAACGCGGCACCGCCGATGCCGCCGGCCACCGTCAACCGGTTGATGGCCGAACAGCTCGGCACCGGATGGCGCAGCCGGTTCGCCGAGTTCGACGACGTGGCCGCCGCCGCGGCGAGCATCGGGCAGGTCCATCGGGCGCTGTGGAAGGACGGCCGGGACGTCGCCGTCAAGATCCAGTACCCCGGCGCCGGTGCCGCACTCAAGGCCGACCTGGACCAGCTGGCCCGGCTCGGACCCGTGCTGGGGATGATGATCCCGGGGATGCAGATCAAGCCGCTGCTCGCCGAACTGCGCGACCGCGTGATGGAGGAGCTGGACTACGCCGCGGAGGCCGCCAACCAGCGGGCGTTCGCCAAGGCCTACGCCGACGATCCGGAATTCCTGGTGCCGAAGGTGCTGGCCAGCGCGCCGAAGGTGATCGTGTCCGAATGGGTCGAGGGCACCGGGATGGGCAAGATCATCACCGACGGCACCCCCGAGCAACGGAACACGGCCGGGCGACTGCTGGCGGTACTGCACTTCTCGGCCCCCGAACGGGTCGGGCTGCTGCACTCCGACCCCCATCCCGGCAACTACCTGCTCACCGATGACGGACGGCTGGGCGTCATCGACTTCGGTTCCATCGCGCGCCTGCCCAACGGCGCACCGCCCATCATCGGCCGGCTCTCCCGGCTCGCGCTGGACGGCAAGGCCGCCGAGGTCCTCGCCGGGCTACGCGAGGAGGGGTTCATCCCCGAGGGCTTCGAGCCCGACCCGACCGCCCTGCTGGACTACCTGACACCGTTCGCCGAGCCGTTGCGGCACAGCACGTTCCATTTCAACCGCGCCTGGATGCAGGCGCAGGCGGCGCGCATGTCGAACCTGTCCAGCGAGGAGGTCCGGCTGGCCAGGCATCTCAACCTGCCGCCGTCCTACCTGATGATCCACCGGGTGACGTTCGGCTCCATCGGCGTGCTGTGCCAGCTGGACGCCACCGCCCCGTTCCGCGAGATCGTGGCCACCTGGCAGCCCGGGTTCGCAGATCCCGACGACGAGGTGGGACCGGGAGCGAACTGACTCCCGCTCGGTGGTCCGGGGGCTCGCTCATGCCGGGCCATCGGGTGGACCCAGCGGTCCCGGTCTGGCGAATACGACCAGTGCGGGTCCTCACCACCACCGGCGGTCATCACCACTGGCGGTCATCGCCACTGCGGTCATCACCACCGATGGCCGTAGGTCTGCACCACCACTGGACCGGTCATCACCACCACGTCACCACCAGGTGGAGTCGAGCTTCGACTCCACGGCGCGGACGTTGCTACGCAGGCAGCGCTGGCAGTACCACACCCGGCGGCGGTGTCGGTCTACCTCCAGCATCCAGCCCAGCGGCGAAGCTTCAGCGGAGTGGAGCCCGCACAGCGAGCAGACCACCGGGTCGGCGCTCGGCATGCGGGCACGGTACCGCCGACAGGGGACGGGCCTGGCGGCCCGCCCCCGGTCGGCGATGTTCAGCTGTCGGCTTTCGCCCGGGCCAGCCGGTTCCGGCGCAGACGGTTCGCCGCTCTCCGGAGCTCGGCGTCCCGCTGCACCTGGCGCATTCGGTCGCGACTCAGATCTTCGATCATCAAACTCATGGCATGTCCTCTTCGAGATGGCCCGGCCGGGTACGGTCGGACGAAAGTGTTATCTGGCAGGGTGTTTCGGCGTTCCAGGAGCTCGGCGTCGGTCATGCTGCGACCTTGCGAGGCCGGCCCCGGGGCCGCTTGCGGGCAATGACGACGCCCTGGTCGAAGATCTCGCCGCCCCAGACTCCCCAGGGTTCGGCGCGTTCCAGGGCCGCGGCCAGGCATGCCACCCGTGCCGGGCAGTCGGTGCACAGGGCCTTGGCCTTTTCCAGGTCGTCCGGGCGCTCCGCGAAGAAGATGTCGGGATCCCCGCGGTGGCACGGCAGGTCGTCGCCCAGAAGTGGATCGATGGACGATTCCGACTTCTGGTCGATTAGCAGGCTGATCAAGGTTCTCACCTCCGGTGAAAGTGTGGTGTGGAGAGCCGGACGGCCCCCCACAGCTGCGGGTGACGGGGAAGGTCCGGGGAAACACCACGGCCGCGGATCCTTTTCCTCGAGGAGGAAGGATCCGCGGCCGGAGGCGAGCGTCGAGCTGGGTTCTACCTCAGCTGCTCATCCCCGGCCGGAACCGGAACACCCTGCGTGGCGGCCATGACGGGCCGCAACGCGGCGGCACCCTGGACACGCGGGCGTGCACCGGCATTCGCGATACCGGTGGTACCGAACTGGACTTCAACTGTTGCATTCACGGCTCGGACCTCCTTCGGTAGCGCGGCTCCCTGGCAGGGGAGGCGATGATCTGGGACGAGATGGACCATATTCGGTTGCGCAGCGACCGCGCAACCGATTAAACGAGAAGTTCTGAAGTTTTTCCTGCGTTCACCAGTCGGGTCGACCGCGCACGCCCGCCGCCGCTGTCATCGCGTTGCGGCGACGATCTCGATCACCTGCTGCCCGTAGTCGTCGAGCTTGCTCCGGCCGATTCCTGGAATAGCAAGCAGTGCAGCATCATCGGTGGGCCGTCGCTCGGCGATGGCCAGCAGGGTGGCGTCGGAGAACACCACGTATGCCGGGACCGACTTCTCCGCCGACGTCGATTTGCGCCACGTGCGCAGCGCGTCGACCAGCTCCGGATCCGCGGTGGACGGGCAGTTCTCGCACCGCCCGATCTTGAGCTCGCCGGGATTGCTCAGCGGGCCGCCGCACATCCGGCATCGACCGGCCGCCCGGGCTCGACCGATCGGTGCGTTCTCCGGCGCGAGCCCGGTGAGGAAGCGGCTGCGCTTGCGTCCGCGGCGTCCGCCCTCGGTGCGGGACAGTGCCCACGAGATCGCGAGCCGGGTGCGGGCTCTGGTCACGCCGACGTAGAACAGGCGTCGTTCCTCCTCGACCTGGTCCGGGGTCTCGGCGTGCTGGATGGGCAGCGTGCCGTCGGTGAGGCCGACCAGGAACACGGCGTCCCATTCCAGGCCCTTGGCGGCATGCAGCGAGGCCAGCGTGACGCCTTCGACGGTGGGCGCGTGCTGCGCCTCGGAGCGCTGCTCCAGCTCGGCGACCAGGGCGGGTAGCCCGGCGTCGGGTTGCAGATCGGCCAGCTCCTCGGCCACCCCGACGAGCGCCAGGAGAGATTCCCAGCGATCACGCAGGGCGCCGGCCGGCGGCGGTTCGGCGCTCAGACCGACCGGGACGAGGATCTGACGCACCGCGGGGACGAGCGGGACGTCGACGTCCAGGGAAGCCCCCTGACGCAGCGCGATGATGGCCGCGCGCACCTCCGGGCGGGCGAAGAACCGCTCACCGCCGCGGACCAGGTACGGGACGTCCGCGTCGGACAGCGCCTTCTCGTACACCTCCGACTGCGCGTTGATGCGGTAGAGGATGGCGATCGCCGAGGCCGGCAGACCGCCGGCGATGAGCTCCGCTGCCCGTTGTGCCACCGCCCTGGCCTCGGTGGGCTCGTCCGGGTACTCGTCGAACGAGGCCGCCGGCCCGTCCGGCAGCACGGCGATCAGCTTGAGCCGCAGCCGCGCGGCCTTGCCCTGCGCGCCGGCGATGATCCGGTTGGCCAGCGTCACCACCTGGGGCGTCGACCGGTAGTCGCGTTCCAACCGGACCACCGTGGCGTGCGGGTACCGCCGGTCGAAGTCCAGCAGGTTGGCGGGCGACGCCCCGGCGAACGAGTAGATGGTCTGGTTGGCGTCTCCGACGACCGTCAGCTGGTCCCGACCGCCCAGCCACGCGTCCAGGGTCCGCTGCTGCAGCGGCGTGACGTCCTGGTACTCGTCGACGACGAAACATCGATAGCGGGCACGAAATTCGCGGGCCACGTCCTCGTCGTCCTCGAGGATGGCCGCGGTGTGCAGCAGCAGGTCGTCGAAGTCGAGCTGTTCGGCTTCCTTCTTCGACCGCTCGTACCCGGCGTAGACCTTGACCACGGTCGCCGCCGCGACCGGCGTGTCCCGCTGCCGGCGGGCGACGGCGGCCAGGTAGTCCTCGGGACCGATGAGCGACGCCTTCGCCCATTCGATCTCGCTCGCCAGGTCCCGGAGGGTGGCGGCGTCCGTGCCCGCGCCGGCCTTGCGCGCGGCCAGCGCCACCAGCCGCAGCTTGTGCTCGACCACCGGCCACAGGCCGCCGCCCACCGACTTCGGCCAGAAGTACCGCAGCTGCTTGAGCGCGGCCGAGTGGAAGGTCCGCGCCTGCACGCCCGGCACGCCGAGCGACCGCAACCGGACCCGCATCTCACCGGCGGCCCTGGTGGTGAACGTGACGGCGAGGATCTCGCTGGACGGGTGCGAACCGTTCTGCACCAGGTGAGCGATGCGATGGGTGATCGTCCTGGTCTTGCCCGTGCCCGCACCGGCCAGCACGCACACCGGCCCGCTCGGCGCCACCACCGCCGCGCGCTGCCCGTCGTCCAACCCCGCCAGCAGATCCACCGTCACGTGCTCCATGCTCGCACGCGTGTACGACATCTCGCGTCGCTGCCACGCTGATGTGCATGAACCCGTGCCGACCGTGGCGACGGCCTGCTCGGGCGGACTGCTCGGTGCGGCCCGCTCGGTGCGGCCTGCTCCCGCCGCTACCTGCTTCCGCTCCCCTGCCGGTGCCTCGCGCCGGTGCCTCCTGCCGGTCCCTGCTGCGACTGCGAGGATCAACTTGTCGATTTTCGGGCCCCGGCGCCCGATCTCCGCGACGTTCGTCCTCACCTGCGAAGTTGATCCTCGCCATGGGGGGACGGGGGGTGGGGGGTGGGTCAGGGCAGGGCGGCCCAGCCCTCGATCATCCGGCGGGCGATGGAGATGCTCGGCGGCAGGCCGATGCCGTCGGCGGTTCCACCGGCCGCGAGCACGCGGCGCACGGTGGCCCGGTCGACCCACGTCGCGGACTCGATCTCCCCCGCCCGCGGGACGAGCGGCGCGTCCCGGTCGGCACGTGCGGCGAAACCGACCATCAGCGACCGGGGGAACGGCCAGGGTTGCGACCCGAGGTAGCCGATGTCGGTGACCCGCAGACCGACCTCCTCACCGATCTCCCGCACGACCGTGCCCTCGAGCGACTCCCCCGCCTCGGTGAATCCGGCCAGCACCGACACCCGCCCGGACGGCCAGGACGGCTGACGGGCGAGCACCATCCGGTCCGCGCCGTCGTGCACCAGCACGATGACGGCCGGGTCCGTCCGCGGGAATTCCTGGTGGCCGTTCGGGCACATCCGGGACCACCCCGCCGTCTCGGCGACGCTGGGCCGGCCGCACCGCGGGCAGAAACCGCCGGCGCGGTGCCAGGTGGTCACCGCCACGGCCGCCGTCATCAGGCCGGCGTCGGTATCGGACAGCAGGGCACCGACGTCGCGCAGGCCCGCGGGTTCGACGGGCGACCCGTCGCCAGCCGGGCGACCGGCCATGGCATCTCCCGGCACGGCCCAGTAGTCGACCTCGGTACCGGGCGGGTCCACTGTCACGGTGCCCAGCAGCACCGCGTCCGCGGGCGGCGCGGCGGCGATGTCCAGAGCCGGCCGGTAGGCGAGGGTGACGCCGGAATCGCTGGTGGACAGGGCGATACGACCCGAATCATCCACCGTGACGACGCGGGCGGAGGGCCAGGCCGCGGCAGTCCGCCCCGGCTCGCGCAGGTCTTCCGACCGGTCGGCCGCCGCACGGGACAGCACCGGTATCTCGATCGGGAACCCGTGCAAACCGGCCGCGATCACGATGGGGGCGTGCGCGTCGAGCCGGCCGACGGTCACAGCTGCACGCCACCGATCGCCGTCAACGACGGGCCGATCGCGGCCAGGTCGCCCACCACCACACCGGTGAAGGCCGACGGCGCCAGCAGGGTGGCCGCCGCGGCGGCGACCTCGTCGACGGTGACCGCGGCCAGCCGCGCCGGGTGTTCCCAGACCCAGTCCGGGTCGAGGCCCAGCCCGGCCAGCGAGGACAGCGTGGAGGCGTAACCCGACTGCGTCGACAACGAGGTCGCCAGCGTGCCCAGCGCGTAGTTGCGGGCCGACTCGACCTCCTTCTCCTCCGGCGCGGTCAGGGCGATCCGGCCCAGTTCGTGCCGCGCCTCGAGCAGCGCTGCCGCCGTGGACGGAGTGGTGGTGTCGAAGCTGACGGTCACCGCCGCGCGGCCGGGCCAGAACTCGAAGTTCGACGACGCGCTGTAGGTGTAGCCCTTGTCCTCCCGGATGTTCTCCACCAGCCGCGACGAGAAGTAGCCGCCGTAGATCAGGTTCGCCAGCTGCGCCGCCGCGTACCCGGGATCGGTGCGCTCCGGAGCCGCCGCCGTCAGCCGGACCTGCGACTGCACCGCGCCGGACCGGTCGAACGCCTGCACCGGACCTCCCGTCACCGCGCCCGGCGTGCCGAGCTGTTGCGCGGAACCGGCCGACACCCAGCCGCCGAGGGCCGCGTCCACCCCGGCGATCGCCGCGTCCGGTTCCAGGTCGCCGACCAGCACCAATGTGGAACCCCTCGGCACCACGGCCTTGTGCTGCAGACTTCGCAACGGTGCCACACCCACCGCGGCGACCAGCCCGGCGTCGGGCATCTCCCTGGTGACGGGGTGGTTGCCGAACCGCCGCTGCTGCAGATGGCGGCGGGCGACCACGGAGGGTTGGCTGGCCGCGATGGCCAGGTGCTCCACCAGCCGGCTCCGCTCACCCAGGACGTCGTGACGCCGGAACGCGGGGTCGGTCAGCGAGTCGGCGAGCACCTCCAGCAGCACGGGCAGTCCGGTGGACAGCACCGAACCGGTGATGCCGAGTCGCAGCGGGTCCACAGAGGCGTCGAGGTGCCCGCCGACCGCGGCAAGCTCCGAATCCACCTGCTCCCGACTCCGCGACCCGGTTCCCAGCAGCAAGGTGGCGGAGAGCAGTTCTGCCCGCGCGCTGTGCGCCGGCGTCGTGCCGCCGAACGGCACGCGCAGTCGCACCTCGACCAGCGGCGTGCCCGGCTTGCGCACCGCGATCACCCGCAGGCCGTTGTCGAGCACCTCGCTGCGCAGCTCGGGACGGGTCGTCGAAACCGAGGGCATCAGGTCCGGCACGGGGCGCGGGCCGCGCGCGGTGACGGCGATCTGCTCGGCGGTGCGGCCCGCACCAGGGGTGGTGGCGGTGCTTGCCTTGGGGGTGGCGGCGGTGCTTGCCTTGGGGGCGGCGGTGCCCGCGTCGGAGGTGTCGGCGGTACCCGGCTTCCGGGCCGCGGTATCCGGTGCCGCAACCGTCGTCACGGCACCGGTTTTCGAGGTCGCGGCCTTCTTGGGCGCCGCGTTCTTCGTCGGTGCGGCGTGCTTCTTCGGGGCTGCGCCCTTCTTCGGCGCCGAGCTCTTCGTCGGCGCTGCCACCTTTTGCGCCACACTCTTCTTCGGCGCCGTGCTCTTCTTCGGCGACGTGCTCTTCGCGACGCCCGAACGCTTCTTCGTCGACTTGCCGCTCGTCGTTCCCGCTGAACCCTTCGGCACCGTCTTGTCCACTCCTGCTTCGCTTCTCGCGCGACCTGCGCGCTTGGTCGTCGCCATCACTGCTGTGCGCCAGGGACGATGGTCAGCACCGCGCAACGCTCAGGATCCAGGGCGGCTGCGGCGGCAGCGATCTCGGCGGTGCCGACATTGTCCAGCAGCCCGGGTATCTCGCTCAGCAACTCGGCCCGGCCGTGCAGCAGCTCCAGCGACCCGAGCGACCGCGTGCGCGCGCTGATGCCGTCGTTCTCCCGGTACAGACCCGCGGTGAAGCGCGCGATGGCACTGAGTCGCTCGGACTCGTCGGGTCCGTCGGCCGCCACCATGGCGATCTGCTCGGCTGCGGCAGAGATCACCGTGTCGGCCGGGACATCGATCGCATGCAGTGCGCCGAGCACGAAGACGTCCGGATCGCGGGCGTCCAGCGGACCGCCCATCAGCCCCGGGCCCGCCCAGATCTCCGTCGCCAGGCCCGCTTTCGCGACAACGGCGGACTGCAGCCGGGACGACTCGCCGTCGGCCAGCACCTGGCCCAGCAGCACGGTGGCCAGGTATCCGGGCAGGTCCGCCACCGGATCGGGCAGTCGCCAGCCCACCGCGAACGCGGGCGCCGGCGCAAGCGGATCCTGCTTCTCCGCCCGCCGGACCGACGTCGGGAACGGCTCGGCGAAGGACGGGCGGACCGGCGCGGGCCGGAACGGCACGTCGTCGAAATGACGATGGATCAGCTCGACGGCCTGGTCGGGGTCGACGTCGCCGCACACCGTCAGCACGGCGTTGGCGGGCGTGTAGTACTTCTCGAAGAAGTCGGCGCAGTCGGCGACGGTGGCCGCCTGCAGATCGACGAAATCTCCGTAACCGTTGTGCGCGTTGGCGAAGGAATCGAACAGCACTGCGGGCAGGTCGATCCACGGGAATCCGCCGTACGGCCGGTTCAGCACGTTGAGCCGGATTTCCTCGCTCACCACGTCGACCTGGTTGGCCAGGTTCTCGGCGGTGATCCGTGGGGCGCGCATCCGGTCGGCCTCCAGGAACAGGCCGCGTTCCAGCGCCGCCGCCGGCAGCACCTCGAAGTAGTCGGTGTAGTCGGTGTGCGTCGACCCGTTGAAGATGCCACCGGAGGACTGCACCAGCCGGAAGTGCTCGAGCTTGGCCAGCGACTCGCTGCCCTGGAACATCAGGTGCTCGAAGAGGTGCGCGAACCCGGTACGGCCCTGCGGCTCGGACCGGAATCCGACGTCGTAGTGGACCGCCACCCCGACGACGCCGCTGCTGGTGTCCGGGGCGAGCAGCACCCGGAGCCCGTTGTCGAGGGTGAACCGGCTGACCGGGTAGTCGGCGCCCGGAACCCCGGCCGGACGGCTCCCATCGGGAGCCCGGTCCTGCGCCGGACGCGGTGCGGGCGCGGCGGACGGACTCCGGCCGGCGCCCTTCGCCGATCCGTTTCCGGACGCCGCGCTCCCGCCTGTTCGACTCTTGTCCACCGGGCGCTTGATAGCGGGCTTGGCTTGGCTCTTGGCTGCGGGGCTCACCCCCTCACCCTAACGACGCGGCGGCGCCCGCCCGGCACCTGCCGGACATCGGCGAGCGGGTGGCCCACGGGCCCGTCAGGGTGAACCGGTCCGGGCGTCAAGCGCGTAGCGCCTGCGGACCCAGTGCGGCGAGCTCGCGCCACAGGTGTGCAACGGCCTCGCAGCCCTTCAGCAGCAGGTGGACCGGTGCCTTCTCGTTGGGCGCGTGGATCTGGTCCTCGTCGGTCATCACACCCAGGAACACCAGCGGCGCACCGATCACGCTGGCGAGTTCCGCCTCCGGGCCCGACCCGCCCTCCCGGGTGAGCAGCACCTCGCTGCTGTCGAAGGCGCGGCCGAGTGCGGCCCGTACCGCGGCGGTGGCCGGGTGCGTGGTGTCGACGTACACGGGCGCGACACCGCCGCCCTGCCAGGTGATCTCGGCCGTGACGCCGGGCGGCGTCGACGCCGTGACGTAGTCCGACACGAGCCGCTGGATGGTCGCCGGGTCCTGCCGCCCGACCAGCCGGAAGGTGAGCTTGGCGTAGGCGTCCGTCGGCACGATGGTCTTGGTACCGGGGCCGGTGTAGCCGCCCCAGATTCCGTTGATCTCCGCGGTCGGCCGGGCGCCGGTCCGTTCCAGCGTGCTCCAGCCGGCCTCGCCGACCGGCGCCCGCGATGCGGCCGGGCCGGTGATCCACGCCTGTTCGTCGAAGGGCAGCGCGGCCGTCGCCGCCCGTTCGGCCTCGGTCGGCTCGAGCACGTCGTCGTAGAAACCCGGCACGGCGACCCGGTGGTCGTCGTCGTGCAGCCCGGCCAGGATGCGGGAGAGTTCCGCGATCGGATTCGCCACCGCGCCGCCGAACGAACCGGAGTGCAGGTCGATGTCCGGGCCGTGCACGTGCAGCTCACCGGCCACCAGACCGCGCATGCCGATGCACACCGACGGGGTGTCCGCCGCGAAGATTCCCGTGTCGGACACCAGGATCACGTCGGCCGGCAGACGATCGCGGTGGGCCGCCAGCAAAGTCCCGATGTGCGGCGAACCCGACTCCTCCTCGCCCTCCACCAGCAGCGTGAGGTTGACCGCCGGTGACGTGCGTCCGGTGGCCAGCAGGTGCGCCTGCACCCCGAGCAGGTGCATCGCGATGTTGCCCTTGTCGTCGCTGGCGCCGCGTCCGTGCAGCACACCGTCGATGATCTCGGGCTGGAACGGGGGGTGCTGCCACCGCTCCACGCCGTCGGCCGGCTGGACGTCGTGGTGCCCGTACACGACCACGGACACGGCGTCCGGGTCCCCGGACGGCCAGTGGGCCAGGACGGCGGACAGCCACGGTCCTTGATCGAGCACCTCGACCTCCGGAAAGCCGGTGCGCCGCAACTGGTCGGCGAGGAAGTGTGCGCTGGCGCCGACGTCCGCGGCGTGCTCGGGGTCGGCGCTCACCGAGGGGATCGCCACCCAGCTCTTCAGGGTTTCCAGCCACTCGGCCGCGCCGGCGGTAACCGCCTCCCGCTCCGTCGTTGCCGTGGTCGGTTGCGCCGTTGTCCCAGTCGTCATGCAGCCCAACATAGGCGGTGCGGGCCGGGCGTCAGGAGGTGGCGGTGACCTTGTGCAGCCCGGCGGGGCTGTCGGGGTCGAGTCCGAGGGCGATGGTGGTGTGCACGGCCAGCTGCTGCCCGCGGATGACCAGCGGGATCACCGCCAGCGCCTCGCCGACCGTGGGCGGAACCGGCAGCCCGACGGCGCCGTCCACCGACGTCCACAGCTCCGGCGCACCGACCCCGATCACCGGCGACCCCAGCGCCTGCGCCGCTCGCGCGGTCTCGACCACGTCGCCCAGCACCGGACCGGCTGCGCCGTAGGCGACGATCGCCACCTCGCCGGAAGCGACCGTCAGCGGGCCGTGCAGGAAGTCGGCGCTGGAGAACCCCTCGTGCACCCGGCGGCTGGTCTCCTTCGACTTCAGCGCACCCTCCAGCGCGGCCGCGTACGTCAGGCCGCGGGCCAGGTGCACGGCGGTGTTCCGGGCGCGCAGGATCTCCACGGCCTCGGCGAGGCCATCGGTGCCGGCCAGCGTGGCCGCCGCCGCCTCGGCGAGCGCAGCCCAGGCGCGTTCTCCCCCGGTGTAGGCGGCCAGGTCCGCGCCCACCGCTTCGGCGAGCAGCGTCACCAGCGCCAGCGAGCCGGTGACGGTCTTGGTGGCCGGTACGGCCAGTTCCTGGGACGTGCCGACGGCGAAGGTCACCGCCGCTGCTTCGGCCAGCGGGGAGCCCTCGTCGTTGGTCACCGCTGCCACCAGCGCACCCCGGGCCCGCAGACGTGCTGCCACGTCGACGATCTCGGGTGTGCGACCGGACTGGGACAGCGCGACGACGAGATGGTCCCGGGCGTCAGGAGTCCGGTGGTAGCGGGTGAGCAGGCTCGGAGCGACGAGGCTGACCGGCAGTCCGGTCGCCAGTTCCAGCAGGTACCGGGCGTGCACGGCGACGTTGTCGCTGGAGCCTCTGGCGATCAGGGAGACGCCGCGCAGCCGGTCGGGAAGCCGGCGCCGCAGCATGGTCTGCAGTGCGGGCCGCCGTTCCGCGATGGCCGCCAGCACGGCTGGTTGCTCCGCCATCTCCGCGCGAACCTGCGTCCCGGCCATGCCACTCCCTGCTCAGTCGATGCTCGCTGGTGCACACAGCCTAGCCAGAGCGAGCACATCTGAACAGAGGACCGTCAGAGGTCAAAGCCCAGCTTGCGGAGCTGGCGGGGATCCCGCTGCCAGTCCTTGGCGACGGTGACGTGCAGGTCGAGATACACCCGGGTATCCAGCAGCTCCTCGATCTGCAGCCGCGCCCGCCGGCCGACCGAGCTCAGCCGCGATCCCTGGTGCCCCAGGACGATGGCCTTCTGGGAGTCCCGTTCGACGAAGATGGTGACGTAGATGTCGGTCATCCCCGGCCGGTCGGGGCGCGGGCCCATCTCGGTGACCAGCGCCGCCAGCGAGTGCGGCAACTCGTCGCGGACGCCGTCCAGCGAGGCCTCCCGGACGAGCTCGGCGATCCGCGTCTCCATCGGTTCGTCGGTGATCTCGGCGTCGGGATAGAGCCGGGGGCTGCGCGGCAGCCGGGCGATCAACAGCTCCGTCAGCAGTTCGACCTGGCTACCGGCGACCGCCGAGACCGGTACGACCTCGGCGAACTCGCGCACCTGGGAGAGAGCCAGCAGTTGCTCGGCGACCTGTTGCGGGGCAACCTTGTCGGTCTTGGTGACGATGCCGATCACCGGCGTCCTGGGCGCCTGTTCCGCCAGCTCCGCGGCGATCCGGCGGTCGCCGGGGCCGACCTTCTCGTCGGCCGGCACGCAGAACCCGACCACGTCCACGTCGCTCCAGACGCTGCGCACCAGGTCGCCGAGCCGCTCGCCGAGCAGCGTCCTCGGCTTGTGCATCCCGGGCGTGTCGACGATGACGAGTTGGGCGTCGGCGCGGGTGACGATCCCGCGCACCGCCCGGCGGGTGGTCTGCGGCTTGTCGGAGGTGATGGCGATCTTGCTGCCCACCAGCGCGTTCAGCAGCGTCGACTTGCCGGCATTCGGGCGCCCGACGAAGCAGGCGAACCCGGAGCGGTGCCCGCCGTCGTCGCCCCCGTCCGCCTGTCCGTCCGCGTGCCCGCTGGTCACAGCGCGAGCCGGTGCACGGCGGTCACAGCACGAGCCGGTGCACGACGGTGCCCGCCGGGTCGACGCGCCACACCACCCGGGTGCCCAGGTCGCGGGCCACGGCGACGGACGCGTCGTCCACCGGCAGACCGTCGCGGGCACCGACCACGACTGCGGCCTCCAGCCCGGTCGCTCCGGAGGAGACGGCGATGGCCACCGCCGCCTGCAGTGCGGTGAGTGCCAGGGACGGGAGGTCGACGGCCGCGGCGGCGTAGGTCCGGCCGTCGTCGTCGCGCACGGCGGCGCCGGTCGGTGTTCCAGCCCGGCCCTGCGCCCCCCTGGCCAGGATGATCAGCTTCGCGTCCTCGGCCGAGAGCTCGGCGACGTCGTCGGTGTGCACCGGTGCGGGGTGGGCAGAACCGTCGGTCACCGCTCGACCTTCTGCTTGCGCTCGGACCGTTCCGCGCGGTCGCCGTCCCCGCGGCCGGCCTCGGCGTCCGGCACCGATTCGGCGGAGCTGCGCTGCCCGTCGTCGTCCCCGTCGGCCGCGTCGCGCTCGGCGAGCTCCTCGTCGGTCAACCGGCGGACCAGCAGCGTCTGCACCCGGGGCCGTCCCCGCCGGTCGACACCGGCCTCGCCGGTCAGCAACAGCCCGTTGACCTCGGCCTGTGCACCCGGCAGCGCCACGCGCCCGAGCAGCTGGGCGAGCAGGCCGCCGACGGTCTCCACGTCCTCGGCCGGGAGTTCGACGTCGAACACGTCACCCAGGTCCTCCACCGGCAGCCGCGCCGCGACGCGCACCGCGCCGTCGGCCAGGTGCTCCACCGGATCCGGCTGCTCCTGGTCGTACTCGTCGGTGATCTCGCCGACGATCTCCTCGATGATGTCCTCGATGGTGACGATGCCCGCCGTCCCGCCGTACTCGTCCACGACGATGGCGAAGTGCGATCGGCTGCGCTGCATCTCGCGGAGCAGCGAGTCGACGTTCTTGGACTCCGGGACGAACACCGGCGTGCGCATCACCTCGGCGAGCGCGGGCCCCCGGTCGCCGGGTGCCATCGACAGCGTCCGGGCGATCAGGTCCTTGATGTAGATGACGCCCAGCACGTCGTCGACGTCCTCGCCGATCACCGGGATGCGGGACAGTCCCGATGCGGTGGCCAGGTGCATGGCCTGCCGCAGCGACTTGGTCTCCTCGATCCAGATGACCTCGGTCCGCGGCACCATCACCTCCCGGACGATGGTGTCGCCCAGCTCGAAGACGCTCTGCAGCATCTCGCGCTCGGCCTCTTCCACCACACCCCGGTCGCCTGCCATGTCGACCAACTCGCGCAGTTCGATGTCGGAGGAGAAAGGACCTTCGCGGAAGCCCCGGCCGGGGGTGATGGCGTTGCCGATGAGGATCAGCAGGGAGGCAACCGGCGACAGCACCCGGCCGATGGCCCTGGTCGGCCCGGCGGCATGGAGCCCCACGGCATACGGATGCTGGCGGCCGATGGTGCGGGGAAGCACGCCGATCGCGACGTACGACAGCAGCAGCATGATCAGGACGACGATCACCCCGACCCAGATGTTGAAGCCCCAGGTGCTCAGCGCGACCGCGGTGACCAGCACCGTTGCGGTGAGCTCGGCGCCGACCCGGAGGAGCAGCAGCAGGTTCGTGTAGCGGGGTTTGTCGCCGACGATGGCATGCAGCGAGGCCGCACCCCGGCGGCCCTCCCGCTGCATGTCCTCGACCCGGGCCGCCGACACCATCGTGATGGCGGAGTCGGCGGCGGCGAACAGGCCGGCGATCGGGATGAGGGCGATGGCCAGGAGCAGCAGGACGATGTCCAGGGAGTCCACCGGCCGCTCCTCACTCCCGCCCGGGCGAGAGTGAGGGCCCCGGCGCGGTACCGCTGCCCACCGTGCCGTTGCCGGCGGGGCCGCCGGCCGCGGGGCCGTTGGCCGCGGTGCCGTTGCCGGCGGTGCCGTCACCCGGGTCGACGCCGACCACCACGTCCAGGACCGCGGAGTCGACGGCCGCCAGCCGGGCCCGGTAGGCCTCCCGCTCGCGCTCGTCCCGCCAGTCGTCCAGCAGCTGGTTCTGCAGCTGGAACATCTTCCGCTCGTCGGCCGGTTCGGCGTGGTCGTAGCCGAGCAGGTGCAGGATGCCGTGCACCGTCAGCAGGTGCAGCTCGTCGTCGAGCGAGTGCCCGGCCTGCCCGGCCTGTTCGCCGGCGATCGCGGGGCACAGCACCACGTCGCCGAGCAGCGCCGGACCGGGGCCGGCCTCGTCGGGCCGGCGCGCCGTGTCCAGCTCGTCCATCGGGAAGCTCATCACGTCGGTCGGGCCCTCTTCGCCCATCCACTTGACGTGCAGCTCGGTCATCGCCTCGACGTCCATCAGCAGGATGGACAACTCGGCCAGCGAGTTGATGCCCATCTTGCCCAGCGCGAACCGCGAGACCGAGACCAGCGCCATCTCGTCGACGCCGACGCCGGACTCGTTGGCGACCTCGACGCTCACGCCCGGACCTCGTCCATCGCGGAAACGCCGGTCGCGGGAGCGAAGGTCGCAAGGCGAGCTCGGCTCCCGACGCGGTACTCGGTCACGCGCGGCCACCGCCGCGGCGGGTGGAGTGGCCCAGCCGGCGGTCCTGGTGGTCGGGGGCGGCGTCGGTGTTGACTGCGTCCCAGCGGGCGTAGGCGTCGACGATGTCGCCGACCAGCCGGTGCCGGACGACGTCGGCCGAGGTCAGCAGCGAGAACGACACGTCCTCGACGTCGGTCAGGATGTCCCGGACCACCCGCAGGCCCGACGGCTGGCCGCCGGGCAGGTCGATCTGCGTGACGTCACCGGTCACCACCATCTTGGAGCCGAACCCGAGCCGGGTGAGGAACATCTTCATCTGCTCGGCGGTGGTGTTCTGGGCCTCGTCGAGAATGATGTACGCGTCGTTCAGGGTGCGCCCGCGCATGTAGGCCAGCGGGGCGACCTCGATGGTGCCGGCCGCCATCAGCCGCGGGATCGACTCCGGGTCGAGCATGTCGTGCAGCGCGTCGTAGAGCGGCCGCAGGTACGGGTCGATCTTGTCCGACAGCGTCCCGGGGAGGTAGCCCAGCCGCTCCCCCGCCTCCACCGCCGGGCGGGTCAGGATGATCCGGGCGACCTGCTTGGCCTGCAGCGACTGCACCGCCTTCGCCATGGCGAGGTAGGTCTTGCCGGTGCCGGCCGGGCCGATCCCGAAGGTGATGGTGTTGTTGTCGATGGCGTCGACATACCGCTTCTGGTTCAACGTCTTCGGCCGGATGACGCGCCCACGGCGGGAGATGATGTTGAGCCCCAACACCTGCGCCGGCGACTCGGCGGGATCGTCGGAACCAGCGTCGGACAGCATGCCGATGGTGCGCCGCACCGCATCCGGGGTGATCACCGAGCCCGATGCCTGCAGCGTCAACAGTTCTCGGAGCACCCGCTCGGCGAAGGCGACGTCGGCATCGGGGCCGCGCAGCGTGATCCGGTTCCCGCGCACGTGGATGTCGGCCGCGAGGTGTTCCTCCAGCAGGCGCAGCAGCATGTCCCGTGACCCGAGCAGACCGACCATTGCCTTCTCGTCGGCCACCACCATGGTGAACTCGGCCGGCGGGAGGTCTCGTGGTGCGGGAGCCTGGATCGAGCTCGACCCGTCGTTCGCCTGGGCGGCCATAGGAGTGTCCGGCACTAGTTGCGCTGCCTGCCTTCGTCGTCATCGGAGGTGGCGTCGGCACGGACGTGCCCCCGTCGCCGCGCGCAGGGCATGCGGCTACCACCCATCGATTGTCATTCTATCGTCGCGGTCCAGGCATTCCCACCGGATCGGCCGGGCGGCACCCGCGACGGTCCCGCCGGCCGGCGCCGGGCTCATGCCATGGCGAGCCCCAGCGGCTGTCCGCCGAGCAGGTGCAGGTGGGCGTGGAACACGGTCTGGCCGGCGTCCGCCCCGGTGTTGAAGATCAACCGGTAGCCGGGCCGGCCACCGCCGAGCGAGCCGGCGATGCGGTGGGCGGCCGTCACCATCGCCCCGACCAGCGCGGGGTCGGCGGCCGCCACGTCGGCCGCGGTGGCCAGGTGGACCCGCGGCACGACCAGCACGTGCAGCGGAGCCTGCGGATGGATGTCGCGGAAGGCGACGAGGTCCTCGTCGGTGTGCACCACGTCCGCCGGGATGTCGCCGGCGACGATGCCGCAGAACAGGCAGTCCGTCACGGCTGTCAACGTACCCGGCAGCGGATGACGGGTCGACGGCTCACACCATCTGCAGCAACGCGTCCCGGCTGACGCTCCAGCCCTCGTGGTCGACGTCGACGAGTTCCATGTGACCGGCACCCGGCAGCACCGCGAGCCGCACCGGGTCGCCGGCCCGCACCGCAGCGTCGACATAGCGCTGCGACTGGGACAGCGGGACGACGTCATCGGCATCCCCGTGCACGCAGACCACCCGGGCGCCGTCGCCGACGTGCGCCAGCGGGGAGGAGTGGTGGTAGCGCTGCGGCACCGACCGTGCGGCTCCCTGCATCAGGTCGTCGACCGCGCCGTTCCCCAACCGCTCGTCGGACGCGCCGACCAGGTCGAGCACGCCGGCCTGGGAGACGGCACCGAGGATCGGCACGAACTGCGACGCGGAACTGATCGACCCCGCGGTACCCGACCGCAGGGCCTTCCGGTGCGTGAGCCAGGCGGCCAGTTGCCCGCCGGCCGAATGACCGACGGCCGCCACCCGGTCCAGAAGCAGGCGGCCACCCGCGACGTACTGCCCGGCGGTGGCCAGGTGGTCGACCGCCCGGGCCACGTCGGCCATCGTGGTCGGCCAGCCGCCGCCGTCGCCGACGCGCCGGTACTCGATGGCGGCCGCAGCGACGCCGAACTTGGTGAGGTCGGCGGCGAGCGGCTCGGCCAGCTCGATGCCGTACTTCGTGCGCCAGAACCCACCGTGCACGATCACCACCACCGGCAGGTGGTTGCCGGCCGGAAGGTGCATCCGGACGAACTGGCTCGGGTGGGAGCCGTACCGGTATTCCTGCACCGCTGTCATCTGCCCTGCTCTCCGGTTGCTGTGGACGAGGTCGGCCACCGCTGCGTGAGCACGCCGAGGGCGCCGAGTGCGACCGCGGCCGCCGTGGAGGTCCGGAGCACCTCCGGCCCCAGCCGCACCACCTGGGCGCCGGCGGCCGAGAAGGCTTCGAGCTCTTCGGGCGAGATGCCGCCCTCCGGACCGACCACCAGGGCGAGGTCGCCGGACGCAGGCAGCCGGGCCTGGGCGATGCCGGCGTCTCCGCTCTCGTGCAGCACCAGGGCCGCCGCCGATCCGGCGATCAGCTCCACCACGCCTGCCCGGCCGGCCAGCGGCAGGACCACGGGGACGAAGGCCCGCCGCGACTGCTTGGCGGCTTCCCGCGCGACGGTCTGCCACCGCGCCCTGCCCTTGTCGGCCTTGTCGTCGCCGTCCCACCGGGCGACGCAGCGGGACGCCGCCCACGGCAGGATGGCGTCCACGCCGGCCTCGGTGGCCAGGTCGACCGCCAACTCGCTGCGCTCGCCCTTGGGCAGCGCCTGCACCAGCGTCACCCGTACCGCGGGGGCCGGCAGCTGAACACCGTCGTCCACCGCGACCTCCATGCTGCCGCGCAGCACCGAGGTCGCCGTGGCGGTCGCGACCGACCCGCGGCCGTCGGTCAGCACCAGCAGCTCTCCGACGCGCATCCGCCGGACAACGGACGCGTGCCGACCCTCGGGGCCGTCGAGCACGAACGGGCCGCGGGGCGGAACGGCCTCGACCAGGAAGTACGGGGCGCCGGCGGGAACGGCCCCGGTCACCTGCCGACGAACGAGTCGCGGATGCGGGAGAACAGGCCGCCATGGCCGCGGGTGGCCAGCTCAGGCTGCTCCTCGCCGCGCAGGATGGCCAGCTCCCGGATCAGGTCGGCCTGCCGGCCTTCCACCCTGGTCGGGGTGACCACCTCCAGGTGGACGTGCAGGTTGCCCGAACCGGTGCCGCGCAGCCGCGGCATGCCCTGGTTGCGCAGGGTGATGACGGTGCCGGACTGCGTGCCGGGCTGGATGTCCAGGTCCTCCAGCGACTGCAGCGTCTGCAGGGCCATGGAGGTGCCCAGCGCCGCCGCCGTCATCGGCAGGTGGACGGTGCAGTGCAGGTCGATGCCGTCCCGGGTGAACTTCTCGTGCTGCAGTTCGTGCACCTCGACGTACAGGTCACCGGGTGCGCCGCCGCCCGGCCCGACCTCGCCCTGGCCGGACAGCCGGACCCGGATGCCATCGCCCACGCCGGCGGGGATGTTCGCGCGGACGGTGCGGCGGGTGCGGACCCGGCCGTCACCGTTGCACTGCCGGCACGGCTCCGGGATGACCTCGCCGAACCCGCGGCACACCGGGCAGGCCCGGGAGGTGACGACCTGGCCGAGCAGCGACCGCTGGACCTGCTGGATCTCACCGGCGCCCTTGCAGGTGTCGCAGGTGACCGGGGTGGTGCCGTCGGCGCAGCCCGAGCCGTGGCAGACGGAGCACAGCGTGGCGGTGTCGACGGCGATGTCCTTGGCGACGCCGGTCGCGCACTCCTCCAGGGTCAGCTCCACCGGGATCAGCGCGTCGTCGCCCTGCCGGACGCGGGACCGCGGGCCGCGCGACCGCTGGCCACCGCCCCCGAAGAAGGCGTCCATGATGTCGCCGAGGCCGACTCCCCCGCCGCCGAACGGGTCACCCATGCCACCACCCGCGGACGCGCCTCCGGGGGAGAGCGGGTCGCCACCGAGATCGACGACCTGGCGCTTGGCCGGGTCGGAGAGCACCTCGTACACCGCGGTGACCTCTTTGAACCGCTGCTGCGCGGCCGGGTCAGGATTGACATCGGGGTGCAGTTCCCGGGCCAGCTTCCGGTAGGCGCGCTTGATCTCGTCGGCGGACGCGTTCCTGGCCACGCCGAGCTGACCGTAGTAATCCCGTGCCACTGGTGAATTCTCCTGATTCGTCTTCCGCAGATGTGCTGGTAGAGCGGTCGTCCTGGTGCGGTCCGGCGTCACCGGCGGACCTCGTCGGCCCGGTTCCTGCCGGGCCGGCTAGCGCCCGGCCACGATCTCGCCGACGTACCGGGCGACCGCCCGGACCGCGGCCATCGTCCCCGGGTAATCCATTCTCGTCGGACCCACCACGGCCAGGCCGCCCATCAGCATGTCGCCACTGCCGTACCCGGCGGACACCAGCGCCGACGTGGACAGGTTGGCATCGTCGTTCTCCCTGCCGATCGAGACCATCACCGCGTCCGGCGACTCCAGCACGGCGAGCAACTTCAGCAGGGTGACCTGCTCGTCGAGCGCCTCGAGCACTCCGCGCAGGCTACCGGGCTGGTCGGCCCAGGCGCCGGTGGCGTGCGACGTGCCGGACAGCACCAGCCGGCCCTCCGGTCGTTCCACCAGCGCGTCGAGCAGGACGGACACGGCCAGACCGACCGTGTGCTGGATCTCCGGATCGGCCGTGTCGGCGAGCGTCCGCAGGCCGTCCGCGGCGTCGGCGAACCGTCGGCCGGTGATGTGGGCGGCCAGCAGGGAGCGAACCGCGGTGACCGATTCGTCGGTGACCGGCTCGTCGACCTCGACCACGCGCTGCTCCACCCGGCCGGTGTCGGTGATGACGACGAGCAGCAGGCGGGAGGTGCCCAGCGCCACCACCTCTACGTGCCGCACCACCGAGCGGGTCAGGTTGGGGTACTGCACGACGGCAACCTGGTGGGTGAGCTGGGCGAGCAATCGCACGGACCGGCGGAGCACGTCGTCGAGGTCGACCCCGGCCGACAGGAACGCCTGGATGGCCCGCCGCTCCCCCACCGACAGCGGCTTGACCTGCGACAGCTTGTCGACGAACAGGCGGTAGCCCTTGTCGGTCGGGATGCGGCCGGCCGAGGTGTGCGGCTGGGCGATGTAGCCCTCGTCCTCCAGCACGGCCATGTCGCTGCGGATGGTGGCCGGCGACACGCGGAGGTGGTGGCGGTCGACCAGCGCCCGGGAGCCGACCGGTTCGTGGGTGGCGACGTAGTCGGCGACGATGGCGCGCAGCACCTCGAATCGCCTGTCCTCGGCCGACATGGTCACCTCCTCGACTGCTCGTCCGGCACGCCGGTGCCCGGTTGGATGCGAACGCGGGTGCCGGCCGGTCGCCGTCGCACCCGGCAACTGGCACTCTCCTGGCCCGTCTGCCAGTGTAAGCGCCGCGACGGGGCTTCCGCGGGGGCTCGACCGTTACCCTGAGGGCGTTGTCTGCCCCCGGAGGACCCCGCAATGATCTTCAAGGATGTACGCGACGGTCGTCCCTACCCTGATCACGGCTTCTCGATGCGCGACTGGGCCAGGATCCCGCCCCGGCAGATCCGCTTGGACGAGCTCGTCACCACCAAGCGGGAACTCCGGCTGGACACCCTGCTCGACGAGGACTCGACGTTTTACGGCGACCTGTTCCCGCATGCCGTCTACTGGTCGGGCGAGGTCTACCTGGAGGACGGGCTGCACCGCGCGCTCCGGGCGGCGCTGCAGCAGCGGCACGTCATCCATGTGCGGATCCTCAACCTGGAGGATCTTCGCGGGACGGCGATCGGCGCGGCGCCGGACCATTCCGGATAGCTGTCAACCCGGCCGGTCAGTCCAGCAGCCGGATCGCGATGCCGTCCGCCAGCAGCCGGCCGCGGGGGGTCAGCACGGCCAGCCCGGCTCGGACAAGTTCGGGCTCCAGCAGCCCCTCGGCGACGCAGGCTGCTGCTTCTTCCCGGCCGGCCGGGCTCAGCACCTCGGTCGGCAGTCCCTCGGCCAGGCGCAATCGCAGCAGGATGTCCTCGGTGCGGCGGGCCTCGTCGTCGAGCACCTCCCGTGCCTGCCCTGGTGAGCGGCCCTGGGCCAGCGCGGTGGCGTAGGCGTGCGGGTGCTTGACGTTCCACCAGCGCACGCCGCCGACGTGCGAGTGTGCGCCGGGCCCGACGCCCCACCAGTCGTCCCCGCGCCAGTAGGCGAGGTTGTGCCGGCAGCGGGCGGCGTCGTCGGCTGCCCAGTTGGAGACCTCGTACCAGCGCAGGCCGGCGGCGGTGAGCAGGTCGTCGGCGATCACGTACCGGTCGGCGAGAACGTCCTCGGCAGGCATCGGCAGGCGGCCGGTCCGCACCGCCCTGGCCATCCGGGTCCCCGCCTCCACGATCAGCGAGTAGGCCGACACGTGGTCGACGCCCGACCCGGTCGCCGCGGCCAGCGAATCGGCGAACTGCTGGTCGGTCTCCCCCGGGGTCCCGTAGATGAGGTCCAGGTTGACGTGCTCGAATCCCGCCTGACGGGCCCAGGCGACCACCTGCAGCGGCCGGCCCGGGGTGTGCGTCCGCTCCAGCACGCGCAGCACCGATGGGTCGGTGGACTGCATGCCCAGCGAGAGCCTGGTGTACCCGGCCGCGCGCAGCCCGTCGAGCAGGGCCGGGTCGGTGGACTCCGGATTGGCCTCGGTGGTCACCTCGGCGCCCGGCAGCAGGCCGATGGCGTCGTCGATCCGGTGCAGCAGGCCGCCCAGCTTCTGCGCGCCCATCAGCGACGGCGTCCCGCCCCCCACGAACACCGTCGACACCGGGCGGCTGTCCCCGGCTGCGCGCAGAACCTTGGCCGCCAGGTCGATCTCGGCTCCGGCGGCGGCGTACCAGGAGTCCGGTGACGCGGTGCTGCCGAGTTCGCCGGCCGTGTAGGTGTTGAAATCGCAGTAGCCGCACCTGGTCGCGCAGAACGGCACGTGCAGGTAGAAGGACAGGGTGCGGCCGGTCGAGCCGACGAAGGCCTGGTCGGGCAGCGAGCCGTCGGCGGGCACCGGGTCTCCGTCGGGCAGGGTGGAGGGCACGGCTCCATCCTGCCCGGGAAAGATGGCGGGCATGACCGACCTGGTGAAGGTGCACGACGCCGATGGAGTGCGGACGATCACGCTGGATTCACCCGCCAACCGCAACGCCCTGTCGACCGAGGTGCGCGCCGGGCTGCTCCAGGCGCTCGACAATGCCGCCTCGTCGCCGGACTGCCGGGTGGTGGTGATCGGCCACACCGGACCGACCTTCTGCTCCGGGATGGACCTGCGCGAGAACGTCGGCGCCGCCGGCGGACCGGCCGTCCGCGAACTTCCGGTCCTGCTGCAGCGGATCACGTCGCTGCCGCAGCCGGTGATCGCAGCCGTCGGCGGCTCCGCACGGGCCGGCGGCATCGGGCTGTTCGCCGCGGCGGACCTGGTGGTGGCGACGGCCTCTGCGACCTTCGCCTTCTCCGAGGTCCGCATCGGCTTGGTGCCCGCGGTGATCTCGGTACCGGTGCTGCGCCGCATGTCCGCGACCGTCGCCCGGGAGCTACTGCTCACCGGGGAGGTGTTCGGTGCGCCGACTGCCCTGGCAACGGGACTGGTGAACACCGTGGTCGACGCCGGTCAGCTGGCCGCCGCAGTGGCGCGTTATACGGACTCGCTGTTGAAGTGCGCGCCGACCGCCCTCGCTGCGACGAAGCAGATGCTGCGCGCCACCCATGAGGACTCGGACGCCCGCTACGCCGAGCTGCTGGCGATCTCGGCACGCCAGTTCGCCGGCCCGGACGGTCAGGAGGGAAGTCAGGCGTTCCTGGAGAAGCGGGCGCCGCGCTGGGCCCGGTGAGCGAGGGCGCGCCGTGCCTGGCTCCCCGTCGGCGTGCTCACCGAAGCCCGTGGTCTGCTCGCCGACGCGCTACTCACCAGAGGGAAAAGGCGAGGGCCACCACAAGCAAGCCCAGCAGGGCGATGGTCATCCATCGGCGGCTGACAGCCGGCAGCGGGCGGCTCATCGAGGGCCGTCGTCGTGCTGCGGCGCGGTGTGCGGCGCTGACCGGGACGCGGCGACGGCTGCGACCGCCGCCGACCTGATCTCCCGCCGGGTGTACGGCCACAGGATCCGCTCCACGATGCGGTCGATCAGCCCCGCGGCCCAGAACGCAACCGGGAGGAGGGCGGCGAGGAACACCGGCACCTGGACCCAGTACGACTGGCCGGCGATCCACGACTCCATGGCGTCCACCACGTCGAGTACGTTTCGCCAGCTCACCCGACCAGCGTGCCACAGGCGACGCGACCTAGAGTTCGGCCATGCGTGCCGCCTATGCCACCCGTCCGGATCCCCACGACCCGCTGTCCGCTGTGCAGGTCGGCGATCGGGAGGAGCCCGACGTTCCCGAGGGGTGGGTCCGCGTGTCCGTGGCGGCCGCCTCGCTCAATCGGCACGACCTGTGGACGCTGCGCGGAGTGGGAATCGCGCCGGAGCGGTTCCCGATGACGCTCGGCTGCGACGGCGCCGGAACCCTGCCGGACGGATCAGCGGTGGTGATCTATCCGGTGGTGTCGCCCGCCGCCGACGGTGACGAGACGCTCCACCCCGGCCGCACCCTGCTCAGCGAGAAGCACCAGGGCACGCTGGCGGAGTACGTCGTCGTGCCGGCCCGCAACGCGGTGCCGCGGCCACCGTCGATGACGGCGGTGCAGGCCGCGACCCTCGGCACCTCCTACCTGACGGCCTATCGCATGCTGTTCACCCGGTCCGGGCTGCGGCCAGGCGACACCATGCTGGTGCAGGGCGCCACCGGCGGTGTGTCGACGGCGCTGATCCAGCTCGGCATCGCGGCCGGGATGCGGGTGTGGGTGACCTCACGGACCGATGACGGCCTCGCCCGCGCCGATCAGCTGGGGGCGCACGCCGGTTTTCCGGCGGGTGGCCGGCTGCCGGAACGGGTGGACGGGGTGTTCGAATCGGTCGGCGCCGAGACCTGGTCGCACTCGATGAAGTCCGTGCGCCCCGGCGGCGTGGTGGTCTGCTGCGGGGCGACCTCCGGCGCCGCGCCGTCGGCGGACCTGCAGCGGCTGTTCTTCCTGCAGATCTCCGTCATCGGTTCGACCATGGGCACGCTGGCCGAACTCCGCTCTTTAATCCAGTTCTGCGACACTGCCGGGATCGTGCCTGTGGTGCATGCGGTGCATCCGCTGGAGAACGCCCGAGAAGCGTTGGCAGAGCTCGAGAACGGCACGCCGGGCAAGATCGTGCTGACGATCTGACGCCCGCCCGCCACGTCCATCCCGTCGGTCAAGCGGTGGTGCGGGAGACAACCTCGAACTCCAGCAGCGAGGCGCCGGTGGCCACCGGCGGCCTGGCCGGCGCGCCTTCGGGTGCCGCGTGCGCAGCCTGCGACCGGGTGGCGGACCAGGCCTGGAAATCCTCTTCGGACGCCCACCGGGTGTACACGAAGTACCGGTTCTCCCCGGCCGTCGGGCGGAGCAGGCAGAACTCCTCGAACCCGGGCGAGCCCTCCACCGCGCCGAGTCGCGCAGCGAACCGCTTCTCCAGTTCCGGGCCGGCGTCGGCCGGCAGTTCGATGGCGTTGATCTTCACGACTGACATCCGCCCAGCGTAGAACGCACCGCGCGCCACCATTTCGGGAGGTGTGGAGCCGACTACTTGCCCTTGCCGGCCGGCGCGTCGGTGGACAGGGCGGCGATGAAGGCTTCCTGCGGGACCTCGACGCGTCCCACCATCTTCATCCGCTTCTTGCCCTCCTTCTGCTTCTCCAGCAGCTTTCGCTTGCGGGTGATGTCACCGCCGTAGCACTTGGCGAGCACGTCCTTGCGCATCGCCCGGATCGTCTCCCGGGCGATGACCCGGGACCCGACGGCGGCCTGGATCGGCACCTCGAACTGTTGCCGCGGAATGAGTTCCCGCAATTTCGCCGTCATGGTGACGCCGTAGGAGTACGCCGACTCACGGTGCAGGATCGCCGAGAACGCGTCCACCGCCTCGCCTTGCAGGAGTATGTCGACCTTCACGAGGTCGGCCGGCTGCATGCCGATCTCCTCGTAGTCCAGGGAGGCATAACCTCGGGTGCGGGATTTCAGCGCGTCGAAGAAATCGAAGATGATCTCGCCCAACGGCATGGTGTAGCGCAGCTCGACGCGCGACTCGGACAGATAATCCATGCCGCCCAGCACTCCTCGCCGGCCCTGGCACAACTCCATGATGGAGCCGATGTATTCGCTCGGGGTGATGATGCTGCACTTGACGATGGGCTCCACCGTCTCGGAGATCTTGCCCTCCGGCCAGTCGCTGGGATTGGTGACGACCACCTCGGACTTGTCCTCCATGGTGACCCGGTAGACGACGTTCGGCGCGGTCGAGATCAGGTCGAGTCCGAATTCCCGTTCCAGCCGGTCCCGGGTGATCTCCAGGTGCAGCAGCCCCAGGTAGCCGCAGCGGTAACCGAAGCCGAGCGCCGCGGAGGATTCCGGCTCGTAGGTCAGCGCGGCGTCGTTGAGCCGCAACTTGTCCAGCGCGTCCCGCAGCAGCGGGTAGTCCGAGCCGTCCAGCGGGTAGAGCCCGGAGTAGACCATCGGGCGCGGGTCGCGGTAACCGCCGAGCGCCTCGGTCGCGCCGCGCAGCGCAGAGGTCACCGTGTCGCCCACCTTGGACAGCCGGACGTCCTTGACGCCGGTGATCAGGTAACCGACCTCACCGACGCCCAGACCACGGGTCGGGATGGGCTCGGGCGAGATGATGCCCACCTCGAGCAGTTCGTGGGTGGCCCTGGTCGACATCATCTGGATGCGCTCGCGGGGACTGATCTGCCCGTCGATCACCCGGATGTAGGTGATCACCCCGCGGTAGATGTCGTAGACCGAGTCGAAGATCATCGCCCGGGCCGGACCGTCCGCGTTGCCGACGGGCGCCGGTACCTGCGCCACGACCTTGTCCAGCAGCTCCTTCACGCCGGCGCCGGTCTTGCCCGACACCCGCAGCACATCCTCCGGCGAGCCGCCGAGGATGTGCGCGATCTCCTCCGCGTATCGCTCCGGCTGCGCAGCCGGCAGGTCGATCTTGTTGAGCACCGGGATGACGGTGAGGTCGTTCTCCAGCGCCAGGTAGAGGTTGGCCAGCGTCTGCGCCTCGATGCCCTGCGCGGCGTCGACCAGCAGCACGGCGCCCTCGCAGGCGGCCAGTGACCGGGACACCTCGTAGGTGAAGTCGACGTGCCCCGGGGTGTCGATCAGGTGCAGCACGTGCTCCTGCCGGGTGCCGTCGGCCAGGTCGACCGCCCAGGGCAGCCGGATGCTCTGCGACTTGATGGTGATGCCGCGTTCCCGCTCGATGTCCATCCGGTCCAGGTACTGCGCCCGCATCTGCCGCCCGTCGACCACGCCGGTGAGCTGCAGCATCCGGTCGGCCAGCGTCGACTTGCCGTGGTCGATGTGCGCGATGATGCAGAAGTTGCGGATCAACTCCGGCGGCGTGAACGTGGTGCGGTGGGCATGCGAAGCCTGGGTCACAAGGGTCTTTCTGCTGGAGCGGCTGGTACTGCTGCTGGGATGACGGCGACCGCAGGCGTCATGCGGATGCCGACGGACCACCTCAGTGTCCCATGGTCGGCCGGGAGTACTTTCTTTCCTCATGACTCCCCCGCTGGCCATTGTCAACGCCCACGTGGTGCCGATCGATGGCGAACCGTTCGACGGCACGGTGCTGGTGGCGGACGGGCTCATCGCCGCGCTCGGTGCCGACGTGGCGGTGCCGGACGACGCCCAGGTCGTGGATGCCGCCGGACGCTGGGTGCTGCCCGGCTTCGTCGACGCGCACACGCACCTGGGCGTGCACGAGGAGGGTGAGGGGTGGTCGGGCAACGACTCGAACGAGCTGACCGACCCGGTGACGGCGCACGTCCGGGCCATCGACGCCATCAACCCGGTCGAGCTGGGGTTCGACGACGCGCTGGCCGGCGGGGTGACCGCGGTCAACGTCAACCCGGGGTCGGGTAACCCGATCGGCGGGCTCTGCGTCGCCCTGCACACCCATGGCCGGACCGTCGACGAGATGGTGCTGCGCTCGCCGTCGGGCATGAAGTCCGCGCTGGGCGAGAACCCGAAGCGGGTCTACGGCGACAAGAAGCAGACGCCGGCCACCCGGCTGGGCGTCGCCGCGGTGCTGCGCGGCGCCTTTGTCGACGGCCAGAACTATCTGGAGAAGCTGGCTCATGCCGAGCCCGACAAAGCGGCGCCGGCACGGGATCTCAAGATGGACGGCATCGCAGCCGTGCTGCGGCGGGAGATCCCGTGGCGGCAGCACTGCCACCGCGCCGACGACATCGCCACCGCGCTGCGGATCGCCGACGAGTTCGGTTACGAACTGGTCATCGATCACGGCACCGAGGCCCACCTGGTTGCAGACCTGCTGGCTGCCAAGGGCATTCCGGTGCTGATCGGCCCGTTGTTCACCAGCCGGTCGAAGGTGGAGCTGCGCAACCGGTCGCTGGCCAATCCCGGTCGGCTCGCGGCCGCCGGGGTGGAGATCTCGATCATCACCGACCACCCGGTCGTGCCGATCAACTTCCTGGTCTACCAGGCGGCGTTGGCGGTGAAGGAGGGTCTGGACCCGGTCGTCGCGCTGCGCTCCATCACGCTGAATCCCGCTAAGGTCATGGGCGTCGCCGACCGGATCGGGTCGCTCGCCGTCGGCAAGGAGGCCGACCTGGTGCTGTGGTCCGGCGACCCACTGGATGTCATGCAGCGAGCGCTGTCGGTCTACATCGCTGGGCGCGAGGTGTACTCCTACGACACCGATGCCCGGGTCGGCACGGTGGTCCCCCGGTGAACCCATCGCCCGGGACCGACTCCCCGGTGGCCGATCTACCCGCGCCGATGCAGCGGGTCGGCCGGATGAGCCTTGCGCTGCCGAACACCTCGGTCAAGCCGTCGCACGGAGCGCTGGCGTACCAGATCCGCGGCAAGACGTTCGGCATGGTGCTCCACGACCACCATGGCAACGGCCGGACGGAATTGTGGGTCAAGGGATCACCCGGCGCGCAGGTGGAGTGGGTGGGCACGGACTCAGCGCGGTACTACGTGCCGCCCTATGTGGGGCCGAACGGCTGGATCGGCGTCTGGCTGGATGTGGTGGACGTTGATTGGACTGCCGTCGCCGAGTTGCTGGTCGACGGCTATCTGGTGCAGTCCGGACCGCGCGCGGCTGCGGTCCTCGACGCGTCGTCACTGCTGTCCGACGCGCTGACCGCCGGCTGAACCGTTGCCCGCACAGCGGTTCACCCGGGCCGAGCTCGAGTCCTTCAACGGCGCGGTGGTGCCCGACCTGCTCGGGTGGGACGTCCGGTTGCTGTTCGTCGGCATCAACCCGGGTCTGTGGACGGCCGCCGTGCAAGCACACTTCGCCCGCCGCGGCAACCGCTTCTATCCAGCGCTCTTCCGGGCCGGCCTGATCGACCGGGAGATCGACGCCTCCGCCGGTTACCTGCCGCAGGACCGGGATCACCTGTTGTCCAGAGGTATCGGCATCACCAACCTGGTGCGCCGGGCCAGTGCCCGTGCCGACGAGCTGCGGCCGGCCGAACTGGTGGAGGGCGGCGCGCGGCTGCTTGCCCTGGTGGAGCGAGTGCGGCCGGCGGTGGTGGCGGTGCTCGGCGTGACCGCCTACCGGCTGGCGTTCGCCGATCGAGCCGTCATGGTCGGCCGGCAGCCCGGCGATCTCGCCGGCGCGCAGTGCTGGGTGCTCCCGAACCCCAGCGGCCTCAACGCCCACGAGACGGTGGACAGCCTGGCCCACGCGTACCGGCAAGCCGGCGTCGCCGCCGGCCTGGTGATCAATGACGAGGAAGCGCCTCACCCCGATTGATGTGCATCGCTCGGGCGCCACCAAATATGCCGTGGGTAGATCCACAGCACAAAGCGTCGAGATATTCCCACCACCGCTCCGAAGTGCGAAAACGTCAGGAGCCAGTGACGACCACATCACCGATAGAGCGAGGCCGTTCACTCAAGGTCACACCGGCGGCATGGTGAACGTGGTCACTGGAGGGGGACCACTTGCCGCTCACAGCGTGGCTCAACCAACCCCTGCTCAGCCATCAGCCATCCCGTGACGTCGATTCAGTTACCCACAGTGACCGATCGCCGCACCAAAACGGACAAACACATCGAAATACGCCGGAATGTGACGTTTTTCACAAACACTCCGCGGACGATCGGGCCGGAAACGCTCCTGTAATTTCCGCAGGTCAGAAGACGCCTCCAGACTGCAGACGGGCCACACTCTCACTTAGTGTCCTTCTTCCGGCTACAGAGGGTGACTACCATCCCGATCCATTCACACGTTAGGGTTCCACCAACGTGCGGGCCCAGTGAAAAGGATCAACGGTGGCCTCTATCAATTTCAGACGTTCTACGAGCACGGCATTGCTGCCAGGAACGACGGCACTTCTTCAGCCTGACCGACCCACCGGCCGGTCGGGGCCAAAACAGATTGTTTCAGCTAACTCAGCAGAATCGGCCCGAGCCGAAACCATCGTGCCTCGGTTCAACAGGTTGCGGCGGGTCCGTGCCTACATGTTGGTTCTGCCAGTTGACGCCCTTCTATTACTGACGCCGGCATTGTGGACGCCAAGCCAGCTCAAAGCTATTGCCGTCATGACGGCCATATCCCTGCTGTTGATCAATTCGCGAGGGCGTTACCGCGCAAGATTGCACATCAGTGTGCTGGACGATCTCCCGGGGCTTCTTGGTAACATGCTCACAGCAGCTGCCATTGTGGCCACCGCAATTGCGATCAGGCACGAGCAGGCCGGCGTCACACTTTTCCTGCGCAATGCCGCGATCGCACTCTTGCTCGTCGTGGTCGGCCGCATCGTCACAGCGCAGCTCATTCTCTTCGCGCGGAGTCGTCGCATCACCGTTCACCGCACGCTGCTCATCGGAAGTGGTCGGCTGGGACAGAAACTGCATTCGATTCTCGCCGACGAGCCCCGATATGGACTGTCCGTCGTCGGGTTCGTCGAGGACCGTCCACAGAACGTCGCCACCTACGTCGTTCCGTGGCTGGGTGACCTCAGTAGACTCGACCAAATCGTTCTCGAAACCGAAGCCGACGTGCTTCTGGTGACGGACGGAACTCTCACCGACGATCAGCTCCGGGACGCCGTCCGGACACCGGCCTGTTTGACGTGCGACCTCCTGGTGGTGCCGAGGATGCCGGATTTTTCGACGCAGGTGGGCCACTCCCGCGACCACATCGGCTCGATCCCCATCATGCGGATCAGCACACCGAATCTGCACGGTGTCACGTGGGGCATCAAGAGGGCGTTCGACATCGTCGTCGCGTCGGCTCTCCTCGTCCTGGCCTCCCCACTGCTACTCGCTTGCGCCGTGGCCGTGCGGTTGGACGGCGGGCCGGGCATCATCTTCCGTCAAACCCGGGTCGGTCGCCACGGTCAACGGTTTGACTGCTTGAAATTACGTTCGATGCGGCCGAGCGACCCGACTGATTCCGCTACGACGTGGTCCATCGCAAACGACGACCGTGTCACCCCGATCGGGCGCTTCATGCGGCGGACGTCCATCGATGAACTACCCCAGTTGTGGAACATCATCCGCGGAGACATGACACTGGTGGGGCCGAGGCCGGAACGGCCACATTTCGTCGAGCAGTTCACCGCACAATATGACGGATACCACCAGCGTCATCGGGTCCGTGCTGGATTGACCGGTCTCGCCCAGGTCAGTGGATTACGGGGTGATACCTCCATAGCCGACCGAGCGCGATTCGACAACTACTACATCGAGAACTGGTCGCTCTGGCTCGACACCAAGATCTTGCTTCGCACGTTCTTTCAGGTGTTGCTCGCCCGCGGCCGATGAATGGCTGCTGTACAGAAGCTGAACAATCGTGCATGGGGCCCGCACCTGAGCACACCGACCGACAGTACCTGACAAGATGCGGGGTTGACGGATTTCATGGCCGGCGTGATAGTGCATGAGTGGATCGCTCAAACCGGGGGGTCGGAGAACGTCGCGGAGATCATGGCTGCCATCTACCCCGATGCGGATATCGTGTGCCTGTGGAACGACTCCGTGGGCAGGTTCGAACCCGACCGAGTGCGTGAGTCGTGGCTCGCCAACACTCCTCTGCGTCGAAGCAAGGCGTTGGCAGTTCCGTTCATGCCCACTACCTGGCGACGAATGGCCGATCGCAACTACGACTTCGCACTGATCAGCTCCCATTTGTTCGCCCACCATGCCCGCTTCAAGGGTGTCCCAGAATCCCGCCGATACGTCTATGTTCATAGCCCCGCTCGATACATTTGGCACCCGCATCTCGACCGTCGCGGCGCCAGCCTGGTGGCCCGAGCCGTCAGTGCCTCGCTCAAGCCGATAGACCGCCGACGGGCTCAGGAGACACAGCACTTCGCCGTCAACAGCAATTATGTGCAGAAGCGTCTCGAAGACGTTTGGGGCGTGGCGTCCCAAACCATCTATCCACCGGTCGAGGTAGAACGCATCCAAGCGGTCCAGGACTGGTCGGCTCTACTGGGTCCAGCGGATTTGGAGCAACTTGACGCCTTACCGGAACGTTTCGTGCTCGGCGCTTCCCGTTTTGTCCCTTACAAGCGTCTGGAGGAGGTCATTCGGGCGGGGGAAGTAAGCGGGATGCCGGTCGTGCTGGCTGGCGGCGGGCCACTGGCCCAAGCATTGCAGGTCCGTGCGCAAGCAGCTCGGGTTCCAGTCCAGATTGTGCACCAACCGTCGACGGCGCTCCTGACGGCGCTCTACCAACGCTGCGCCGTGTACGTCTTCCCGCCGGTGGAAGACTTCGGCATCATGCCGGTGGAAGCGATGGCCGCGGGCGCGCCGGTGGTAGCGAATTCTGTTGGCGGCGCGGCAGAGACCGTAGTGCCCGGTGTCACCGGGGCCCTCGTTGACTTCACGTCCGACAACGAACTCGAAGCCGCAATCGACCAGGCGATGGCAACCCGACAGATCGAAAGGGTCGAACGTGCCCGCCGGTTCTCTGTCGAAGAGTTCAGCACATCCATCAAGTCATGGGTCACCGTAGGGTGAGCCGAGTCATCTACGTCAACGAAGCGTATCGCCCTCAGCGGGTGAGCGGTCAACAGCGCTACGCCACCGAAGTGTCTGATCGTCTACCAGCTGACGTCCGCAGGATGCGACCAGGGAAGTTCTGGTCCAGCAGTCGCATTCGAACATGGCTCTGGACGCAAACGGTGCTTCCGCTCCGAACGTTCAGAGGCGTATTGATCTCGCTGACCTCGCGCGCACCCGTGTGGCACCCTCGCCACCTGCTTGTAGTGCACGACTTGTTCGTCCTCGAGCACCCTGAGTGGTTTTCCGCAAGGTTTGCGGCAACCCACCGACCGTTGCTCCGCATCCAACTAGCAACCGCGCAACGCCTGGCTGCAGTCAGTGAGCCTGTCGCTGCACAGGTGAGGGCACGCCGGCCGACGGGCGCTGTGGTCGTGGCTCCCAACGCCCCCAGCGCCGTCTTCAAACACCCTGCCGGGCGCGAGATCCATGAGTGCAGGGCGTTGTCGCAGTTTGGTCTGGTGAGCGGTTGCTACCTGTTGGTCGTCGGAAACCGCGATCCGCGAAAGAACCTGCGCAGGCTCGCTGAAGCTTTCGGCCAGCTCACCCAGGACGAACGAGCGTCAGTACCTCTGGTGGTCGTAGGCGGCGAGGCCGATGTGTTCCGGCAGGCGGACATCGTCTGGCCCCCCGAGACCGTCCTCACGGGTTACGTAGATGATGCTGTGCTCCACCTTCTGTACGCCAACGCCCGTGCCGTTGTCTTCCCCAGCTTGGCCGAGGGCTTCGGGCTGCCCATTGTGGAGGCCGTTGTGGCCGGCACTCCTCGGTTGCTCGTGTCAGATATTCCGGTTTTTCGCTGGATCTGCGGAGACGGTGCGAGCTACGTCGACCCGGAGTCGGTCGACAACTTGGCCGCTGCTCTCCGACCAGATCGCATCGGAACGATCCCGCGACCCGACCTCACGATGATCGAGCGCTTCGACTGGTCGCACAGTACAGCTACGATAAGCCAAGCCGCCGACAGGCTGGCCCGTGATGAGTGAGGCGTCGTCAAAGCTCGCGGGTGCCGCATCACACGCACACGGCCGCACCGTCAGCAAGCACGAGCTGGGCGGCGCGTCAAGATGGGATAAGGCATAGTGGACATCCGCGACTATCTGCGAATGCTACGGCGCGGCTGGCCTGTTGTCCTTGCACTGGCGGCAGTTTTTCTGGGAGTTGCGGCGTTATATGTCGCAGTCACACCGAAAGTCTACCAAGCGACTGCAGTGCTGTATGTGACGACAAACGATCCGGCCAGTGTCACCGACCTGCAACTGGGCGCTCAATTCTCGGCTAATGCCATTACCACGTACGCCGACATCATCGATTCGGTCGCCGTTCTTGGGCCGGTCGCTACGGGCCTTCGACCTCAGGTGAGCCCGGACACCGTGCTGAGCATGGTGAGCGCCAGCGCTCGCCCGCAGACCTCTCTCATCGACATCACTGCCACCGGTACTGATCCTCAGCAGGTGCAGGCCATCGCCGCCGCGACGGCCGTCAGCGCAACTCGTATCCTTCCCGCCCTCGAGACATCACAGAGTGGTCAATCGCTGATTCGCATCCAACAGATACGGCCGGCTACCCAGCCCAGCCAACCGATCAGTCCCAACGTCAAGCGCATTCTTGTCCTCGGATTCGTGGTCGGGCTCTGCCTAGGACTTGGGACGGCCATCGCGACTCAGGCCTTGGACACACGCATACGTCGCGTACGCGACGTGGGGTTGCTGACGGAACTTCCCATCCTCGCTGTGCTGCCTCGCGTGAAGCGCAGCCAGCAGCATGCTCTGCTCACGCCGACTGATCGGTCCACCGCCTCGGCAGATGCTTTCCGCACCCTGCGCACCAATCTGCGATTCGTCGAAGTCAAGGAACAAAGAAGTTTAGTAGTCACGGCGATCGCTGACGGCGCGGACGGAGCGCACGTACCGGCGAACCTCGCCTGGATGTTGGCCGAGGCCGGCAACCTGGTTCTGCTCGTCGACGTCGACCTTCGCGATTCGGCGGTCGAGGCTGCCATGCGGATGGCGCCTGCTGCGGGCCTCGCCGAACTGCTCACAGGTCAAGTCGACTTGTCGGACGCAATCCGACCCACCGACCATCAGAACTTGCAGGTAGTTCTCGCTGGAGCAACGCCACCCAATCCATCGGAACTGTTGAGCGCCCCGCTGATGACGACCACGCTGCGAAGGATGAAGTCCAAGTACGACTACATCGTCCTGCACGCACCGGCGCTGTTATCCAACAGTGACGCCGCCGTCGTCTCCCGAATCGCAGGCGGCACCTTGGTCACCGTGACGATCGGCCGCACTCGCGCACAAGAGGTCGCACCGGCGATGACCGTGCTGACGAACGTCGGAGTTCGTCCCCTCGGCTTGGTGCTGACCCGCACAGGGAAGTCTGCTCTCGACCACAGGAATCCGAGAACCAGGCCAGGGCGGCGGCGAAGCTTTCGGCATGGCCGCGCGATGAGGCATCGATTCGAATGGGATTGGCGCAAGGCGATAGGGACGCCCATGGATAGCGACGAGCACACTGTCACAAGACGGGTGAAACGCCTTCACGATGCTTCTGTGATTCCAGTCCCCGTCGCCGTCGACCAATCAGGCCGGTGATTGCGCTCGTCGTGTGACGATGACGGCACAGTTCGCCGATGATTGACGGATACTCTTGCGGAACTAGTGACAGCCCAGCGATAGCAGGCCTGACCGAACAATGAAGATGGTGACCGAGGGGCGATGGTTGACCACAGGGGTGCGCTTCGGTGCACATCGAGCGTCGTAGCTGTATTCACCTTTGGAGACAAACTTGAGAATCTTGCACCTTCTGAAGCACGGCGTTCGCGGGAACGGCCATGTTCACGTAGCGGTCGACCTCGCCTGTTCCCAGGCAGACGCCGGTCACCAGGTGTTGTTCGTGAGTGCTCGTGGTTCGTACGACTCCTTGTTGAGAGCACACAGTGTCGAAGTAGCCACCATTCCGGAACCGGAGGGGCCTAGAGACGTGCTGGGCAGCGGACGCGCCCTTCTCCTGCTGACTCGGCGCTTCCGGCCGGACATCATCCACGCGCACATGATGTCATCCGCTGTGCTCGGTTTCGGTGTCGCAAAGATGACCGGTTCCACCCTGGTGACGACCGTCCATAATTCGTTCGACAAGCACTCGCTGATCATGAGATTGGGCAAGGTTGTTGTGGCGGTCAGCGAGGCGGAGCGGCAACTTCTCCTGTCCCGGGGGTACCGCAGGAAGAAGGTGGTGACCATCCTTAACGGCGCGGACGGGTCTCCCAGGGAGGGCCTCGACGTCGATGACATCGGCTCTCTTGCACGCCCGTGCGTGATGACTCTGTCCGGGCTGCATCCGCGCAAAGCCGTCGGCGATGTCGTCCTTGCATTCGCCGAAGTCGCGGCTGAGTTCCCGGAGTGGCACCTGAACGTCGTCGGCTGGGGACCGGATCGAGAGCGTCTGGAGGCGTTGGTCGTCGACCGTCACCTCCAGGCATCGGTTCACTTCATGGGATCGACTCTGACCCCGCGACCGCTCTTGAACGAAGCCGACGTGTTCGCGATCGCGTCCTTGGCCGATCCGTGCCCGCTGACCGTCACCGAGGCGCGGGCGGCCGGTTGCGCAATCGTCGGTACGGCCGTAGGCGGGATTCCTGAACTGCTGGACGAAGGGCGAGCGGGTCTACTCGTCCCGCCGGCCGACCCGTCCGCGCTCGCCGCCGCGTTCCGTTCGCTGATGTCGGACCATCAGGTTCTCGCCACCTGGCGGTCGCGAGCCAAGCACGGCGCCGCTTACTTCACGGTGCAGCGCATGAGCGATGACTACCTTCGCGTGTATAGGTCCGTGTTGAACCGAACCTCGCGCAGAAGCGTTGGCGCCTGATCCAGCGGCGTAGCACGGATCGCAGATCGGGCATCAGCGGGGATCTATATGATTGGGGCTTCATGGCGGAACATCTGGACCAACGAGCGCGCGTGGCCTACTTCGTCCCGCCGTCTGAACATTTCGCGGGTATTGAGCGCGTCGTACACGAGATCGCGAGCGGTTTGATGGAGGACTACGGGGACGTGCTCGACGTCCACGTCTTGTTTTCCAGCCACTACGACGAACCAATTCTCAAGAACCCGCTGTACAAGCTGCATACCCTCCGCGTCGACCGGCTGCGTCATTTGGCTACCACGCTCCGCGCCTGCGTCAGACAGCAGGATTTCGACGTACTGATCTGTCCTCAAATCGAGGCTTCGGTCATCGGATGGTTGGCCACCAGAGGCCTGCGTATTCCCCTGTTCCTCTCGCATCTACACGGAAACCCTCGCGTCGAGGAGAAGGATGGCTCGCGAAGGACCAAGATTGCCTTCAGCTTCTTCCGACACGTTGTCTCACGACGAATTGCCGGGATCCTCGCCGTTTCGCCATCTTTGAAGAAATATGCGGCCGATTCGGTGACCCGGGGAGCCAAGGTGTACTACGCCCCGAATCCCGTTCGTGACGTAGGCGGTAACGTGACCCGGACGGCGAGCAACGGCCCGTACCGCTTTCTGAACGTGGGGCGACTGTCCCGGCAGAAGGGGCAGGACATCCTGCTACGCGCGTTGGCACTCGCCCGGCCGGATCTACCCGCCGTTTCTCTGACACTGGTGGGCACCGGATCCGACGAAGACGAACTCAGAAGCCTGAGCAGTGATCTCGACCTGGAAGACATCGTGACCTTCGCCGGTTACACCTCAGAACCCGCAAGTCACTTCCGTTCTGCAGACTGCTTCGTACTCGCCTCGCGTTGGGAAGGATTCGGCGTGGTGCTGGTGGAGGCATTGCAGTTCGGGCTGCCCTTACTCGCCGCTGACTGCGAGTTCGGCCCCTCGGACGTCATTACGGGTCCGAGCATCGGGTCACTCGTGCCGGCCGAGAGCGCCGAGGCTCTCGCGGAAGGGCTGAAAGATGCGGCGCTACGGGGCCCTGACTACGAAAATGACGCTCTGCGTCGTACTGCCGCGCGAGAATTCGGCAGGCAGGCGGCCGTTCAGGCACACTTCGGCATCCTCGAGCAGATTGTCGCGGCCCGACCTCGGCAGTCAGATCGACTCGCAGCGCTCACCGCGATACGGGATTCTTGGACTTTACGCAATGGTCGGTCGTGACTCTAGAGCTTTCAAAGGGTTGAGCTGTCACCACTTTCTCGGGACCTGTTACCCTGATTACATTCGATTCCTTCCATGCAAACCCTCTGATTAGCTCGCAACCGGCCCGATCGGTTCTTGCCACTTGTGGTGGTGAACGCTCGTACTACGCAGGGATAGGACTGACTGTTCGATGCACGACTACGGGAGCATTCATGAACGGTGACAGCGTTGACCGCCGTGACTACCACTGGGATCGTCAGACAAGAGCCGACCGCGACGAGCCGATGGGTTCAGCGACGCATTCGAATGATGCCGGTGTTCCCCCGGTGCGGGCCCGAGACCTTCCGGGGCTCACCTCACTGCGAGCCTTCGCGGCCCTCCTCGTCTTCTGCTATCACGTCGGAGCGGGGATGCCGGTCGGGCCGTTCGCCGGCGGTTACACCGGAGTCGCCTTCTTCTTCGTGCTCTCAGGGTTCGTTCTCACCTGGGGCACCGACCCGACATCGTCGCCGTCGAAGTTCTATGTTCGGCGCTTCGCCAGGATCTACCCGAGCCATTTTGTGGTCTGGCTATTCGTCCTGGTCGTCCCGGTGATCGCGGGTTCAAGAGAGCTCGGCGAGGCGGTGACGAACCTTGTACTTCTGCAGGCCTGGTCCTGGAAGGTGGACTACGTCCTGTCGATGAACGGCGTGACTTGGTCGCTGTCGTGCGAGATGTTCTTCTACTTGATCTTCCCGATGGTTTACCTCGCTACCAGGCGCCTCCGACTGTCCACCCAGTGGATCTGGGCCGCGATCTTGTTCGGAGCAGCGGGGACGGTCACGGTCGTCGGGTCGTTCGCCGATCCGAACGGGGCGCTGGCGCAGATCGCGGGGGCGAATCCGCTGGTCCGGGTGCCGGAGTTCCTCCTGGGCGTGGTAGCTGCCCGCCAGGTCCAGTCTTGCCGCGCCTTGCCTTACTGGTCGTCCTTACCAGTGCTACTTTTTACCGCCCTCGGCCTGGCGTGTGCCCATGGAGATCCCGCCGGCTCGACCTGGATGGCCCCCACCTACGTGATGGCGATCATCCTCCTCGTCCAGGCCACGGTCACCGGACATCGAATCCTCGACCAGCGCGCGCTGGTGTATGCCGGCCAAGTCTCGTTCGCGTTCTACCTGGTTCATCAAATCGTCCTCAAAGAGATCTTCCATTGGTTGCACGCCGGAGCCGGTCAAGCTGTAGTCGCGTTGCTGGCGGCGGCGGTTCTCGCGGTGGCCCTGCACGAGCTTGTCGAGCGCCCGGCCCAACGTGCGATCTCCCGAACCTTTACCCGCCGGCGATCGATCTTTTCTTGACTTCCCTTGCGCAGCGGTGTCATCGTCACCGACAACGAGTCCTAGTGCGATCAGGAAGGAACCGTGCGTGGCCTTGAGCGGGTCAGCTCTCACCGGTAGCGACGACCGCACTGCAGACTTCGACGCCATCGTCATCGGCGCAGGTATCAGCGGTCTGGTCTCCGCGTCCATCTTGCTGGAGCAGGGTAGTCAGCGTGTCCTGGTCGTCGATGAATACCCTCGCGTCGGCGGCAACCATATCGACTGCAGCTACAACGGCTACACCTTCGACGTCGGCAGCTTCATCTTCCAGGACGACTCGCCCTTGCTCCGGCACTTTCCTGAGATGCTGCCGCTTTATGTGTCCATCAACCCGATCTGGGGCAAGTTGAGCCCGCAGGGACTGATCACCGACTATCCCTTCTCCATCCGAGACGACCTGATGCGTGCCGGTGCTCGGGAGTGCGCTCTGATCTTGATGTCCGCCGGGGTTTCGCGTATTCGTTACCGACGGATGCTCAATGCGAGAGATTTTGCACGATACTGGATCGGCAGCCGACTGGCCGATCGTTCCGGTCTGGAAAGTTACATGGAGCGCTTCTGCGGACTCCCGGCGGAACGGATCGACCTCAAGTTCGCCGAGAAGCGGATGCTGTGGATCGCAGAGTACGCATCTGTGCACAACCTCCTTCGTCGCGTGCTGAAAGCGCGATCCACCTCCATCGCCACCCAACCCACCAATCAACAGCTCGCGCGCCCTCCCGAAGGTTTCGAGCATCTCTACCGACCAACGATGCGGCGACTGGAGGATCGGGGTGCGACCTTTTTGCTCGGAGAGCAGCTACGCACCCTGAAGAGGGTGGCCGACCGTTACCAGCTGTGCGTCGGTGACGAGCCGTACACCGCGGACCGAGTGATCTCGACCATACCAATCGACCGCATGCTGGCCGTTTGTGGCACGCCGGCCGACAAGGCGCTTCCCGGAGTCACTTTGCTCAGTCTCTTCTTCAGTTTCTCGGGAAAACGCGGCTTCACCCAGTCGGTCCTGTATAACTTCGCACATGACGGGGCGTGGAAGCGCCTCACTGTGTACTCGGACTTCTACGGGCAGTCCGGCGGGCGAGAATACTTCGCAGTGGAAGTCATCGCTGGAGACACACCTCGGCCCGTGGAGAGCGCAGTAGACGACTTCCGCGAGCACACGCGCAAGAACGGGTTGTTCGAAGGCGACCTACGGCTGGAAGGGAGCCATACGTTGACTTCGGCGTATCCGATCTACACGGAAGGGGCTGGTGACCGAGCCGAGCGCGCGATCGCAGATCTTCGCGCATTCGGTATCGAATCGTTCGGACGCCAAGGCGGTTTCCAATACCAGCCGACGGCCCGCGTCTCCACGATCGAAGCGGAGACGGCACTGAAGTCGGGTCCCGGGTGACGGAGGACCTGCCTCACCGAATTCGTCTGGCTCTGATCTCCTTACGGCTTGATCAACGAATGCCCTTTCCGTATAATCATGCTGTGCTGAATTTTCGTCCAACTCTTTCGCGGGAAGGCTCGTGACCCAGCGGTGTCACGACTGCGCCGCCCGTTGGAAGTTCGGCGACGAGCAACTCGCGTCGACAAACGTCCCCGGTCGGCGCTCGATGTGCGGGCCGACCCACTTGCCAGAAATGGACACGGAGCGGTGAGCGAAGCGCACGGCGTCGATGTTGTCTCGAGGCGGGTGAGCAGTATCTCTGTAGTGATGTGCACCTATAACGGAGAGCGATACATCGGACAGCAGTTGGAAAGCATCTTCGAGCAGACCCTCGCGCCGGCGGAAATCATTGTGTCCGACGATGGGTCGACCGATCGGACCCTTGAGATCATCGAGTCGATGACCAGTGCCTGCGACATCCAGATTCATGTTCATCGGAATGGCGAACGTCTGGGCTTCTCCGAGAATTTTCTGCAGGCGTGCGATCGTGCACGTGGACAATACATAGCATTCAGCGACCAAGATGACGACTGGTCGCCTCGGAAACTCGAAGTTTCGTTCGACGCCCTGACGACGACCGGGGCCCGATTGAGTGTGCACGGCGTCGACAAGATGACCTCCGAGGGCGCCCGCCTCAGGGGCGGGCGGCAGTCGTCGACTAGGACAACAATAATCCACCCCCTCCGTTCCCACCCGTGGGGCAACTTCCTGGGCTTCACCATGCTGTTCGAGCGCTCTCTCCTGGACCACCTTCCACGCGAATCCCGTGGCCTCGACCCCCATGCGCACGGTGCTCGGCTGTCCCACGACAGGTGGGTCTACTTTCTGGCCGCCACCTTCGGACGGATCGTCGTCCTGCCCGATAGCCTGGCCAACTATCGCCAGCACGATCGGCAGCTGTACGGAGGCCTCAAGGAGCGCTCAATGGGTGAGCGCGTCGCCACGAAGTTGGCCGGGGGGCACAAGCAGGCGGTCTACTTGGCGCAGGTCGCCGCGCATAGAGCCTCGCTGTTGGAGTCGATGATACCCAGTGATGTTTACCGGTCCGGTCCCCCGACCCCGGAGTTCGCTGGTGCGACCTGGTGGCGCGCCGTGCAGTCACATATCGAAAATTCCGCTCAGCTGTACGTCTGCTCGACAGCTGCCGAGCGGTTCTCCCGATTCTTTAGGAATACCTTCTCGGGCAGTTACCGATCGTTTCGACACGGAGGTCTGGGTGCGCGGCGCTTCCTCGAGGATGCTGTGGTGGTGATTCTCATAGGCATGCATGCCAGAGGGCGGGGGAGCAGGTTCAGGCGGTCGTGACAGTCCGTCCGACATGGTCGACGGGACCGCCGCTCGGTGGTCGACGTGGTGGCAGCAGTGACCTGCCTGAATCCAGGCGGTACCTGCCGGCGCATCCCGCACACCGCATGCACCACCGTCGTCAGGTCCCCTCCATGAGCTGGGGACACCGCGGTGTGGGAAGACAGCGGTGAGGTTCTTCGCCGGCGGACCCGGCGCCCATTCCAGGAAAGTCCGCGGCGCGAGATGGTCACCTTTTGAAATCCTTGGCCGAAGGGATCCTGACGAAGCTCCGGCAGTAGGATACTCGATGCGTCCTTACCACGAAGCAATCCAGCGATGCGGGTGCAGGCCGCTGCTGTCGCTCCGGAAAGGATCGGGGTTGGTACCAGTGTCAGCCTTGGCTAGAGCAGTCGACCTGTCGCCGTACGACCTGGTTTCGACGGATCTCTTCGACACGATCCTCCTGAGGGACAGCACGACCGAGAGCGGTCGCCTCGCCCTCGCCTGCCGCCGCGCCGCTCCGCTGCTCGGCGTTGATGCAACGGTGCTGACGCGCCTTCGGTGGGATGCTCACGACAACGCGTACCGAGCGGTCGCCATAGAACGACCTGAGGGTGACGTCGCGCTGTCGGCCATCTGCCGGACCGTGGTCTGTGTTCTGGGACTGGGTGAAGACGCAGCCCACGTGCTGCACCAGGCGGAGGTCGATGTCGACATCGAGCACCTGCGCCCCCATCGCGCGCTGCTCGAGCTCCTCACGCGTGCCTCACGGTCGGGGATTCGAGTGATAGCCGTCTCCGACACCTATTACTCGACCGAGGATCTGTGCCGAATGCTCGACACGGTGGTCGGTGTCCACCCGATCGCGGCGGTCTATTCGAGCGCCGAATTGGGCCTGACCAAGCACGGCGGTCGGATGTTCGGCGAAGTCGAGCGGCTCGAGGATATATCAGCGACCAGGATCCTGCATATGGGCGACAACCCGTGGTCGGACGTCACCATGGCACGGGCAGCGTCCTGGACCGCCCTGCACGTCCCGCGCAATCACCATCACCGGGCGGCGAAGTTCGCCGGGAAGGTGAAAGCGCTGCCGATCAGGACCAGGAGATCGCGGTGAGCCGGGAGTCGTCCCCCGAAGCTTTCGGCCGAAAGGTTCTGGGTCCCATTGTTGCCGAGTTCTGTCTGCGGCTATGGACGCTCGGGGCGCTGTTCGACCATCGCCCCGACGTGGCCATGCTGTTCTGCGCTCGGGGCGGACTGCGGATGCAACTCGCCTACGAACACTTCCTCGCCGCGTGCGAACTTCCGTCTCCCATGCACGTCGCCCCGTTGATGGTGTCGCGGGTCGCCGCGGTGAGGCCCGCGCTCATGCGCACCGTCGACGAAGATCTCGACGCGTTGGTTCCGTCGGCCGCTTCGAACCTGTCGTACGAATTCGGCCGGTCCTCGTTGTCCGATGCGGCATTCGCCATGTCCGGAGCTGTGCCGTCGTCGAACTCCCAGACCTGGGAAGGCCAGTTCACGCCAGATAACTTTGCGGCTCTGCTGCGGCACGCCGATGGCAAGCCCGTGGTCGATGCCCTCGCCCAGCAGAGCGTCCTCTTCACCCGCCATGTTCGCAAGGCGCTCGGTGGTCGCCATCATGCCGTCCTGGTCGACACGGGCCTCTTCGGTACGACGCGTCAGCTGCTCGCAGAGGGCATCCCGAACATCAATTTCGGGTCCGCCCTGATTGCGCGGTCCTACCGACCAGGTCCGACCGACCTCCGGGCCAAGACTTTTGGCCTCCTGGTCGACGCCGAAGGTTATTCGCCCCTGCGTAGGCGCACAGCGCTACTGCGACATTGGCACTTCGTCGAATGGCTTTTCGAACCGGAGTTACCCAGCGTCCGGACCTTCGGCGAGGACGAAGATGGCGTTTTGCGTTCGAACCTGGAGATCCCGGGCTGGCGGGAACGGGTCGAGCCGACGCCAGGTTCTGCCTTCCAGGGAATCGTGCAGTACATCGACGCGCTCCCCCACGGCCCCGCGAAGCAGATCTCGACCGATTCGTATCGTGCCTGGGGCGAACTCCGACGGGCCGTCGTCTGGCCAGATCGCGACCATGGGTTCGCGCTCAGCGTGGGCACGCGCTCTCACGACTTCGGGACCGAAGCGACCTGGTCCGCGCGCGAATGGCACGGACCCATCGCCGCTCTCAGAGGGTCGACCATGTGGCGGGAGGGCGAGATCGCAAGATCTGGTTCGCGCCTGCGTCTACCCCTCCTTACAGCAATTGAGACCAGCTACAGCATGAGACGGCTGAAGCGGCTGGTCGTTCGAACGGGGCGGCCCAGTTAACTCGGAAGGCCGCCTAGCAGGGCCGCATTCGGAAGGGGGACTTTGTCACACGTAGACGCGTACATAGTCGACATAGAGGTCGGCACGATCCTGCACGGCCTGCAGATTCACCGGCCATCCGCCGCCCAGGGCGAGGTCGAGAAGAAAGAACATCGGCGCGGCACCACCCTGCACCTGTGGCGCCGTCGCGACGGTCTTGCCGTCGATGTAGAAGACGATGTCGGTCGGCAGGATCGACACTCCGTAGGTGTGCCAGGCCAGAGCTGCGCGTGTGGTCGCGAAGCGCTGGCCGCACCGGGCCACCCCGCCGTCCTTTCCGTTCTCGTACTCATGGGTGGATTCGCACGCGCCAGTCGGTTCGTGGCCATAGAGTTCCACTGCGTCGATCTCGGCTACCACCGGCGTCGGCGCGACAAGGTTGTCGCTGGGCAGCATCCAGAACGCTGGCCATGTCCCTGGCGCCGCGGGTACGAGCATCCGCGCCTCGAAATAACCGTACTGGGCGGAAAAACCCGAGCCTCCCTGCCGACTCGAGGCCAGCAACCCACCCACGTGCGTCCGACCGCCACCTGAGGGATCCACGTATCCAGCAGAAGTCGGCTCGATGCTCATTCGCAGGTAACGGTTGTCCACGACTTGGACGTTGCGGAACCCGCTGGCATCGTCGGGAAAAATGGCGTCGCCGAAGTCCTGGGCGCCGCTGTCAGTCGGCTTCGCGCCCGCAAAATCGGCGCCGATACCGGTGCGCGACAGAGTGACCGGGCGGTTGAACTCCTCGTGGAAGGTAAGGGTTCGCCCGGTCGCGGCGGAACTCGACGCAACATCGACTCCCGTGCCTCCACCGCGGTACAGCTGGAAGAAGGCCGTGCTGGCAGCTCGCCCCGGGCCAGTGGCTTCTAACTGCACGGTCAGCGGTCCTGGGGGCAGGCCCGCCAGGTTCGCGGTGATATCGGCGGCACCGGAAGGATCGAGAGCCGTTCGGACGGGCACGCCCGCCGGGTCAGCCGCCTCCGCGGGCCACACCGTCGCTGTGACCTCGGTGTACCCGGCCGCGGCAGCGACATCGACGTCGGCCCTGTCCCCCACGATCGCACCGGTCTCTGGGCATCGAACGATCAATCCTGACGCGGGGCGACTCGTCGAAAAAGGCGAGCAGGTCCCGCTCGCGGGCGTCGGCGATCCGGATGGAGCATCGCTCACCGTTTGGACTGGCGTCGCTCCGCTCCGATACGCCCGTAGCTCGCCGAGCGACAGTGATCCCGACCCCGTGACCTGGTCGATCGTCAGGCGCAGCGACGTGGTCACCCGCGGCAGGAAGCTCACCGTGGTCGGGTGCGCCGGGTCGGAGAGCACGGCGCCCACCGGCAATTGGCTCCCGTCGGCAAAGGTCAAGGTCGCCCGCGCCACGGTGGCACCGGAGCGACCACCACCCACCAACTGGACGCTCGAGAGCTCTCGGGGCCGCGACCATGCCAGCTGTAACCCGGCATCAAGAGGTGTGCGCACCGTCCAATCGGCCCCGATTCCCGCTGTCCCCGGTGCCCCGGAACCGTCTTGCACAGCATGCGGATCGGAGGCAGAAGCGTCACCGATGAGTGAGGCGGACGCACTTGGCGACTCGTTGCCGTCCCGCGCATCGTCGACAAGGACGTCGTCATCGCCCGGCTTGGCACTCACCACCATCTCGGCGATGGTGACGTTGTGTGCGCCTGCGCTGACCTCCGAGGCCGTGAACCGGAGCCGTCCCACCGCCCTCGGACTGATCGGTACGACGGTCTCACGTGAGGTCTCCGACAGCCGTACCTGGACGTACGACCCGTCGCCGAATGACAGATAGCCCTCGGTGATGCCGGGCTCCTCGACCGGGTTGCGAACGAGGACGACCTTGCGCAGCTGGTGCGTCTGGTGCCAGTCCAACTGGATCCAGGCACCGGCCGTTTCACCCGACGATTGCCAGGACGCTCCGGGCGCGTCCGCCGATCCCGACGTCACGACGTCGCGGGGCGAGAACCCGAACGCTGTCGAGCTGGCAGTCACCACTGCTTCGCCGGCCAAGCCGTTGTCGTCGCGAGATAGCCGCCGAACCACGGAGACGGAGACGAGCGTCAACAGGAGCAGCAGGACGACACCCGCCCACAGCAGCCTGTGCTTCCTGGTTCGCCGCCCGGACCGAGGCCGGACCACCTATTTCCTCACCGTGCCGGCAATCCGGTCATTGTCCGAGTGCTTCTTCGCCGGCCAACTGGCCGGACTGTGCGGGTAGCGACGTGGCCGGGAACGCTGTCCGGACATCGACGCTGTGCGCGGCCCGCGACAGTAGACCCAGTGACATCCAGAGGATTCCGCTGCTGTCCGAGAGGCCGGGCCCTGCAACGAGCTTGGCAACCAACAACGTCATCAACGCCCAGAACACCGGGCGGCAGGTGCGCATCGCAGAACTGCGATGGATGAGCAACAGGACCGTGGATGCGAACAGAAGAGTCCCAATGATGCCGGTGATACTCAGAAGGTCGGCCAGAAAGGACGACGCCCGGCTTGACCCGAGGCCGACCCCGAATCCGTACGTGTCGAGGAAGATGCCGTAGGCGGTCGAATCGGCCCCTGACCGCTCGTTGTACGACGGCGACAGCACCTTCTCGTTCACCGTCGTCTGGACAAAGTGGACGACGCCCGGGAGTATCCACACCGCGGCGATCACCGAAGCGCATATCACCAACCCGACGATGGCGCTGAGCGATGCCCGCCGCCTGAGAAATCCGATGGTGAAGGTGAGCGTGGCGATCGTCGCCGTTGCAACGCCTGCGACCACGAATGTGGTCGAGGTTGAAATCACACCGAGATAGGCGGCCGTTGCCGCCACGAACAGGGTGCCGGCTCGATGCCACCCTCGGGTCTCGAAGGCGCGCGGGAGCATGTAGCTGATCGTCACAAGGGAAGAACCCGCGAGCGATGACGGCTCGGACAAGATCCCCCTGAATCGTTCTGCGCCTCCTGGGGCGGTCTCGATGAAGGCGAGGGTCGGAGAGTTGTCGAAGACGCCCTCCGGAAATGGCGCACCGACTTCTTGATGGAGGTAGCGCCAGAGCGAGAGCAGCGTGGTCAGGCCGGCTGCAAGTCCGATGAGCTGCGGCCGCGCAGTCGGTGACCTGGCGATGAAGACGACCACGCACACCCCGAGTGCCAGGTAACCGATCTGGGCGATGTTCGAGCTCGTCAGGGTGCCTGCGATCAGCTTGCGCGGGACACCGGTCGGTGCGAGCACAGGAAGGCCGTCGAACAGCAGCGGTGAGACGAAGGTGACGAACGTCGACCAGGCGAGAAACGCCAACAGCAAGGTCGCCCCGGGCGGTAGGTGCAGGCGGACCGCAGGTCCGGCCGGTCCTTTCCCGAACAGACGAAACGCAAGGGCGACGGCGGTGCCCAGTGCCACCGCATAGAAGGTCGGAACCGCGATCCCGCCGACGGCCAGCGCGGCGCCGGCGGAGGTTGCCCCGCCGAGGGCCAAGGCGCGCCCGTAGCCTTGCGAGCCGAACGCTCCGTAGGCGATCACCAGCAGGGTGATCAACGTCAGCGTTGTCATCGACGTCGTCCGTACCTGCTGGTGACGAGACGGCGAGCGACCCACTCCGGGCTGAGCAGGACGGCCAACGACCACCCTGCGATTACGACCCGGTGCAGCAGAGGCTCCGGGCCGATATGAAAGGGCGAGCGCACCGCATCGATCAACATCCGGGACCATCCGTCCCCGGGAAGCGGGGACTCCGTCGGAACCAGCCGGCGCGATGCGACCCGGTGTTGGAGCAACTCCCGACTGCGGAACAGCGGTCTCTCGTCGATTGCCTCGTCCGCCACGCCGCTCGACCTCTGCGCGTAACGCCAGCGGGCGCGCGCGCGGGCGACCTCTCTGGCCAGGCGACTGGGGTCCGCCACCATGTCGCTGTCGTTCGCGTCGTGCTGGCGGTAGCCGACGACGACTCCCGGGAGGCTGACGACATCGCCGAACAGCGGAGCTGCGGCCAGGCATGCGGAATCCGACGCGTCACCGGCGCTCGCGTCAACTGGGAAGATTCGCTCCAGGAACGACCTTGCGTAGGCATTACCGGAGCCCGGCGGCGTCGGGTAGGCGCTCGTCCTCGAGGTCCAACGACGAATGTCGGCGGGCGTCGGCACCGGTCGGTAGATCGGGAAAGGCGTCCCGATCACCCCGCCTGCCCGGTCGATGCGGCGGACCTGGAACTGGACCTTGCTGACGTCGGGCGTCCACACCGCTGCCAGACGAGTGGCCAGGTCGGACGGAAGCACATCATCGGAGTCGAGGAAGATTACTACATCGCCGGTGGACATCGCGTAGCCGCGGTTCGCCGCCACTCGCTGGGTCGCGTTCTCGGTCAGAAGGACCTTCACCCGGTCGGCGTACCGGCTGATCACCTCGGGCGAGCCATCGGTGGAACCATCGTCGACGACGACGACTTCTAGGTCGTTCCACTCCAGTGCCAAAGCGCTATCGATGGTCTCGGCGATGTACTGCTGATAGTTGTAATTGGCGATGACGACGCTCAACCGCTTCACCGGTACGCTCCTCCTGCAGTCTCGCCGGGGTCCGGGTCCCGGCATCACTCTCCGTTTCGAATGCGTGACCGGCAGCGATGGGTCGCAAGGATAGTGCGCTGCTGGCTCTGCAGTGAACATGGCTGAGGTCGTAATCGTCAACGTGCTCCAGACCGATCAGTTCACCGCGAGGAAGACATGACGGGTGTGTGATCATCGCAAACCTGCACCGTCGTTGACCAACGAACTAGCCGGGCTCACCGGCCGGGGCGTCCCCAGGGCCGATTCAACGACCGATGTCTACTGTCGCAGCCGGACATGTTGGCGTCACTCCCGACCGTCACACCTCTCGGTTGAAGATCGCCTCCCAGGTCGACGCAAGGGCCGAAGGACACCGGATCGAGATCGACGACCTCAGTGGAAGGTCGGTGATGCCCCGGCGGAGGCATCAGCTGTCCATATCCGGTCGGCCCCTGATGGGTGTGGTCGACCGCGGGTGCGTCGAGCCTAATGCTCGGCGGTGTCAGCAAGAGCGTCGACGACGGGTCGATGCCGCTGCCAAGCGTGGCCTGTTCACAACACTCGAATGCGTGCCTGACATTGAACAAACGTAACCGACCGTGCCTGGAAGGCGTTCCATTCCAGCATTCGAGGCTCCCGTCGATAGCGGTGCAGCGTTGTTTCGGCCACACGCGTCCCGCTACCTGTAGCCTGAGGGCCAAACCATGATGGATGCCATGGTCGCCTTTTGATCAGTCCTGTCGAAAGACGCAGATCCGCCTGCATCACGTGCCACACTCACCTCTAGGAAGCACCAACCAGTCGAACCCGCGGGGCGTCCCAATCTCTCCGCATGACGATGCGACGTCGGGCACATGCGCCGCTGCGTCCTGGCCAGAACCGCTCGGTTGCGCAGTATCTGGTTGGGTTGTCAGCACTGCTCAACCAGGCACCTGCTCATCGGACACCGGTATCGACCTCTTCCAGCGGCATCAAAGAATTGGATTGTTGGTCCCGGCGGACCAGCTAGCAGCACGATGAGTGAATGTTGCACCTACAGGGCAATGGGCGGTCAACGTGGCCCAACCGTTTCTTTTACCGACCGATCAACAAAATACTGAATACAATTGGGCAGGTCCTCGATGATGCTTCGACGTTCGTTCATAGTGGCAGGCTTGACTGCCGCCGTAGCCTCAGGTGCCGCGCCATTAGGAAGCGCTCAGGCCGCGACGACGGCTGCGACGCTTCTCGTGGTCGTGTATGCCAATGGCGCTTACCCTGCCCGGCCGGCTGGTAGCGCCGCCGGCGCCGTGCGCTACATCGGGCCCACCCTGCCCCCGACGTGGCTCGTCGGTGACGAGTGGATCCAGCCGTCGTCGTGACCACTCCCGCGCTGACGGTATTGATTCACGACGGCACCCTCTACCCCTCCCGTCCGGCCGGCCTGCCTGGCGGCGCCGTCCGGTACTTGGGTCCTGTGCAACCGACGACGATGTTGATCAACGACGAATGGATCAACCTGACCCCGGCGATACCAGCTCCCACTCCTGCAACGGGAGTGCCGCTGGTGATCTTCGACTCCGATATGTCGAGCGACTACGACGACGTCGGCGACTGCGCCGTACTCGAAGGCTTGGCACTGCTCGGCGAGTGCCAGATCGTCGGCATGGCGAACTCTTCGAGCAACGGCGCAACCGCCCTGTGCATGGATGCCATCAACACCTACTACGGCACACCGGACATCCCGATCGGGGTGCGCCCCGACGTCGGCGGTAATGGTGCCTACCCGGCGCAGATCGCGTCCGAATTCCCGCACGACCTTCAGTCGTCGGCCAGTTGCCCGCGTGCAAGCGACATGTACCGCAAGGTGCTGGCTGCCGCCCCCGACAAGAGCGTCATCATCGTGACAGCCGGGTATCTCGACAACCTGCAGGCGTTGATGCAGTCCGGTCCCGATCAGTACAGTTCCCGAACCGGTATCGATCTGGTACGCCAGAAGGTCAGACTGCTGGCCTGCGCGGGAGGTGGTTATCCGGAGGGCGGCGAGTTCAACTTCACCGTGTCACCGGTGGCGGCGCAGTACGTCGTCAACAACTGGCCGAGTGCCGCGACATTCTCACCTGACAATGTCGGCCGTTATTACTACACGGGCGGCACGCTGGCGCGAACGCCGAACAATCCCATCCGCCGGGTCTACGTCGACATCGAACACAACCCGATCGGGTATCCGAGTTGGACGCAGGTCGCCATCTACCAGGCGATACGCGGTAACACCGGCTTGTTTTTGACCAACAACACCGGCTACAACCAGGTCGCCGCCAACGGATCGAACAACTGGGTTTCCGGCCCGGACCCGACCGGAGCCACTGACCAGGCGTACCTCGTGGAACGGGCAAGGATCCCGGTGACCGACGGTCTGAACGCCCTCATGACGGTACTGCCGAGGTCGACAGCTGCCGGTCTCAACGTGCCCGGCGCGCCGAGCGACCTGAAGGCGACCGTCGTGAGTAGCAGTCAGATCACCCTGAACTGGGTCAGCAATTCCTACAACGAGACCAGCTTCGTCATCGAGAAGCGTTTCAGCGACTCGATTTATGCCCCGATCGGGAACGTTGGACCCGGAGTGACCAGCTACCCGGTCACCGGCCTGGCGTCGACCGCTAACGTCGGCTTCCGCGTCAAGGCCGTCAACAGCGCCGGAAGTTCGTACTCCTACAGCTACGTGTGGGTCTACAGCGGATGGACCGAATACAACTTCTCGGTGCCCGGGCAGGGCTCACCGTTGTACTCGTACTACCAGACCTGCTACCTGCGCTGGGACAAGGGCGGTGACTACCGGCCGAATCACGTGACGGTCAACAACGACTCAAACCATGGCCAGAACCTGACCATCAACGTGCTGGTCAGCGCTCAGGGGTCCGAGGGCAGCCTGTACGTCTACTTCTTCTACCGCGACCTGAACAATTGGTACCGCGTCAACTACAGCAGCTCCGGGTGCAGGTTCGAGAAAAGCGTGGGCGGCACCACGAGCCAAATCGGCGCAGCCGCTGCCTTCGACTACCGGCAGAACCCGCAGCCCTATCCTGACTACGGCATCAGTAACGGTTCACCACCGGCGAGCTGGACGATCAGCGCCAATGCCTCGGGCAGGCTGAACCTGAAGGTCGCACGGCTCGGTAATGGTCCTGTTACATTTCTAGACGTCACCGACTCCATGAGCTTCTCCAGCGGCAAGATCGGTCTTGGCGGGAACGCCATGACCCCAGTGTGGGAAAGCATCAACTTCATCACCGATTAGGGGACTCACCATGACTACCTACGCTGCTGACACCTTCACACGCGGTAACGGTCCGGTTGGCAACGCCGAAGCCGGCGGCGCGTGGGCGGCGTCAGGCTCGGCCGCAACGTGGGCGATCGCGTCGAACCAACTCACCGGTCAATCGACCAGCGGCTACGACGCGCTGCTCACCGTCAACGACGGTCAGTCCGACGGGGCGATCCAAGGTACCTTCGTCAACGGCGGCGCGGGCGCCGGGCTCGTGTTCCGATACACGTCGGCGAAGGACTACTGGGCACTTACCTTCGGCGTGAACAACTATATCCGACTCAACTACTTCAACAACGGCTACACAACGAAAGCCGATCCCGGCGCCGTTGCCGCGGCCGGCGATGTGTTCCGGATCGAACTGATCGGACCGGCTATCGTCGTCTATCGGAACAATACGAAGATCGCCTCCGTCACCGACAACGCACGCGTAACCGCGACCTCGCATGGGATACTCACGAGCGGCTCGGCCACGTCGAGGTTCGACAACTTCTCGCACTACTCCTTGACCGGCATCGCCACACCCACACCCACACCCACACCCACACCGACGGTGCACCGCTACTTCAACGTCGGCGGGATCGCGGTACCCGTGACGTGAGCACGAGCGTGCCGAGCCCGCTTCAATCCTTTGGTTGCTCCGGCAGCCGATACGAAGTAGGAGATCAGGCTTTCCGCGTCGACAGCCTCCCCCGGGCCTGACCTAGAAGTTGCCTACCCTCGCGCCACAGCATCACGACGTCCGCCCGGCGCGGGAGCACGAAGTCCCGGGCCCGCACCCCCATGATGCGTGACGCGACAAGGATCATAAAACCCGTCATCAGGACATTGGTGAGAATGCTCGTCCAACACGCGCCGATGACCCCGAGCCTCGGCACCAGCAGCACAAACGCGCCGATGTTCACGACAAGACTCAGCACCAGTCCGCTGCTTCGCAGAGCTGGGCGTTTCCAGGCGCTGAGTCCGGCGGCCGCCATCAAGCCGGGGATGCAGATTAGGGCTGAAACCAGCAGCATGATGGTGGGGACCACCGCACCGACGAACTCTGCGCCGAAGACCGGGCTAATCCACCAAGGAAGACTCCCGGCGATCAATAATCCAGGAACGAATCCGACGATCAATGTCAGTCGGGCTGTCGCGGTCACCCGGGAGGCGTCGTTCGACTTGCTGTTGAGACCGTAGAGGGCGCCTTGGATGGCAATCGCTACGACCAGCAGCACGTCGGAGATCGTGCTAGCGACGATGTAAAGGCCCAGATCCTGGGAGCTCGACAGGGGGGTCATCAGAACCTGACCGATACGACCGAGCAGCATCTCCGCCACCGCGCCGAACCAGATTTTCGCTCCGAACGAGACCAACGGTCGCAAGGTCCCCCCGGAGAAGGGCTCTTCGGTGTCGTCCTGAGGCGGCCGGGTCAGCAGGCGCCAGTACACGAGCGCGGCGACGAGCGGTGTCACGCAGCTGACCAGCAGCGCCAAGAACACGGTGAGGTCACCCAGCATCCACAACACACCGAACACGATGATGCGCAGGAATGCGTTGACGACTCGTTCGACCGCTACGAAGCCCCACATCTGACGGCCCACCGCCGCCCCACGGAAGGGGCCGACGACAAGGGCCGGAATCGTCATGGCGGTCGAGAACACGATGAGGTGCGCGAGGTCACTGTTCCCGGCAGACAGGAATGGCAGTGCGAACAGAGCCCCGATCAGGCACAGCGCCCCGAGACCCGTCGTCACCAGGGTCGCCCAGGCCAAGGCACGTCGAGTCAGTCGGGGATGTCGCGCCAGCAGACTGGTCATCGCGTCAGGAAGTCCGAGCGTTGCGACCGGGAGGATCAGTGCCGCGGGCGCCAGCGCGGCAGCAAGCTCGCCCCGACCCGTTGCGCCGAGAGCCTGCGCCAGTATGGGCGCTGTTAGCACTCCGCCGGCGGGGACGACGAAGCTCGATAAAGTCATCAACACCAGGGCTCGCCGGTACGCGGGAGCAGCTGAGGTTGCGGTCGGCACGCAGTCAGATTAGGCGCGCGAGCCTTGAGTTCCTAGCAGCTGTGGGTGAGATGGGCACCACTTGATGCTCTGGCATACGATTTGTGCTCGTCGGAATGTGAGTAATCAGGCACGATCAGTCACCAAGCTCCGTCACGGGCGAATACGGGTCGTCGCCTTACCGGCGTGGTGTGGGCGGGATTCGTGACCTGCACCCGGAGAAGGGGACAAATCCACCTCGCTGTGTTTGAATGCGTCGTGGACGGTGCTTCAGTGACTGTCCGTAATGAGTCGTGAGCGCCTCGCTATCCCAGAATGCCACCCGCTGGACTGGAGGAACACAGTGAAAGACATGTACGAGACCGATCTGTACGAACAGCAGAACCCGACGTGGCACGAGGGCGACTCACCATGGAAGGCCGCACAGATCGAGAAAATCATCAGGAAGAACAGGCTTGACTTCTCCAGCCTCTGCGAGATCGGCTGCGGCACCGGCGAAATCCTACTCAACCTTGAAAAAGCTTTCCCCGATACCACGCTTTGCGGTTATGAGATTGCGCCGACTGCCTATCAACGGGCCGCTCCGAAGGAAACCGACAGGACCAAGTTCTACCTCCAGGATCTGCTTGCGACGGACAATCACTTCGATCTTATGTTGGCGATTGACGTCATGGAGCACGTCGAGGACTATATTAGTTTTGCAAAGAAGCTCAAGCCGATGGCGAGGTATAAGATTTTTCACATTCCGCTTGACCTATCAGCGCAGTCTGTCGTGCGATCGCGGCCCATCATGGGACTCAGGCGCGATGTCGGCCACCTGCACTACTTCTTCAAGCAGACGGCACTCGCAACGCTGGAGGACTGTGGGTACACCATCATCGATCACGCCTACACAGCCAGCCGGCTCGAGCTGCCCAATCAGGCTCTGTCCAGCCGACTCATGCGACTTCCCCGCCGTGCGGTCTACTCGATCAACCCTGACTTCGCGGTGCGCCTCCTCGGCGGTTACTCGCTCCTGGTGTTGGCCGAATAGCGCCGAGCAATCACGCGGGAGGTTCGAACGCAGTTGACCAGGTGTTCGAACGTACGTCGACCAGGTTTCAGTAGCACGGCCGACACTTCAACCCGCCTGGATCGTGCAACAGCTGAGGGCATGACGGGACGGCGACCGTCACAACCGCCGTCGTGTGTAGCTCGATGCGCGAGGGTCAAGTCCGAGGACGTGGTGTAGCAAGGCGCGGTCACCGGTGATTCTGGGTC
>CAXTBG010000020.1:0-64957 GCA_964242105.1 uncultured Nakamurella sp. | reverse complement strand
TCGTCTCCTCCGAGGACGACGAGCCGGTCACCATGTACCTGCGCAAGCAGGGCCCGGGCGACGTGACCGCCGCCGACATCGCACCGCCGGCCGGCGTCGAGGTACACAACCAGGATCTGCACCTGGCCACCCTGACCAAGAAGGGCAAGCTCGAGATCGAGCTCGTCGTGGAACGGGGCCGCGGTTACGTCCCGGCGTCGCCGAACAAGGTCGTCGGTGCGGAGATCGGCCGTATCCCGGTCGACTCGATCTACTCGCCGGTCCTCAAGGTGACCTACCGGGTCGAGGCGACCCGGGTCGAGCAGCGGACCGACTTCGACCGCCTGGTCCTGGACGTCGAGACCAAGGCGTCCATCACCCCCCGGGATGCGCTGGCGTCGGCCGGTACCACCCTGGTGGAGCTGTTCGGTTTGGCCCGTGAGCTCAACGTGGACGCCGAAGGCATCGAGATCGGACCGTCGCCGGCAGAGGCCGATCACATCGCGGCCTTCGCGCTGCCGATCGAGGAGATGGACCTGACCGTCCGCTCCTACAACTGCCTCAAGCGTGAGGGCATCCACACGGTGGGCGAGCTGGTGTCGCGTACCGAGGCCGACCTCCTGGACATCCGCAACTTCGGTCAGAAGTCGATCGACGAGGTCAAGATCAAGCTGCACGGCCTCGGCCTGTCCCTCAAGGATTCCCCGGCCGGCTTCGACCCGGCTGCCGCGGCCCAGGCCTACGGCGACGCGGACTGGAGCGACGCCGACGACGACCTGTCGACTCCGGCCGTGTCCGCGGACGGTGTGTTCGGCGCACCGGCCGAGGCCGCCGACGACACCGATTACGCCGAAACCGAACAGGTCTGAGCGGATAGCAGCAGGTCCACCCCCAGGGGTGGGCGGCACCGGCACGAACTGCCGGCGCCGAACACGAAGGACGACGTCGGAGCCCGGGAGTTCGCTCCCGGGCCACCGCCTCACCCGCCGGCCCAACCGGTCCGCGGACCACGACACGAAGGACATGTCATGCCCACACCCTCCAGGGGTCCCCGTCTCGGCGGATCACCGCAGCACGAGCGGCTGATCCTACGGAACCTCGCGCAGTCGTTGTTCGAGCACGGCAGGATCAGTACCACCGAGGCCAAGGCCAAACGGCTTCGCCCGTTCGCCGAGAAGCTGATCACCCACGCCAAGCGCGGCGACCTGCATGCCCGCCGTGAGGCGCTGAAGGTCATTCGCGACAAGTCCGTGGTGCACAAGTTGTTCGCCGAAATCGGCCCGTCTTTTGCGACGAGGATCGGCGGATACACCCGCATCGTCAAGACGGCTCCCCGCAAGGGCGACAACGCACCCATGGCCATCATCGAACTGGTGCGTGAAGAAACCGTGTCCTCGGCCGCGAGCCGGGTCGCCCGCCGGGCGGCGTCCACGCGGGCCACGGCCGCGCCATCGCCGACCACCACTACCGCCACGACCACTGCCACGGACGCCGCGGTGACCGAGCCGGTCGAGAAGGACGCGACCGGGACTGGCGCGGTGCCCACTGATGTGACCGAGACTGGTGCGACCGAGACCGACGCGATCGAGACCGGTGCGAATGGGACCGAGGCGACCGAGCCGGAGATCGTCCAGGGTGCTGATGCGGCTGAAGGTGCCGATGATCCCGACAGCGGAACAGAGTTCGTGACCCAGGCCGAGCAGGCCGCCGGCGAGGAGCCCGCTGAAGGCGCGGTCGAAGCGACGGACCAGAAGTAGTCCGGGGTGGTGGCTGAGCCGCTGTATGTCGTGATGGCGGAGATCGGTATCGCCAAGGGTGGCTACGGCCCTGACGTCCGCTTCAGTGAGCCGATGACCGGGCCGGAGGTCCAGTCATTCGTGGACGACGCGTTGTCCGGCCGCGGGTCGGAGTTCTTCAAAATGCCGGCCGACGCCTTGGTGATCCAGGTCGATCAGGCGGATCAGCACGTGACGGGTCAGTACCTGGTGGTGGAGAAGCATCGGCTGCTACCCGACCGGCTGTCCCGCCTCACCGTGGGTCTGCTCCGGTCGTAGGAGCCGGCATGACGGACCGGTCCACCCCAGATGTCCGCCTGCGTCTGGACATCTCGTACGACGGCACCGATTTCTCCGGATGGGCGGCCCAACCGGAGCGGCGCACGGTGGCCGGTTGCCTGACCGAGGCGCTGACCGTCCTGTTCCGGACCGCGGTGCCGCTGGTCGTGGCCGGTCGAACGGACGCCGGCGTGCACGCCGCCGGGCAGGTCGCGCACATCGACGTCGACTACAGTGCCCTGCTCGCGCTGGCCCCCCGCCCGACACCCCCGCCGGCCGCCGCGCAGGCCGCCGACGCTCCGGCTGTGCCCGACGCGCTGGCCGGCGGGCGCACGGGACTGCTCCGGCGGTTGGCCGGGATGCTCCCGGCCGATGTCCGGGTGCGGCGGATCACGAGCGCGCCGGCGGGTTTCGACGCCCGTTTCTCGGCGCTGCGGCGGCATTACCGGTACCGCGTCGGGTGCACGGAATGGGGCGTCGAACCGGTGCGGCGCAGAGACGTCTTCGACCTCCGGCGCGGTCTCGACGTCGAGGCGATGTCACGGGCCGGCGCCGCGCTGATCGGCCTCAACGACTTCGCGGCGTTCTGCAGGCCGAGGGACGGAGCGACCACCATTCGCGAGTTGCAGGCGCTCACCGTGCTGGACCAGGGCGATGCCGTGGTGATTGAGGCCCGGGCCGATGCGTTCTGCCATTCCATGGTCAGATCCCTGGTCGGCTCGCTCATCGCGGTCGGTCGCCATCAGCTGGACGTCACCGGACCGGCCGCGCTGCTCGCCGGTGGCGCCCGGGTGCCCGGCCTGTACGTCGCGCCGGCGGCGGGCCTGACCCTGATCGGAGTGGACTATCCCCCCGACGGGGAATTGGCCGAGCGGGCTGCCGTCACCAGAGCCGTCCGGCGACCACCCGACGGCGGTCGGACGGATGCCTGACGCTTTTTGACCTGACCGCAACGGCACGGTAACGTTGACCTTCGGCGTTGCCACGTGCCCGCATGTATGCAGCAGTTCGTGAAGGCAGCAGGTCGCGTAAGCAGCGGGTCCAGTGCAGCAGGTATTGGCTTTGTCGTCGATGAGGCCGATGCGTATTCGCCGACATGCGATCGTCAGTTGGTCGCGTTCCGGCGTGGCCGCTCGCCGGGGAGAGCCGCTCAGCAACGAATGATCTGAAGTAGATGAGCAAGAGACCGTTTCCAAGAGACAGTTGTTTTTCGAGAGACAGAGGCATATCCGTGCGCACGTACAGCCCCAAGCCCGGCGACGTCACTCACGCCTGGCACGTGATCGACGCGACCGACGTCGTGCTCGGCCGGCTGGCCAGCCAGTCTGCGCAGTTGCTGCGCGGCAAGCACAAGGCGATCTACGCGCCGCACGTCGACACCGGCGACTTCGTGGTCATCATCAACGCCGAGAAGGTGGCCATCTCCGGCAACAAGCGGGACACCAAGTTCTTGTACCGCCACTCCGGCCAGCCGGGTGGACTGCGCAAGCAGACGGTTGGCGAATTGCTGGACACCAGGGCCGACAAGCTCGTCGAGAAGGCCGTCATCGGCATGCTGCCGCACAATTCGCTGGGGCGTTCATTGGCTCGCAAGCTCAAGGTCTACGTCGGGCCGCAGCACCCGCACAGCGCGCAGCAGCCGCAGCCGTACGACATCGTCCAGGTCGCCCAGTAATCTCGTCCAGCCACAGAAGTGCATGTCCCCCAGCCACAGAAGTGAGAAGAGCCAGTCAGTGAGCGAATCCCCCGAGACTTCAGAAACCGGCGTCGTCGACGGAGTCGACGTCGCGGACCAGGGCGCCGACCAGTCCGAAGACGCCCAGCCGGTACCGGTGATCGTCCCGGTCCTCAAGATCGCGGTCGACCGACCGGTGCAGACCGTCGGCCGTCGCAAGGAGGCCGTCGTCCGGGTGCGCCTGACCCCCGGCACGGGCGTTTTCACCCTGAACGGCCGGACCATGGACAACTACTTTCCGAACAAGGTGCATCAGCAGCTGATCAAGGAACCATTGGTTCAGCTCGAGAAGGACGGCATCTACGACGTCCACGCCAAGTTGCACGGTGGCGGAGTGTCCGGCCAGGCCGGTGCCCTCCGGCTCGGCATTGCCCGTGCGCTGATCGAACTCGACGAAACCGATCGACCCGCGATGAAGAAGTCCGGTTTCCTCACCCGCGACGCGCGGGCCACCGAGCGGAAGAAATACGGTCTGAAGAAGGCCCGCAAGGCCCCTCAGTACTCCAAGCGCTGACCCTCGCGCATGGGACGGCTCTTCGGCACGGATGGCGTCAGAGGCCTGGCCAACGCCGACCTGACCCCGGCGATCGCACTGTCGCTGGCCACCTCGGCGGCCCATGTCCTGATCGGTCAGGACGGGGCCGCCGCGGCGTCCACCGGGGCGCCCACCCGGCGGGCCGTCGCCGTCGTCGGACGCGATCCGCGGGCCAGTGGGGAAATGCTCGAAGCGGCGGTGGCGGCGGGGTTGGCGTCAGCCGGCGTCGACGTGCTGCTGCTCGGCGTGGTGCCCACGCCCGCGGTCGCCTTCCTCACCGCGGCGTTGTCCGCCGACCTGGGCGTGGTCATCTCCGCCTCGCACAACGACATGCCCGACAACGGCATCAAGATCTTCGCGGCCGGTGGGGTCAAGCTCGAAGATTCGGTCGAGGATGCGATCGAGTCCGGTATGGACGTCCCCTGGACGCTGCCGACCGGCGCCGGGGTGGGTCGGATCACCGATGCCGGCGGCGCCGTCCAGGAGTACCTCGACCACCTGCACAGCTGCACGCCGGTGCCACTGGCCGGGCTGCGGATGGTGGTCGACTGCGCGAACGGTGCAGCGTCCACCGTTGCTCCGGCCGCCTACCGCCGGGCCGGGGCCGAGGTCGTCGTCGTCGCCGGGGCTCCTGACGGCCTGAACATCAACGCCGGGGTGGGGTCGACCCACCTCGAAGGGCTGCAGGCCGCGGTGCTGGAACACCGCGCCGATCTTGGCATCGCTCATGACGGCGACGCGGACCGTTGCCTCGCGGTCGACGCCGAGGGCGCCGTCGTCGACGGTGACTCCATCCTGGCCATCCTGGCCATGGCCCTGGACCGCAACGGCCGGCTGGCTCACCGGACCGTTGTCAGCACCGTGATGGCCAACATCGGGTTCCACCAGGCCATGGCCGCGGCCGGGATCACCGTGCTGACCACCGGGGTGGGGGACCGTTACGTGCTGGAGGGCATGCGCGAGGGCGGGTTCTCGTTGGGCGGTGAACAGTCCGGGCATGTGGTGCTCGCCGACGAGGCCACCACCGGGGACGGCGTGTTGACCGCCCTGCACCTGATGGCCGAGATGGTGGCCAGGGGCGGCACGCTCAAGGAGCTGGCCGCCGCCGTCGTCCGGTTCCCCCAGGTGTTGATCAACGTGCGGGTGCGCGACAAGGCCTCCGTGGCCGGTTCGGACGCGGTGGCCGCTGCGGTCGCGACCGCGGAGCAGGAGTTGGGCGACTCCGGCCGGGTGTTGTTGCGCCCGTCCGGCACCGAGCCGCTGGTCCGGGTAATGGTCGAGGCCACCACCGCGGCGCAGGCCCAGCAGGTGGCCGACCGGGTCGCCGCCGTGGTCGCCCAGGCCTGACGCCCGGGCGCCTGTACGTGGGGGCGCTGGAACGTCCTACCCGGCCCGGACCTCGTCCAGATCTTCGAGAGTGGTGCCCTTGATCGTTCCTTCCAGCTCGTCGGCCAACTGGTCGGAATCGGTGAGGTGGCGGAGCAGGAACGCGGTGCACAGCAGCCGGACGACCTGCTGGAGACGCTTCTCGTCCCCCGACCCGGACAGTGTGGAACTCCAGTGCGATCCCTCCGCCAGGCCCAGGTGGCTCGCCCCTTTCACGGTGCGGAGCAACGCCGGCCCGGCCCAGGCCGCCGCGATCGACGTGCCGTCGCCGTCGGCCATGTCGTCGTCGGCGCCGACCAGATGCAGGCCCGGTGCGTGAACCCGGGCCGCGGCCTCGACCGCAGACGGATGGGTCGCCGCAGCCGTGACCGTCACGACCGCGCCGACCGACGAATCCGCCGCGGCGGCGAGGACGGCGGCGCCCGCACCGACCGAGTGACCGATCAGCCCCAGCTTCTCCGGGTCAACGCGAACGAGGCCGTTGCCGAGGCGTCCGTCGGCGACCCGGTGCAGCGCGGCCGTCAGGTCCAGCGCCATGGCCCCTGGCGAGGGGATGGGACCCTTCTGGGTGTCCGCGGCCACCACGACCAGGCCCCAGGAGGCCAGGTAGCGCATGGTGTCGGCGTACCGTCGGGCCGGTTGCAACCAGCCGTGCGCGAGCGCGACCGCTGGCAGGCCCCGACCCCGCACCGGGGCGAAGATCAACCCGGGCAGCCCGGCGTCGAGAAGGTTGCCGGCCGCCACGCGGTGCGGACCGCGATGGGCCAGGTACTCCAGGGAAGGCCGGTCGATGCCCACCGCTTGTTTCCTGCCGGCCATGTCCGGTCCTCCTGGCGCTTCGCATGCCATCAGTGATCATCAAAGCCGTGATCATCCGAGCCGTGATCATTAGAGCCGCCGCCCGCGTCATGCGGAGCGGTCCGGTCCCGTCATCACAACGGTCGTCACACGGTTGTGCCCTCGTACAGTAATGCCATGGCGTCACAGGAGGTGGCCGGCGGGTTCGCAGGGACGCTGGGCCGGCTGATCACCGCTCGGTTTCCGCTGCTCTCGATCTCGACCGCCGAAGAGTCCAGAGTGCTGGGCGAGATCGCCGCGGTGCTCGGCGACCGGATGCGCCTACGACCGCCCCGGCAGGTGTACCTCTGGTCGACCAGCAACGGATTCGGGGCGCTGGGCCGCCCCGGGGACCCGGACACCAGAGCGCCGCTCGCGGCGCTGGCCGCGGCGACCGCGCTGACCACCCCCAGCGCGGTGGTGATGCTGGACCTGCACCCGTGGCTGGGTTCGGACAGCCAGGCCCCGGACACCCAGGTGGTCCGGGCGCTCAAAGACGCGGTCCGACTGTTCCGGGACGGTTCGGTGCCGCGCACCCTCATCCTGATCTCGCCGACGCCCCGGATCCCGCCCGACCTGCAGGCGCTGGTCACCTTGGTCGACTACCCGTTGCCGACCGAGCCGCAGATCCGTGCCCTGCTCGACGCCATGATCAGGCGTAATACCGAGTCCAAGGCGCTGACCGTCGACGCGGGTGACGATGCGCTGGAGCGACTGGCCAAGGCCGCCCTGGGGCTGACGGCGTTCGAGGCCGAGAACGCCTTCGCCAGGGCCATGGTCGACGATGGCAACCTGTCGGCGCAGGACGTCCGGTTGGTCCAGCAGGAGAAGGGACAGATCGTCCGGAAATCCGGCGTCCTGGAGATGATCGAGCAGGGAGTCTCCCTGCGTGACGTCGGCGGCCTGGGCAATCTGAAGACCTGGTTGACCAAGCGCGCCGGGTCCTGGCTCGACGAGGCCCGGCTCTACGGCCTGCCCGCTCCGAAAGGCGTCCTGGTCACCGGCGTCCCTGGCTGCGGGAAATCACTCACCGCCAAGGCGATGGCCAGTGCCTGGTCGTTGCCATTGATCCGGATGGACATCGGCCGAATCTTCGGCGGCCTGGTGGGGCAGAGCGAGGCGAACATGCGCACCGCGCTGGGCACCGCCGAGGCCGTGGCCCCCTGTGTGCTGTGGATCGACGAGATCGAGAAGGGCTTTGCGGCCGGCGCATCCGGGACCGGTGACGCGGGCACGTCGGCTCGCGTGTTCGGTACGTTCCTGACCTGGATGCAGGAGAAGACGGCCGCAGTGTTCGTCATGGCCACCGCCAACAACATCTCTCTGCTGCCGCCGGAATTCCTGCGCAAGGGACGGTTCGACGAGATCTTCTTCATCGACCTGCCGACCACGGCGGAACGCCGGGTCATCTTCGGGCTGCACATCAGGGCCCGATTGCACGCCGGTCCGGCGCTTGGCGGCCTGACCGTGGACGAACGTCTGCTCGACGGCCTGGCCACGTCCACCGAGGGCTATTCCGGGGCCGAGATCGAGCAGGCGGTGATCTCGGCGTGTTTCGACGCGTTCGACGGCCGTCGCGCATTGACCGCCGACGACCTGCAGCGGGCGATCACCAACACCGTGCCGCTCTCGGTGACCCAGGCGGAACAGATCGCCGCCCTGCGGGCCTGGGCCGACGTCCGGGCGGTGGCCGCGTCCGCACCGGCCGACCGCACCGGCTACCTGACCCCGACCTCGGATTCGGCGGTGCCGCCGGTGGACCAGGAGGCGGTCAAGTCGCGCGGCGGCCGGCCCGTCGAGGCCTGAGTGAGCATCGCAGCGAGGTACGAGCGAGGAGCGGAGCGAAGGGTGATGAGCGCTTGCGCGAAGAACCATCAGCCCTGAGTGAGCATCGCAGCGAGGTACGAGCGAGGAGCGGAGCGAAGGGTGGTGAGCGCTTGCGCGAAGAACCATCAGCCCTGAGTGAGCATCGCAGCGAGGTACGAGCGAGGAGCGATCAGCACTGATCGTCAATTCTTCGTGGACCGGGGCTTCGGCTCGATCAGGGCGCCGACCGTCCATTCCCGACCGCAGCGTGAGTCCGCGCCGAAACGGGACGCGGCCAGGGCCAGCGCCAGCAGGGCCAGGATGATGATGATCAGAGTCATGGCACTATCTTCGCCTCGAAATATTCAACAGTCCATCTGTTTATTCTTCCGTGGTCACCTAAGCTCAGCTGCATGATAGATCTGCGGCGACTGGAGATTCTGCGCGAACTGGATCGCTGCGGCACCATCGCCGCCACCGCGGAGGCCGTCCATCTCACGCCGTCCGCGGTCTCCCAACAGCTGGCCGCGCTGTCCCGGGAGGCCGGCACGCCGATGCTGGAGCCGGACGGTCGACGGGTCCGACTGACGGCGGCGGCGCAGCTGTTGCTCCGGCACGCCCACGAGGTGTTCACCCACCTCGAGCACGCCGAGTCCGACCTGGCCGCATTCCGCCGCGGCGATGCCGGCCTGGTGCGGCTCGGCGCCTTTCCGACCGCGATCCGCGGGGTGGTCGTGCCGGTGCTCGCCGAGTTGCGAGGTACGAAGCTGGAGTTGCAGGTCCGGGAGGTGCAGCCGGAGCACACCGCTGACGCCCTACTCGGCCGGAAGGTCGACATCGCATTGACTCTGGCCGGCGGTGCGCAGGTGCTCGGTGCCGACGACCCGCGGCTGGCCCACGAACACCTGTTGGACGACATCATGGATGTGGTCGTGCCGGTCGACCACCCGCTGGCCCGTCAGGCGGCGGTGGACCTGCGCGTCCTGGTCGACGAGGACTGGATCACCCATCGGCCCGGCGGGCCGTGCGGGGAGGCCATGCGCCTGGCCTGTCAGCGGGCCGGGTTCGTGCCCCGCTCCCGGCACAACGCCGACGACTTCACCGGCGCAGTCGCCCTGGTCGCGGCCGGCGAAGGTCTCTGCCTGCTTCCGCGGTTGGCGCAGGGCCCCTTCGCCGCGGATCCGGTGGTCGTCCTGCCCGTGATCGGGGAGCCGCCGCGTCGGCGGATCGCTGCTGCGTACCGCGCCGGCACCCACGACCAACCGCACATTGCCCCGGTCCTGGTCGCCCTGCGCGCGGTGGCCATCGCGCACGACGAGGCCGTCGCGGCCGGCCATGACCAGGCTGCGGCAGTTCGCCGGACGCTGGATGTGGCCCTCACTTGTTGAACGCGGGTTTTACAGCACCGAGTTTCCCAACCCCGACCGCCGTCCGGGTCGACCGGTTAGCCTGAGGATCATGTGTGGAATCATCGGATACACCGGTCCGCGTCAGGCCCTGCCCCAGATATTGGAGGGTTTGCGCAGGCTGGAGTATCGCGGTTACGACTCCGCGGGAGTCGCGGTGCTCGACGGTGACGGCCGGCTGCACACGGCCAGGAAGGCCGGGGTGCTGGCCAATCTGGAGGCCTACATCGGCACCGGCGCGGTGCCGCTGGAGGGTCGGACCGGTATCGGGCATACCCGCTGGGCCACCCACGGCGCGCCGACGGACCGCAACGCGCACCCCCACACCGACGCCTCCGGCCGCACCGCGGTGATCCACAACGGCATCATCGAGAACTTCTCCGTGTTGCGGGCGGAACTGGAGAGCGACGGGGTCGAACTACGCAGTGACACCGACACCGAAGTGGTGGCGCACCTGTTGGGCGCCGCTTTCGACCGCGGCCCGACGGCCGGTGACCTCCCGGCGTCGATGACCAGCGTGTGCCGCCGGCTGGAGGGCGCCTTCACGCTGGTCGCCACCCACGCCGACGTTCCCGACATGCTGGTCGCGGCCCGGCGGAACGCGCCGCTGGTGATCGGGGTGGGCGAGGGGGAGATGTTCGTGGCGTCCGACGTGGCCGCGTTCATCGCCCACACCAGGAACGCGGTCGAGCTGGGCCAGGACCAGATTGTGGTCATCACGCCCGACAGCTACCAGGTCACGTCCTTCCGCGCCGGCGAGTCGGCCACCACCGACTTCCGCCCCTTCTTCGTCGACTGGGACCTGGCGGCGGCCGAGAAGGGCGGTCACGAGTTCTTCATGGACAAGGAGATCGCCGAACAGCCCGCCGCGGTCAACGACACCCTCCTCGGTCACTTCGACGGCACCCGCATCGTGCTCGACGAACAGCGTCTCGGCGATGACGACCTGCGCACCATCGACAAGGTGTTCGTGGTGGCCTGCGGGTCGTCCTACCACTCCGGCCTGGTGGCCAAGTACGCGATCGAGCACTGGACCCGGCTGCCCGTCGAGGTGGAACTGGCCAGCGAATTCCGCTACCGGGACCCGGTGCTGGATCGTGACACCCTCGTCGTTGCCATCACCCAGTCCGGCGAGACGGCCGACGTCCGCGAGGCGGTCCGGCATGCCCGCCGGCAGCGGGCCCGGGTGCTGGCGGTGTGCAACACCAACGGCTCGCAGATCCCGCGCGAATCCGACGCGGTGCTCTACACCCACGCCGGCCCGGAGATCGGCGTGGCGTCGACCAAGGCCTTCCTGGCCCAGATCACCGCGAACCTGCTGGTCGGCCTGGCGCTCGCGCAGGCCCGCGGCACCAAGTACGCCGACGAGGTGGCCCGCGAATTCGAGGCCCTGTCCGCGATGCCGGACGCGGTACGCGAGACGCTGACCCGGATGGATCCGGTGCGGCAGCTCGGCAAGGAGATCGCCGACGCCAAGGCGGTCCTGTTCCTGGGGCGCCACGTCGGCTTCCCCGTCGCCCTGGAAGGCGCGCTGAAGCTGAAGGAACTGGCGTACATGCACGCGGAGGGTTTCGCGGCCGGCGAACTCAAACACGGCCCGATCGCCCTCATCGAAGAAGGTCTGCCGGTGGTCGTGGTCACCCCGTCGCCCAGGTCGCAGCCTCTGCTGCACAGCAAACTGCTGTCCAACATCATGGAGATCCAGGCCCGCGGGGCCCGCACCATCGTCATCGGCGAGGAGGGTGACGACACGGTGGCGCCGTTCGCCGACTTCCTGCTGGAACTGCCCAGGGTGCCGGCGCTGCTGCAGCCGCTGGTGGCCACCGTTCCGCTGCAGATCCTGGCCGCCGCGATCGCCCGGACCCGGGGCTACGACATCGACAAGCCGCGCAACCTGGCCAAATCGGTCACCGTCGAGTAAGCGGACCGATGCCGTGGACGCCCAGCCCCTCTCCGTACCCGGAGGCCATCTCGTCCTCGGGCTCGGCATCGACGTGGTGGATGTCGACCGGTTCGCCGACGTGCTGGCGCGGACCCCGGCGCTGAAAGACCGGCTCTTCGCTCCGGCCGAGCTGATCACCACGTCCGGTTCGATTCGGCGTCCGGCGTCGCTGGCCGGCCGGTTCGCGGTCAAGGAGGCCGTCGCCAAAGCGCTCGGCGGCCCGGCCGGGCTGGACTGGCACGACTGCAGCGTGATGTCGCTGCCATCGGGCCGGCCGGAACTTCTCACCACCGGCACCGTGCTGGCCGCCGCGACTGCCTTGGGCGTGACGACGTGGCGCCTCTCGTTGTCCCACGATGCGGGCATCGCGGCGGCGATCGTGCTCGCGCTAGGCTCCGCGTCATGATCGCCGCGTACCGGGTGGACCAGATCCGTGCGGCGGAAAGGGTTGCGCTGCAGGGGGATCGTGACGACGCGATGATGCGTCGGGCGGCGTGGGAGGTGGCCGCGGCGGTCCTTGACCGACTGCCGTCCGCGGTCGGCCGATCCGCGGTGCTGCTGGTCGGGCCCGGGAACAACGGCGGGGACGCCCTTTTCGCCGGCGCCGTGCTCGGCCGCCGGGGCGTCCAGGTGACCGCCGTGGTGCTCGACGGGCAACGGTCCCATCCCGGTGGCCTGGCCGCGCTGGCCCGGGCCGGTGGTCGGGTGATCTCCGCCGCGGACGCCCTGGTGCCCACGGTGGTGGCCTCCGCGGACGTCCTGATCGACGGACTCCTGGGTCTGGGCGGTCGCCCGCCGCTTCGTCCTGCGGTGGCGGCCCTGCTGGAAAAGGCCGGTGTGGCAACTTGTCTCAAGGTTGCCGTCGATCTGCCCAGCGGGATCGACCCGGACACCGGCCGGTTCGACGGCGTCGCGTTCGACGCCGATGTCACCGTGACGTTCGGCGGGATGAAGGCCGGTCTGCTGATCGCCGATTCGCATGTCGGGCAGGTCGTCGTGGCCGACCTGGGCTTCCGGCCCGAAGGCGCCGAGGTCTTCAGCCTGACCGATCTGGACGTGCGCGGCATGATGCCCGAGCCGGGGCGGGCCGACGACAAGTTCTCCGCCGGTGTTCCCGGAATCCTGGCCGGGTCCTCCCGTTACCCGGGAGCCGCGATCCTGTGCGTGGGCGGTGCGGTCAACACCAGACCGGGCCTGGTCCGCTACGCCGGCCCGCGGGCCGATGCGGTGGTGACCCGCTGGCCGGAGGTGGTGGCCGGGCCCGACCCGACGTCGGCGGGCCAGGTGCAGGCGTGGGTGGCGGGTCCGGGCCTGGGTACGGACCAGGCGGCGGAAGCCATGTTGCGCACCGTGATGGACCGAGACGAACCGGTGCTCGTGGACGCGGACGGGCTGACCATGCTGGCCGGCCGGATGTCGCTGCTGGCCGCCCGTCGCGGGCGGGTCACCCTGCTCACGCCGCACGACCGGGAGTTCGTCCGCCTGTTCCCCGACCTCGACCCGGCCGACCGCCTGGCCTGTGTGCGGGCCGCAGCCGCCCGTTCGGGAGCGACCATCCTGCTCAAAGGCCATCGCACGGTGGTCGCCGACCCGTCGGGCCGGGTCGCGGTGAACACCACCGGATCGTCCTGGCTGGCCACGGCCGGCTCGGGTGACGTGCTGTCCGGAATCGTCGGGTCACTGCTGGCCGCCGGCCTGCCGGCCTGGCAGGCCGGTGCGGTCGGTGCCCATCTGCACGGCCGGGCCGGGGAGCGGGCCACGGCGGCCCGGACGCCCGGCGCGCAGGCGTTGTGGGACTGGATCAGGGTGCCGGGGTGGTGAGCGACATCCGTGCCGAGGCGGTCATCGACCTGGACGCGATTCACCACAACGTGTCCGTCCTGCTGGCCACGGCCCGCCGGTCCGCCCCGACCGCGGAGCTGATGGCCGTGGTGAAAGCCGACGGGTACGGCCACGGGGCGGTGCCGGTGGCCGGTGTCGCCCGTCGAGCCGGGGCCGTCGCCCTCGGCCTGGCCACTCCCGAGGAGGCCGAGCAGCTGGTCGCGGCCGGCCTGGAAGCGACCGCCGACCGCCCGATCGTGGCCTGGCTCTGGGTGCCGGACCAGGATGTCCGTGGCGCCGTGCGGTCCGGCGTACAGCTGGTCGTCTCGTCGCGGCTGCACCTGGCCGCGCTGCTGGCCGTGGCGGACCTGGCGCCCGGGGGCCGTCCCGACATCCACCTGAAGATCGACACCGGGCTGGGCCGCGGCGGGGCCGCCCCGACCGAGTTCACCGATCTGGCCGACGCCGCAGCGGCGGCAGAGGCCGCCGGGACGGTGCGGGTTGTGGGGCTGATGAGTCACCTGGCCTGCGCCGACGTCCCCGGCGACGAGTCGGTGCCGGCCCAGACCGCGGCCTTCCGGGCCGGCTGCGACACGGCGCGCCGAGCGGGCTTGTCGGTCAGGTGGCGGCATCTGGCCAACACCGGAGGCACCCTGGAATGGCCGGACACCGCCTTCGACCTGGTCAGGTGCGGGATCGGGGTGTACGGGATCAGCCCGTTCGCCGGCCCGCACCCCGTGGCGGCGGGGCTGCGCCCGGCAATGACGCTGCGGGCCAGGGTGGCGTTGACCAAGCGGGTGCCGGCCGGGCATGGCGTGTCCTACGGGCTCACCTACCGCACGGCGACCGAGAGCACCCTCGCCCTTGTTCCGATCGGGTATGCCGACGGTGTGCCCCGCTCGGCGGGCCCGTCTGCGCAGGTGTGGCTGGGTGACCGGCGGCGCCGGATCGCCGGGCGGATCGCGATGGACCAGTTCGTGCTCGACTGCGGGGACGACCCGGTGGCCCCCGGAGACGAGGTCGTGGTCTTCGGGGAGGGCCGGGGCGGCGAGCCGACCGCTGCCGACTGGGCGGACTACTGCGGCACGATCGGGTACGAGATCGTTTCCAGGATCGGCCCCCGGGTGGCCCGCCGGTATGTCGGGACGGCCGCGAAGAGAACGAGTCAGGATCAAGTGAGTGAGCATCGCAGCGAGGAACGAGCGCCGAGCGTGAGTGAGCATCGCAGCGAGGAACGAGCGCGGAGCGGAGCGAAGAAGGCGATGAGCGCCTGCGCGAAGAGCCAGGATCACACGTGAGCACGTGGGGCAGGATCGCGGGCGCGGCGTCGATCGCGACGGGCGTGCTCGGTGCGGCCGCGCTCGGCGGGGTCACCGTCCAGCGTCGGGCGGTGCGCCGACTCCGGTCCTCCCCCGGCGCGCAACAGGGCTACGACGCGCTATCGGCGGACCGCACCTACTCGGTTCTCGGCGATGACGGCGTCGTGCTGCACGTCGAGGAGGTGGGCCCTCAGAAAGCGCCGCTCACGGTCATTTTCGGTCACGGCTGGGCACTGCGGTCCGGGGCCTGGCACTACCAGCGGATCGGCCTGGCCGGTCCGGGTTTCGGCGCTGGCGGGCCCGGCCCGACCGCGCGGCTGGTGTTCTTCGACCAGCGCTCGCACGGCAAGTCGTCCAGGGCGACGCCGGGGCGCGTGACGATGGCCGACCTGGCCGGCGACCTCGCCGCGGTGCTGGCCACCGCAGCACCGGCCGGGCCGGTCGTGCTGGTCGGCCATTCGATGGGCGGCATGGCCCTGATCGCGTTGGCCGGTTTGCGGCCGAAGCTGTTCGGCGACCGGGTGGCCGGTGTCGGTCTGGTGTCCACCTCGTCCAGTGAAACGTTGCGCAATCAACCGGTCGCCCGTTTGGTGTCCGGCAGCAGCCCGCTGCTGAAGTTCGTCTCCACGACGGCGGCGAGGTACCCGGAGTGGATCGAGCGTGGCCGCCCGATCACCCGGGACGCGGTTTGGCTCTTGACCAGGGTCCTGGGGTTCGCCCAGCGGGATGTCCCCAGCCACCTCGTCGACTATCTGGACGAGATGATCTCGGCCACCCCGCTCGCCGTGATCGCCGACTTCGCCCCCGCTCTGATGGGTCTGGACCAGTCCGCCGCGCTGCCGGTGCTCGAATCGGTGCCGGTCGTGGTGATCTGCGGCGACGCGGACCGCCAGACACCGCTGTCCCGGTCGGTGGCCATCTCCAGGGCCCTCCCGGACGCCGAACTGGTGATCGTGCCCGGCGCCGGGCACATGGCGATCATGGAACGGCCGGAGGACGTCAACCAGGCGCTGCGAGATCTGTTCCGTCGGGCCTTGGCGCAGGCCCGCTCCCCGGTGCAGAGGTCCGGTTGACCGGGGCGCCGTCCGCCCCCCGAACGCTGGTGCTGCCGACCGCGGAGCACACCTTGGCTTTCGGCAGGGCCATCGGCGGCCTGGTGATCGCGGGCGATCTGATCATCCTGTCCGGCTCTCTCGGTGCCGGAAAGACGGCGCTGACCAAAGGGATCGGGGCCGGCATGGGGATCACCGGCCTGATCAGTTCGCCGACCTTCGTGTTGGCCAGGGTGCACCCGGCCGGGTCCGGCGGGGTACCCCTGGTGCATGTGGACGCCTATCGGCTGGCCGGGGCGCTCGAGCTGGATGACCTCGATCTGGACACCGATCTGACCACTGCGGCCGTGGTCGTCGAATGGGGCGTGGGCATCGCCGAACGGCTGTCGGAGGAACGGCTGAACGTCCATCTGGAGCGGCGCAGCGACGACAGCAGGATCGCCACCGTAGTTGCGCTCGGGCCGGACTGGGCGCGACGTCTGGGCGACCTGCCGGTCAGCGCCTGACCGTTCGCAGGCCCAGGGTGAGCAGTACGATCCCGACGACGGCGATCACCGCTCCGGCCCAGATCCAGAAGTGGTCATTGGTCATCGGGCTGCCGTGAACCAGTCCGCTGCCCTGCAGCAGGAACAACAGGCCGAGGACGGCCACCACACCGCCTACGCCGATCAACGCCTTTCGCATGCAGGCCAGGCTATCCCGGCCGGCTGGTGACGACCGGGGTGCTGGCCCGGACGACGACCTCACCGGGCACCGTCAGCGCCACCGGCTGGTGGGCCGCCGTCTGGTTCAACGCCATCTCCAGCGCCCGCCGGCCGATGGCCACCAGCGGCAACCGCACGGTGGTCAAGGACGGCTGGACGTCGCGCAGCGTGGCGATGTCGTCGAAGCCGGCCAACGCCATGTCGCCCGGCACCTGATGGCCCTGCTCGCGCAGCGCCGCCATGGCTCCGACGGCCATCACGTCGTTGACGGCGAACACCACCTGCACATCGATCCCCCGGTCCAGCAGTTCGGTCATCGCCACGTAGCCGCCGTCCCGGGTCAGTTGGGTGGCGATGATGTTCTCGTCGGCCAGTGGATGGCCGCAGTCGAGCAGCCCCCGGCGAAATCCGTTCAGTCGTTCCTCACTGGTCAGGAGTGACTCCGGGCCGGCCAGCACCGCGAACGAGCGGTAGCCCATGCTCCACAACACCCGGGCCAGATGGCCGGCCCCGCCGGCGTTGTCCAGCACCAGAGTGTCCACCGGCAGGGCGTTCTGGCCGATCGCCGCGACCAGTCCGCCGGCGTCGGTGATACCGGCCACCTCGGCGGCCAGCCGGGCGTGCAGCTCCGCGTCGGCGAACCGGGAACCGGCCAGGATCACCGCCCTGGCCCGCTGCCGGCGGAGGGCCTCGACGTGCCGGATCTCGGTTTCCGGGTCCCACATCGTGGAGGCGATGGTGACGATCAGGTCCCGTTCGGCCGCCACCGCCATCACTCCGGAGGCCACCGCCGCGGCGAAAGGATCGGCGATGTCGTGGACGATCAGCCCGACGGTGGTGGTCCGACCGCGGACCATGGCCTGGGCGTTGGCGTTGGGCGAGTACTTCAGGTCGGCGGCCGACCGGAGCACCTTGGCCTTCAGGTCGGCCCGCACGGTGCGGCCGGCCGCACCGCTCAGGGCACGGGAGGCGGTGGCCAGCGAGACGCCGGCCGCTCGGGCCACGTCGGCCAGGGTCACCGATTCGGCCATCACAGGACTGTAGGCCGTCCCGGCAGGCCATAGGCTTACCAGCCGTGCTCCTGCTCGCGATCGACACGTCGACGCCCACCGTCACGGCCGCGGTGGTGGTCCTGCGCCCTGACCAGTCCGTCGAACTGGTGTCCGAACGAACGGTGACGGATCCGTTCAAGCACGCCGAGACCCTGATGCCGCTGGTCACCGCGGCGTTGCACGACTCCGACCATCGACTCGCCGACCTCGACGCGATCGTGGTCGGACTCGGCCCCGGACCGTTCACCGGGCTGCGGGTGGGGATCGCCACGGCGCAGGCCCTCGGGTTTGCGCTCGGCATCCCGGTGCACGGCGTCGGTTCGCACGACGCCTGCGCCCAGGCCCACCTGGCCGCGCATCCGCGGGCGGGAGAGTTCATGGTCGTCACCGATGCCCGTCGCCGTGAGGTGTACCTGTCGGCGTACTCGGAGCAGGGGCGGCGTCTGTTCGGGCCCGCCCCCGTCGCCCCGGCCGCGGCGTCGACGGTGCTGGCCGACGCCGGCATCCGGCCCGTGGCCATGATCGGGGCCGGCACTTGGCTCCTCGCGGGCTGGTCGGCAGGCGCACCGGAGACGGGCACGGACGTTCACCTGGGCACCGGGTCGGTCCTGGCGGCCGCCCCGGCCCTGCTGGCCGGAGTCGTCCCCGGACCGCTGACGCCCTGGTATCTCCGCCGTCCGGACGCCACCGAGCCGGGCGCCCGCAAGTCTGTGCTGGGCGGATGAGCGGGCCGGTGCGTATGAGCGGGCCGGTGCGAATGAGATGGTGGGACATCGATCAGATCGCCGCATTGGAGCAGGTCTTGTTCCCCAGTGACTCGCCGTGGTCACCGGCCATGTTCTGGGCCGAGTTGGCCGCCGGACACCATTACGTCGTGGTCGGGGACGGAGCCGGCCGGATCGACGGGTACGCCGGGTTGGCCGTGGGACCGGACGACGCGCAGGTGCAGACGATCGGCGTCCGTCCCGCAATGCAGGGTGGCGGGATCGGCCGGTTGCTGCTGCACGACCTGATCGCCGCGGCCGCCGGTCGGCCGATCCTGCTCGAGGTGCGTACCGACAACGAACCGGCCATCGGGCTCTACCGCTCGGCGGGTTTCACCAGGATCGGCCTGCGCCGGCACTACTACCAGCCGAGCGGGGCGGATGCCTACGTCATGGAGAGGCGGCGATGACGGTGGCCGATGATCTCGTGCGGCTCGGCCCCGGCGCGGTCGTGCTGGGTATCGAGTCCTCCTGCGACGAAACGGGGGTCGGACTGGTCAGGCTCACCACGGGGGCTCCGGAGCTGCTGGGCGAGAAGATCGCGTCCAGCTCGCCGGCGCACGCCCGATTCGGGGGCGTGGTGCCCGAGATCGCTTCCCGAGCCCATCTGGAGGCGATGACGGCCACCGTCGCGGCCGCCTTCGCCGCCGCGGCGGTGCCGCCGGGACGGATCGACGCCGTCGCGGTGACCTGCGGACCGGGTCTGGCCGGTGCGCTGTTGATCGGGGTCGCCGCGGCCAAGGCGTACGCGGCGGCCTGGGAGGTGCCGCTGTTCGGCGTCAACCACCTGGCCGGGCACGTCGCCGCCGACACGCTGGAACACGGGCCGCTGCCGCAACCGTCGCTGGCCCTGCTCGTTTCGGGCGGTCACACACAGCTGCTGGTGGTGGACGACCTGGCCGGGGTGATCACCGAGATCGGCACCACCGTCGACGACGCCGCCGGCGAGGCCTACGACAAGGTGGCCCGGCTGCTGGGTCTGGGGTACCCCGGCGGTCCGGTCATCGACCAGTTGGCGGGCCGGGGCGACCCGGCCGCGATCCGCTTCCCCAGGGGGCTCACCGGTCCCCGCGATGCCCCCTACGACTTCTCGTTCTCGGGTCTGAAGACGGCCGTGGCCAGATTCGTCGAGAGCATCGAGCGGACCGGCGGCACCGTCCCGGTCCAGGACGTGTGCGCCTCGTTCCAGGAGGCGGTGGCCGATGTGCTGGTGGGCAAGACCCTGCGCGCGGCCACCGACCTGGGTATCACCACCGTGGTGATCGCGGGTGGGGTCGCGGCCAATGGACGACTGCGGTCGCTGGCCCGGGAGCGCTGCGCCGACGCCGGGATCACCGTCCGAATCCCGCGGCCCGGCCTGTGCACCGACAACGGCGCGATGATCGCCGCGGTGGGAGCCCACCTGGTGGCCGCCGGTGCCCGGCCCTCCAGTCCCTGGCTCAGCGGTCACCCGGCGATGCCCGTCTCGACGGTCCTGGCCGACTGATACGTTCGCCGAACTGATGAAACGTCCGACGAAGGGAACGACGATGGACGCATCGCCTTCGCTGATCTTCGGGAACGACGCGGCGTCGGATCTCGTCGATCGGCTGCGCGCCGCCTCGCCGACCGTGGTCGGCGACATGATCTCCGATGCCCTCCGTGCGGTCGCCCAGGCCGAGCAGCCGCTGTCGGTGGACGACGTCCGGCGGGCCCTGGTGGTGCTGGCGTTGCTGCTGTCGGCGTTCGAACCGGACGTCCTGGCCGGCGCACCAGAGCCGGACGGACTGCGGAGCTGGTTCACCGACCTGGAGATCGAGCTGAACCCGGCCCGCCGGCAGGTGGCGGCCGGCGCGCTGGAGCGGATCCTGCTTCGGCAGGACAACAGATGGCAGGAACAGTGGGAAGACGACGACCGCCGGGCAGCCGCCCTGAACACCGTGCGGCAGCTGCGCGACACGCTGGTCGACGCGCAGACCCGGGAATGATCTGCCCGCGGATCACCGCCCCGGGTTGAGACCTGGCACTCTCGTGGTTAGAGTGCTAGTTGAACGGTGCAGCGACGGCCCGGCTCCCGCGACGACGGGCCCGCCCCTTGCGCCGGTCGCAGAACTACGTTCCAGCAGTCAGCCGTCAACCCTGCAACTCTTGAACCCCAGAAGGGGGAGATCACACCGTGGCGAGCGTGAAGATCCAGCCGCTCGAGGACAAGATCCTCGTCCAGGCCAACGAGGCCGAGACGACTACCGCGTCCGGCATCGTCATTCCCGACACCGCAAAGGAAAAGCCCCAGGAGGGCACCGTCCTTGCGGTCGGACCTGGCCGTGTCGACGACAACGGCAACCGGGTTCCGGTTGACGTGGTCGAAGGCGACGTCGTCATCTACTCGAAGTACGGCGGGACCGAGGTCAAGTACTCGGGCCAGGAATACCTGATCCTTTCGGCCCGCGACGTGCTGGCCAAGGTCACCAAGTAGCAGTCTGCTCATTCTGTTGGCCGGCGCCCCGATCTCGCACGCGTTGCGGGGTCGGGGCGTCGGTGTTCGACCCAAGAACGTTCAGCCCGAGAACGTTCATCCCCACGAACGTTCAGCCCCAGGAACAACAATCTGACGAAGGACTGGCATATCCATGGCGAAGCAGATCAGCTTCGATTCCCAGGCCCGGTCGGCGCTGCAGCGCGGCGTCGACAAGCTGGCCGACGCGGTCAAGATCACCCTCGGACCCCGTGGTCGCTATGTGGTCCTGGACAAGAAATTCGGTGGCCCGACGGTCACCAACGACGGAGTCACCATCGCTCGCGAGATCGACCTGGACGACGCGGGTGAGAACCTGGGCGCCCAGCTGGCCAAGACCGCAGCGACCAAGACCAACGACGTCGCCGGCGACGGCACTACCACCGCCACCGTGCTGGCTCAGGCCCTGGTCACCGAAGGTCTGCGCAACGTCGCGGCCGGCGCCGACCCGCTCGCCCTCCGGTCGGGCATCGCCAAGGCGGCCGACAAGGTCATCTCCATCCTGGATGCCCGCGCCACCTCGGTGGCCGGTGACCGCGCAGCGATCGCCCAGGTCGGGACGATCGCCTCCCGCGACAGTCACATCGGCGACCTGCTCGGCGAGGCCATCGACAAGGTCGGGGCCGACGGCGTGGTCACGGTCGAGGAACACGGCGCGCTGACCATCGAGTTGGAATACACCGACGGTGTGCAGTTCGACAAGGGTTATATCTCGCCGCACTTCGCCACCGATCCGGAAGCGGCGGAAGCCGTTCTGGAGAACGCCGGGGTGCTGTTGGTCAGGGACAAGATCTCCGCCCTGGCCGATCTGCTCCCGCTGCTGGAGAAGGTGCTGGCCGAGTCCAAGCCCCTGCTGATCGTGGCCGAGGACGTGGAGGGTGAGGCGCTGTCCACGCTCGTGGTCAACGCGATACGCAAGACGTTCAAGGTGGTGGCGGTCAAATCGCCGTATTTCGGTGATCGCCGCAAGTCCTTCATGCAGGATCTGGCCATCGTGACCGGCGCCGAGGTGGTGTCCCCCGAGGTGGGGCTCAAGCTCCGGGATGTCGGCCTGGAGGTCCTGGGTTCGGTCCGTCGGGTGACGGTGACCAAGGACGACACCACCATCGTCGATGGGGGCGGCTCCGCGGAGGCCATCGCCGAGCGGGCGGCGCAGATCAAGGCCGAGATCGAGTCGACCGACTCCGACTGGGACCGCGAAAAGCTCCAGGAGCGGCTGGCCAAGCTGGCCGGAGGGGTGGCCGTGATCAAGGTCGGCGCAGCCACCGAGACCGAGGCCAAGGAGCGCAAGCACCGCATCGAGGACGCGGTCGCCGCCACCAAGGCGGCCGTCGCCGAGGGCATCATCGCCGGTGGCGGTTCGGCCCTGGTCCACGCCTCCCTCGAGCTCGGCGAGCTGGAAGCCGAGCTCGGCGGCGACGAAGGAACCGGTGTCGCCATCGTCCGTCGTGCCCTGCGCGCACCCGCGTACTGGATCGCCGCCAACGCGGGCCAGGAAGGGGCGGTGGTGGTGAACGCGATCGCCGAACTGCCCATCGGGCACGGCTACGACGCCGCGGCCGACGAGTTCACCGACCTCATCGCGGCCGGCATCATCGACCCGGTCAAGGTGACCAAGTCCGCGGTGGCCAACGCCGCGTCGATCGCCGGCATGGTGCTGACCACGGCCAGCACGGTGACCGACATCCCCGAGGACCAGTCGGCTGCCTCGGGCCAGCACGGCGGGCACGGTGGGCACGGACACCAGCACTGATCTGCGTCGGCAGGACTGCGGGCGGTATCGACGGAGCAACATCCGGCGATGCCGCCCGTTGTCGTCGTTGGGTGCGAGCCGATCGGGCCTCTGATGGGAAGCTCGGCCGCTGACCACCGGCCCGGGGCCAGAGATGCCATTCCGACGATTGCCCGGGTGTCGATCTGATGATCCCCCACCGGAAGAGTGAGCAAAGACGTGCGTTGGGGTGACAGCGCGCTCATAGTGAACTAACGTTTATTCCATGCCACCGGCCGTGCGCCTCGACGCTGCACCCCGGTGTTTGCGTTCGGCCGCGCCGCCCCTCGATCGACCGGTCCTCCGGTCAGCCGGCCCGCACCGACAGGGCCAACAACTGCTGTCGCTCGCCCTCGGACAGACCGCCCCAGATCCCGTACGGCTCATGCACTTCGAGCGCGTGGGACCGACAGGCGGCCAGGGCCGGACATTCGAGGCAGACCGCTTTGGCGGTGGCCTCACGACGCGCGCGGGCCGGCCCCCGCTCGCCCTCGGGATGGAAGAAATACGAGCTGGCCATTCCCCGACAAGCGGCGTGGAGCTGCCAGTCCCAGATATCGGCATTCGGACCGGGAAGGCGCCTGGTATCGGCCATACTGCTGACCACCTCCATCACTCGCGTTCGTCGATGAGCGCGAACAAGGCAGGCACCGGGGCGATGTCACCGTCCCGATCTGGTCGCATCCGCACTGATACCGACGCTGCTGTGATCAAGACCCTAGGCCCGTTTCACGGGCGCATCAAGAGCGGATCGCTGATCTCCGGTGATCGACGGCGACTGCTTCGGGGCGTGCCGAACCGAGCGGCCCACGGGGTCCCGCCGGACCAGGCAATCTCCCTTTTGGTGACCGGCCACACGGATGAACGAGCGGTCGGCGTCCTCGACTCAGTGACAGCTGTCGGGTCTGGTGGCCACGATTTGAGCAACGGCGTCGCTGTCTGTCATACTCAGAGCAACTCGGCCGCTACACTCCGTCAAAATCATCGTCGTTCGTGTGCAGCCGGTATTGGGGGAGTAACTCCCCAGGTGGTGGGTTGGGAAGCTACTCGGACGGGCGCCACTCGTTCGGGAGCCAGAGGAGGGACATTCCGATGACTGCCATACCTGCCTCGGCGGAGAGAAGACGGATATGACGAGCGTGCTGATCTGCGACGAGCGTCGAAGCGCCCGCGATGGTTTGAACCGGGTGATGGCCTCCGTTCCGTCAGTGACGGCGATCGACTGCGTCGGTAGTGGCGACGAACTGCTTGGCCGCTACGGCCGGGAGGCGTCCGATGTCGTCCTCATCGGCACCCAGAGGGCGCTGACCAGCGGCATCGAGGCCACCAGGCGACTACTGGCCATACATCCCTCGGCCGTGGTGATCGTGTTCGGATCTCCCGACGACACGGCATCGATCGCGGCGGCGATCGCCTGCGGGGCCAGGGGCTTCCTGCGCTGGGATGCGACCCAGCCCGAGATCGTGGCGGCGTTGGCCGACACCCTGACCAGCCCGCGCATACCCTCGCCCCGCGACGCCGTCGACGGGCAGGCCCAGTTGACCGAGCGTGAACTGCAGGTGTTGCGCGGAATGAGTCAGGGCCAGTCGAACGGCGAGATCGGCAAGGAGTTGTTCCTGTCCGAGGACACCATCAAGACCCACGCGCGCCGGCTGTTCCGCAAACTCGGCGCACGCGACCGGGCACAGGCCGTCGCGGTCGGGTTCCGGCGGGGTCTGGTCGCCTGATTCCAGGTCGACCGTCGGGGGTGCAGGCTACGATCTAGGTTCGCCGCCCCCCGCGCGGGGGTTACGCCTGCCAGGTCGCCTGGGGGCCGTGTAACGGACAGGCCTCTTTCGACGATGGATCAAGCACAGGACGCAACCGACGAACCCGGATTCGAGGGCCTCGTCGACAGCGCTATCGGCGGAGACCGAGACGCGCTCGGTGTCCTGCTTGCCCGGGTCCATCCGCTGGTGGTGCGGTACTGCCGTTCCAGACTCGCCGCCGGCCATCGATCACTTTCAACAGCCGATGACGTCGCGCAGGAGGTGTGCATGGCTCTTGTCACAGCTCTGCCCACTTACCGCCGCGACGGAAGGCCATTCCTTGCTTTCGTGTACGGCATCGCCGCGCACAAGGTGGTCGACGCGCACCGGGTCGGCAGCCGGTCCCGCTCGGTCCCCGTCGCCGACGTTCCGGAAGCGGTCAGTACCGATGCCGGTCCGGAGCAGAACGCCGTCGACGGCAGCGTCGCCGGAACCATGGCCACCTTGCTGGCCACCCTGCCGGCCAACCAGCAGGAAATCCTCCGACTGCGGGTCGCAGTCGGCTTGTCCGCCGAGGAGACGGCGGAGGCGTTGGGTATGACGGCCGGAGCGGTTCGGGTCGCCCAGCACCGGGCGCTGGGCAAGCTTCGCGGCCTTCTCGAGGGCGACGCCCGGCTCTGGGAACAGGTCATCTGATGGGCCGCCACGACAAACCCGACCGCAACCGGCTGTCACCGCCGATCCTGCGGGTGGCCGGCCCGCGGGCCCGCTCGGCCTCGGACCAGACGATTCCCGGTGTGCGGTTCCCCATCGTCGACGACCTTTCCCAGATCGCGGCGGACGACCAGCTGCTGGATTCGATAGCCGCCGGGCGCACCGACTTCGCAGATCTGTTCGACGTACTGGCACCGTTGTCCCCGTCGGAGTCCTATCCGTCCACCGGCCCGCAGTCACCGCGCGTGGTCGTCGGCTCGGTCGCCCCGCTGCTGGCCACCTGGCGATCGGAGATCGTCAGTCCGCCCATGCCGGTGCTGCCCCCGCTGGCCGTGGTGAAGCGGGTCATGTCCGGGCCGCCGACCAGGTCTCGGCAGGCGTTGCGGCACATCCTGGGGGTGGCTGCGGCGATCTGCGCGCTGCTCCTTGGATCGGCGGCGGTCGGCGCACATTCCGCCCAGCCCGGCGAGCCTCTCTGGGGACTCAACGTGGTGCTCTACGCCGACCATGCGGCGTCGGTCAAAGCCGGCATGCAGGCCAAGGCGAACATGTCGAACGCGCGGGCCCTCATCGCCAAGGGAATCGACGTCCAGGAAGTGCGGAAGCTGCTCATCTCGGCCCAGGGCAACGTGGAGGAGGTATCGCCGTCGGACGGCAAGCAGGTGCTGCAGAAGGATCTGGCCCAGCTGTTCACCGAGGCGGCGAGTGTGGCCGCCGGCGGAACGGCATCGGCGGGTCCGTCCACCCCGGAAGAGCTCGCCATCGCGGCGGGGGTCAGCGGGGCGGCCACCTCGTCGATACCCACCACCGTGTCGTCCACCTCGAGCAGCCCGACCCGGACATCGGGCAGCACCGCGCCGGCGACATCCGCGCCGATCGTGGCCCCGTCACTGCCGCTGAGCACCACGTCCGGCCTGCCGGCCCCGCCGGTGAGCGTCCCGACCTCAGGGAACTCCTCTCCGGTCGGGCCCGTCGGAACGGGGTCGGCGGCCACGACCACGCCGACCACGATCGGCGTAGTCAGCACGAGCCAGCCGGTCACCACGGGCCATCCGGTGACCGGGGTGACGGGGGTGGCGGGCACCACCGTCTCGGTCACGGTGCTGCCCGTGATCACCGTCCCGGTCAGCAGTCCAGCGGTGCCGCCGGTTCCGGTGACCCTCACGTCGCTGCCGACGCTCCCGGCGACGTCGGTGATCACGGTGACCGTCCCGCCGGTCACCTCTCCGTCGACGTCGACCGCGCCGACCACGACGTCGGTCACGTCGACGCCGGATTCGCCGGACAAGACCACCTCGACTCCCACCGGGATGTCGACCACCTCCGCACTGCCGAGCCCGAGTGCCCCGCAGAGCAGCACGGACACGGTGAGCATCCCCATCGCGCCGCCGGCCACCACAACCACCACCACCACGACCACAAGCACCGATCGCTGACGCGGGCTCACTAGACTTGCCGGATGCCACGTAGTTCTGCGCCATTCCGTGATGCCGACGACGATGTCGTCGACGACAAGTTCGCCCTGATCGGCCTGACCTACGACGATGTGTTGTTGCTGCCGGACGCATCGGACCTGGTGCCCAGCGAAGCGGACACCCGGACCAGGCTGACCAGGAACGTCTCGTTGAAGATCCCCCTGGTCTCGAGCGCGATGGACACGGTGACCGAGTCCCGGATGGCGATCGCCATGGCCCGCCAGGGCGGGATCGGGGTGTTGCACTACAACATGCAGCCGGAGAACCAGGCCACCCAGGTCGAGATCGTCAAGCGCTCCGAGGCCGGCATGGTCACCGACCCGATCACCTGCTCGCCGGACGCCACCATCGCCGAAGCCGACGGCATGTGCGCGATGTTCCGCATCTCCGGCGTCCCGGTCACCGATGCCGCCGGTCATCTGGTCGGCATCATCACCAACCGGGACATGCGGTTCGAGGTGGACATGCAGCGCGCGGTCCGCGACGTGATGACACCCATGCCGCTGGTCACCGCACCGGTCGGCTGTACCGCGGAGGTCGCCCTCGGACTGCTGCGCAAGCACAAGATCGAGAAGCTGCCACTGGTCGACGGCGACGGAAAGCTCCGCGGCCTGATCACCGTCAAGGATTTCACCAAGACCGAGCAGTACCCGAACGCCACCAAGGACCGGGACGGCCGGCTGCTGGTGGCCGCCGCGGTCAGCGTCGGGGAGGCCGCGTACGGCAGGGCCATGGGTCTGGTCGACGCCGGCGTCGACGTCCTGGTCGTCGACACGGCGCACGGCCACTCCCGCGCGGTGGCCGACATGGTCGCGCTCCTGCAGAAGGAAGTCGGCCGGAAGGTGGACATCGTCGGCGGCAACGTGGCGACCAGGGCGGGAGCCCAGTCCCTGATCGACGCCGGCGTCGACGCCGTCAAGGTCGGTGTGGGCCCCGGATCGATCTGCACCACCCGGGTGGTCACCGGGATCGGGGTTCCGCAGGTGACGGCCATCCACGAAGCCGCCAAGGCCTGCCGGCCGGCCGGCGTCCCGTTGATCGGGGACGGCGGTCTGCAGTACTCCGGCGACATCGCCAAAGCCGTCGCGGTCGGGGCCGACTCGGTGATGTTGGGGTCGCTCCTGGCCGGTGTCTCGGAGTCGCCGGGCGAGTTGATCTTCGTCAACGGCAAGCAGTACAAGACCTACCGCGGGATGGGATCGCTGGGCGCCATGCAGTCGCGCGGCGAGGCCAGGGCCTACTCCAAGTCGCGTTACGGCCAGGACGACGTGCTCTCCGACGACAAACTGGTGCCCGAGGGCATCGAGGGCAGGGTCCCCTACCGCGGGAAGTTGTCCGACGTCACGCACCAGCTGGTCGGCGGTCTGCGGGCGGCGATGGGCTACACCGGTTCCCGCACCATCGCGCGACTGCAGGAGGCCAAGCTGGTCCGCGTCACGAACGCCGGTCTCAAGGAATCGCATCCCCACGACGTCACGATCACCACCGAGGCGCCCAATTACTTCGATCGCTGAGGCCAGGAGCACTCCTTGAACGAAACGGTCGACATCGGGATGGGGCGGACGGCCCGGCGCACCTACACCCTGGACGACGTGGCCATCGTGCCGTCCCGGCGCACCCGGTCGTCGTCGAAGGTGTCGACGGCCTGGCAGATCGACGCGTATCGATTCGACATCCCGCTGGTCACCGCCGCCTGTGACGCGGTGGTCTCGCCGGCCGTCGCCACGGCGGTCGGCCGGCTCGGCGGCCTGGGCGTCATCGACGGCGAGGGACTGTGGTCCCGGCACGCCGACCCGCAACGGGTGATCGACGGCATCGTCGGGCTCGGCCCGGACGCGGATGCGACGGAGGTCCTGGCCCGGTTGCAGGCCGCGTACGCCGCACCGGTGTCCGAGGACCTGCTCAGCGAAGCGATCGGAACCCTGCGCAACGGGGGTTCCACCGTCGCCGTGCGGCTGTCCCCGCAGAATGCCGCCGTGCTGGCGCCCAAAGCGATCGCGGCCGGCGTGGAGCTCCTGGTCATCCAGGGCACGATCGTCTCGGCCGAGCACGTTCAGCCGGTCGGCGAACCACTGAACCTGAAGTCGTTCATCGCCGACCTGGACGTACCGGTCATCGTCGGGGGCGCGGCCAACTACCAGACCACCACCCACCTGATGCGGACGGGCGCGGCCGGCGTCATCGTCGGCACCGGCAGCGGAGCCCACGCCACCACGGCCGACGTCCTGGGCATCAGCGTGCCGATGGCCACCGCCATCGCCGACGCGGCTGCGGCCCGCCGGGCCTACCTGGACGAGACCGGGGGCCGTTACGTTCACGTCATCGCCTCCGGCGACCTGCACACCAGCGCCGACATCGCCAAGGGGATCGCCTGTGGTGCCGACGCGGTGATGCTGGGCGAGCCGCTCACCGAGGCCGTCGAGGCGCCGGCCGCCGGTTGGTTCTGGCCGACCACCGCGGCCCACCCGGTGCTGCCGCGTGGCTTCGCCGGTCCGTGCGGCTTCGCCGACGTGCCGCTGCAGCAGCTGCTGCTCGGTCCCGCCGTCAGCGCCGACGGCACCAGCAATCTGTTCGGGGCGCTGCGCCGGGCGATGGCCAAGGCCGGTTACTCCGACCTCAAGGAGTTCCAGAAGGTCGGGCTGACCGTTCGCGGCTGACCAGCCGGTCAGATCCAGTCCTTCTTCCGCAGGGTCACGAACAGGGTCGTCACGGCGGTGACCATGATGACGAACGCGATCAGGAAGCCCACCTCCGACTGGAAGCCGGGGTAGGGGACGTTCATCCCCATGAAGCCGGTGATGAGGGTGGGCACGGCGATGATCGCGGCCCATCCGGTGAGCTTCTTCATCACGGTGTTCAGGTGCACGTCGGCCAGGGCCAGGTTCGTCTCGTACATCGAGGAGATGACATCTCGCAACCCGTCGGCCGCGGCGGCGGCGTGGTCGGCGTGGTCCGCGACATCCGCGAACTCGCGGACGCAGCGCGTGCCGAGCAGCTCCTCGGCCGCGTCGGTCGGTTCGACGTCGGTGGCGGCGCGTTGCGCGGCGGCCCGCCCTGCGGCGTTGGCCAAGCCGGAAGCGATGTCCCGCATCGGTGTCGTCGCCCGTCGTAGATGGGCCAGCGACCGTCGCAACCGGAATGCGTCCAGCTGCTGATCCCGCTGCAGCGGCTGGTCCCCGAAAAGGATCTCGGACAACGTGTCGACCGCATCCTCCATGGTCTCCAACACGGCCGAATAGCCGTCCACGATGTGGTCGATCACCGCGTGCACCGCCGCCGGTAGACCGTCGGCCAGGATGGCCTGCTCCGCCTTGTCCAACGCCGAGCAGAGTTCGCCGCGCATGTCGTCCCCGGCCAGCACGATCATCGCCTGCCGTCCGGCGAGCACCGAGACCGGTTCCGAGACCAGTTGGCTGGACCCGACATCGAAGGTCACCGCCCGCATCACGGCCACCATTGAATCGCCGATCCAGTCCAGCTTCATCGGTTCGCGTTCGCCGAGCAGATCCTCGATGGCCAGCGAATCTATGCGCAGCTGACGGGCGGCCTCGGCGAGAGCCGCGCTTTCCTTCCGGGGTAGGAAAAACCATGCTCTGGCGTCCTTGTCGGCCGACAACTCCCGGCCTACGTCGGCGGGGGTCGCGGTCCGGTCGCTCATCCCGCTCGGCGTCCACAGGCGGCCGTTGTGGGGATTCGGCGGCGAACCGGCCCGGGTGTCGCTCTGCGCAGTCATAGAGTCATCTTGTCCCAGTGTGGGTGGAGGCGTGTGTGGAGGCGGTCGCAGCGTTGGATGTCGGCGGCACGTCGATCAAGGCGGCTCTGGTCGACCGGCGCGGGAATGTGCTGACCCAGACCCGCCGGCCCACCGGCGTGGAGCGCGGCCCCGACGCGGTGGTCGCGGGGATCGTGGAACTGGCCGCGGAACTGGTCGCCACCACCGGGGCCACCGGAGCCACCGTGCGGGCCGTCGGACTCGGGGTGCCGGGCACGGTCGACTCGACCACCGGCATGGCCAGGCACGCGGTCAATCTGGGCTGGCGGGATGTGCCACTGGCGGCACTCGTCGGGGAGCGGACCGGGCTGCCGGTCTGGCTCGGTCACGATGTCCGGACGGCCGCGCTGGCCGAGGCGCGCGTCGGCGGCGGCGCCGGGTCGGTCTTCTTCGTCGCCATCGGCACCGGGATCGCCGGTGGCCTGGTGACCGCGTCGGTCGCAGCCACCGCCGGAACGGTCGACGACGGGGCGACGGGACTCAGCGGCGAGATCGGCCATCTTGTCGTGCGCCCCGGCGGCCCGCCCTGCCGGTGCGGGAACCGCGGATGCCTGGAGGCGATTGCCTCCGCCTCCCGCATCTCCGACCGATATGCGGCGCTGACCGGTCGCGTCGACGTCTCCGCGGCCGAGGTCGCCTCCCTGGTCGATCGGGGCGAATCTGTGGCGCAGACGATCTGGGCCGAGGCCGTCGCGGCGCTGGCCGACGGGCTGGCGGCCGTGACGATCCTGATCGACCCGGGCCGGTTCGTGATCGGTGGTGGCCTCTCGCTCGCCGGAGCCACCCTGACCGACCCGCTGATCGCGGCCCTTCGGGAGCGCCTGACGTTCCGTTCCGCGCCGCCGGTGTCGATCAGCACACTGGGCGACCGGGCCGGTGTGCTGGGCGCGGCGCTCCGGGCCTGGGATCTCCTGGGCGCCGGCGCGCAACCGGTCCGATGAGAACCTGGCTGCGCGGTGGGACGGTCGTCACCCCCACGTCTGAGCTGCCCGGCTCCGGCCTGCTGTTGGTCGACGGATCCATCGCGCAGATCACCGGCCCGGCCGAACCGGAGCCCCCCTGGTTGACCGAGAACCTCGACGTGACCGGTCTTTTCGTGTTACCGGGGTTCGTCGACCTGCACGTGCACGGCGGCGGGGGAGCGACGTTCGACGACGGCCCGGAAGCGATCACGGCCGGGCTGGCCGTCCACCGGGCCAACGGTACGACCCGGTCGATGGTCTCGTTGGTCACCGCGCCGGCGGCGCGGATGGAAGGGGCGATCGCCGCGGCGGCCGACTACGCGGCCGGTGACCCAGGGGTACTCGGCCTGCATCTGGAAGGACCGTTCCTGTCCGCCGATCGGCGCGGGGTGCACGACCCGCGGTCGCTGTGCATGCCCGATCCGGCGCTGCTGCGACGTTTCCTGGCGGCCGGCGCCGGTCGGGTCGCGGTGGTCACGGTAGCACCCGAGTTGCCGGGCGGACTGGACCTCGTCCGCCGGCTCGTCGACTCCGGTGTGCACGCCGCAGTCGGCCATTCCGATGCCGGCTACGACCTGGCCCGGCAGGCGTTTCGGGCCGGGGCCGCGCTGGTCACCCACGCCTTCAACGGCATGCGGCCCCTGCACCACCGGGATCCGGGAATCATCGGGGCCGCGATGGATGCCGGCGTGGTGCTGGAGGCCATCAACGACGGGTTCCACCTGCACCCCGGCACGGTCCGCCTGCTGCGAGCCATCGCACCAGGGCGGGTCGCCCTGATCACCGACGCGATGGCGGCGGCCGGCGCGCCCGACGGGGTCTACCGGCTGGGTCCGTTCGACGTCCAGGTGACCGGTGGTGAGGCCAGGGTCGCCGACGGTACCATCGCCGGCTCGACGTTGACCATGGCGGCGGCGGTGCGCCGGGCCGTGCAGCAGGTCGGAATGTCGCTGGTGGAGGCGGCCGCCGCGGCCTCGGTGGTGCCCGCCACGGCCGTGGGTGTCGCTGACCGGTTCGGGTCGCTCCAGGTCGGTCGGGTGGCCGATCTGGTGATCATGGACGAGCGGCTCGAGGTCCGGGCCGTGATGATCGGCGGTCACTGGTTCCGGCCGCTGTAATGTTCCGGCAACTATGTTCGAGCCGGTATGTTCCGGTGGCTGCATGTTCCGGCGGCTGCATGTACCGGCACTGTGTTCCGGCTGGTCAGCCCGGGAACCGGGAACGGTTCCGACCGGGCCGGCGGAGGCCGGCGGAGGCCAGTCGGCGCACCAGTTCCCGTGAGTCGACCGGCACCGCACCGGCCCGGACCAACAGGTCGTACTTGTCGTGCGGGACGTCGTAGTGGTCGTGGTCGAAGCCGCGTTCGGGAATTCCCTGCGCCGCGGCGAAGAGGTGCAGTTCTTGGTAGGACGAATCACTGACCAGGTGTGACCACACTTTCCCGTGGGCCGGCCACCGGGGCGGGTCGATCAGGATCGTCACGTTTCCATTGTCGTCCCGAGGATTGTCGTCCCGAGGATTGTCGTCCCCAGCGTGCCTTGTCGTCCTGAGCGCGCGCTGGCGTCCCGAGCGTTGTCGAAGCGGTCGCGGGCCATCCGCGGCCGCGGGTCGCCACCGATAGACTCTGCCCGCAGGCAGACCGTCGACGGCGGCCGGCCGGCGCTTTCCCGGTGCGCGTGTCTCGGTGCGCATGTTCGAGTGCGACCCGAAAGGCAGCCACAGGTGAGCGCAGAGAGCCCCGCGTCGGGCCGTCACGAACTCGAGGAGCACCCGGTGCTCGTCGTCGACTTCGGCGCTCAGTACGCCCAGTTGATCGCCCGCCGGGTCCGGGAAGCCGCCGTCTACTCCGAGATCGTTCCGTCCTCGATGTCGGCGGCCGACATGTTGGCCAGGTCGCCGGCGGCCATCATCCTGTCCGGTGGGCCGGCCAGCGTCTACGCCGAGAACGCCCCCCGGCTCGACCCGGCCGTGTTCGACGCCGAGGTGCCCATCTTCGGCATCTGCTACGGCTTCCAGGTGATGGCGGCGGCGCTCGGCGGTCGGGTGGACCGTACGGGCCGCCGGGAGTACGGCGCCACCGAGCTGACCGTCACCGACCCCGATTCCGCACTGCTGCAAGGACTTCCAGAGCATCTGGGCGTGTGGATGAGCCACGGTGACTCGGTTGCTCAGGCGCCGCCCGGGTTCACCGTCACAGCGACCACCCTGGACACCCCGATCGCCGCGTTCGAGAACGTCGGTCGGCGGCTCGCCGGCGTCCAGTACCACCCCGAGGTCGTGCACACGGCGCACGGTCAACAGGTGCTGCGCCGGTTTCTGCACGACGTGGCCGGGATCGCACCCGACTGGACCGCCAGTTCCATCCTGACCGAGCAGGTCGAGGTGATCAGGGCGGCGGTGGGCACCGACAAGGTGATCTGCGGGTTGTCCGGCGGCGTGGATTCGGCCGTCGCCGCCGCCTTGGTGCACCGAGCCGTCGGCGATCAACTGACGTGCGTGTTCGTCGACCACGGGCTGCTCCGTCGGGGTGAGCGCGAACAGGTCGAGCAGGACTACGTCGCCGCCACCGGGATCCGACTGATCACCATCGACGCGGCCGAGCGGTTCCTGTCCGCGCTGGCCGGAGTCAGCGACCCGGAGACCAAACGCAAGATCATCGGACGCGAGTTCATCCGGGTCTTCGAACAAGCCGCCGCGCAGGTGTCGGCGGAGGAGGGCGGCGTCCGGTTCCTGGTACAGGGCACGTTGTACCCGGATGTCGTCGAGTCCGGCGGGGGCACCGGCACCGCCACCATCAAGTCGCACCACAACGTCGGCGGCCTGCCCGACGACCTGATGTTCGTGCTGGTCGAACCGCTGCGCACGCTGTTCAAGGATGAGGTGCGGATGCTCGGCCGGGAGCTGGGGCTGCCGGCCGAGATCGTCGGGCGGCACCCCTTTCCCGGTCCCGGGTTGGGTATCCGCATCATCGGCGAGGTGACTTTCGAGCGGCTGGAAGTTCTGCGGGCCGCCGATGCCATCGTCCGGGAGGAGATGACCGCCGCCGGGGTGGACGCCCAGATCTGGCAGTGTCCGGTGGTGCTGTTGGCCGACGTCCGCTCGGTCGGGGTGCAGGGCGACGGTCGTACCTATGGTCACCCCATCGTGCTGCGGCCGGTGTCCAGCGAGGACGCGATGACCGCCGACTTCTCACGCCTGCCGTACGAGCTGTTGGCCAGGATCTCGGGCCGGATCACCGGCGAGGTGCCGGAGGTGAACCGGGTGGTTCTGGATGTGACCAGCAAGCCACCGGGGACCATCGAGTGGGAATGACGCGGGCGTCCCCGACCTGGCTGCTGGCCACGCTCGGCGCGCTGTCGGCCTTCGGGCCGCTGTGCATGGACATGTACCTGCCCGCCCTTCCGCAACTGGCCGTGTCGTTGTCGTCCTCCGCGGGCTCGGCGCAGCTCTCGCTGTCGGCCTGCATCGTCGGGCTCGGGCTCGGGCAACTCGTCGTCGGACCGTTCTCCGATCGGCTCGGCCGCCGCACTCCGCTGCTGGCCGGGCTGCTGGTGTTCATTCTGACCTCGGCGTTGTGCGCGCTGACCTCGTCCATGACCCTGCTGATCGTGCTGCGGCTGCTGCAGGGTGCCGCCGGGGCGGCTGGGATCGTGCTCTGTCGGGCCATTGTCGCCGATCGGTTCACCGGAAAGGCTGCGGCGGCGTACTTCTCGACCATCGCGGCGATCAACGGCCTGGCCCCGGTTCTCGCACCGGTGATCGGCGGCCAGGTTCTGCGGATCGGTACGTGGCGCACCGTGTTCTGGGTGCTGACCGGCATCGGTGTGCTGCTGGTGGTGCTCACGGTGTTGTTCGTCCAGGAGTCGCTGCCAGCCGAAAGACGTACTGCCGGAGGAATATCGGCAACATTCCGGGCGTTCGGCCGGCTGCTGCACGACCGGGTCTACCTTGGTTACGCCATCGCCGGTGCGATGGTCTCCGCCGCCATGTTCGGGTACATCTCGGCGTCCCCGTTTCTGCTCCAGGACGGCTTCGGCCTGTCGCCGCAACTGTTCTCGCTGTGCTTCGCGGCCAATGCCCTCGGCATCGCGGCCATGAGCCAGTTGAGCCGAATATTGCTGCGGCGCACCGGGTCCGTGGTGCTGCTGACGTGGGGGGTCTGGCAGTGTGCGGTCGGCGCCGCGCTGCTGGCGGTGGTGCTGCTCAGCGGACTGGCGCTGCCATTCGTGCTGGGTGCCCTGTTCGTCATGGTGTCCTCGGTCGGGTTCGCCCTGCCGCACGCCTCGGTGCTCGCGATGGACCTGCACCGCACCATCGCCGGCTCGGCCTCGGCCCTGTTGGGTGCCTTCCAGTACGCCTTGGGTGCGGTGACCGCCCGGCTGGTCGGATTGGGTAACAGGACCACCGGCACGGCGCTGGCGGTGACGGCGGTGGGGGCGGCCGCGGTGGCCTGCGCCGGTCTGCTGCTGGCCACCCGCGGAAACCGGCCCGGCGCGCCAGGCCAGCCCGAGCCGGTGCCGTCGACCTGATCTCATACTTTTGGTGCCGTCGAAAGGAATCGAACCCTTCGCATCGCCCGTGCTCGACTGCCGCGCCACAACGGGCGCCGTCTGCCGATGGAAACCACCTTCGCATCCAGGGCCGGCAACTTCATGGTAACAGTCGGTCGGGCCGGAATCTTCCGTTCGGGTGAACCGGCGCTGTCCATGGAATGAACGGATCAACCGGCGGCTAGCGCCGGCCCGGCTTTGCGGCCCGTCGCGCACCCGGGAGAGCGGTGACCACCAGCGTCAGGCCCACCACTGCGATGACGCCGGCGACGATCCACTTCGCCGCCGAGTCGAGGAGCCACCACGGGTTTCCGGACAGCCCGACCGAGGCGACCGTCAGGAACACCAGAGACATCACCACGCCGAACACATTGACCCGGCGCCGTGCCGGGGTCCCTGTTTCAGTCATCGCTGCTCACCTCCGCGTAACCCGCGTTCACCCTGACGCGCAGGAGCAGTTCTCCGGAGCCTGGGGTGCCCGGCTGCGAGCCCGTCGCCACCTGCTTCAGCCCCTCGGCGGTGCTGTCCAGGCAGTCGATGCGCCCGGCTCCGGTCTCGCAGGTGGCCTGGACGTTCATGCCGGCCGGTACCACCACTTCGGCGTGGCCGCCTTTGAGGTCGACCGCCAGCTGCTGGGTCTTGCCCGCGGGGATGGTGATCTGGGACAGGTCCAGAGTCAGCTGGCCGGCGTTGGCGGAATACGCGTCGCGCAGGTCAGCCAGAACTGCCGGTTGAATCTCGGTGGCGCCGTAGCCGCTCGTCCCGGACACACCGGTCACGGCCAGCGCCAGGGTGACCAGGGACAGGAAGACCCCGGGGCCGATCAGCGAATACCCGCGGCCCCGAAGCGCCGAGACGAGCAGGCCGAGTCCGAGCACGCCCAGGGCGATTCCGGACACCTGGGCCCAGGTCAGCGCCCACCAGCCGGCCAGGACGCCGACCGCGCCCAGGCCGCCGGCCAGCAGGGTGGCGCCCAGCGCCACCCTTCCGATCACTCCCGCTCCGGCCCGGGCGGCCGGAGCCGACGGAGGTGCGAGCGGTGTGGGCTCGGGTAGATCCCAGGCGAAGGGCGCGACGCCCAGCGGATCCCAGGCGGGCGGGGTGGTCCGGGGCACCTCATCGCCGGGGATGCCCGGATCGTCCGGAGCGGGCGATTTGGTCATGTTGACCCCGCCGGCGGGCGGCGGTCCGTCGACCCGGCTCCCGGGCGATGGCTGCTCCCAGAAGGCCGGCTTCTCGAACGGCGACGATCCGGCCGATCGGGTTCTCGAACCGCCCCAACCGTCACCGCCCCCACCGGTGCCGCTGGAACCGCCCCAGCCGCTACCGCCCCAGCCGGTACCGCCCCAGCCGCCCCAGCCGGCGCCGTCTGGGCGGCGCGAGGCGCAACCGTTCCGGTGTTGCCGGCGGCCGTAGCCGTCGACCGGCCACTCCCCATTCCAGTGGCGTAGGCGTTGGCCCTGGTGACCACCGAACCGGCCGCGCTTGCGCATCGCGGTCAGCACGATCGCGCCGCCGACCGCCAGCGGCAGGAACGGCAGACCCCAGGAGAACATCGAGAACAGGCTGATCACGGCGACGACTCCGAGACCGACGGCCAGCACGGGCGGTACCGACGACCGTCCACGGCCCAGCAGGGCCTCGGCGGCGGACACCTCGTCACCGTCGGATGGCAGCAGGAGCCACCCTAGGACGTAGAGCAGGCCGCCGAATCCGCCGAAGATCGTCATCACGACGAAAACGACGCGGATCAGTACTGGGTCGATCCCGAACGCCCGACCCAGGCCGCCGGCCACCCCGGCGATCTTCCGGTCACCTGTCGAGCGGCTCGGGCGACGGATCCATCTCTCCCTGTGCGAAGTTTCCCCGTGCGAAGTTTCCCTGTACGAACTTTCACTGTGCGAACGGCCATCGGGATCGGGGGAGTCCTGCACCCCGGCGCCGTGGTTCCACTGATCGGTCATGGTCACCACAGTGCCCGCCGAACGCGGTCCGAGCCATCGGGGATGTCCCTGGTTTCGGCCGCTCAGGGTCATCCCTCATAGCTTGCGCGGGTCCGACGTGTGACCCTGGTGGGGTGAGTTCGCACAGCCGCGCCCCGAAGCCGGGGGGAGGACCGACGCCGAACCACGATGACCGCATCCCCGAGCGGCCCGCGGTGTTCGTCCGGACCGACGAGGGTCAGTTCACCCCGGACGGCCTCCCCCGGTTGACCAGGTTCAGAGACGGATCGGTCGTCGGCGGGGTGGCGGCCGGGATCGCCGACCACCTCCGGGTGCCGGTGCTGGCGGTGCGCGTCGCCTTTGCCCTGATGGCCGTCATCGCCGGTGCCGGCGTCCTGGCCTACGCCCTGCTGTGGATCTTCGTTCCGCCGGTCCACGGCGGCAGTGCCGACGGGCGGCCGGGCGCCGGGTCAGGGGTGGAACGGCGTCAGGCTATCGGTGTTGCCGCGCTCGGTCTGGCCGCGATGATCGTGGCGACCACCCTGGGCCTCGGCCAGGTGCTCGGCTGGGTGCTCGGGCCCCTCGGTTTGGCCGCGTTGGGCGGCGCGTTCATCTGGCGGGAGGCGGACGACGCCCGCCGGGCCCGCTGGCGCCGGACGGCTGCGGGCATCGTCGGTCCGACCCGGGGAACGGCCTGGCGGCTCGGCGGCGGTATCGCCCTCGTCATCGGCGGTCTGTCCGTCTTCGCCGTCGGCCAACTCGATTTCACCGCCGTTCGATCCGCCCTGATCGCGGTGGTGCTGACCCTGGTCGGCGTGGCCATCATCACCGTGCCCTGGTGGCTCCGGCTGATGCGTGATCTGGGCACCGAACGGCAGGGCCGTATCCGCGAACGCGAACGCGCCGAGATCGCCGCCCACCTGCACGACTCGGTGTTGCAGACGCTCACGCTCATCCAGCGCCAGGCGGCCGACTCGCGCGAGGTGCTGCGACTGGCCAGAAGCCAGGAGCGGGAACTGCGGACCTGGCTGTACGGGCCGATCGGTTATGCGACCGGTAGCGGTGCGACACCGCCCCCGGACACCACCTTCGCCGCTGCTCTGGCGCTGGCCGCCGGTGAGGTGGAGGACACCTACGCGCTCGCGGTGTCGCCGGTCGTGGTCGGCGACATCGACATGAGCCCCCACCTGGCGGCATTGGTGGCTGCGGCGCGGGAGGCGATGGTCAACGCGGCCAAGCATTCGGGCGCCTCCGAGATCAACGTGTACGCCGAGGTCGAGGTCGGCACCGCATCGGTCTTCGTTCGCGACCGGGGCGCAGGATTCCTGGTCGCGGACATTCCGGCCGACCGCCGCGGACTGGTGGAATCGATTCGGGGGAGGATGGAGCGGCACGGCGGGAAGTCCACGGTGCGTTCGACACCGGGAGAGGGCACCGAAGTGGAGCTGCAGATGCCGATCGAGGCCCGGACCGCCGCGAACGTGAACGTGAATGCGAACGTGACTGTGAATGCGGATGCGGCCCAGGGACCAGGCCCGGCATGACGCAGCCGACGGCGCCGGTCACCGTGTTCCTGGTCGACGACCATGCGCTGTTCCGGACCGGCGTCAAGGCTGAACTCGCGGGTCTGGGTGACGACCGGATCGAGGTCGTCGGCGAAGCAGGCTCCGTCGCCGAGGCGGTCGTCCGGATCGTGTCCAATCCGCCGGACGTGGTGCTGCTGGACGTGCACATGCCCGACGGCGGTGGGCGCGCGGTCCTGGAGCAGATCCATCCGGTCCTGCCCGAGGTGGTGTTCCTGGCTCTCTCGGTGTCCGATGCCGCCGAGGACGTCATCAACGTCATCCGGGCCGGCGCTCGCGGGTACGTCACGAAGACGATCTCCGGTCCGGAACTGGCGGACGCCGTCGTCCGGGTGTCCGGGGGCGACGCGGTGTTCTCGCCACGGCTGGCCGGATTCGTGCTGGATGCGTTCTCCGACCGACCCGGCGCGGCCCCGGTCTCCAATCCGGAACTGGACATGCTGTCGCCGCGAGAGCGCGAGGTGCTCAAGCTGCTGGCCCGTGGCTACGCCTACAAGGAGATCGCATCCCAGCTGTTCATCTCGGTGAAGACGGTGGAGACCCACGTGTCGGCGGTACTGCGCAAGACGCAGAAGTCCAACCGCTACGAATTGAGCAGATGGGCCTCCGACCGTCGCCTGGTCTGAGACCGGCTGGGGCTACTTGCGGCCGAGTCGTCCGCGGCCCATGGACAGCAGCATCATGCCCAGATCGGTGCCCGCCGGGCCCAGTTCGCGGAACCGTTCCAGGATCGCCATCTCACGGCTGTACACGATGCGCGGGCCGCCCTGGGATCTACGGGCCATGCCGATGGCATGGGACAGCGCCGTCCGGCGCTGGATCAGCCGAACCAGCTCGTGGTCGATCTCATCGATTTCCAGTCGGAGCGTGTCGATCCCGGACTGATTCAGCGGGACCGGTACTTCCGGCGTCGGTGTGACGGCCGGGTCGGCGACCGCGGGGGCGGCTGCGGGTGAGCTGGTCATGATGTCCTCTTTTCCTGCCCCGGTCCACCGCCGGTACGGTGGCGGTCGGTGTCACGGCCCGGTATGAAAAAACCCCGGGTCCTGATGGACCTCGGGGCGTCGTCGTGGCGGGTGGTGTCAGCCGCTGACGGGCACCGGGATCCGGTACCCGTAGTAAAACTCGCGGCAGGACATGTTTCAAGTACACCACACCGACCACCGGGCTGCCCAGTCCCGCCCGCTGATGCGAAAGAGTGCTCTCAGGCCGCCAGCAGCATGGCCAGCACCGCAGTGTCGGCGTCGTCCATCGGATCGATACCGGCCAGGCCCCGCATGCTCGTCACCGCGCCGGTATGGTCCGCCTCCGCCCACCCCGCCCGGTGATCAAGGCCCAGATGTGGCAGGCCCGGCAGCAGGACGCAGCCCGAGGCGACGCCGTCGTACTCGGGCAACGACGGCTTGGTCTCCGACGGGGGGTGCAGCACCAGCAGACCGGTCGGCTGCGGTTCGGCGAACTGGCCGGGCGTCAACGCGTGCTCCCCGATCAGCGTTCCCTCCGCCAGTACCAGGCCGACCGTTCCCGGTTGCGGTTCGTCCGGCAGTTCCTCCCGGACGCGGAACACGGTGGTGACCGGGAGTAGGCCGGGGACGCTGGCCACGCGCACCGCGATGACCAGAAACTTCACCCATTCGAGGGTGTTCTCGGGCCAGCGGCCGGACACCACGAAGCCGCTCAGGGAACCGGCCGACTCGAGGGCAGACACCTGCACCGAGCGTGACGAGGATTCGTTCACGGCCAACCTCCGCTCAGGAGCGACGTGCGAGCAGACCGACGTGCAGGAAGAACCACGTGCAGGAAGAAGACGGTGATTCCCTTACGACTTTGCGGCATGAGGCCGCTGGCACACAAGGGGCGGAGAGTGCCAGATTCGTGGCTTTGGCCACGGACGGTGACCGGTTGCCGGAAGGTCGACAGGCTGTCAGTGCGAACCGGTAGTTTGAACGTCGTTATGACAAGCCTGTTCGACCTGCCCGCAGATCCGCCGACGACGACGGCATCGACTCGCCAGGCATCGGGTCAGGGTGGGGATACCGCCCACCAGCGCATGGCGGCGCAGGCTCGGCGTCAGGCGGCCGAATCCAGGGACCGGGTCGACCGGGCGAGGGCCGAGGCGGCCGAGAAACTGCTCGACGGGTTGAACCCGCCCCAGCGGGCGGCGGTCGAGCACCGCGGAGCCCCCCTCCTGGTCGTGGCCGGCGCTGGTTCGGGCAAGACCAGGGTCCTGACCAGGCGCATCGCGTACCTGCTGGCCGCCGGCGGGGCACACCCCGGTGAAATTCTGGCCATCACCTTCACCAACAAGGCAGCAGCCGAGATGCGCGACCGGGTGGCAGAGATGATCGGCGCCCGGTCGCGGGCGATGTGGGTGTCGACGTTCCACTCGATGTGCGTGCGGATCCTGCGGGCCGAGGCCTCGGTTCTGTCCGTGCGGTCGAGTTTCACCATCTACGACTCTGCCGATTCACAGCGGCTGGTGCAGATGGTCGCCGCCGACCTCAACATCGACACCAAGAAGGTGTCCGCGCGCACCTTGGCGGCGGCCATTTCCACTCTGAAGAACGAGCTGGTCGATCCGGCGGCGGCCGCCGACAACGCGGACTCCGATCTCACCAGGTTGGTCGCGCAGGTGTACACCGGATATCAGACGAGGCTGCGGGCCGCATCGGCCTACGATTTCGACGACCTCATCATGGAGACGGTCCACCTGCTGCAGGCCTTCCCGGCGGTGGCCGAACACTATCGGCGGCGTTTTCGCCATGTGCTGGTCGACGAATATCAGGACACCAACCATGCCCAGTACATGCTGGTGCGGGAACTGGTCGGCGGTGCCCATCAGATGGCCGAGAAGTGGACGGCGGACGGTGTTCTGGTCCGGGAGGCGGTGTCCTCCGTGCCGCCTGCCGAGCTGGTGGTGGTCGGCGACGCCGACCAGTCGATCTACGCTTTCCGCGGCGCCTCGATCCGCAACATCACCGAATTCGAACGCGATTACCCCGATGCCCGCACCATTCTGCTGGAACAGAATTACCGGTCGACCCAGACCATTCTGTCCGCGGCGAACCAGGTCATTTCGAAGAACAGAGATCGTCGGGCGAAGAATCTGTGGACCGCCCAGGGCGATGGTCAGTTGATCGTCGGCTACGTCGGCGACAACGAATACGAGGAAGCCCGTTTCATCGGCCAGGAGATCGACGCACTGGTCGACGATGGACAGATCAGATTCGCCGACGTTGCGATCTTCTACCGGACGAACTCGGCCTCCAGGGCCATCGAGGACGTGTTCGTCCGGACGGGCATGCCGTACCGGATCGTCGGCGGCGTCCGGTTCTACGAGCGCCGCGAAGTGCGGGATGCGCTGGCCTATCTGCGGGCGATCGCCAACCCGGACGACGAGGTTTCTCTTCGCCGCATCATCAACACGCCTCGACGCGGAATCGGGGATCGGGCGCAGGGCTGCGTGGTCGCGTTCGCCGAGCAGGAGCGCATCTCGTTCGCCGACGCACTGGTCCGGGTGGCCGAGATGCCCATGATGGCCACACGTTCGGCCAAGGCGGTGACGGCCTTCACCGAACTGCTCAGCGGGCTGCGCGCGCTGGTCGCAGGTGGTGCGGAGCCGGGCGAGGTGTTGACGGCCGCGCTGGAGGCGAGCGGTTACCGTGCCGAGCTGGAAGGGTCCGAGGATCCGCAGGATTTCTCCCGGTTGGAGAACCTCGACCAGCTGGTCACGGTGCTGCGGGAGAACGCCGAGCTGCTCCTCGGCGGCGGCGGGGCGGTGGTCGCCGGCGAGACCGATGCCGCGCCGGTGGATCCGCCTGCGCTGGGCAATGAACTGCTGGCCGCGGTGTTGGAGCAGATCTCCCTGGTGGCCGACGCCGATTCGATCCCGGATTCGGCCGACGGCGTGGTCACCCTGATGACCCTGCACACGGCCAAGGGGCTGGAGTTTCCGGTCGTCTTCCTCACCGGTCTGGAGGACGGCATCTTTCCGCACCAGAGGGCCTTCTCCGACGAGCGCGAACTGGCCGAGGAACGCCGGCTCGCCTACGTCGGCATCACCCGCGCGCGCGAGCGTCTCTACCTGTCCAGGGCGGTGACCAGATCGGCGTGGGGCCAGGCGAACTCCTATCCGGCGTCCCGTTTCCTGGACGACGTGCCCGAGGAACTGATCGACTGGCGGCGGGTGGCCCCGGCCCGCGAGCCGTTCGTCGCGGGATCCGCCGACTACCGATCCCCCGGCTGGGGTTCCGGCGGCTCCAGCAACTACGGCGGCTACGACTCCCGCCAGAGGTCGGCACCGGTGTCCGCGTCGCGATTCGGGCAGGTGGGTGGCGCCCGATCCTCGCGCCCCCCACTCCAGCTCGCGGTCGGTGATCGGGTCAATCACGACAAATACGGCCTTGGCACGGTGACGGTGATGTCCGGTTCGGGCCCGACGGCCACCGTCACCATCGACTTCGGCACCTCCGGCACCATCCGGTTGATGCTCATCGGCGGCGTACCGATGACCAAGCTGTAGTCGCTGACCTCGTTGTAGTCGTTGGCCGAGTTGTAGTCGTTGCCGAGTTGTAACCGGTGGCGTCAGGCCACGTTGGCCGGGCGGAACTGGATGCTGACCCGTGGGCCGACCGGCCTGGCCGTCTTCGGGATGCAATGTTCCCATGTTCGTTGGCACGATCCGCCCATCACCACCAGGTCGCCGTGACCGACCGGCACCCGGATCCCCGGGCCGCCCGCTCTGGGCCGCAGGTGCAGCGGCCGTTCCGACCCGACCGACAGGATCGCCACCATGGTGTTGACGTGGGCGCCGCGGCCGATGGTGTCGCCGTGCCAGGCGACGCTGTCGCTACCGTCCCGGTACAGGCACAGTCCGGCCGTGCAGAACGGCTCCCCGAGCTCGTCCCGGTAATGAACCGACAGGCAGGTCCTGGCCTGAGCCAGAATCGGATGCGGCAACAGATCCCGGTCGCCGTACCAGCTCAGCAGCCGGGGCACGTCGACGACCCGGTCGTACATGGGCCGTCGCTCTGCGCGCCACGGCACCAAGGTGAGCATGGCGTCCAGGACCGCGTCGGAGCCGCGCAACCACCCGGGTAGCCGATCGATCCACGCCCCTTCGCTCAACATCGTCCGTTCGACGTGTCCGGTCAGCGGGCCGAGCCAGGGGTTCTCGTCGAGGTCGAAGATCGACGGCTGGTAGGCCATGGGCATGCTCGCCAGCCTACAACGCCGGTCGAACGTGTGTACTGGGCGACTGGAACTCAGCGCCCTGGTCCCGAACCCGCCGGTCCGGGCTCCGGCAGCTCAAAGTGCGGGTTCTGGATGATGCCCAGGACGCTGCCGCCCGGCTCCAGCACGGTGGCCGTCCGGATCCCGTCCCCGACGTCTGCCACCTCGCCCCGCGGGGTGGCTCCACCCGCGATCAACGCAGATCTGGCCTGATCAGCGTCCGCAACCCCCCAGTAGCTGATCGGGCCGGTCGCCGCCTCGGCGTGCGGGTCAAGTCCAAGCTCGTACCCGGCTACCCGAAAGCCGACGTAGAACGGCTGGTCGAAGTACGGTTCGACCCCGAGCACCCGGCTGAACCAGGCTTTGCTCGCGGCCAGGTCGGGCGCCGGGTAGATCACCGTTCGCAACCCCAGGAACATCTGCTGCACCCTTCTTCGGGCGGCCCATCTGACCGCCGGTCCCCCTCAGGATGGCCCACACGACCGACAGCGGTACGACTGAGGTCGCAACGGCGGGGTCAGGCCGCCGACCCGGCCGGCGAGCGCAAGACAACCTAGTGTCCCGCGCCGAAGATTCGTTGCACATGTCGTCGCCTTTGGGCCTTCCCGAGTTGGCTCCAGTCTGACCGCCTGTCGGCTCGTCTTGGCACCGCCAGCATCGACTTGGCAAGCCCTGCAGGCGTTGCCAAGACGAGGAAGCGCATGCTCAGTGGGCTCCGGGACCGCGCGGGCCGACCACATCCTCACTCTCGGACGCCTGTTGAAACGAATCTCCGGCGCAGGACACTCGCCGGTGAGCGCACGGAAGGAGCCGGCAGGTGGGCCAGGTCAGCGGGCCGAACCCGGCCGCTTCTGGACGTACATCAGTCTGTCCGCCTCGGCGATCACGGCCAGCGGGTCGGCTGCTTCGGTCACCACGATCGAGCCGATCCCCGCGTTGAGTGCAATGGAGGCACCGTCCACCTCGTACGGACCGTTCACGGCTCCCTGCACCCTGGCCTGCAGGACGCGGGCCAACGGCTCGAGCTCCTCGAGATCAGCGCAAATGACGAACTCGTCGCCGGACAGCCGGGCCACGGTGTCACCGGCGCGCAAGGCGCCGCGAAGCCGCTCGGCCACCTGTCGGAGAATCTGATCCCCGGCCGAATGTCCATAGGTGTCGTTGATCGTCTTGAACCCGTCCAGATCCAGCAACAGCACCAGTACGCCGCGGCAGCTCCGACCGATCCGGGCCATCGCCAGCTCCAACCGGTCCAGCAGCAGGGTGCGGTTCGCCAGCCCGGTGAGTGGATCGTGGGTCGCGGCATGGGCCAGTTCGGCCTCGCGCCGAGCCCGGGCGGTGATGTCCCAACTGATCAGGCCGATGGCTTCCTGTCCGCCCCAGCGGACCGGGGTGGCCAGCGACGAGACCTGGACCTCGGTGCCGTCCGTGCGCAATAGGACCGTGTCGAACGAGGTGGGCACCGGGTCGTCGCCCGTGCTCTGCAGTTGGCGCCGAAGGTCGTCGGCGGCCTCGGGATGAATGAAGTCCAGGACGTGTCTACCGTCGACGGCTCCGGAGGTCGCGCCGACCAGTTGTTCGGCGGCGGAGTTGACGTACACCAGGGTGCCGTCCACCACCACCGCGACCGCCGCAGGCGTGCCGGCCACCAGCTGCCGAAAGAGGTCGTCCGTGGCCGGCTGGCCCGGGTCGACGGCGTCGGCACTGTTTTGGCTCATGTCCTTATTTTGCTCGCTTTAGGTAAGCGACGCTATTGCTACAAGAGTGAATATCACTCGGTTGGCGGGCCGGAATGGCTGGCCGTCGGCACGATCAGCGGCAATTCTGCGCAGACGGGGTACGCGCCACCCCCGTCAGGGTGACCACCGATGACGACCAGGCCCCGGACAGCGGGAGTCAGGCCTGGGCGCCGGGACGGCTGTACCAGAGATACATCAGGCCCAGCAGGGGCAGCAGAACCGGAAAATACCCGTACCCGCTACCGAAGCGCGACCACACCGTGTCGTGCGGAAAGGCCGGCCTGTCGATCAGCGACGCCACACCGATGACCAGCACCCCGACCAGCTCGGTGCCGCAGGCCGCCCAGGCCAGTCGCCTGGACCACGGCCGGGCCGTGATCAATCCGACCGCGGCCCCGATGTAGATGACGCCTGAGCACAGCGACAACACATACGCCAAGGGAGCCGCGTGGAAGGTGGTGGCGATCTGGACCACCCCGCGGGCCGTCGCGGCCAGCGCGAAGATCAGATACAACGCAATCAGGATGCGGCGGGGGCCCGTGGGCGGCGCCTCGTCGGTTCCGGTGACCGGAGCCGGTTCCGGCCTCGACTGGGCGTCAGACAACGTCGGTCCGCCAGATCTGGAGCAGACGCAGCGTCATCACCCCGACGACGACGGCCGTGAAGGCCAGGATGATCGAACCCCAGCGGGTGCGCTCGATCCTGGCCAGATAGAAGCCCAGGGGCAACGGCAGCAGGATGCCCACCGCGTAGGCCACGAACGTGACGGGCTCGCCGAGGTGAGCCGAACCCAGTCCGGCCAGCCCGATGATGCTCTGCACCAGCAGCCCGACCTCCAGCACGATGGCCGAGATCATCAGGGCGTCGTCGGTCGCCAGTCGCCGATAGGCCTGCACCCCCGACCACCCCCCGAGCAGCAAACCGGCACCGACCAGGCTGTAGGCCAGTGCGTTGATCACCGCCGAACGGTAACCGATGATCGGCCCCGCTCGTTGCTACCGTCGTCGGTGTGACTCCTGCCCGGTCCGCCCCCGGAACGGCCGGGTTGCTGCTGTTCGGCGGGCTGCTGGTCGGCGTCGGCGGGCGCGTCGGGGTCGTGCACACCCTCGACGGCTCGGTACGCGGGGTGGCCTCCGGGGCCGTCTGGGTGGTGCTGCTACCCGCGGTCGTGGCCCTCGTGGTGTCCCGCTTCTCCGCCGTCACCAGCGCGGCCGTGTCCGCGGGCGCCGGATTGATGGGCCTATCCCGGGTGCTGTCCGACGTGACGTTGCTGCGGACCCCGAACACGGCGGTTCGTCCGGAGATGTTCTACGAGGTGTCGAATCTGGCGCAGCCGTTCACCAGGGCCGGCGGAGCGTGGCTGGTGCTCGCAGGTGACCTGTTCACCGTGCTGGCCGGGATCCTGGCCGGCCGACAGCTGATTGCCACCGTCTCGTTCGCTCCGGTGTCGTTCGCTCCCGTGTCGATCGCGCCCGTGTCGATCGCTCCGATTCGACCGGAGGAGAGCTTCGACGCCGATCCGTCCGGACGACCGGACCCGGGCGACCGGCGGCCGGCCAGGGACAACGACCCGATGGTGGCGGTCGGTTTCCTGGGCGTCGTGGCGCTGCTCATCGCCTCACTCGGACTTCCCTACCGCGGCGGGTACCTGGCCGGTCGTTACCTGCCGGCCGAGCTGGATCTGTGGGGAATCGGCGGGGCGCTGACCGTCGCCGTGCTGGCCGGCGCGGCCGTGCTCACCGCGGCGATGCTCCCCCGCCCCACCGCGTCCGCGATGCTCGGCGGGGTGGCACTCGGCGCCGCCGTACCCTTTCTGACCGCGGTCGCGGTGCGGGTGGCCGGGGCGCCGGTGCAGCTGAACCCGACGGTGGGCCTCGGGCTGGCCGGCGCGGTCCTCCTGGCGTCCGCCGGCCTGCCGGTCCGGGCGCGGAGGCCCGGCGCCGCGGGGGACCAGCCGTCGGATACGTCGGTGCGCACGCTGACCGTCGTGGCCGCTGCCCTCAGCCTGCTGGTGGCTGTGGCCGCCGCAGCCGCCTGGCGGCTGCCCCAGCTGCGGTACGACGGCGGGGCCGACCCGGTGCTGCCCGACGGGTTCGCGGCATCGGCTCCGCTGACCCTGCCGCTTCTCATCTCCGCGGTGATGCCGCTGATCGGGGCGGTGTTGACGCTGGTAGCGCCACTGGCCCGGGCCGGTCGCGCGGTGGTCGGCCTGGCCTGGATACCGCTGGTGTACGGCGTCGCCCAATCGCTGGACCTGCTCGGTCGGCTGGTGGCCAGCGCGTCGGTACCCAACGCCGCGTTCGCCGCGCCGGTCTGGTCGGCCGGCCCGGGACTGTGGTGTGGGGTAGCCGGCACCGTGATCGGCCTGGCCGCCCTGGTCGTCTCGACCGCCGCGGCCGGCGCGGCCAGGAACGCCTCGTCCATGGTCCCGGAGGACGACACGCTGACCCCGGTGCGCTGTTTCGGTCAGCGGGTGGCGGCCGGGCTCACCGCGGTCGCCCTGGCCGCGTCGGCGCTGCCGGTCTACCGGAGCGCCGCGGGTTCCTCGGCGACCCTGTTGATCGGGTTCGGTACCGACTCCGGAGGTGTCAATTCCGCAGGGGTCGACTTCTGGGGAGTGTTCGCGCTCGCGGTCGGCATGGTCGCCGCGGCGTGGGCGGCCGGCCGGGCGTACTGGCCGTCGCAGGCGATCGCCTTCGCGCTGACCGGGGCGGCTATGGCGGCGGTGCGGCTGGCCATTCCGCCCGCGGTGCGGGCCCGGGACGGGTTCGTGGTCGGGCCCGGCCTCTACGCCGGCTATGTCGCCGCGTTCGCGTTCGTGGCGGCGGCGGCGGCGCTGGCCGTGTCGGGCCGCCGCATCCGGATGACCGACCTGGCGGCCGCAGGACGGTTTGCGTCATCCTCCAGGGGGAAGAAGGGACGCCGATGACGGACGCCGGGACACCCGCTCCTCGACCCATCCGAGTGGTCGTGGCCAAGCCTGGGCTGGACGGCCACGACCGTGGCATCAAGGTGGTGGCGCGGGCACTGCGCGACGCCGGGATGGAGGTGATCTACACCGGGCTGCACCAGACGCCCGAGCAGATCGTCGCCGCCGCGTTGGCCGAGGACGCCGATGCGGTCGGGCTGTCCGTGCTGTCCGGGGCCCACATGACGCAGTTCCGCCGGGTGGTGCAGTTGCTGGCCGACAACGACGCGCAGGACATCATCGTCTTCGGCGGCGGCATCATTCCCGCCCAGGACATCGTCGAACTCGCCGAGATCGGCGTCAGCGGGATCTTCACCCCCGGCCGGACCACCAGGGACATCGTGACCTGGCTGAAAGGGGCGGTCGCCGGCCGGCTGGACTGACGACCCCGACCGCACCGAGACCCGGCCGCACCGACGATCCCGACGTGGGCCAGCTCACCTGGGCGGATGCGCCCCGGCCGGGGCCAGGACAGTAGGGTCGGATGACGGTCCACGAAGAGCCCGGGTCCCCGGTGCACGCCCTTGGGCCCGCGGGGCAGCTGTCCGACCAGACATCACCCACGACGACACAGTCTGGGAAAAAGGCGGAGGAAACGTGGATCTGTACGAATACCAGGCGAAGGAACTTTTCGCCGCGCACGGGGTCCCAGGAACCCGCGGCGAGACCGCAACGACCGTCGACGGCGCAGCGGACATCGCCGCCAGGTTCGGCCGGCCGGTGATGGTCAAATCGCAGGTGAAGGTCGGCGGCCGGGGCAAGGCCGGCGGGGTGAAGTTCGCCCCCGACGCCGCGGCTGCCCGGGAGCTGGCCGGGGCCATCCTGGGTCTGGACATCAAGGGGCACCTCACCCGGACCGTGTTGGTCACCGAGGCGGCCGACATCGCCGAGGAGTACTACGTTTCCTTCCTCCTCGATCGGTCCAATCGCACCTACCTGGCCATGGCCAGCCGGGACGGTGGCATGGAGATCGAAGAACTCGCCGTCGAGCGGCCGGAGGCGTTGGCCCGCATCGCGATCGATGCGCTCACCGGTGTCGATGCGGCGAAAGCGCACGAGATCGCCGTGGCCGGGCGCTTTCCGGCGGAGGTGCTCGATCAGGTGGAGAACGTCCTGGTCAAACTCTGGGACGTCTTCGTCGCCGAGGACGCCACCCTGGTCGAGGTGAACCCGCTGGTCAAGACCCCGGACGGGGTGGTGTTGGCGCTGGATGGAAAGGTCTCGCTGGACGACAACGCCGCTTTCCGGCACCCCGACCACGCCGCGTTCGTCGACAACGCCGCCGAAAACCCCCTCGAGCTGGCCGCCAAGGAGAAGAACCTCAACTACGTCAAGCTCGACGGGCAGGTCGGCATCATCGGAAACGGCGCCGGCCTGGTCATGTCGACCCTGGACGTGGTGGCCTACGCGGGGGAGAAATACACCCTCGCCGACGGGCAGGGCGTCAAGCCGGCCAACTTCCTGGACATCGGCGGGGGAGCGAGCGCCGAAGTCATGGCCAATGGTCTGGAGATCATCCTCGGCGACCCGGACGTCAGGGCGGTCTTCGTCAACGTGTTCGGTGGCATCACCGCCTGTGATGCGGTGGCCAACGGAATCGTCAAGGCGTTGGAAATCCTGGGCCCCGAGGCGAACAAGCCGCTGGTGGTCAGGCTGGACGGCAACAACGTCATCCAGGGCCGGCGCATCCTCACCGAAGCCGCCCATCCGCTGGTCACGCTGGCCGACACCATGGACGAAGGCGCCGACAAGGCCGCTGAACTCGCCTATTCGGCCGCGAAGTAAGGAAGCGAAAACCATGTCCATCTACCTCAATGCCGATTCCAAGGTGCTCGTCCAGGGCATCACCGGTGGCGAAGGCACCAAGCACACGGCGCTGATGCTCAAGGCCGGCACCAAGATCGTCGGTGGGGTGAACGCACGGAAAGCCGGGACCACGGTCTCGCACACCGCACCCGACGGCAGTGCGGTCGTCCTTCCGGTGTTCGGCACCGTCGCCGAGGCGGTGCGCGAGACCGGTGCGACCGTCTCCGTGGTCTTCGTGCCACCGGCGTTCGCCAAGGCGGCCGTGGTCGAGGCCATCGACGCCGGGATCGAGTTGCTCGTAGTGATCACCGAGGGCATTCCGGTCCAGGATTCCGCGGCGTTCTGGGCCTACGCGCAGAGCCTGGGCGGCCGGACCAGAATCATCGGGCCGAACTGTCCCGGCATCATCACGCCCGGCGAATCGCTGGTCGGCATCACCCCGGCGAACATCACCGGGAAGGGGCCGGTCGGGCTGGTCTCCAAGTCGGGCACCTTGACGTACCAGATGATGTACGAGTTGCGTGACCTGGGATTCTCCACCGCCATCGGCATCGGCGGGGATCCGGTGATCGGGACGACCCACATCGACGCCCTGGCCGCGTTCGAGGCCGACCCGGACACCAAGGCGATCGTGATGATCGGCGAGATCGGCGGCGACGCCGAGGAGCGGGCGGCCGCCTTCATCGCCGGGAACGTCACCAAGCCGGTGGTGGGTTACGTGGCCGGATTCACCGCGCCGGAGGGCAAGACCATGGGCCACGCCGGCGCCATCGTGTCCGGTTCGGCGGGCACGGCCCAGGCCAAGCAGGAGGCCCTGGAAGCCGTCGGCGTCAAGGTCGGCAAGACCCCGTCGGAGACCGCGCGCCTGTTGCGGGAGGTGCTCGGCTGACCTGCTGGCGCGCGGTTTCCCGCTTATCGTGGGGATACCGACCCAGGTGAACAGTTGACCGCACCACACACGGACGAGGTGGAACACATGAGCAGTCCTTACGGTTCGCCGACCGGTCCCGGCCCGCAGGGACCGGGCCCCTACGGGCAGGGGACGCCGCCCTGGGGACCTGTCCCCGGCGCTCCTGGTCCGGGTCAACGCCAACCTGGCCCGGGCCAGGCCGGCCCGAGCTACGGTCCGCCCGGACCATGGGGTCCCGGCGGCCAGGGTCCCGGCGGCCAAGGTCAGGCCGACCCCGGGTACGGATACGGCCCGGGCTACGGACCGGCCTATGGCCAGGGGTACGGGCCTGGCTACGGCGGGCCGCCCCCCGGTCGACCGGGCGGCGCACCCGGGGGCCCGGGACCTGGCGGCCCAGGACCGGGCGGGCCCGGATCGGGCGCACCGCCCAAGGCGACGAAACCGCCCAAGCCGGCCAAGCCGCCGCGGGCCCCGAAGGCGCCGGGTGCCTCGATGGACCTGGGCCGGCTGCTGCCGCTGATCGTGGGCGGGCTGGGCGTTGTCGGCTTTCTCGTCGGTCTGGCTCCGGGAAGGACGTACAGCCTGGGCGACGGCACCGGCGACAGCGCCTCGGTCTACGCCAGCTTCGGCTACCTGCCCATTCTGGTGCTGGTGGTCGGACTGCTGGCTGTCGCCCCCCTACTGCCGGGCGGGCGGAAATACCCGATCCCGACCGCGCTCCTGGCGATCGCCGCCGTCCTCGGCGTGCTGATGTCGTTGATCTCCGGGGGCTGGGACGTGTCCGGGTTAGGAACCTCGCCGGGGATCGGGCTGATCCTGCTGTTGATCATCGCGCTGGTCCAGGTCGTGGTGGCCGGCTATGCCGCCCTGCTGGATGCGGGTGTACGCAAGCCGCCGGCGGCCAAGTCGTCCGCCGGCTCGCCCGGCCCCGACCCGCATGCGGCCGTCGGCGCCGCCCAGTCCCCGCCCTCGCCGACCGGGTCCGGCGGACCGCCCGGATCGCCCGGGTACGGCGGGTATCCGCAGTACGGCGCCGGAGATGTTCCCCCGGTCGATCCGTCGTCGTCCCCCTACGGTTCGCCGTACGGATCCGCCCCGTCCGGCGACCCGACTCCCGGCAGCCCGGGTACTTCTCGACCGCGCACCGACGACGGGCCGTCCGACGTCACCCAGCAGGTCCGCTTCTGATCGGCGTGGCTGAGCGCTGACCGCCGCTTTCTCGTGTGAGGGTGGTCTGATGCTGCTCACCGAGATCGCGCCGGGTGAGGCTGCGCCGGAGTCGGCGGACCCGCGGCCGGCCGGCGCCGTCATGGTGGGCCTCGGCACGGGCTTTCGGGCCCTGTTCGCGGTCGCGTCGTCCCTGCTGCTGAGCTGCGGGCTCGCCCTGGTGGTCTGGGCCGTCACACCCGGTTCGGGTGACGCGCCTGTCCCTGCTCTCAGGGCCGGGGTCACCGCGTTCTGCGCCGCCAACGGCATGACCGTGAAGATCGGCCATTCCGGGCTGACCCTGACACCCCTGATGATCAGCGTGGTGGCCATCGCCTTGCTCGTCGGCGTGGCCGGCCGGGGCCGGACGGCGCCACGCGGTCGCGCGCAGGAACTGGTCGCCGTGACGGTCGCGGCCGTTGTCTACGCCGCCGGTGTGGCCGCCGCCGGTGTGGTCATCGGCTCGCCGGGGGCCGTGCGCGCCGACCAGTGGTGGCGTCCCGGCCTGGTCGCGCTGGTCGTCGTCGGCGCCGCGACGGTGATCCGCGGCACCGGCTGGCGGGAGTTCCTGCTGGATCGGTCACCGCCCTGGTTGCCGGTGTCGCTCCGGCTCGGCGCGGCCGGGACCGCGACGTTGGTGGGCGGCGGTGCCATCACCCTGGTCATCGGCCTGGTCCGGTCTTTCACCGACTCGACCACGGTCCAGGCGTTGGCGGCACCGGGAGCGGCCGGCGGATTCGGCATGGCGCTGCTGGGGATCGCCTACGTGCCGAACGCGGTGATCGCCGGCGCCGGATACTCCGCCGGTGTCGGCTTCACCATCGGGGACGGTACCTACTCGCCGTTCGGCTCGTCCCCGGCGGAGATGCCGGCCGCCCCGCTGCTGACCGCCGCGCCCGACGGCTCGGCCTTCGTCCGCACCACGCTGCTGTTGCTGCTGTTCCCGGTGCTGGCCGGCGTGCTGGTCGGCCACGGTGCCGCCGGGCGGCTGGACAACCGCCGGGAACGACTGCTAGCCGCCGCCGGAGCGGGCCTGTTCGCCGGGCTGATGGGAGCGGTCCTGGCCGTGGTCGCCGGCGGTGGGGTGACCGGCGGCGAATGGCCCACCTCCGGCGTACCGCCGCTGCTGTTCGGGGCCGTCATCACCGTCGTGCTCGCCGCGGTGGGAGCGGCGGTGACGGCGTTCGCGCGAGTGCCGGTGGCTCCCGCGACCGCTGATCAGGACGACGACCCGAAAACCCCCGTGATGGGCGCCCCTGCGGTTGGACCGAGCGGCGACGAGGCGGTGAAAGATGTCGCCGCCGAGCCTGGCGACCAGACCGAGGAGGCGCACAACACCGCGGAGTCAAGCCACACCGCGGAGGCAAGCAACACCGAGCCTGATGACCGCGTGAATTGATCTGATCGGGTGTGGCGTTGTGGGGCGCTGATAGGTTGCAGTGGGTAACCCGGTTGCTCAGCCAAGGTCCAAGTCGAAGGAATCGGTGATGGCGCGGGCCAGAGCGGGTTCCTGATCGTCGAACAGCAGTCCTATGGTCTCGCGGACGGCGCTTCGGCGCACAGTTGTGATGTTGTCGCAACTGACGACAGCGTCGTGGTCGAGCCCGTTTCGTGGGCCAAGCGGGACCTCGCTGGTGATGCCGCGGACCGTGCTGGTGATCGGCGCAACCGTCACCCATTCCAACAGGTGAAGCTTCGATGGCCGAGTCAAGACCAGTGCGGGCCGACGCATGCGGAGTTGCACTGATGCGATCGTGCGCATCAGTCGGACGCAGGGTGCGGTAAATCGAGCAGGCCGTCGAGGTCGGGGTAGACAGCCTCACCGCGGCGGGCAAGGTCGATCAGAGTGGCCTCCTCACCTCGGTAGCGCTGATCTCGCTGCAGCCGGGCTATCCCGCGCCGGACGGCCTCGGAGCGATTGGCGGCGCGGCCCTCGACGATCATCTCGATTCTGCAGAACTGGGTTCGATGGCCTAAGACGCCGTGCTCCGCAACCTCGCCGTTGTCGGTGAAGCAGTGAAGTCACTGCCGGAAACTTCAAGCACGAACACGAAGACATACCGTGGGCCTCAATTGCTGGTCTGCGCAACGTGGTTGTCCACGAGTACTTCAGGGTCAACCCGGAGATCATCCGCGGCATCGTCGACAACCAGTTGGCCGCGCTACTGTCTGACAGCAGCTGAACAGCACTTCGAGATCCCGCCCCGCAGCCCGCGATGATCAACCGGTGAAGCGGTCCTATCCTTCGTGACCCACTGCTGCCGCGACGATCGTCGCACATTCCTCAACCCGCTCAGCGAGGAGGAACTGCGAGAAGCTGGAGCCGCTGCCATGCTCGGCCATCGGCGGGCCGAGGGCGGCGGTCAACACATGGGGCGCACGGATGTTCACCGCGAGGTCTCGTCGAGCTCGACATCGGTGAGTGAGGGCGTGTCGACGGGATAGCAGACCGCCGCGTTGTGCACGAGTACGTCGATGTGCCCGCCTGCAGCCGCCGACACGGCGCCGGCGAAGGTGCGCAACTCGTCCGGTGTTCCGGCGAGATCGGACGCCAGGAAGAGCGCGGACCCGCCTCGTCCCTCGATGTCAGCAACGACGCCCTGGCCGCGTTCGGTGTCCGGCCGCTCACGATCGCCCGGAACCCGTCGGGGGCCAGGGCACGCGCGATGGCAGCTCCGATGCCGCTGGTGGAACCGGTGATCAACGCGGTACGAACGGTGGGAAGTGGTTCAGGAATGCTCGAGATCGTCATGTCGTCCAGACGCTACGCCGACACCGGCGCCGACGCCGGTGCGGGGCGAGGGGTCCGCAGTGCCCCCGGGATCGTGACCAGGCCGGCTAGTACGAGCAGCGCCGCGAGCCCGAGGAGTAGCGACGTGAGCGAACCTCCGGTGGGCGTGGGCGAGTCGGAGATGAGCTCCACCACGGACCCGGCCACGACCACGGCGATACCGCCCACTGCCACGATGAAGGTCAGCAGCAGGCTCGAGCCCTCGCCGGCCTGGTCCGACGGCAGCAGCGCCGCCACCCCGATCTGGGATACCGCGAACCCCATGCCGCAGGTGAAGCCGCTGATCCCCAGGGATATGACGTACGCCACCAGGTTCGGCGAATTCGCCACCAGCACAAGCGAGGCCGCCCCCACCACGAGCGAGCCGCTCAGCACCCGGGGTGCTCCGAGCCGCGCGGTGAGCCAACCAGCCGCCGGACCGCCGACCGCGAGCCCCACCGACGCCAGCATGAAGACGAACCCAGCAGCCGCGGGGGTGTAGTGCTCCACCGACTGCAGCTTGACCGTCGCGGCGAACACGTAGACGTTGAGGCCGATGTTGAGCACCGTCCCGGCCACGAGCAGGAAGAAGAACGGCCGGTTGCGCAGCAGGTCGGGTCGGACCAGCGGACGTTCCACCCGCCCGGCGTGCACCACGAACGTCGCCAGCAGCCCGACCCCCGCCAGCACCGGCACCCAGGTGAGCGGCGAGGCGGTGCCGCGGCTTGAGATGTTGTCGATTCCGATGCTCAGGAGGCCGAGGCCGGCTACGACGAGCACGACACCCATCCAGTCGAGGCGCCGCAACGAGCCGCGACTCCCGTCGCCGTAGGACTCCGGTAGGCGTTGCGCGCCGAACATGGCGATCGCGGCGATCGGCACGTTGATCAGGAAGACCCACCGCCAGCCGGCCGTTGACGCCAGCACGCCGCCGATCACGGGCCCGAGAGCGGTGCCGCAGTGGGAGACGCCGACGATCAGGCCCATGATCTTCGCCCGCTGCTCGGGCCGCGTGGTGGAACCCATCAAGGCGAAGGCGTTAGGCATCACGAGGGCGGCGCCGACGCCCTGCAACACGCGAGACACGATCAGCAGGCGGGCATCCGGGGCCACCGCGCAAATCAGGCTGGTGACGCCGAACACCGCCAGCCCGATCATCAGGGCACGCTTGCGGCCGATGGTGTCGCCCACCTTGGCGGCAGGGACGAAGCAGGCCCCGAGGCTCAGCAGGTAGCCGCTCAGCAGCCACTGCAGGTTCGTGACCGAGACGCCCAGATTGGTCGAGATCGAGGGGAGGGCCAGACTGAGGGAGAAGAAGTCCAGCTGGATCGCGAACAGGGCCAAGCCCACCGGTAGGTAGCGCACTGTCGCTCGTGCAATGTCGGCCATATTGCAGCTCCCGCGGATCCCGGCGGCGCCGGCGCGCCGAATGTGAGCAAGATCGTAGCGGCTCGCTGCGGAACGGTGGTGCCCGGACCGGACGGCGCCCTACGACGTAGTTGAGTTGGGGCGCACCACCGGCTGATCCGGTGATTCCACCGGCGCCGGGAAGCAGGTTTCTCACCGGCGCCGGGTCACTCTGCGGGTCCGTAGGGGTTGGTTCGCGCTGTTCAGCTTGCTGGCGCCGGCCGGCACTGTCGCGCTGGGTCAGGCGTGACCCGCGGGCTGGCCGTCCGGTAGCAACAGTCCGCCAGATCTGTGGCCGCAACCGATTCCGTTCTGTCCGGCGATCCGTTTGAGGGTGAGCCGGTCGATCTCGGAGTAGGGCTGGCCGGTACCGGGCAGCCTGTCTGTACGAAACGGCGCCCGAGTCGTACGATCTAGGCATGGCGATGATGAACATCAGCGACGCGCGCGACCACCTTCCGGCCGCGATGGAGACGGCACGTACCGAGGCGGTTTTTGTGCAGCGCCATGGCCGCCCGGCCGGGGTACTGGTCAGTCCCGAGCGCTACGAACAGCTGATGAGCGCCTTGGAAGATGCTGAGGATGTCGCCGCCTTCGACGAGGCGATGGCGGAGGAGGGACCCAACATTCCCTGGGAGCAGGTCAAGGCCGACCTCGGCTGGGCGTGAGCCGGTATCGGATCGAGCTCCGTCCAGCCGCCGCCCGTGCCTTGGGCAAGCTCGACCCCGCGGTGAGTCGACGCATCCAAGGCGCGATCGCCCTGCTCGCCGAAGATCCGCGCCCGCCCGGTGCGCGCGCATTGCAGGGCCGACCAGGCCTTCGAGTCCGGGTCGGCGACTACCGCATCCTCTACACCGTCCAGGACGATGTCCTGTTGGTCGTCGTCGTCAGGCTCGGGCACAGACGCGACATCTACGACCAGTAGCGGAGGTAAGCAGGCCCGAGGCCGGCCAGACCGACGATGAGCCACCGGAGTGACGGGCTTTCGCCGTGACGTTCTACCCTGGGGGACCCGCAGACGAGAGATTTCAGGTGCATCCCGAAGACCCACCACCGGCCCGGCGGTTCCCACCCACTCCTTCCGGGCTCCGGGTGGTGGTGCTCATCTCCGGTGGCGGTTCCAATCTCGCCGCGCTCCTGGGTGCCTGCGCGTCGGAAAGCTACGGTGCCCAGGTGGTCGCGGTGGGGTGCGACCGGCACAACGCCCCCGGTCTGCAGTTCGCCCGCGACACCGGGGTCCCGACGTTCGTCGAGCGGATCGCCGACCATCCGGACCGGGACGCCTGGGACGCCGCGCTGACCGGACGAACGTCTTCCTTCGAGCCTGATCTGGTGGTGTCCGCAGGGTTCCTCAAGCTGGTCGGTCCGCAGTTCCTCGGCCGGTTCCGCGGTCGGTACATCAACACGCACAACGCTCTACTGCCGGCCTTCCCGGGCCTGCACGGTCCGCGCGATGCGCTGGCCTACGGCGTCAAGATCACCGGCGCCACCCTGTTCGTCGTCGATGCCGGGGTCGATAGTGGGCCGATTCTGGCCCAGGTCGCCGTTCCGGTGCTACCGGAGGACGACGAGGACAGTCTCACCGAACGAATCAAGAAGGCGGAACGGGCGCAGCTCGTCGAACAGGTCACATTGATGGCCCGCCACGGGTGGACTGTCCACGGCAGAAGGGTCTTCATCGGATGACGCATCCCGGCACTGCGCCGCAGACCACGGGCCCGGACGCGTCCGGCGACGGTGACCGCCGACCGATCCGGCGGGCCCTTCTGTCGGTGTCCGACAAGTCGGGTCTGGTCGATCTGGGTTCCGCGCTCGCCGCGGCCGGAGTCGCGCTGGTGTCCACCGGTGGTTCGGCCGCCATGCTGGCCGCCGCCGGTCTGCCGGTACAGACCGTGGAGGAGGTCACCGGCTTCCCGGAGTGCCTCGACGGTCGGGTGAAGACGCTGCATCCGATGATCCACGGGGGGCTGCTCGCGGATACCAGGCGAGAAAGTCATCTGGATCAGCTGCGCGAGCTCGGTATCGAAGCCTTCGACCTGGTCGTCGTTAACCTGTACCCCTTCCGGGCGACGGTCGACTCCGGAGCATCGGTCGACGAGTGCATCGAGCAGATCGATATCGGCGGGCCGGCCATGATCCGGGCTTCGGCCAAGAACCATCCCAGCGTGGCCACCGTGGTCCAGCCCGCGGACTATGCCATGGTCGTCGCCGCCGCGGGGGCCGGCGGTTTCACCATGGCACAGCGGCAGATGTTGGCGGCCAAGGCCTTTGCGCACACCGCCTCCTACGACGTGGCGGTGGCGTCGTGGATGAACGTGGTGGTGGCCCCGGGGGACGACGGCTGGCCGCGGTGGACCGGTGCGACGTGGGAGCGGCAGTCGGTGCTCCGCTACGGCGAGAACCCCCATCAGCGGGCGGCCCTGTACCGCCACTGGCGGCCGGGGCTGGCCGGTGCCCGGCAGCTGCACGGAAAGGAGATGAGCTACAACAACTACGTCGACGTCGACGCGGCGTGGCGGGCGGTCGGCGACTTCGCCGACCCGGCGGTGGCGATCGTGAAGCACTCCAACCCGTGTGGCATCGCCGTCGTCCCGGGCGGTGCCGACGATGCCGTCGCCCGGGCCCACGAGCAGGCGCTGGCCTCCGACCCGGTCTCCGCGTACGGCGGAGTGGTCGCCGTCAACCGGCCGGTCACCGCGGCGCTGGCCGAGCAGATCTCGAAGGTGTTCACCGAAGTGGTGCTGGCGCCCGGATTCGAGGACGCGGCCCTGACCGTGCTGACCCGCAAGAAGAACGTCCGGCTGCTGGAGATGCCGGCCGACGTCGCCGCCGATCCGGTCGAGTTCCGCGGCATCTCCGGCGGAATTCTCGCGCAGACCAGGGACGCGCTGGACGCGGCGGGCGACGACCCGACGAACTGGCGGCTGGCGGCGGGTCCGCCGGTGGACCCGGCCACCCTGGCCGATCTGCATTTCGCCTGGCGGGCGTGTCGATCGGTCAAGTCCAACGCCATCCTGTTGGCCCGGGGCGGAGCCTCGGTCGGCATCGGCATGGGCCAGGTGAATCGGGTCGATTCCGCCCGATTGGCGGTGGAGCGGGCCGGCGGGCGCGCGGCCGGTGCGGTCGCGGCCTCCGACGCGTTCTTCCCGTTCGCCGACGGCGCCGAAGTATTGTTCGCCGCCGGGGTGACGGCCGTGGTGCAACCCGGAGGGTCCGTCCACGACGAGGACGTGGTCGCAGCCGCGGAGGCCGCCGGGGTGTCCATGTACTTCACCGGTGCCCGTCACTTCTTCCACTGACCTCGCTGACTTCTCTGACATGGCCCTGCATCTCACCGAAACCGACTACACCGGCGAGGATTTCGTCGACGTGGACCTGTCCGACCAGGAGGTGGACGGGGTCCGATTCACCGACTGCGACTTCTCCGGGGCGGTGTTGGCCGGTGGCCTCACCGCCCGGACGGTGTTCACCCGTTGCCGGTTCGTCGGCGCGGAGATGTACTCCACCAGGCATTCCGGCACGTCGTTCCTGAGCTGCACGTTCGAGCGGACGTCGTTCATGAACGCCCGGTTGACCGGCTGCCGACTCACCGGGACGTCGTTCAACTCGTGCCGGCTGACCGGTATCGCGCTCGTCGACTGCGATCTGACCCTGACGTCGTTCGCCGGCGAGAAGTTGGCCGGCGCCGACCTGTCCGGCCTCCGGTTTCGCGAGGCGAACCTGACCGGATCCGACCTGCGTGGCTGCGATCTGCGAAAGGCGGACCTGACCGGCGCCCGGGCCGGGCGGGCCAACCTTTCCGGGGCGGATCTGCGGGGCGCTGCCGTGGACGCCGGCGTCTGGGTCGGCGCGAGGCTGACCGGCGCCGTCATCGACGTCGACCAGGCGGTCCTGTTCGCCGTCGCGCACGGGCTGACCCTGGCGCGGGAGGAGCGTTGACGCCGGTCAGCGTGGCCCGGAACGGGGCCGGATCGGCGTGGCAGGATGGGCAACCGTGACGGCGACGATTCTGGACGGCAAGGCCACCCTGGTCGCGGTGAAGGACGAGTTGCGGGTGCGGATCGCTGCCCTGGCCGCGAACGGGGTTGTTCCGGGTCTGGGCACCGTTCTGGTCGGCGATGATCCGGCGAGCCGGTGGTACGTCGCCGCCAAGCACAAGGACTGCGCGGAGATCGGCCTCAACAGCATCGCCAGGGAACTGCCGGCCGGGAGCGCCCTGGTCGACGTGCTCGCCGTCGTCGACGGGCTCAACGCCGATGATGCCTGCACGGCCTTCTTGGTCCAGCAGCCGACCGGGCTGGACGAATTCACCATCCTGTCCCGGGTCGACCCGGCCAAGGACGTCGACGGGTTGCATCCGGTCAACCTGGGATCCCTGGTTCTTGGACAGCCCGGCCCGCTGCCCTGTACGCCGATCGGGATCATCGAGTTGCTCCGCCGGTTCCAGGTGCCGATCGCGGGTGCGCACGCTGTGATCGTCGGCCGCGGGCTCACCGTCGGGCGGCCGTTGGGTCTGCTGCTGACCCGGCGCGGCGAGAACGCCACCATCACCATGTGCCACACCGCCACCCGTGACCTCGCGGGCCACGTCCGGCGGGCCGACATCGTGGTGGCCGCGGCCGGTGTCCCGGGTCTGATCACGGCTGACATGGTCAAGCCCGGCGCGGCCGTGCTCGACGTCGGGGTCAGTCGGATCGACGGGAAGCTCGTCGGAGACGTGGCGCCGGATGTGGTGCAGGTGGCCGGGTTCTTCGCCCCCAATCCCGGCGGCGTCGGGCCGATGACCAGGGCGATGCTGCTGTCCAACGTGGTCGGCGCGGCGGAACGTCGCGGCGCGGCCCCGTCCGGTGGCTGACCGGCGCCTGATCAGGGCGGTGCCGATCATCGTGGTGCTGCTGATCGCGGCCATCGGACTCGGCTGGATCGCCACCGGTCACTGGCGTCGCGGCGCAGCCGTACTGGCCGCCGCCGCCGCCGTCGGGGCGGTTCTGCGACTGCTGGTGCCCGACGGTTCCGTCGGGCCGCTCGCCGTACGCAGCCGGACCTTCGACGTGATCTTCCTGGGCGGGCTCGCCACGCTGTTCACCGTGGCCACCACCATCGGCCTCTGACCCGGCGCAGAACGCGGTCAGAACAGCGGCAACGCCGCGGCCAGGGCCGGGGAGACGTCGGGACCCGGCACCGTGCGGCCGGCGGCCAGTTCGATGAAGTCGGCCGGCGGCAGGGCCGAGGCGGCTGCGATCGCCTCGACCGGCCGGTCGGCCTTCTCGGTCAGCAGCTCGCGCAGGACACCCAGCACCCGGCGCTGCGCACTGGGCAGCACGACGGGCGGCCTTCGATGGGGCAGTGACCGGCCCAGATCGCCGGCATGCACCACCAACTCGATCACTGCGGTGTCCAGGAAATCGGCGAGCATCATGGGTCCGCGCCGGGTCTGCACCACCTGGTCGACGGCGCCGAGCCGTTCGACGGTGTACTGCGCGGCGGCGTGGGCTCCGTAGAAGCTGTGCAGCGGAGAGGAATCGGGACCGACGGAGCGGGTGACCGCCACGGCCGCCTGCGCGATCAGATCCGACGACGGCCGGTAGCGAGATACATAGCTGGCGATGCTCATTGGCTGGAGTGCGTCGCCGGCCGGCCGCAGTTCCGAGATGCTCTGCCCGATCCCCGCCAGGTGGCCGATCAGGTCGGCCACGGTCCAGCCGGGCAGTGCGCTGTCGAAGGTCAGCTCGCCGGGCCGAAGGGTGCCCAGCCAGACGCTGAGCGCCTCGAACTGGGCGGTGTAGATCAGATCGGGCGGCATCACCGTCGTCGTCCCGTCCTGGTCAGGTCCGCGGCGGGTATGACACCCAGCCGGCCGGACTGGTAGTCCTGGAAGGCCTGGATCACTTCGGCCCTGGTGTTCATCACGAACGGTCCGTACATGGCGACCGGCTCCCGGATCGGCCGCCCGCCGAGGATGAGGACGTCGACCCCCGATCGGTGCCGGACGTCCTGGCCGGGGTCCGCCGCCACGGTCAGTCGGTCGCCGGGGCCGAAGACGGCCAGCTGCCCGTCGCTCAGGGGTCGGCGGTCCGGGCCGACGCCCGCCCGGCCGCCGAGGTTGTAGACCAGTGCGTTGAGGTCGGAACGCCAGGGCAGGACCAGCGATGCGCCCGGGGCGATGGTGGCGTGAATCAGGGTGATCGGGGTGCGGGTGGCGCCCGGGCCGACATGACCGTCGAGCTCGCCGGCGATCAGGCGGACCAGGCTGCCGCCGTCCGCACTGCTCAGCAGGACGACGTCGGCGGCCGAGATGCCCTGGTAGCGCGGCGCCGCGAACTTGGCGTGGGCCGGGAGGTTGACCCAGAGCTGGAAGCCGTGGAACAGGCCCCCGGCGGCGACCAGGGCCTCCGGGGGCGTTTCGATGTGCAGGATGCCCGCCCCCGCCGTCATCCACTGGGTGTCGCCGCCGCCGATCAGGCCGCCCCCGCCGTTGGAGTCGGCGTGCTGCAGCTGCCCGTCGATCATGTAGGTGACCGTCTCGAAGCCGCGGTGCGGATGCCAGGGGGTGCCCTTCGGCTCGCCCGGCGCGTAGTCCACCTCGCCCATCTGGTCCATGTGCAGGAACGGGTCCAGCTGTGCCACGCCGACGCCGGCGAACGCCCGGCGAACCGGGAAGCCTTCGCCCTCCACACCCCGGGTGGCGCTGGTCACCGACAGGACCGCGCGGGCGGAGCCGGTGGCCGGGTCCGGCGCGGTGATCCTGGGCAGCGTCAGCAGATCACGCGCGGCGGCGGCGGGCATCCGGGCCTCCCGGTCCTTGTTCGTCCAGGGTGCGCCGCGCGGCGCCCATCAGCCGGTGGAACACCGCGCCCAGCACGGCCGCCTCGTCGTCGGAAAGCTGCCGGGCGAACTCCCGGTCGATGCCGGCCATGTGGACCTTGGCCGCCGCCCGCAGCGCGGCCCGGCCCGATCGGGACAGCCGGACGATGACCCCCCGGCCGTCCTTCGGATCGGGCCGGCGCTCGACCAGCCCGGCCTTCACCAACCTGTCGACCTTCCGGGACAACCCGGGCTGCGAGATGACCAGCCGTTCCACCAGTTCGCGGTGACGAAGCGCGCCGCCGGCTTCGGAGAGCTGCACCAACACGTCATAGGTGCTCAGCGAGACCGGACCGGCGTCGTCGAGGTCCGCGGCCAGTTTCCGCAGGATCTGGGCGTGGGCATGCAGGAAACCGACCCAGGCGTACATCCGGGCCGGCTCGATCTTCATGGGGCCGGTCATCCCGACATCTTCGTCTCCAATCCGGATCCGGACCTGCTGGCGGGAGCGTCGTGGAGCTGACGGTAGCCTGCTGCAGCAGCGACGTCGACCCATAGCAGTACGCTCGTACTGCAAATAGCAGCATGGCACTGGGGCGCTCTGACGAGAAGAGGCAGTCATGTCGAAGATCAAGGTGACCGGAACCGTCGTCGAGCTCGACGGCGACGAGATGACGCGCATCATCTGGCAGTTCATCAAGGACAAGCTGA
>CAXTBG010000019.1:0-65059 GCA_964242105.1 uncultured Nakamurella sp. | reverse complement strand
ACGGGTGGGGACTTCCACCTGGCCACCAGCGGGGACATCAAGCTGGCCATTGACATCGTGCACAGCTCGCGTGCGAGCAGGGACGTCACCGTCGTCAGGCGCGAAGGGTGCCAGGACGGATGACCTTGTCCTTTGCCTGTCGACCCAAGAAGCTGAAACGCACCGCTTGCGCGCCCAGATCGAGCTGTCGAATCGAGCGGGACGGACACGTCAACCAATCCGGCAACCAACGACTACCGCGGACAGCGCGGTACCCCAGTGGGAAGTATTGCTTGCAACAAAGCAAATCAAGGGCATGTCAGCGGACCAGCTGAATCTGAGCGAGAGAGCCGCAGGGCGACGCAGCAAAACCCGATCTTGTGCTAGGCCAGTACGACTTCTGACGGTCCCCACAGCACCGAGTCGACCACCTCAACCGGGGCCAGGTCGGCAGGATCATGCGGCTCCTCCGCCCATAGCTCTGCATATAGCTGGTATCGCCCCGGCGGCACCTGGGATGCCATGTCGTCGCACACGCTGAACTCGACCGGGCGAATTGTTTCGACGGCGGAATAGGCCCCGCGTTTGAGTGCCATCAATTCGCCGCCCAGATGCGGCGAGGCCGAGCCAGGGCCGGCGACCACCACCCCGGGCGACACGGTGTCGCGGAAAATGGAGACGACCGTTCCGCCCTTGACGAGCAGGAGTTGCGCCTGCACGACGAGCCAGCGGGTGGTCTCCTGATCGAGGGCCCGCGCGCTCACGGTGTACTCGGCTTTCGCGCCGCGGCCTTTCACGGCGACGGCGACCTGCAGCCCGGTGGGCGCAACCCGACGAACTCTGGGCACTCCCCCGCATGTCACAATGCCGCCGGTCCGCGCCTTCGGCCGACTTGCTTCTGGGTTCGTCGTCGGGTCGGGCGTCGATGCCGTCGGCTCGGGCATCACCGGCGCGGGCCGGTGGACGATCGAGGGCGAGCCGGAGACGGGCAGCGACATGACCGAGCCGACAGCCGTCCCCGGCATCGCGGCTTCGGTCGCTGCGCTGCAGCCGACCAGGAAGACAGCGACGACGGAAGCGATGACGCAGAATGTCGTGTCAGTCCTTGCCCTTCGCATCTCCAGGGGACGAAGCGAGTGGCAATTCGGTTGCACCGGACGTTCGAAGCCGAACATCAACGGCGGCGTGCCGCTGCGCGTGATCCGCTCGCCCGAGCCAGACCTCGCCCGGTGAGGCCCCACCTCTCACTGCACCGCCGGCTGTCAAGAGGCTGGGTCGTACATGATCTCCCGGACCTCCTGCGCGCAACGACAGGAACGGGCGATGCGAGCCGCCCAGTCCAACGCCTCGCCCAAAGACGCCACTTCGATGACCGAGAACCCCCCGATGACGGCTTTGGTCTCCGGGACCGGCCCGTCCATGACTCCCCCGTCGATGCCCACGATGGTGGCCTGCTGGCGTTCGACACCGCCGCCGAACACCCAGACGCCGGCGTCCTTGGCTTCCTGGACCACCACGTGCGAACTCTCGGCCGCCGCAGCCAGATCCTCGCCGCGGACGTGGTCCATCGAGCCATCGTCGAACGAGATCAGGTAACGCGGCACAGGGACATCCCTTCGTCGGATTTCGATCCACGGCATCATCCCATCACCGGTTCTGCTCGGCGACGGGAGCGACGACGGCGCGTCAGGGAGCCCACTGTCGCGCCGCGGCTGGCCGCGGAGACGTCCATCAGCCGGTCGACGTGACGGGAATAGTGAACTGTCGGCCGGCGTCCTCAGAGCGGCTCTGACCGCGCTGGTGCGCTGCCACATGCCGCCAGAGCCAGGGTTGCGTCCATCGTCGCCGCAAGCGGTGTCCCACGCATCCAGCCAGGCTAACCCCCGGTCATCCACAGGTTGCGTTCGAGAGGTCCGGGTTCACCTGCGTAGGCATCCCTGCTTCATCGACCCTCGGCGGAGGAGAACGCGCCGGGCGAACGGTCGGCTGGTCGCCGACTGCGGCCGCCCGGGCGCTGTCGTCGGCGGACGACGTCGCGATCGTCGATGCTGTTGAACTGCCCGCCGCGCGTCCGGCCGGGTCGGCGGCAACCGGTGACAGCACTCCCCCGTGACCGTGCGGGCAAAGCGAGGGAACGGAGTGACCGCCACCCGGGGGTCCGCTCGGCGGTCGATGAAAATGTGCGCTGCCGGGTACGGGCCGGTAGCTGTCGGTGACATTCTGCGATCCTCCCCCGTCGCCAGACGCGAAAGCATGAAGGCTTGAATCACGCACAGGTGAATCACCAGGCGATTTCTCGACGGCCGTGATGAAATTCCCGTACACCGTCGATTCGAGCTCGCTGTGCGTATTGTGAACCTGTGATCAGGACGTATGACTCCAGCAGATGAGTCCGAGTGCGTGAGGGGGACCAGGCACCAGGCTCATTTTGTATCGTCGCCTATCACTACTGACCCGGGTCGGCGTGTCATGAATTCGGCACTCCCCGATTTGCGACGGCTGGTCGACCTGGCCCCCTACCTGATGTGGATGGCGGCCGCCGACGGAACGATCGAGTACGTCAACCAGCACGCGATCGACTACGCGGGCTACCGCCCGGACGTACGGGGCACCTGGGACCGGCGGACGCTCGTCCACCCCGACGACGCCGACCGGGTCAACCTCGCCCAATTGGAAGCCGTCACGCTGAGCGTTCGCTATCGGATCGACTGCCGCATCCGGCGGTTCGACGGCGAATATCTCTGGCACGAATGCCACGGCATTCCCATCCTGGACGAACGGGGTGCGGCCGCGCAATGGGTAGGCACCGCAGCGAACATCGATGCGGCCAAACGGCTGGCGGACGACCTGCGCGCGAGCGAGCGCCGAACCGCGGAATCCTTGTCGATGCTGGAGATGTGGCAGTCCAAGTCGCCGATCGGGCTGGCCCTGGTCGACCCGGACGGCAAGTACGTGCGCATCAACGATACGTTGGCCGCAATGAGCGGCGTGTCTGCCGCGGACCACATCGGGAAAACGGTCCGGGAAATGGCGCCTGCCCTCTGGCCGCTCTTGCAGCCGCATTTCCACCGGGTCCTGGAAACCGGCGAAGCGGTCCTGGACGTCGACATCCAAGGCCGGTTGTCGACGGATTCGTCACCGCAGCGCAATTGGCTAGCCAGCTACTACCCGGTGTCGATCGACGACGAGATCATCGGAGTCGGCGCCGTGGTCGTCGACATCACCGAGCGGAAGCAGGCCGACCTCGACCTCCAGCAGCTGGCTACGATCGTTGAAAACTCCACCGAGGCCATCATCAGCACCACCCCGGACGGCGTAGTCACGAGCTGGAATGCGGCGGCACAGCGACTGTTCGGCTACGCACCCGAGGACATCATCGGTCGGCCGCTCGCGCTGCTGGCGCCGAGCGGGATCGTGCGGGTTCAAGAGCGGCACCGCGCTGCCCTCGCGGCCGACGGTAAGGGCCAACGCCGGGAGACCATCGGTCTCCGCCAGGACGGCAGTACCTTCGACATGCTGCTCAGTGCCTCGACGGCTTCCGACAGCGCGGGGCGAGTGATCGGCCTTTCCATGGTCATCCAGGACATCACGGAGCGGCTGGAGGCGCAGCGAGCGTTGGCGGCAAGCGAACGACGCCTGGCGGACGCACAGCGCATCGCGCACCTGGGCAGTTTCGAAGTGGACCTGTCCACCGGCATTCAAGTGTGGTCGGCGGAGCTCTACTCGATTCTCGGTCTCGCGCCGGATCTCCCGCCGAGCCAGGATTTGTTCGGTCTGCGGATGTTTCCGGACGACCGGACCACCCTCTTCGCGGCATGGCGAATCGCGGTGACCGAAGGGACCGGCTTCCACCAGAAGTACCGGATCATCCGGGTCGACGGTCGCATCCGCCACATCGACGCCCGGGTGGAAGTCGAGGTCTCCGGCGAGGGCACGCCGCTGCGGGTGTCCGGAACGCTGATGGACGAGACAGAGATGGTCGAGGGTGATCGCGTACGAAGGGCTGCTCAGGCGCGGTTCGAAGCGGCATTCGACCAGGCCGGAATCGGCGCCGGCATCCTGGATCTCCACGGGACTCCGGTCCGGCTGAACGCGGCCGCCTGCCACATACTGGGCCGCCCGGAAGAGGTACTCCTGGGGCGGAGCTGGTCGGAGTTCAGTCATCCCGACGACGTCGGTCTCGGCAAGGCGATGGCCAGTCGGGCCAACCCGGAGCTCGACACCTATTCCGACGAGCGACGTTTCCTCCGGCCCGATGGCAGCGTGATCTGGGCCTCGCTGCACATCACCCTGGTGCGCGACGAGCTGGGCAAGCCTGAGTACTACCTGGCACAGCTGCAGGACATCTCCGCGCCCAAGCACATGGAGCAGGAGCTCACCCACCAGTCGCTGCACGACTCCCTGACCGGGCTGCCGAACCGGGCGCTGCTGACCGATCGGCTGACACAGGGCCTGGCCAGTGCCCGACGGGAGGACGGTCAGTTGGCCGTCATCTTCATCGACATCGATCACTTCAAGACCGTCAACGACTCCCTGGGTCACACCGAAGGCGACAAGCTGCTGAAGCAGGTCGCCGCCCGCACCAGCGCCGTGATCCGCGAGCGCGACACCGTGGCCAGGTTCGGTGGCGACGAGTTCGTGGTGATGTGTGAAGACGTCGAGATGGCCGAAGTTCAGCTGATCGCCGGACGCATCCTGGCCACCCTGGGCCAGCCGTACCAGATCGCACGCCAGGAGGTGCTGGTCACCGTGAGCATCGGCATCGCCATGTCCACGCATGACGCCGGCCCGGAGGCGTTGCTGCGCGAATCGGACGCCGCTGTGCACCTGGCCAAGAACCGCGGCCGCGGCCGCATCGAACTCTTCGACGGCGTCCTGCAGTCGCACGTCGAACAGCGGTTGGCAACCGCCGCATCCTTGCGGAAAGCGCTGGAGCGCGATGAGTTCACCGTTGTGTACCAGCCGGTCGTCGATCTCACCAGCGGGGCGATGGTGGGCGCCGAGGCGCTGCTGCGATGGAATCACGAGGAGCGTGGCCCGATCAGTCCGGTGGAATTCATCCCGATCACGGAGGAAACCGGGTTGATCGTTCCGATCGGTGCATGGGTGCTCGAGCAGGCGTGCGGTCAACTGGTCAGGTGGCGTCGTCACCTGCCGTCGATGACCGTCGCGGTGAACCTTTCGGTGCGGCAGATCGTCGAGCCGGACATCGCCGAAATGATCGCAGGCGTCCTGGAACGGACCGGGGCGCCGGCCGAATCGGTCACGCTGGAGTTGACCGAGAGCGTCTTCATGAAGGACGCGGACTATTTCAGCAAGATTCTGGCCCGTATCCGGGCGCTCGGGGTCAAGCTGGCCATCGACGATTTCGGGACGGGGTTCTCCTCCTTGGGTTACCTCAAGAGCTTCCCGGTCGACGCCGTCAAGATCGACAAGGCGTTCGTCGACGGGCTGGGCACCGACCCGCACGACGTCGCCCTGATCGCGGCGATCGTTGCGATGGCAGATGCTCTCCAGCTCACCGTGACCGCCGAAGGGATCGAGACGGTCGACCAGCTCGCGATCCTTGCCCGACTGCAATGTCACCGTGGACAGGGCTTCCACCTGGCCCGGCCGATGGGCGCGTCGGCAATCGATGCCCTGATCGCGCAAGCGCACCATTGGTTCGTCAGGTGAATCGCCAGCTTCCGACCCGTGCTTGATTCTGCAGGCACCGCGATTTGGCCCGGACCCACGAAGTGCGGATATGTCGACGGGGCCGCAAGCCGGCGGAACCCGGGTGAGGGCAAGACGCAAGCAGTCGACCATCGGACATGAACGGTCATCGACTGGCGTTGGTGGACCACCTGCCGGAGAGAACGACGATCGCCGCAGTGGCGCCCAGGCCGAACCACACGACCCGGAACAGTAGCCCCGCCGCCCCCTGCAGGGCGAAGTTCGCCCTCGGGGAGGCGAGCACACCCCAGGTGGCAGCAAAGACGGCGACGCCGCCGAGTCCGAGGCACCAGCGCACGAGACCGGGCACCTCCCGGCTGAAGCCCCACCAGGCAACCGCGGCGTAGACCAGTAGTTCGGCAATGAAGTACAGCACATCGGCGATCTTCAGCGTCACGACAGAAGCCCTCCTCGGAAGCAGTGATCCGGTACGAGAGCAATGCTCTCATGTATCCGCCGGCTCGACAAGAGGTGCGTTCGTCGGGAAGGTTCACACGGCAGCGTCGGTGCAGTCCTCGCGCATGCTCGGCCGCCCAAGCGCGCATACCGTCAAAGGGATGGCGCCCGACAGTCAGACGAAGTCGGTGCTGCGACTGACTTCTTCCCACGAGTCCAGGTCCAGTCGGATCGCGTCGAGGGCTGCACGGATGCCGTCCGACGCGTCGTTACCGAGCACCAGCAGGTACGGGGCGTGACCGGATTCGACGACGTCGACGAGCACGGCGGCCGCCTTGGCGGGGTCGCCGGGCTGGGTACCGTGGACGGTGTCGTGCTCCTTTCGGCGCTTGCCCGCGGTGTCGGCATAGTCAGCGATAGGATTTGCCGCCTCGGTGAGGGAACGACCGGCGAAGTCGGTACGGAAGCCGCCGGGTTCGACCGTCAACGCCGTGATGCCCAGCGGCGCAACTTCTTTCCGGAGCGACAACGTCAGCGCCTCGATCGCGGCCTTGACCGCGGCGTAGTAACCGGACCCTTCCGGGCAGACGCGTGCTCCGATCGACGACAGGTTCACGATCGTCCCGGATCGGCGGGAGCGCATACCGGGCAGGACTGCCTTGATGGTGCGCATCGCGCCGAAGACGTGGGTGTCGAACAGTTGCCGGACAGCTCCGTCCTCCCCCTCCTCGACGGCCGCCCGGTAGCCATAGCCGGCATTGTTGACGAGCACGTCGATTCCCCCGAAGCGCTCCTGCGCCGTGCTCACCGCGGCGGCGACCTGATCGTCGTCGGTGACATCCAGCGACACGGCGAGCGCAGTCCCCGGGTAGGCGTCGGCCAGGTCCTGCACGTTCGCGACGTCGCGGGCCGTCACCACCACGTGGTGGCCGCGGTCGAGCGCGGTCTGGGCGAATGCCCGGCCCAGCCCAGTCGAACATCCGGTGATGAGCCAGGTGGCCATGCTCGGGTCCCCTTCCAGGCGGTGACGTCGGACCATCGTAGAACTGCTAGTCCGGGCGGTGGTCGGCGGTGTGGCTTCGACCATGCCGGCATGGCCCGAAAGCACTGGCTCACAACGAATTCAGCGCCAGTCCCGGCAGAACTCGGTTCTCGCGTCGAACGCCCACACCGCGTCCGCCGGGGTGATCCCGGCCGTTCCCGCCCGCAGCCCGACGTCGACTCTTACCATCGAGGACATGGAAACGGTGCTGATCGTGGTCGTCGTGGTCGTCGTGGTCACGGTGACCCTCCTGCTGGTGAAGCGAAACGGGCTCCCCACGTCTGGAGAGACCGCGGATGCCCGCTCCAGCAGGATGGAACGCGCCGCACTGGAGGAGCGCTACCAGGCCGACCTGCGGGACGGCGGTCCCGGGAGCCGGTGACGGCGAGGAGATGTTCCGAGCACCCGACCGCGACGGAATCGACCGCGGCCGGGAGCTCGAAAATAGACCGTCGTGACCGTCGTCAAAGGGATTGTCGACGACAAGCCGTGACTCCGATCCCGGGGATCAGCACTTTTCCAGGCGCGCGAGTCTCGGCTGCGCGCCGACGAGGGCACGAGATCGGAATTTGACACCGGAGGCGTCTCTGGCCAACGAGATGCAACCACTGTCGGTACCGTAGGTCATCACAATCTTGACCTTTGTCGGATACTTGCACTTGTTGGCCAGATAGACATTGGTGTAGGTGCCGGTGAAACCCCGGTGCTTGAACTGGGACGACTCCACACATGACGGCGCCGGTAGGTGTTTGCTCTTGGCGTCTGCTGTGCCGACCATTCCCACGGACAGCGCAACGCTGAGCCCCGCGACAGCGGCGGCCCTGCCCAGCCGGGCGGAGAAAAACGTCTTGAATCGCATCTTGAAACCCTTTCGGCAGTGGTTGACGCCGGATAGACGCACCCGGTTTCCACGCCGTTGCACGATCCAGGATGTCAACGCTAAAGGTGCCTCATCGGCTTGGGCGCCCGTCACTGCGGCGATCGGCGCCACCCCTGTCGGGTACTTTCACCCCATCGATTCGTTCTGCGGACGAGATTCGCATGCCGACCGACGCGGATTGCCAGGAGGGAGCTGCTGCTCGCTGGCCCGGCCGTTGAAAGACGGCTGTCGAGCTGCCATCGGCCGACCATGCCCGCCACCAGCGACTCATCGGGTGGTGAGGATGTGGTTGAGGAGGCCGTTGAGGACCTGCTGCTGTCCCCCGTCCAGGCCCAGGGAAGCCTCCACCTGGCCGATGGCGTGCGCCGACCGTTCCAGGACGTCCCGCCCGGCGTCGGTGAGCCGGACCGCGACCCGGCGCCCGCGCCCGGCCGACGCGGCGCGTTCGACCAGGCCGAGCAGTTGCAGCGAGGTCAACAGCTCACTCATCGTCTGCGGCGTGACCAACACGGCACGGGCGATCTGGTTGTTCGACATCTCCGGGTGCAGGTCGAGTTGGATCAACGTGCCGAACTGGGTGGGCGTCAGCCCCACCAGGGCGAGAGCAGTGTGGAATCGGCGCCCCACCAGGTGCGCGACCTGGATCAGGTTCCAGGCGCTGATGTCCTGCGGCGGTGGGCCGGACCACGTCGAGGGCGACATCTGCCGAAGCCTAAACGACGACAAACTGTTCGGCGCCTGATGGTTGGTGTACCTTCGGGCGCAACCGAGGAGGCCGTCATGACAGTGCTGGTGCGTTTCGTCGTCGCCCACCGACGGCTCGTGCTGCTGTCCTGGCTGGTCCTGGCCGTGGCGGGCGCGGTCGGTGCCCCTCGTGCCACCGCCGCACTGACCTACGATTTCTCCCTGCCCGGCCGAGCCGGTTACCAGACGAACCAGAGCATCGTCGACGCCGTCGGGTCCGGCGGTGACAACGCGCCGGTGCTCCTCGTCGTGGGCAACGGCTCCGCACTGGTGGTGAGCGACCGGAAAGCGACGATCGCGGCCGCCGTGCGGCACGCCGTCCCCGGCGCCAGGGTGGCCTCCTTCGAGACGACCGCCTCGCTGCTGTCCACCGACCGGAGGACCGGAGTGGTGCTGGTGTACCCGAGGGTGCTGCCCGGTCCGGACGCCTACGCGAGCGCACTACCGGTGTTGGACGCGCTCGCGCAGCGTCTGAGTACGGCGGACCGCCCGGTCGCCGTGACCGGCGAGGACGCTGCTGCAGCTAGCGGGTCGGGCGGCGCCGGAGTGCTGGTGGAAGTGCTCTTCGGCGGTGTGGGCGCCCTCGTCGTGCTCCTGCTGGTCTTCGGATCCGCCCTGGCGGTCATGCCCCTGATCATCGCGGCCGCATCGATCCTCACGACGTTTCTCCTGGTGTGGGCACTGACGGGGATCACCGACATCTCGTTCATCGTGCAGTACCTGCTGTCGCTGATCGGCCTGGGCGTGGCGATCGACTACGCACTGCTGGTGGTGACCCGCTGGCGGGAGGAACGCGGCCACGGCGCGGACAACGTCACCGCCGTGGAATCGGCCATGGCCACCGCCGGTCGTTCGGTGCTGTTCTCCGGGGTCACGGTGGCGGTCAGCCTGGCCGCGCTGGTGGCGCTACCGGTTCCGTTCCTGCGCAGCGTCGGCTTCACCGGCCTGCTCATCCCGTTGATCAGCGTGCTCGCCGCGCTGACCCTCCTCCCCGCGCTGCTGCTGGTCGCCGGGCCGCGGCTGGAGTGGCCGCACCGGCGCGGCGCGAGCCCGGACAGTCGGCTCTGGCGCCGGATCGGTGCGGCGGTCGTCCGGCGTCACTGGGTGGCCGCCGGCGCGTCGGCGCTGGTGCTGCTGGCCCTGGCCACACCGGGCCTCGGTCTACGGCTGGGGCAGCCGACCAATGCCTCGCTGGCGTCGGCCGGCGGCACTCCGGCCGCCGCACTGAACCGTCTCGCCGTCCCCGGGCTCGGCGCGGGTCTGTCCCAACCGATCGAGATCCTCACTCCGGACGCCGCCGGAGTGCGGGCGGCCGTCCGCGACGTCCCCGGCATCTCCGTTCCTCTCACCACAGGGTCGGCCGGCGGCAGGGCGATCGTGGACCTCTGGACCATCGCCGACGCCTCCTCCGACGCGGGCTCCGCTACCGCGGCCGAGGTCCGCCGCGCCGTGGAGTCGACCGGCTCCGCGGTCGGCGGAATCCCCGCGCAGGATGCCGATTTCGTGCGCGCGGTCTACGGCAACGCCGGCTGGATCATCGCCATCATCATCGTGGTGACCTTCGGGCTGCTGGCGGTGGCGTTGCGGTCGATCGTGCTGCCGCTCAAAGCGTTGCTGCTCAACGTGCTGTCCATCGGCGCTGCCTACGGTATGACGGTGCTGATCTGGCAACGCGGTCTGGGCACGTCGGTGCTGTTCGACCAGGACGCGTCGGGCGCGATCACCGTGTGGGTGCCGATTGCCGTGTTCGCCTTTCTGTTCGGTCTGTCGATGGACTACGAGGTCTTCCTGCTGTCCCGGATCCGCGAGGAGCACGATGCCGGCGCCGACACGGACACGGCCACCGTCGACGGCGTGGCCCGGACGGGGCGGCTGGTGACGTCCGCGGCGTTGATCCTCTTCCTGGCCTTCATCGCCCTGTCCCGGGTCCCCTCGACCGACGTCAAGATCCTTGCCACCGCGCTGGCACTGGGCATCGTTGTCGACGCAACGATCGTGCGCGGCGTACTGGCCCCGGCACTGGTGTCGGCCCTCGGCCCGGCCAACTGGTGGTGGCCCGGCCGCCGCCGCGCCCAGGAGCCCCAGGGGGCGGAGTAGACGCCTGACGCTGGCGACGGACTCAATCCGTCACCTCGTTCTCATCAGGTGCCGGGAACGATGACGTCAGCGCGTTCCCGGGTGTTGTCCACGGCGAAGAATCGATCTTCCAGGAGCATCCACCGTTCCCACAGCGGTCGGTGGGACTCACCGTCGCGGGCGATGCCCCTGCCCAGCCGGACATCCGCCGGGGTGTCGACCCACACCCGACAAGCCAGCAGGTCTGCAACCGTCCGGCGCGTACACGTGACTCCCTCCACGACGACATACGGTCGCCAGCTCAAGGTTTTCCAACCCGCAAGGGTGTCGCCGAATTCGTCGCCGATCCAGTCGCGCACCTGGTAGGTGGCATCCTGTCCCAGCAGCAGCGGACGCAGCACCTGGGCTTCGAACCGGGGCCACCAGCCCTCGAGATCGATCCATGACAGGAAGTCGTCCATCTCGATGACAGCTGCATCGAGGTCGGCGGCGACCCTCCGCGCGAGTGTGGACTTCCCGGCGCCGGCAGGTCCGTCAACGCCCACGATCCGGACCCCCGGAGTGGTCGCTGTCCGCGCGAGGGAGGCGATACGTCTGACCGCCGATGCCATCGTCATGGTTCGCCAGTGTCCACGGTGTTACCCGTCTCGGCGTCGTCAGGCCGGCGCGGATCAGCTGACGCCAGCCGACTCCACCAAGGCGCGGCGGCGCGGGTTCGCTCCAGCAGCGAATGGCAACCTCCGCGCACGTTCGCAAAGTCAGCCCGAGGGCGGGCGTATCCATACCCGAAGCGGCCCGAGGTCGGCGAAGCCGGCGCTGAGGGCCGCGTCCAGGTCGGCGCCGTGCTCGTACCCAACGATGGGAAGCCTCGGCGCGAAGTGTTCCGCGGCGGCGGCCACACCCGCCCAGATCGGCGTCGGGTTGCCGTCCACTGCGAAGACGTTCGACAGTCCGACGACGTCCCAGCTCCGGTTGAGCACCGCTCCCCCGACGAGCCGGCCGCGTCGGGAGGCCGCGAGGATGGTGACGGACCTGTCGTCGAGCAGGTGCGTCGGGAGCGCACGGGGCAAGTCGGCAGCAGCGCACCACGCCTGCAGGCCCCGCTCGTCGCAGACCACCGTCCAACTCCCGGCCCCGCCGGCATCGGGCTGTCTGCGGCCGATCCATCGCGCCTCGAACAACGGCCGGAAATCATGCGGTGCGAGATCGAGATCGGCGAAGCTGTCCTTCACCGAACACCTCGGGCGGTCGGCCAACAATTCGCTCACGTCGCTCGCGAGAACGGCAGGTCGGAGCGTCACCGCGTCCGGGAAGAGCGGCCAGGGATCGCCGGCTGTGCACCACACACCTCGGACGGCTCCCTCGGTGCTGCCGGACCCGGACACCAGCGCGCACCACGCAGCGTTGTTGCGGACGGCGTCGACCAGCAAGCTCATGTCAGCATGGAACTGAGCAAGCGATCACGACTCAGCCGATCGGGCTGGCTTGCTCGGTGAAGTCCGCGAACTCGTGCTGCCCCGTCGGATCGACCGGGTACCCATCAGTGTCGCCGCCAACCGCCCGGAGTCGTAGACCTTCCATCAGCGAGGTCGACACCGCGAAGCAGATCAGCTGATCCACGTCGAGAACATAACCGGCCGCGACGTCGTGGGTCAGCTGCGAGACCTGACCGGGCAGGACACTTCCATCCACCCCGATGTCGTGAGGCGACCACGTCCAACCCTCGCCGGCCAGGTCGTTCATCAACTCGAAGACGTCGGACGGGTTCTCCGGCCGGCCGTCGATGACGACCTGCGTTCCGGCATAGACCAGGCGCGCCGTGGTGTACTTCGCCTCCCGGTCGTCATGGTGCCGGCCGGCGTCAGACGCTCGCGTCGTCAGCACGACCGCCTGCCGCCCGTCGCCGTCGAACCAACCCAGGCACACTTCCTCGGCCGGGCGCCCTGCTTCTCCCTGCCAGCCGGGAAGCCATCGGCTGGCCGCCGAGCGCGGCGCGACGTGCCGGTCGTCGAACTCGTACATCGGAAACGCCGGAGGCATGTACATGGCCGACATCGTACGGAGGACAGCGCAATCGCAGCGGCACAGATTGCCGGATCCCTTCGGGGAAGCGGATGCCTGCGGCGACAACACCCCTGCGGATCAGCCACGGGCGAGGCTGATGTTGGCGCGTGACAAGGTCGGCAGTCAGTGGTTCCGGCGGCGGGCGGCGGTGGCGAGTTCGGCCTCGCCGTAGCTGTTGTCGTCGGGGTTGACGGTGACGCCCGGCGCCACGAGCTCGTCGATACGGTCCAGCACCTCGGCGGTCAACGCGACATCGGCGCCGGTGAGCTGCGACTCGAGCTGCTCCATGGTGCGCGGCCCGATGATCGCGGAGGTCACTGCCGGATGGTTGATCACGAACGCGATGGCCAGGTCGATCAGGGTCATGCCCTGCTGCTCCGCCAGCTGCGCCAGGCTCTCGACGATCTCGAGCTTGCGCTGGTTGGCTTCGGTGCTCATGTCGAATCGCGCTTTCGGCCGGGCGGCCGAGGTGGGTGTGGCGGCGTTGTCCTTGCGCCACCGACCGGACAGCCATCCGCCACCGAGCGGGCTGTAGGTGAGAATGCCCATGCCGTAACGACGGGCGGTGGGCAGGACGTCGGTCTCGATGCCGCGCACCATGATCGAGTAGGGCGGCTGCTCGGTGACGAACCGTTCCAGCCGGCGGTCCCGGGCGGCCCACTGCGCTTCGACGATCTGGCTGGCGGCGTAGGACGAAGAGCCGATGTAGCGGACCTTGCCCTGCCGTACGAGATCGGTCAGGGCGCCGAGGGTCTCCTCGACGTCGGTGTCCTGGCTGGGCCGGTGGACTTGATAGAGGTCGATGTAGTCGGTGCCCAGCCGGCGGAGCGAACCCTCGACCGAACGGATGATCCAGCGGCGCGAGCCACCACGGTGGTTCGGATTGTCGTCCATCGGCATGAAGAACTTGGTGGCCAGGACCACGTCGTCGCGGCGTCCGGCGAGAGCCTTGCCGACGATGCGCTCGGATTCGCCGGCCGAGTAGACGTCGGCAGTGTCGACGAAGTTGATGCCGGCGTCCAGCGCCCGGTGGATGATGCGGACCGAGTCGGCTTCGTCGGCGTTCCCCCACGGGCCGAACATCATGGTGCCCAGGCACAGCGGGCTGACCGATACGCCGGTCCGTCCGAGCGTTGTGTTCTGCATACCAAGCAAACCTTTCGTGGTGGTGGTCCGGCGGGTCCGGGACGGCTCGAGCGCCGGTGACGGCTTGATCATCACTGTGAGGGCCTGGCGGGCGTCCATGGCGGCATCACCGTCCGGGGTGTCCTCGATGGAGACGGTGCGGTCGAAGACCCTGCCGGGGTTGACGGTGCCGTCGAGGACGGCAGGCAGCAACTGCTCGATGGAGGCGCGCACCGGTGCGGACCTCGTCGGTCAGTTGGTGAGTTCGTTGATCGCGGCGAGGGCGTTGAGCGTGCGGGGGTATCCGATGAACGGCACCAGCAGGGTCAGCACGGCGAGCAGTCGCGCGCGCCCGTTCCCGACGTTCACGTTGCCGGTGACGTGTCCGCGCACCTGGGCGTCGGCTCCCCCGAGGGCGGCGAGCATCGCAAAGGTGAGCAGTTCCCGGGTGGGCAGGTCGAGGCCGTCACGGGCGACGGTGTCTCCGAAACAGTTACCTGTCAGGTACCGCTGGAAGTGCTTGCAGTCCTGGGGGGCGTCGGCGTGCATCTGGTCGACGCGTCCTGCGCCGACGATGCGCTCCTGCACCTGGCGGCCGCGTTCGTGCCGGGTCTGCGGCGTGCTCTGTCCGGGTAGCGGCAGCTGGACGCCGGCGTCGGCCAGGATGTCGTTCACGGCCTGCAGGTAGTCGAACACGCGTGCCATCCCGACGTACGGAACGGCGTGGTAGACCAGCTCCTTGAGCTCGACGGCGGTGACGCCGGCGTTGGTCAGCCCGGCTGCTGCCAGTACCCGGAACTCGGCGAGCCCGCCGGCCGCCAGCACGGCGGCCAGCTGCACCAGCAGGCGGGTGCGCAGGTCGACCGTGTCGTCCAGATCTGCTGCGTCGCGAGGATCTCGTCGAAGGCGAAGTTGTCGAAGTAGGCCACGAACTCAGGATCGGTCCGGGCGAGGGAGGAGACCCGGTCGCCGAACAGTTGGTCGTGATGGGCTTTGGCGGCGTCGCTGATCGTCATCAGCAGACCTGCGCGGCGCTGTGGGCGGCCGTGTACTGCTGGTCGGTGACCGGTTCCAGCCAGGTGGTCGCCTCGGCGTCGCCGCACGCGTCGAGGATCGCGTAGTGGCACATCATGGTGTCGGCGGTGCCTCCGTGGAAGTGTTCCTCGCCAGCCGCGGTCCACACGCTCTCCCCCGCCCGCAGCACCTCGGTGTGGCCGTCGCGGGTGCCGACCAGCCCGACGCCGTCGGTGCACACGAGCAGTTGGCCGTTGGCGTGCCGGTGCCAGTTGGTCCGCGCGCCCGGGGTGAACCGGACCAATCCCACGGTCAGCCGGGACGTGCCGTCGCCGCCGAAGACCGGGTTCATCCAGACGTCGCCGGTGAAGTTCGCGGCCGGTGTCTTCACCGTCGCTGTGGTGCCGTTCTTGTTCATCGTTCTCCTCGAACTGGGTGGCCATCGATCTCGCATCAGTCAAGCCCCGGCCGGCGACTTCGGGAAGTGTCTGGCGTTCCCGGTACTGCCAGTGCCTCCTTCCCGTGGCGGGCGGGCGGGTATGGCCCGGCTCGAGTACCCAGGGGGGGTATAGTCGGCGGGACACCTCGACCGGCAGGGATGGTTCTGCAATGCACGGCTACAGCAGTTCCAAGGACGACTACATCAAACGATTGTCCCGGGTGGAAGGCCAGGTCCGCGGGCTGTCCCGGATGGTCGAGGAGGACAAGTACTGCATCGACATCCTGACCCAGGTCTCGGCGGCAACGAAGGCGCTGCAGTCGGTCGCGATCAAGCTTCTCGAGCAGCACATGGCGCACTGCGTCGCGGATGCCGTCGCCCAGGGGGGCGACACCGCCGAGGCGAAGGTCAAGGAAGCCTCCGACGCGATCGCCCGGCTCATCCGGTCCTGAATCCGTCTCTGTCAATCGCTCCAGGAAGGAGCCCGATGCCCGACACCTCCCCCGATGGGGCCTTCACCACCACTTTCCAGGTCACCGGGATGACGTGCGGTCACTGCGTTGCCGCGGTCACCGACGAGCTGACCGCCGCTGTCCCCGGGGTCAGGGACGTACAGGTGGACCTGGCGTCCGGTGCGGTGGTGGTGACCACCGACCGGCCGGTGCAGGAGTCCGCGGTCGCCGCTGCCGTCGACGAAGCCGGCTATCAATTGACCCCCGGCTCGTTGCGCTGACGCTCGGGCGGACGTGCTGGAACGCCCGTGCTCCGGGCAGGGAAACGTGGGAGGGAAGACCTGTGGTGACACCTGATCTGCACGCGGCCGCGGAGCCAGCGACGGCGCGCGAGTCGATGCAGCAGGTCGTGTTGGCCATCGGTGGGATGACCTGCGCGTCGTGCGCAGCGCGGATCGAGAAGAAGCTGAACCGCCTCGACGGTGTCTCGGCGACGGTGAACTACGCCACCGAAACGGCCCGGGTCAGCTACGAAGATTTGGTCACCCCGGAGTCACTGGTCGCCGAAGTGCAGAAGATCGGTTACACCGCAACGCTTCCCCTGCCCCGCCGTAACGACACCCCACCCACTGCAACGGCTCCAGAGGTCGATCCGGTACGGGCCTGGCGGGACCGGCTGCTGATCAGTCTCGTCCTGTCGGTGCCGGTGGTGGCGCTGTCGATGGTTCCCGGGTGGCAGTTCGACAACTGGCAGTGGGTCGCGCTCGCGCTGGCCGGGCCCGTCGTGGTCTACGGTGGCTGGCCGTTCCACCGGGCCGCCGCCATCAATCTGCGGCACGCCGCCGCCACCATGGACACCTTGGTCTCCATCGGCACACTGGCAGCGTTCGCCTGGTCGCTCTATGCGCTCTTCTTCGGCGGCGCGGGCATGACCGGCATGCGGCATCCGTTCGAACTCACCCTGCAGCGCGGTGCGGGCGCAGACAACATCTACCTCGAAGCCGCCGCCGGCGTGATCACCTTCCTCCTCGCCGGCCGGTACTTCGAAGCCCGCTCGAAACGTCGGGCCGGGGCCGCGTTGCGGGCACTGCTCGAACTGGGCGCGAAAGAGGTTTCGGTGCTGCGCGGAGGCGTGGAAAGCCTGGTCGGCGCGGAGCACCTTCTGGTGGGTGACGTCTTCGTGGTCCGCCCTGGGGAGAAGGTCGCCACCGACGGCGTCATCGTCGAGGGCCGGTCCGCGGTCGACCAGTCGATGATCACGGGAGAGTCGGTGCCCGTGGAGGTCACCGCCGGCGACCCGGTGGTCGGCGCGACGATCAACTCCGGCGGCCGGCTGCTGATCCGCGCCACCGCCGTCGGCGGAGACACCCAACTCGCCCAGATGGCGCGCCTGGTCACCGAGGCGCAGAACGGAAAAGCACAGGTACAGCGGCTCGCGGATCGCATCGCCGGCATCTTCGTGCCGGTCGTCCTCGTGCTTGCCGTCGCCACTCTGGCGGGTTGGTTGCTCGTCGGGGGCGGAGCCGCGGCGGCGTTCACCGCCGCTGTCTCGGTGCTGATCGTCGCCTGCCCCTGCGCGTTGGGGCTGGCCACTCCGACCGCGTTGATGGTGGGCACCGGCCGCGGCGCCCAGCTGGGCATCTTGATCAAGGGCCCGGAGGTGCTGGAATCGACCCGGCGGGTGGACACCGTCGTGCTGGACAAGACCGGAACCATCACCACCGGCCAGATGTCCGTGACGTCGGTCCACCTGGCGTCCGACGCGCGCACGGACGTGTCGTCGGTGCTCGCTCACGCCGGAGCGGTGGAAGCCGCGTCGGAGCACCCGATAGCGCGCGCGATCACGGCCGCAGCCCGGGCGCAGGTGCCGACACTGCCCTCCGTCGCCGACTTCACCAGCGTCGGCGGTCTCGGCGCGCACGGGATGGTCGACGGTCATCTGGTGCTGGTCGGCCGACCGGCACTGCTGGAGCAGCGGAGCCGACCGTTGCCGGAAGACCTCGCCCGGTCGAAGGAACTAGCCGAAGCCGGCGGAGCGACCGCGGTGGCTGTCGCCCTCGACGACCAGGCGGTGGCCATCGTCGTGCTCACCGACACGGTAAAACCCTCGAGCGCCGCGGCGGTGGCGCAGCTGCGTGCGCTGGGTCTGACGCCGATTCTGCTGACCGGAGACAATGAAGCAGTGGCCCGGTGCGTTGCCGACCAGGTCGGTATCGACCCGGCGGACGTCATCGCGGGCGTCCTGCCCGCCGACAAGGTGCGGGCCGTGCAGCAGCTCCAGTCCGGCGGCCGGACCGTCGCGATGGTAGGTGACGGGGTGAACGACGCAGCTGCCTTGGCGCAGGCCGACCTCGGGCTTGCGATGGGGACCGGCAGTGACGTCGCCATCCATGCGGCGGACCTCACCTTGGTGAGCGGCGACCTGCGGGCGGCGGCCGATGCGATCCGGCTGGCCCGCCGCACCTTCGGCACCATCAAGGGCAACCTGTTCTGGGCATTCGCCTACAACGTCGCCGCGATCCCGCTCGCCGCGGCGGGACTGCTCAACCCGATGATCGCCGGTGCGGCGATGGCGTTCAGCTCGGTCTTCGTCGTCGGCAACAGCTTGCGCCTGCGCCGATTCACCACTGGGCGCGACGGCGGCCACTGACCAGCCGGCTGTCCGGCGCCCGCGGTGATTCTCAGGACTTGCGGAGAACCCGGCCGGCCAGCACATCCATGTACCTCCTCAGCAGACCGGCGGTCACACTGGGGAATTCGGCGGCACGGGTCGCCCGGACGATCTGGATTCCCAGGACACCCTTGGTGCCGGTCGACGGGGCGAGTTGCAGCACTCCGAAGCCCGAGAAGTTCCCGGCGGATCCGTAGGCGAGGACATAGGCACGACGTCCGGCGTAGGTGGTCGTGGTGGGCACCTTGTACTCGGCCCAGGAGCTGGCTCTGTCGAGGGAGAGGATCAGCACGGATTCGTTGAGCGTCGTCTTGCTGGAGACCTTCATCTCGATCTCGCAGGTGGGGGTTGCCTTGGTCTTGCTGATCATGATCCCGATCTTGACCGGCAGGCCGAAGATCTTCTTGAGTTCCGTTTCCGGCACCGCCGAGCACATCTCGCGTACGGCGTCCAGATCGGTCGAAGTCAGAATGTGCCCGTCCGGCGGCACGGCCGTCACGATCAGGTTCTGACAGGTCCGCCCCGTCGGCACGATCATCGACGAGCAATCCCTACGGCCGCCGACCGGTGTGGGGTTCCTTGGACCAGCAGTGGGGCGCAGCGTTGTCGTGCCGCGCGTCGTGGGCTTGGCCGATGTGCTCGTGCGCGCGGGCGATCTGGTGGAAACGGTGGGGGCGAGGGTCGCCGTCGAGCTGGTCGGTGCCGGCGAGCTGGTCGATCGGGTAGGCACCTGAACCGGCTGGGAGTCGGCGACCGGGGACAGCGACGTCGACGACAGCGGAGCTCCGGTGACGGCGACCGAACGGGTCGCCCGCGTACATCCCGCCAAGGACGACAGCACCATTCCGCAGATCATCGCCGCGGTCAACAGCCTTTGACGCTTCAATCCTTCTCACCATCGCCGGTGGGAAATGTGGAGATCAGGCCCCGCCCTTGGCGAGGTAGTCGGCAGGGTCGTAGAGCAACCTGAGTTGCCCGATCCTGTCGCCGGTCAAGCGGAAGAACTCCGTGAAGCGTACGACGCCGCGCGGCAGGTGGGCGTCGTAGACGACGGCCGAACCGCTTTCGTCATGCACCTCCTGGATCACCTCGATCTTGTCGACGTTCGCGACGAAGCCCCGGACACCGTGCAGGAAGCGCCTCGCGCCGACCACCCGCCCGGCGATCGGCCCCTCGAACTCGAGGTCCTCCACCAGCAACGGCGACAGGCTCGCTCCCTCTCCGTAGTGCTCGATGCCCCCCGTCAGGATGTCGTAGTAGCTCCTGAGCACCGGTGGCGCGCTGTCGCCGACGGTCGTCATGGCGTCTCCTTCAGATCGAGTGGTAGCGAATCTAAACTACATGATTGATCAGGTCAACCACCGGGTTATCATCGGTGGATGCGCTCCTACCAGCAGTTCTGCTCGATGGCGCGTGCCCTGGACGTGGTCGGTGACCGGTGGATTTTGCTGATCGTCCGCGAGCTGATCACGCAGGGGCCGTGCCGCTACTCGGATCTTCGGCGCGGTCTTCCTGGAATCGCCAGCAACCTCCTGGCCGACCGACTACGCGAAATGGAGGCCTCCGGCTTGATCGTGCGCCATGACGCTCCTCCCCCGGTGGCCGCGACCCTGATCCGGTTGACCGACCGTGGGCAGGACCTCAGCGGTGTCGCCCGTGAACTGACCAGGTGGGGAGCACCACTGCTGATGGAACATCAGGAGGACGAGCAGTTTCGCATGCACTGGTTCGCACTGCCCCTGCGGTATCTGTGCCGGGACGGCTCACCCGGCGACCCGGCCAGCACCGTGTTGCTCGGGAATCGGCACGACGGTTGCTACGTGATCGCCGATGCCGGCAGCATCGACGTCCAGCCGCTGGCGGCGGACCACCGGGCCGACGCCACGGTCGACGCCCCACCCCAGGTGCTGGTCGGGCTCTTCACCGGGCAGACAACCCTGGCCCGGGCCAGGAAACAGGGCCTCCTCCTCGACGGCTCGACGAAGGCATTCCGCCGCATCCTCCCCGCAGCAGGTTCCCGTGGCTGACGGACGCGACGTGCCCAACCGGGAGGTCCTCGACGAGATCGGCCGGCGCTTCGGCGTGGACGCCGGGGTGACCACCGGAACGATGTTCCGCAGTCCGGGATTGCGCGTGCACGGCAGGGTCTTCGCCTTCCTCGGCAGCCGCGGAGAGTTGATCGTCAAGCTCCCTCGGGCCCGGGCGGCACAGCTCGTCGCCGACGGCACCGCCGGGCCGGTGGTGATGGGCCCGCGGACGATGCGGGAGTGGGTCCAACTCGGCGCACGGGAGGACCGCACCTCGACCCTGAGCCTGTGGAGCCCCCTGGCGGACGAGGCTCATCTGTTCGTCGGTGGGTCGAGCACGTCCGCCTGAACGCAGCATCCGACGGTCGGCTCCGGCCATCGTCGTCGTGAGGACGGTGACCGTCGGGGTCTCATGACGGGCAGCGGGGCGCATGGCGCGCCGAGCGCAGATCGTCCACCTGCGCCATAGCGGCGCGCTCAGCCAAACGGAACGCGCTCGCCACCAGCACGCACAGTGGGCAGCCCACCGCATCGCGGGCAGCCAAGCGCAGTTCGTCACCTCAGGGCGCCGAGCAACTCATGCCTCGACATGGCTCTTGACACCGTGCCGGCCACCCCCTACCTTGCATTCGATAACGCAATTACGTTTCATAATGTCGAAGTGAGGGTCACCGTGCGGGAGCTGAGGGTTGGTCTGCTCGGAGCGGGGGCGTTGGGTGCGGTCCATGCCGCCAACGTGGCTGCCATCGGCGGCTGCCACCTCGCCGCCGTGGCGTCGACCACCATCACCGATGTGGTCGCCGATCTGGCGCACCGCGCCGGCGCTGACATCGTGACCCCGGCGCAGCTGATCGACCCGACCCGCGTTGATGCGCTGATCGTTGCCACCCCGACGGACACCCATTGCGCATACGCGCTTCGGGCGATCGAGGCCGGTCTGCCCCTGTTCCTGGAGAAGCCGGTGACCCGCACGGTCGCCGAGGCCGAACAGGTGCAACAACTCTCGGGCGCCAAAGGGGTCAAGGTCGCCGTCGGCCACGTCGTGCGCTACTTCCCGGAGTACGCCGCGGCTCATCGGGCGGTGGTCTCAGGCCGCCTCGGGTCGGTCCAGACGGCGCGCCTGCGGCGGTTCAACGCGGCGCCGGGCGAGCCGGGGAGCTGGTTCGCCGAGCCGTCACGCAGCGGCGGGGTGCTGCTGGACATGGCGATTCACGACATCGATTGGTCATTGTGGACCTTCGGCCCGGTGGACCGGGTGTACTGCCGGCGCGCGGGGCAGGGCACCGGCGAGGTGGTGTCGGTGACGCTGGTCCACCGCCACGGTGCCATCTCCTACCTGGAGGCGAGTTGGCGGGAACGTGGTTTCAGCACGCACTTGGAGGTGACCGGTACCTCGGCGATGTTCCAGGTGGACGGATCGGGATCGGCCGGGTTCGACGCGTTCGCGCTGGACCCCAGGAGAATCCCCTATCTACCGCCCTCGATCGACACCCCCGGAGCCGACGACCCCTATCGGCTCGAAATCATCGCTGCCTTCAATTGGTTTCGCGGTGGGCCGACGCCGTTGGCAACCGTGGACGAGGCGTGCGCGGCCCTCCGGGTTGCCGCCGCAGCCGAGTGGAGCGCAGCCAGCGGCGCAGCGGTGGAGGTGGCAGCGTGATCCGGGTCGGTTTCCTCGGGTGCGCCCATGTGCATGCCCGGACCTACGCCGCACACCTTGCGCTCGCCGATGCCGATCAGTTGGTGCTTAACGGCAGCCTGACGGCAGTCTTCGATCACGAAGCGGACCGGGCGCACGGCTTCGCCGCAACCCACGGGCTGACCGTCGCCGACAGCGCGGAGCAACTGTGTGACCTGGTGGATGCGGTCATCGTGGCCAGCGAGCATGTCCGCTACCCTGGTCTGGTCGGTGTAGCGGCGGCCCGCGGTGTACCGGTGTTGTGCGAAAAGCCCTTCGGCACATCGATTGTCGCCGCCCGCGCGATGGCCGATGCCGGCGGGTGGGTATCGATGGCGCTGCCCGTCCGGTACGCCCATCCGGTTCGCCGTGCGAAGGCACTCATCGACCAAGGCGACCTCGGCCGACTCCTGGCCATCAGCGGGGTGAATCACGCAGCGTTCCCTGGCTCGTTCTTCGGCAAGCGGAGTCATTCCGGCGGCGGCGCGATCATCGACCACGTCGTGCACCTGGCCGATGTCGCACATTGGTTGACCGGTTGTGAGTTCGAGACGGTATTCGCCGCGGCTCGCAATGCCCGGGGAGAAGGAGATGTCGAGGACTCCGCGCAGGTCGTCGCATCGACCACCGCGGGCGCCTGGATCAGCATTGATCCGAGTTGGTCCCGCCCTGCCGGAATGACCGGTGACGTAGATTTTCTCATGACCTTGTGGTTCGAGAGCGGCCAGATCAACGTGGATGCCTTTGCCCGACATGCAACCCTGACGGACAAGGGTGGCAGGGTCAGCTACGAGCCGTACGGCACCGACATGGATCGGGCTTTGCTCGGCGATTGGCTGCGCGCCATCACCGATGGTGCTCCGCCACCCATCCCGGTCGACCAGGGTTGGCGAGCCACCCGGCTCGCCCTCGGTGCGCTGCAATCGGCATCCACCGGTCAGGTCGTCAATCTTCAGACACAGGAATGGGTTCTGTAGATGAAACGAATGCCCGCTCGATCGGGCGGTCTGCTTCGTCGATTCGGTCTGTGGTTCGTGTTTGCGCTGGTGTGCATCGGGCTGTCGATCGCGTCGCCCACGTTCCGCACCGAGCTGAACTTCGAAAACATCCTGCAGCAGAACGCGGTCATCGGCATCGTCGCCTGCGGTATGGCCGTGATGATGATCGCCGGTGGGTTCGACCTGTCGGTCGGCGCCGTCGGCGCCGCGGCCGCAGTCGCTGGTGCGGTCGTGTCCCGGCACCACGGGGCCTGGCTGATCATTCCTACCGGTCTCGCCGTGGGCCTGGTGGTCGGATCGATCAACGGCGTCATCATCTCCCGGCTGAACGTCAACGCTTTCATCGCGACGTTCGCGATGTCCAGCATATTGTCTGGTCTGCTGTTCGTGGCCACCGAAGCCAGCCCTGAGCAGGGCAACCCCGACCTGCTGGACGATGCCTACAACGGCCGGGTCGGCAGTGTTCCGACTGTGTTCATCATCTTCGTGGTGTGCGCGGCGGCCGTGTGGTTGGTCCTGACCCGCACGAAGTACGGGCACTATCTCTACAGCGTCGGCGGCAACGCCGAAGCCAGTCACCTCTCCGGGGTGCCGGTGCAGCGGGTGCGGACCTTCGCGTTCGCCCTGGGCGGCGTCTTCGCCTCGGTCGGTGGCCTGCTGCTGCTGGGTCAGGCTGACGTCGGGCAACCGGGTGCGGCCACCGACTGGCCGCTCAACGCGATTGCCATCTGCGTGGTCGGCGGCGTGTCACTGACCGGCGGCGTGGGACGGATCGCCGACGTGTTCGTCGCCACCCTGCTGCTCGGCGTCATCGCCAACGGCCTGAACCAACTCAACGTGTCTGCGTACTGGCAACCCGCGGTCACCGGTCTGGTCATCCTCACCGCGGTCGTGGTCGACCAGTTCAACCGGCTTCGTGCCCGAAGCTCGGCTCGCCGAGCACCCGAACAACAACCGCCCACGATTCCGGCACCGGTTGGCGCGTCGCTCAACCCGGATCTGCCCTGACCTCGGGGCAGCCGTCAACGAGGTTGGGGGTGCCCAACGCACCAGAAGGGCTTTGTCGCCGCCTCGTCATCGGAGGCTTCCATTCCCCCGTCAACTGACACCTGTTCGAAGGAGAACGACCACGATGTTCGAAACCACCCCATCCCACCGTCGGTTCGCTCGGCGTGCCCCGGTTCTGGTGACTGCCGCCGTGCTGACTTTCGCCAGTGTGGGTTGCAGCAGCAGCTCCACAACCTCCCCGTCGTCGAGTTCGGTCGGCTCTACCTCTCCTGCGGGTTCGTCCGTGCCGGCGGCCTCAGCCGGTCCGACCCCGAACTCTCCTGCCAGTCAATCGTCCGCCGCGTCATCCACGGTTGCTTCGTCGAACGCCGGTGGTTCCGCGTCCACCCTGACCCCGGTGCAGCAGGCCGTACAGGACTCACTGAAATTCGTCCGCCCGTCGGTTGCCGACAAGAACTTCACCATCGGCTTGGCGCAGATCTCCACCACCATTCCGTTCCTGGCCACCCTGGACAAAGCATTCGAAGACGAGGCGGCCAGGTTGGGGATCAAGACCGTCGTCCTGAACGCGAACCTGCAGGATGCCAAACAGTCTTCCAACGTGGAGGACCTGATCGCCCGGAAGGTCGACGTCATCCTGGTCGATGGCGGCACACCGTCGGCGATCAACAGCGCACTCAGAGACGCGAACAAGGCCGGCATACCGGTGATAGCAGTCAACGCGGCCATCAGCGGCGGACCCAAGGTCGTCACCTACGCCGGTGCCTCCGACTTCGACTACGGCGTCGGCGAAGGCAACCTCATCGTCCAAGGCCTGCCGAAGGGCGGGAAGATCGCGATCATCCTGGGCATCCTGGGCGGCACTCCCCAGGTCCAGCGTCTCGCCGGCATCCAGAGCGTTCTCAAGAACCACCCCGACATCACGGTCGTCAGCACCCCGAGCGACAACTTCGACAACAGCAAGAATCTGTCGGTCACCCAGGATCTGCTCTCGAAGTACCCGAAGGGAAGTTTGGACGGCATCGTCGCGCAGGGCCCGGAAATGTATGTCGGCGCCAAGTACGCCCGCTCCGTGGGGCGCGACGACCTCATCTTCGTTGCCGGTGATTACTCCACCCAGGTGGAAGCGGCGATCAAGTCCGGCGCAATCTTCGGTACCGTCAACCAGGATCCGGCCGTGGAAGGAAAACTCGGCGCCGACTACGCCTACGACGTGCTCACCGGCAACACCGCCCGCATCCCGGCGCCGAACGCACTCATCCCGCTGCCGCTGATCACCAAGGCCAACGTCGACGCCAACCCGGCCAACTGGTCAGGCTGACCAACCCATCTCTCGAGCGAGACGGATCGCACACAATGGCAGACGAAGTCCGGTTGCGGCTCGACGGTTTGACCAAACGCTTCGGTGCCTCAGTGGTTCTCGACGAGGTCTCCTTGCAGGTCCGCAGCGGCGAGGTCCACGGACTGATCGGCCAGAACGGAGCGGGCAAATCCACGACGGTCAAGATCCTGGCCGGCCTCTACCCCGACCACGAGGGCACCGTCACCGTCGATGGCCATCGAGCCGGTCTGCGCACCCCACGGCAGTCGCGCGCCGAGGGTATCGCCGTCATCTTCCAGGAATTCAGCCTCGTCTCGGAGATGACCATCGCCGAGAACCTGCTGCTGGGAAGGGAAGCCGGCTCTTTCCTCTACAGCGGGAGCAAGACTCGGCAAGCGGCCCAGGAGATGCTCGACCGAGTTGGCATCGACATCGGTGCCGGCGTCGATGCCACCGTCGGTGACCAGAACCCCGCCGTACGACAACGCATCGAGATCGCCAAAGCGCTGGCGCAGGACGCGCGGGTTCTGATCATGGACGAGCCGACCGCCCGGCTGTCCGAATCCGAACGCAGCTGGCTGTTCCACACCATGCGACGGCTCTGCGATGGCGGCGTCGGGATCATGTTCATCTCGCATTTCCTCGAGGAGGTGCTGGCCGTGACCGACTGGCTGACGGTGCTGCGCAGCGGCCGCGTCGTGTCCTCCGCCGCCACCGCAGACACCTCCGTGACTGCCATGGCCGAACTCATGCTCGGCCCCGACCTGACCCGCTCCTTGGAGCATGAAGGGCACACCACCCACGCCGACGACCGCCTCCCGCACACTCTCGTCGCGCAGGACCTGAGCGTCGCCCCGCGGCTGCGCAACATCAACGTCGCTCTTCGCCGAGGCGAAATCCTCGGCGTCGCAGGCCTGGTCGGGTCCGGACGGACCCGGTTGTGCCGGGTGCTGGCCGGAGTCGACCGTCCCACCTCGGGCCAGCTCCACCTCAACGGAGCTCCGGTGACGTTTCGGCACCCGCGGCAGGCCATCGACCGGGGGATCGCGCTGATACCCGAGGACCGCAAACATCAGGGTCTGAGCCTGATCAGCCCGGTGGAAGAAAACCTGGCCCTCATGGCCCTGCGTAGAAAACTCGGCTCGTCCGGTTTCGTCCGAGGCGGCGCGATCAGAGCCCTGGGCAAGACGTTGATCCGTGACCTGGCGGTGTTGCCGGCGAGCCCGACTGCACCCGCCTCGACGCTCAGCGGCGGTAATCAACAGAAAATTGTGCTCGGGAAGACCTTTGCTGCCGAGCCCGAGATCTACATCGTCGATCAACCCACGGCCGGGGTCGATATCGGCACAAAGGCGCAGATCCACCGGCTACTGCGCCAGCGCGCAGAGGCTGGTGCGTCGATCCTCGTCGTGTCCGACGACATCGACGAGCTGTACACCCTCAGCGACCGGTTCTGCGTGATGCGAAAAGGCGAAGTCCTCTGGCAGGGCCCGTCCGCGCAGCTGCATCGCGAGCAGCTGCTGCAGCTCATAGCGGCCGGCACCTCGACTCCCAGCACGAACGCCGGCACCAGCTTGTGAACGCCCCCGTCCGCCACAGCTCCCGGACAGTTCATGGCCAAGGAGATCGCCAAGCAACCGCAAGCCATGCAGCGGCTCCTGGACCACAGCAGCGACGGCATCGCGGACCGAAAGCAGCATCTCCTGCACCGGCCACCGAAGTTCGTCCTGCTTGCCGCGCGGGGCACGAGCGACCATGCAGCCCTGTACGCGAAGTACCTGATCGAGACCCACCTCGGGCTGCCGGTCGGTCTGGTTCCGCGGTCAATTTTCACCCTGTACCGCGCGGGAGCATCGATCGGCTGCCCCGCGATCCAACCTAGACTGGGCCTCGCGTCAGCGATGTCAGCCTGTTGCCCTTCGAAGGAGATCGGCGTGAAGCGTCCCGGCCACACGCCGCCCAGCCCCCGGGCGGAGCTGTTCTGGCCCCTCGGCGCGCAACGAACAGCCGAAGCAGTCACCTCGGCAGCGCAACCGGCCGTCGTCGGCGTCGCCGACCTCCGCGGAGCCAACGCCGCCGCCGTGCTCGCGGCCGTGCGCAGATCGCCCACGCCGCCGCGGCTGGCAACCCTGGCGGAAAGCACCGGCCTGTCCCGGCCAACGGTCGAGACGATCGTCGACGACCTCATCGCCAGCGGTCTACTGCAGGACGCCCCGGTCATGTCCTCTCGGGGGGGCGAGTCACCGGGTCGGCCCGCCAGACGATTCAGTTTCCGCCCCGAAGCCGGCTACGTCGCCGCGATAGACGTCCGCGCGTATGCGATCAATGTCGGCATAGCGAACTTGAGCGGCGACTTCGTATCCGTTCAGCGCCGCAGGACACGACGTGACCTCACCGGCAAGGCCCGCCTTCGAGCTGTTCTCGACCTGCTCTCGACTGCACTGGCGGCAGTCGACATCCGGTCCGACCAGGTACGGGCGGCCACTGTCGGCACTCCCGGTTGGGTGCAGGACAATACCAAGGTCCGCTATGTCGACAATCTCAGAGACTGGTCCGACGTCGACGTCGCACAAGCGATCGAAAATTTTCTCGGCTGCCCCGTTGCCGTTGACAACGACGCCAACCTGGCCGCCGTTGGCGAGCAATGGCGCGGAGCAGCCCAAGGCTCTCGGGACATGATTTTCATCCTCATCGGGGAGCGCGTCGGCGCGGGGATCATCGCCGGCGGTCAACCGCTGCACGGACACCACGGCGCGGCAGGCGAGATCGGATTCATCGTGTCCTCCGAGACCCATGCGCCGAAGGGACGCGAGGTTGGGGCCAAGAGCCAACAAAGACCAGGCCTGGACACCCAAAGCCTTTACAGCGACGCCGAAGTGGTACGTCGAGCCGCAGACGGCGACTCGGCCTCCATATCAGCCCTCGAAGCAGTGGGAGCGAAACTCGCCCAAGCCATGTCACCCGTGCTGTTAGCCCTTGACCCCGAAGTTGTCGTCATCGGAGCCAGCCTTTTCGGAGTCACCGGCCCCACGGGATCACCCAATCACGTGGTCCGATCCGCTGAAGCACATTCTGCGCAGATGCTTGTCGATCCACCCGCATGGAAAGTGTCTACCCTTGGTGACGATGCTGTCCTGACCGGAGCGATCCGGTTCAGCCTCGCCGCGATCGAACACATCCTGACCTCCCGGCCGCTGAATCTGCTGCCGTAGCCGGCAGTCGCCTCGACAGTTGCGGGCAGTCGACCACACGGCGGGCAGCCGGGGCGCATGGCGTGCCGGGCGCATGCCGTACCGAGCGCGTAGCGGGGCAACCGAGCGCAGATCGTCCACCCGAGCGCGTTCCGGCGCGCTCAGCCGAACGGAACGCGCTCGCCACGAAACCAGTCGCGTGATCGCGCGCCGGCCACTGGTGGATCACTCAGCGCGAGCGTCGCCGGCGCACCTCGAGCGGTCTGTCAGGCTGGATCGAGCCAGCGGTCGACGGGGGCGGTCAGCTGACCTCCGCTGTTCCCGGTGTTCACCACCCCCGTGCCCTCCAACAGGGCGATGGTGGCACCGCTGCGGGAACGTGGACAGTGGAAGACCTCGCGCGGGACGACGAACATGTCGCCGATCGCCAGCTCCACCCGGCGCTCGGTCTCCGGGTCGCCGTCGCGGACGTCGATCGCCATGGAGCCGCCGAGCACCAGGAATGCCTCGTCCGTGTCCGGGTGGTTGTGCCACACGAAATCGCCCTCGATCGTGACGACTTTGACCAGGACGTCGTTGACCTTGACCGCGACCCGCGGGCTCCACGCCTCCGGCAGCCGGGCCGCGGATTCGCCGAGGTTGATCGGGTTCGCTCGGTACCTCACCGGTTCAGCGAGTGACACCACTACTCCTCGTGGGACGACGGTCGGTGGTCGGTGCCAGGAGCATTGCAGACTCGCTTTCGCGGGAGCGCGGCGCCCGGCGGTCGCGCACGGCGGTCACTGCGCAGCAGCCCATCCTGACCCCCAGCGTGTCCGAACGGCTTGGTCACGCACTCATGATCTGGATGAGATTGCCGCAGGTGTCGTCCAGCACAGCCGTGGTCACCGGCCCCATCTGCAGCGGCTGCTGGGTGAAGGTGACGCCCAGCGCGAGCAGTCGCTCGGTCTCGGCGTGCACGTCGGCCACGGCGAACGAGGCGAACGGAATGCCGTCGGCGACCAGAGCCTGCTTGAACGGCCGTGCCGCGGGGTGCCCGTCCGGCTCCAGGACGAGTTCCACCCCCTCAGGGTCCTCGGGAGAGACGACCGTCAGCCATCGGTGCTCCCCCATCGGGACCTCGTTCTTCTTCGTGAACCCGAGTATCTCGGTGTAGAACCGCAACGCCCTGTCCTGGTCGTCCACCAGCACGCTGGTCAGGTTGATCCTCATGGCTCATCCTTCCTTCTCACCCGGTGGCCACCGTTCCGCGATGACCTGCAGTGGTGCGGTGTCCAAGTGGTGGAACTTGTACCGGCCTTCTCGACGGGTGACGACCAGGCCCGCACCCTCCAGGACATCGAGGTGCTGGGAAACGGCCTGCCGCGTCGAACCCAAGCCGTGCCGCATGGCCAGCCGGGCGCACAGCTCGAACAGCGTCTGACCGTCCCGCTCCTGCAACTCGTCCAGGAGCACGCGCCTGGTCGGGTCGGCGAGAGCCTTGAACACGTCGCCCACCCGTGCACTATAGGCAAGCAACAACTTGCCTGACAAGAGGCGATCGGCGGTTGCGGGTGACCGGTTCGCGTTGCGAGGATGGCCGCTATGGCAGCCGAGGGAACCGGGTCCGACATTCGCGTCGTTCCGGCCGACGAGGCATCCTGGGACGATGTGCTGGCGGTGCTCGGTACGCCGAAATGCCATGGTGGGCCGTGCTTCTGCCAGCGCTTCAAGATCGCGCCGTCCCAGTGGCGGTCGGTCAGCGCGCAGCAGCGCGCGGAGCGCCTCCAGCAGCAGACAGGTGCCGATGAGGCAGGTGCAGGGACGACCTGTGGGCTGCTCGCCTATCACGGCGCCGTACCGGTGGGCTGGTGCCGGGTCGAGCCGAGGAATACCTACGCCTGGCTCGGCAAGACCCCCTGGGCCCGCCGGACCGAGGATCCGGACGACGCCACCGTCTGGGCCGTCGCGTGTTTCATCGTCCCGGTGGAACATCGCCGCCGGGGTGTCACGCACGTGCTGGCCCAGGAGGCGGTGAACTTCGCCCGCAGCCATGGCGCGAAGGCCGTGGAGGGTTACCCGATGGAAGTGGTGCCAGGGCAGAACGTCACCTGGGGCGAACTGCACGTCGGCAGCGTCGATGCGTTCCTGGAAGCCGGTTTCTCCGTCGTCGCCCGGCCGAGCAAACGCAGGGTTGTCGTCCGGATGGAGTTCGGGTGAAGCGATCCTGACGCTCCCGCTTCCGCGGCGGGGCTCAGCGCTCGTCCCGCGGCGGCAATGTGATCTCCTCCAGATCGATCTCCCGCTCCAGGATGCGCAGACCCGCGTCGGTCAGCTGGCCGGCGTCCCGGCGGCGCAGCAGCTCCTCGCGTTGGGCGTCCAGCACAGCTCGCCGGGCGCCCAGCGCGGCCTGGTAGCTCGGTGAGGTCGGGATCTCGCCGTTCTCCGCGTCGTTCAGGATGTCCAGGCGGTGTTGGTAGCGATCGATCCGGTGTTCGAGATTGGTGCGCAGCGCGTGCACGGCCGCCGGCGCGGCCGCGCCGTGCTCCTCCAACTCGGCCAACCGATCCAGGCCCGCCTGTGCCGCGGCGATCCGGACCTCGTTGCGCTCCAACGCTTCCCCGGCGGCGTCGGCCCGCACGCCGGTGGCCCGGACGACCGGGGCGAAGGTCACGCCCTGCCCGACAAGCGTCACCAGCACCACCACATAGGAGCAGAACTGCAGCAGGTCCCGGCCCGGGAACGGCAGTCCGCCGTCGATGGTCAGCGGCAGCGAAAAAATGGCAGCCAGCGTGATCACCCCACGCGTGCCGGACCAGCTCATGATGACCACCTCGCGACCACTGAGCCGCCCGTCACCCAGTCCCCCACCCCCGCCCAGCCGGGTGTGCAGTCGGCGGGGCAGCAGTTGTGTGACGGTCAACCAGAGCGGCCGGAACAGCAGCACTATCGCCAGCGTGATCCCGACGGCGCCGACGATGGTGGCCGTGGAATAGCTGCCCAGCCCGTTCAACACGGTCGGCAGCTGCTGGCCGATCAGCAGGAAGACGAAGCCCTCCAACAGGAAATCGATCAACCGCCAGACGGCGGTCGACTGCAGTCGGCTGGGACCGGAAGAGAACCGCGGCGAATCGTGCCCGACGATCAGACCGGCCACGACGACCGCCAGCACGCCGGACACGTGGATCTCCTCGCCGACGAGGTAGGCGGCGAACGGGGTGACCAGCGAGATCGAGTTGACCAGCAGCGGCTCGGTGATCCGCGAGCGGAGCACGCGGACCGCCAGCGCCACGACGATGCCCACGGCCAGACCGCCGGCCGCCGACACCAGGAACTTCCCGACGAAGGCCGGCGTGGAGAAGTCACCGCTGACCGCCGCCGCGACGGCCACGGTGAAGGTGGTCAGCGCGGTGGCGTCGTTGAGCAGGCCTTCGCCCTCGATCAGGGTGATCAGCCGGGGAGGCAGCCCGGCCCGGCGGCCGATGGCCAGCGCGGCCACGGGATCGGGCGGTGCCACGGCGGCGCCCAGGGCGATGCCGGCAGCGAGGGTGATCGAGGGCAGCAGCAGGTGGACGCCGACCCCGACCAGCACGGCGGTGCAGAGCACCAGGAAGACGGAGAGGCTGACGACCGGCCGCAGATTCTTCCGGATTGCCAGCAGCGAGGAATTCAGCGCGGCGCTGTAGAGCAGGGGCGGCAGGATGAACGTCAGGATGACGTGCGGATCGAGAACGAGGTTGGTACCCGGTAGGAGGGCGTAGATCAACCCGACCACCGTCAGCAGGGCCGCGGCCGGGAGTTTCGTCTTCTCGGCCACCACCTCGACCGCCAGGACCAGGGCGACGCCGGCCACCAGGAACACCAGGATGTGGTTCATTCACCTCTCCGAGTCATCTCGACGCACCGTGCGGGTGTTGAACAGCGAGCGTTGCACGTGGCGGGCGATCCCGGCGAACGGCCGGCTCCAGGTCACAGGTCCAGGACGCCGTCGTGGGCTGCGGAGGACGGCGGAACCGCTCCGGTGTCCAGATCCTCCATCAGGTGGATAGCAGCGTATTCGGGTACGGCCAGCCGCCCGAGCTCGTCATACAGGGCGACGCGGCGACGGAGCACCAGGCCGGGGCGGTCCGGCCACCGGAAGGTCCACTCCAACTGCGTATCCGGCCACGGCCCGTCCAGACGGGTGGTGACGTCGCGCATCCCGTCGACCAGTGGCTGGGCACCCCGCTCGCCGATCCAGTAGCTCTCCAGCGACGAGTTGCGCTGAAGGATCTGCCGCTCGTAGGAATCCGTCTCGGCCGCTCGTAGGAATCCGTCTCGATCGGCCTCGGTACGAGCGGCCAGCACCGGTCGGTGATGTCGACGTCGTCGGGGGACAGCAGGGTCACGACCTCGTTCCGGTCGGGGTGCAGCGCGACCACCTCGACGGGATGGGTGGCGCCGGGCCGTCGCACCGCGACGCCGACGGCGGTGTTGCCGGCGATACCCGTGGCGGCGGTGATCGTGCCTGGGCCGAGCTCGTAGCGACCGACGCCGTCATCGGTGTCGTCGTGGGCGGTGGCGATGAGGGGATGCCACGGCCAGGCCGGATCTGTTGCCGATCCCGCGATGCGCCCCAGCCGCCACCGGAGCCCCGCCGCGGACAGGACGCCGCGCGGGTCGCCGGGGAACTCGTACCAGGCCATCGCCATGTCGGTCGGCTCGTGCAGCACGCCGGGCGGGCGCTGCCGGGAGGAGAGGTCCTGCCCGACGGTCAGGCTGCGGGGCAGCTCGCTACCCCAGGGCACGCTCACGTAGCGGCTGGTCCAGCGGACTTCGTACGTGTTCTCGCCGAGGTGACCGAGCGTCCACGGCTCGTCGTCGACCTCGATGACCAGCGCGCCGGCCGTCACCGACAGGCGGCGCACCGGCCGATCGATCGTCACCGTGTCCTGCCGGCCGTCCTCTCGGACACGGAGCAGCGTGGACAGCATGTGCTGTCCCAGCGTCATCGGTGTGGCCCTCGACCCATGAACCAGCTCCTGACCAGGCGGCTGGGGAGCGCACCACGCCTCACCGGGGCCGCAGGCGGCGAACTCGAGGCCGTCGGTCCAGACGGCCGTGGCTTCGCCGCCCGCACCGACCCGGACCAGCGGACCGGACGGCTGCTGCTGGGTCCACAGCGAGGTCCCGTCGCCTCTGACGGCGGGAGCAGGCCACGGATACCCGGCGGGGGCGGCCGGCAGCGCCGTCCAGCTCACGACATCGAGAACGGCTCCGGACGCGGGGTGCAGGACGGCGGCGACCGGTGGGAATTCGTCGACGGCCCACAGGCCCGAGTTCGACGGGATCAGCCGACCGGTCCGCAGGAAGCGCATGAGCGCATCATGCCCGGGGCGCCCGCGCCCTGAGAACCGGCCGGCAGCAGCCGGGCGTCAGTGCGGCGATCCTGCGCGCAACAGCCCGCACGCGCCGGACCACACCGCCGCGGCCGCCGCCAGCAGGACGACGACCAGGAACACTGCGCTTCCGGTGCTGATCAGGACGGCCAGTGCAGTGACCGCCACGGCCGCCAGCACGGCCGTGCCCAAGCCCCAGGAGAAGGTGCCGGCCTGCGTCAACGGCGGTCGGCGGCGGACCCGGGACACCATGCCGGTTCGATGCATCAGCGTCACCGTGCTTGCGATCAGACCGACCGTCCAGGCAGCGATTGCCAGCCACCACTCGACTCCCGGTTCCACCATGGTGGCGAAGATGCTGACCGTGAGGAGGGCGATCCAGACCACCAGCTGACCAGCTGCCGCCGAGGCGGTGTCGGCGGTCGCCCACCAGTGACGAACCGTTCCGCGCTCGGCGTCCGTCTCCGCATCCATCCCCCCATGGTGGGCGCGTGCCCGGGACATGCGCAACAGATCCGCGTGAGCAGTTCCGTTGCGCGCTCGTGCACTGCTTGACTGACCGGCATGTCCGCACGGTCGCCGAGAAGCCTTCCGGCGCGACGCATCCTGATCTACGGCGTCACCGGCTCCGGGAAGAGCACGCTGGCCGAATCCGTTGCTGCCCGCACCGGCCTGCCCTGGTTCTCCGTCGACGACCTCATGTGGGAACCGGGATGGATCGCAGTGGCCCAGGCCGAGCAACGTGCGCGGATCGCGGCGATCTGCGCGCGGGACGAGTGGATCCTGGACACGGCCTACAGCGGTTGGCGGGAACTGGTCCTCGACCGCGCGGAACTCGTCGTCGGACTGGACTACCCGCGGTGGCGGTCGCTCGGCCGGCTGGTTCGGCGGACGGCCGGTCGGATCCGGGACCGGCGGCCCATCTGCAACGGGAACGTGGAAACCCTGCGCGGGGCGTTCAGCCGCGACTCCATCATCGCGTGGCACTTCCGTTCGTTCCGCCGCAAGCGCGCCCACCTGCGCGAGTGGGCCGCGCGGGACGGCCGCCGCGTCCTGCTGTTCCGGTCGCCGACGCAGACCGACCACTGGCTCGCCACGCTGGCGGGCCCGCCGGCCGGTGGATGAGCGGTGGACGCAGGGCGTCCGCCGTTGCCTGCGCGGCGGCGCGCTGCAGGGTTTCGTCTGCAGGTGGTCGACCCCCCGGGATCGCCCCGAAAAGGCTGCATCACGGTCGGTCAGTCGCGTCACGCTTGGTGACGTTCCGTGGACCGAAGAGCCTGACGGCACGCGATCGCCTCCTCTAACCGGTCGCGGACGGGGCGGATTTCCACCACCACGTGTCCGATGTCCTCCTTTCGAGGACAGGTTCCCCCCGATCGGGGACAGACAGGTGACTGTGCATTTGCCACACTTGCGACAGGAGAGGGGCGCACCGCCCTGACGCCGGCGGGTAGCCGGCAACACAAGAGGAGTCATCCGTTGATCCGCAGGATTGTCACGCTGCTGCTGTCCACCGCCGTCCTCCTGGGGCTGGTCGGTGTCCTCGGCGCAACCGGCGCGTCCGCCGCCCCGGCACCGAAATTGCGCCTCGCGGCGTCGACGGTCACCGTCTACGGCCCGAAGGTCAATCCCATCGGGGACGGTGACTGCAACAACATCCACGTGTTCAGCGAGTGCGGGACCGTCGTCGTCACCACGACCATCAAGGGCTTCAAGGCCTACGGCGGCATCGACACCTGCCACTCGTACGAGACGTGCGGCGCCGACCATCACCAGGGCTTGTACGACCAGTTCGGGTCCGCAAGCGGTGGCTCGGCCAAGCTGGTGATGGTCTACCGCTGCGGCAACTCGGGTCCGGTACACGTACTGCGGACCACGCTCCGCCAGCAGATCGTCTGGCAGGGCGTCGCCTCGAACGTCAACGCCGACACCAGGGTCGACAGCGACACCGCGAAGCTGACGTCCGTCTACCTCTTCCCGAGCCCCGGCTCGTACAGCCCGTGCGCGTTCGGGCAGACGCGGATCCTCGGCGGCGTGGTCTACCACTTCGTCTTCACCCTGACGGGTGCGGGCGGCGTACCGACGCAGTCCTGGTACAAGGTCGGTTACTACGCGGTGCCGCTGCCTGCCTGACGCTGTCTGAAACAGACACCCGCATGTTTGCCTCCTCGGCCGTCCGGGCATCGTCCTTGGGCGATGCTCACGGCCGAGGAGGCTTTCGCGAGCGCCACACTGCACAGGGAGGCAGTTCGATGACCGACCCCACCGCACACCCATCGGATTCCGCACTGGACCGGGCGGCAGCGGCCGCACCGATGCACTGGGAGGACGAGAACGCCGGTGACGCATCGGCGTCCAACCAGGAAGCGGCCGCGGCCCACGACTCTCCCGCGGCAGCCGATGCCGCCCGGGCGACCGCGTTCGGGGAGGACGGAGCGGGCAGCTCGACCACCTCCATCGACGACGCGGACGGCCACGACCACATGTCCAGCATCTACGGACCGCCCGCGGAGCTCCGCGAGGAGCGCACCGGCGAGTAGCGGCTAGATGCCCGAAGGCGACACCGTCTTCGTCCTGGCACGACGTCTGCGCGCCTCGCTGGACGGTCGACGCCTGGTGCGGGCCGAGCTGCGGGTGCCGGCACACGCGACCAGCGACCTGTCAGGGCGGGTCATCACCGAACACGACACCCACGGCAAGCACCTGCTGACCAGGTTCTCCGGTGGACTCACCCTGCACACCCACCTGAAGATGACCGGGTCGTGGTCCATCACCCGCGGTGGCAAGCAGTTGCCGCGGCGGATGATGCCCGACGTGCGCGTCCTGCTGGCCCTGGACTCCGGCGCGATCGCTTACGGGATCAGCCTTCCGGTCGTGCAATTGCTCCCCACCAGCCACGAGAGCGACGCGATCGGCCATCTCGGGCCCGACCCGCTCCGCGCGGACTGGGACCCGGCCGAAGCGGTCCGGCGGCTCGCGGCCCGTCCGGACCGACCGCTGGCGGCCGCGTTGCTCGACCAGCGCAACATCGCCGGCCTGGGCAATCTGTGGGCCAATGAGTTGAGCTTCCTCCGCGGTTACAACCCGTGGACACCGATGCGGGACGTCGACGTACCGGCGACGGTTGCCCTCGCCGCGCGGGCGCTGCGGCAGTCCGCCACGACCGCCGGGGCCATGCAGGTCACCACCGGCAACACGCGGCCGGGCGAGCAGCACTGGGTCGCCGGACGTGCCGGCCAGCCGTGCCGCCGATGCGGCACGACCGTCTGCGTCGCCGCGGAGGTGCCAGGCGACGCCGAGCGCCGCCGGACCTGGTGGTGTCCGCACTGCCAGCCCGGCCCGGCACCCGTCTAGCCGCTCCGCCGGCCAGACGTCCGGCCGGCCAGACGACGGCCGCAGGCCGCCGACGGCGAGGTCCACATGTGCGGCCGGCGGCGCGGCCGAACGGTTTGGGCCCGCGGCGCCCCGGATACTGTCGACCCGGCCGGTCGGCCGGAATCCGCGCCGGGCGCACCTGCACCTGCTGGCCGGTCTCGAGCCGTCGACGGGAGCAGAACCTCATGTCCGACCGGACCCAGCAGTCCGACCGCGCGCCACTGTCCGACTCCGCCCCGATCCGCGACCACGCGTCCTCGGATCGGGGAGCGACAGACCTCGCGCCGCCAGGCGGCCACGAGCCGTCCGAGCTGTCCGAGCAACTGCACGTGCTGGCCCAGTACTGCGGGATCGCCGTCTCGTACCTGGACGGCGCCGACCAACTGGTCGAGGTGCAGGACGCCACGTTGCAGGCCTTGTTGACCGCGTTCGACGTGGACACCTCGTCGGTGCAGGCGGCGCGGGAGGCGGCGGAGCGACTGCGGCTGCAGGCCGCCCGGCGGTGCCTGCCGCCGGTCGTGGCAGCGGAACAGGGCATCACGACCGAGATCGTCCTGCGGCTGCCGGCGGGCTGCAGGGCGACGGTGTGGGTGGAGCTGGAGGACGGCGGGACCGTCGACCTGTCGGCCGAGCAGGGACTGCCACCGGCAGACACCGCCACGGCAGCTTCCGACGAGCAGTACGCACCGCAGACCGTCGACCTGCCCACGGACCTTCCGCTCGGCTACCACACCGTGCACCTGACGTTCGACAACGAGGCGTGGGCAGCACATCTGATCGTATCGCCGTCGTTCCTGGGTTTTCCGGCCACGGTGACGAACGAGCGGGTCTGGGGTTTCGCCACCCAGCTGTACAGCGTCCCGTCCCGCCGGTCGTGGGGCATGGGTGACCTCTCGGACCTGCGGGAGTTGGTCACCTGGTCCGGATCCGAACACGGCGCTGACTACCTGTTGATCAACCCGATGAACGCCGCCGCTCCCCTGCCGCCGATCGAGCCGTCCCCCTACCTCCCGGTCAGCCGCCGCTTCTTCGATCCGCAGTACCTGCGGGTGGAGGACGTGGCGGAGTACGCACAACTGTCGAAAGCGGATGCGGACCGGTGCGCACGGCTGCGGGAGCGAGCCGGCACCGGGCGATCCGGGCCCGGGCTGCTGGACCGCGACACCGCCTGGACGGCCAAGCGGGAGGCACTCACCCTGCTGTTCGGCACCCCCCGGAGCGCGGAGCGGGAGGCCGACTTCGCGGCGTTCACCGAGCGGGAGGGCGTGGATCTGCTGCAGTTCGCCACCTGGTGCGCGCTGGCCGAGACGTACGGGCCGGACACCAGCGTGTGGCCGGTCGCGTGTCAGGACGCTGGTTCGCCGGAGGTGCAGCAGTTCGCGGCAGCGCACGCGCCGTCGGTCGAGTTCCACCGCTGGTTGCAGTGGTTGCTCGACCAGCAGCTGGCGCGGGTACACCGGGCTGCCAGGGACGTGATGGACATCGGCGTGATCCACGACCTGCCGGTCGGGGTGCACCCGGACGGCGCCGACACCTGGAGCGCCCGCGAGCTGTACGCCGGGAGCGTCAGCGTCGGTGCCCCGCCCGATGCGTTCAACCAGCTGGGCCAGGACTGGTCCCAACATCCCTGGCGACCGGACCGGTTGGCGGAGAACGGATACGCGCCGTTCCGGACGTTGGTCTCCGGCATCCTGCGGCACTCCGGCGGCCTGCGCGTCGACCACATCATCGGCCTGTTCCGGCTGTGGTGGATCCCGCGGGGACACGGCGCGACGAACGGGAGCTATGTCCGGTACGACCACGAGGTGCTGATCGGCATCGCCGCGCTGGAGGCCCATCGGGCCGGCGCGGTCGTCATCGGGGAGGACCTCGGCACGTTCGAGCCGAGCGTCCAGGAGTACCTGCTGCGCCGCGGCGTACCGGGCACGTCGGTGCTGTGGTTCGAGATGGACGACGGCGTACCGATTCCCCCCGAACGCTGGCGGGAATGGTGCTTCGCCTCCGTGACCACGCACGATCTCCCGCCGGCCGCCTGCCTGGTCACCGGCGACCACGTCAGGCTCCGTGGGCGGCTCGGCCTGCTGACCGGCGACCTGGACGAGGAGGTCGCGCGCGAGCACGAGGTCCTGGAGCGGTGGACAGCGGAGCTGGAGCGGACCGGTTGCATCGCCGCAGGGGCCGGGCCGCAGGACATCGTCGACGGTCTGCACCGCTATCTGACGCTGACGCCCTGCCGGCTGCTGAACGTCTCGCTGACCGACGCCGTCGGTGACCGTCATCCGCAGAACGTTCCGGGTACCACCGACGCCTACCCCAACTGGCGCTACCAGATCGCCGGTCCGGACGGCGCACCGCTGTTCCTGGAGGACGTCCTCACCAGCCCCGCGGTGGCCCGGCTGGCCGGGATCCTCCGGAGGGCGGGGCGCACGCCCACCATCGGCAACACCGCCAGCGAGACCAACTGACCCCGGGACCTCGCGGAGCAGCCGTTTAGCGCCCCGGCAAGCCGGAAACCGACGCTCTGCCAGCGGGTGCGGGCGCACCCGGCCGATCGAGAGCACGGAGCAGCCGATGGACCCGACCGCCAGGGACGTCATGACGATCCACCCACGCTGGGTGGGCGCCGCCACCACGCTGGTCGAGGCGGCGCAGCTGATGCGCGATCTCGACGTCGGCGCGCTGCCGGTGTGCGACGACGACGAGAACCTGGTCGGGATGGTCACCGACCGGGACATCGTGGTGCGGTGCATCGCCGACGGCGGCGATCCCGGTGCGGTCACGGCCGGCGAGCTCGCAACCGGCGACCCGGTGTCGATACCCGCCGACGCGCCGCTCGACGACGTCCTGGCCACGATGGCCGACCACCAGATCCGCCGGCTGCCGGTGATCGACCACGGCCGTCTGGTGGGCATCATCAGCGAGGCCGACATCGCCCGCGAGGGCAACACCGAAGAGGTGGCCGACACGGTGCAGGCCGTCACCTCGAACGACCACCCGGCCTGAGCCGGCGAACGACCACCCGGCCTGAGCCGGCTACTGCGGCTCGTAGGACAGGTTGGGGCGCAGCCAGCGTTCGACGACGCCGACGTCCATTCCACGCCGCCGCGCGTAGTCGTGCACCTGCTCCTGGTTGATGCGACCGATGGTGAAGTACCTGGACCCGGGGTGGGCGAACAGCAGTCCCGACACCGCGGCCGCCGGTGACATGGCGAACGACTCGGTCAGCGTGATGCCGAGGGCCTGTGCACCCAGCAGGTCGAACAGCTCCTCCTTGAGGGTGTGGTCCGGGCTGGCCGGATAGCCCAGCGCCGGCCGGATGCCGCGGAACCGTTCGGCGTGCAGGTCCGCCAGCAGCGGTTCGGCGTCGGGCTCGAACCACTCGCGCCGCGCCTCCAGGTGGATGTACTCGGCGAACGCCTCGGCCAGCCGGTCGGCCAGTGCCTTCACCATGATCGACCGGTAGTCGTCCTGCTCGGCCTCGTACTTGGCCGCCAGCACCTCGGCGCCGTGGATCGCAACGGCGAACCCGCCCAGGTGGTCGCCGTGCGGCGCGATGTAGTCCGCGAGCGAACGGTTCGGTCTGGCTTCCGGTTTTTCTGTCTGTTGGCGCAGCATCGGGAACCGGACGCCGTCGCCGGGGCCGTCCAGGACGATGTCGTCGCCCTCGGCGTGCGCCGGCCAGAAGCCGTACACGCCGCTGGCCTGGAAGGAGCCTTCGGCGATGATCTGGTCCAGCAGGTTGTTCGCGTCGTCGAACAGCTCGCGGGCCACCGGCTGCTCCAGGATCGCGGGGTACTTCCCGCGCAGCTCCCAGGCCAGGAACAGGAACTGCCAGTCGATCATGTCCCGCAGCTGCTTGATGTCCGGGTGCAGCACCCGCGCCCCGGTGAAGGTGGGCACCGGAAGGTCGTCGAACACGACCAGCTCGCGGTTGGCCTGCGCCTCGGCAAGGGTCAGCAGCCGCTTGTGCTGCCGGTTGGCGTGCTGGTCCCGCAGCCGGTCCTGTTCGAGACGGTTGTCGACGTCCAGTTGCTTCGCCCGCTGCGGGTCGAGCAGGTCCGACACCACGCCGACCACCCGGGAGGCGTCGATCACGTGCACCGTGGGGCCGCCGTAGGCCGGCGCGATCCGGACGGCGGTGTGCTGCCGCGACGTGGTCGCGCCGCCGATCAGCAGCGGCAGCGTGATACCGCGACGCTGCATCTCCGCCGCGACGGAGACCATTTCGTCCAGCGACGGGGTGATCAGACCGGAAAGCCCGATCGCATCGGCCTTCTCGGCGAGCGCGGTGTCCAGGATCTTCGCCGCGGGCACCATGACGCCCAGGTCGATCACGCGATAGTTGTTGCAGCCCAGTACCACTCCGACGATGTTCTTGCCGATGTCGTGGACGTCGCCTTTCACCGTGGCCATCACGACGGTGCCCTGGCCGCGCTCGTCGTGGATCCGGCCCTCCTGCTTGGCCAGTTCCTTCTCGGCCTCCATGAACGGCTCGAGGTAGGCCACCGAACGCTTCATCGCCCGGGCGCTCTTGACCACCTGCGGGAGGAACATCTTGCCGGCGCCGAACAGGTCGCCGACCACCTTCATGCCGTCCATCAACGGGCCCTCGATCACCTGGAGCGGGCGGGCCATCTGCTGCCGGGCCTCTTCGGTGTCCACCTCGATGAAGTCGACCACGCCGTGCACCAGCGCATAGCTCAGTCGCTCCGCCACCGGGGCGTCCCGCCAGGCCAGGTCCACCACGCGGGCGGTGGCCGACCCGGTGACCGTCTCGGCGAAGGTGACGAGCCGGTCGGTGGCGTCCTCCCGGCGGTCGAACAGCACGTCCTCCACCAGGGTCAGCAGATCCTTGGGGATGTCCTCGTAGACCGTGAGCTGCCCGGCGTTGACGATGCCCATGTCCAGCCCGGCCTGCACGGCGTAGTACAGGAACGCCGAATGCATGGCCTCCCGCACCACGTCGTTGCCGCGGAAGGAGAACGACAGGTTGGAGATGCCGCCGCTGATGTGCACGCCGGGGCAGCGCTTCTTGATCAGCGGCAGGGCCTCGAGAAACGCCTTCGCGTAACCGTTGTGCTCGCTGATGCCGGTCGCGACGGCCAGCACGTTCGGGTCGAAGATGATGTCCTGCGGGGCGAACCCGGCCTGCTGGGTCAGCAGGTCGTAGGCCCGCCCGCAGATGGACACCTTGCGTTCGGCCGTGTCGGCCTGGCCCTGCTCGTCGAACGCCATGACGACCACGCCGGCGCCGTAGTCCTGGATCCGCCTGGCCTGCCGCAGGAACGGCTCCTCGCCCTCCTTGAGGCTGATCGAGTTCACCACCCCCTTGCCCTGCACGCACTTCAGGCCCGCCTCCAGCACCGACCACTTCGAGCTGTCGACCATGATGGGCAGCCGGGCGACCTCCGGCTCGGTGGCGATCAGGTTGAGGAACGTCGTCATGGCCTTTTCGCTGTCCAGCAGGTCGGCGTCCATGTTGACGTCCAACAGGTTCGCCCCGCCCCGCACCTGCTCCAGCGCGACATCCACTACGCCCTGGTGGTTGTCGGACTCGATCAGCCGGCGGAAGCGCTTGGATCCGGTGACGTTGGTGCGTTCGCCGATCATCACGAACCCGGTGTCCCTACCGATGACGAACGGCTCCAGACCGCTGAACCGGGACCGGTGGCCGGGCTCGGCGAGCCTGCGCGGCGGCAGGCCGGACACCGCCTTGGCGATCTGCTCGATGTGCGCCGGGGTGGTGCCGCAGCACCCGCCGACGATGTTGACCATGCCGGAGCCGGCGAACTCGCCGAGCATCTCCGCCGTCTCGGCCGGTGTCTGGTCGTACCCGCCGAAGGCGTTGGGCAGGCCGGCGTTCGGATGGCAGGCGACGTAGGTGTCGGCGAGCTTGGCCAGCTCCGCCACGTGCGGGCGCATCTCCTGCGCGCCCAGCGAGCAGTTGACGCCCACCACCAGTGGCTGCGCATGCTCGATCGCGCTCCAGAACGCCTCCACCGTCTGGCCGGAGAGGGTCCGGCCGGACAGGTCGACGATGGTGACCGAGATCCACAGCGGCAGGTGCGGCGCGACGTCCCGGGCCGCGGCGATGGCGGCCTTGGCGTTCAGCGTGTCGAAGATCGTCTCGATGAGCAGCAGGTCCACTCCCCCGTCGGCGAGCGCCTGGATCTGCTCGGCGTAGGCCGCCCGGACGTCGTCGAAGGACACCGCCCGGTAGGACGGGTCCTCCACCCGCGGGGACAGCGAGAGCGTCACGTTGAGCGGGCCGATGGAACCGGCGACGAACCGGCCGCCGAACTCGTCCGCGGCCTGGCGCGCCAGCCGGGCGCCGGCCAGGTTCATCTCCCGCACCAGGTGCTGGAGGGCGTAGTCCGACTGCCCGATGCTCGTCGCGGTGAAGGTGTTCGTGGTGGTGATGTCGGCGCCGGCGGCCAGGTACTGGCGGTGCACGTCGAGCACGACGTCGGGGCGGGTCAGGTTGAGCAGGTCCGGGTCGCCGGTGACGTCACGGGAGTGGTCGGGCAACAGGGTGCCGCGGTAGTCCTCGGGCTGCAGCCCGGCGTTCTGGAACATGCTGCCCCAGGCGCCGTCGAGCACCAGGATGCGCTGGGCGCACAGGTCGCGGAGCTTGTCGTGCGCGTCCGTACGACTCGCGGAGTCGGTCTCGGTGATCACGGGCATCGGTTGCCTCCTCGTCGGAGGCGCCCTTGTTGCACGGTGGAGAAGATCGAGCGTGGCGGACCGGTGCAGTCCGTCGCAGCGCCCCTCGACCTCGCTACCCGACTTTACCCGCAATCTGCCCCTCGGGTGCGGTACGGCGCAGGTCCGGCGCGTGAGGGTCGCCGCACTTCCCTCCGACGCACTGCTGGTGAACGCCGACTATTCGGCGTCGCCACCGAGGCCGCCGCGGCCGCGCGCCGGGCTGGCCGGCTCGTCCCCCCGCCGGGCGAACTCCGCTCGCACGCCGAGCAGCCGGATCGGCCGGTCGCGATCGAACCGCTCCAGTACCTCCAGCGCCGCGGCGAGGATGTCGTCGGAGTCGTTCGTGGGTGCCGGCAGCGTCAGGCTGCGGGTCGAGGTCAGGAACGGCTTGAAGCGGACCTTGACCCCGATCCGCACCGCCTCCCGGCCCTCCTCGAGCACGTCGGCGGTCACCTGCCTGGCCAGCGTCCTCAGCTCGGCGGTGATCTCGGCCCAATCGGTCAGGTCGTGCTGGTAGGTCGTCTCGCGGCTCCTGGCCCTGGGCACGTACGGGGTGCCGAGGACCTCGGTGCGGCCCTGCCCACGGGCGATCCCGACGTACCGCGGACCCATGGTCGGGCCCACCTTCGTCCCCAGTTCGTGCGGGTCGGCGGCCGCCAGCTCGGCGGTGGTGGCCAGCCCCAGGGCGGCCAGCTTCGCCGCGGTCTTGCGGCCGATCCCCCAGAGCTCGTCGGTCGACCGGTCGCCCATCACGTCGTACCAGTTCGCCGCGGTCAGCGTGAAGACGCCGCGCGGCTTGCCGAAGTCGGTGGCCATCTTCGCCCGCAGCACGTTGTCGCCGATGCCGACCGAGCACCAGAGAGACGTCTCCTCCAGCACCGCCTGGTGCGCCTGCCGGGCCGTGCCTTCCGGATCAGCGGTGGACACCCCGACGAAGGCCTCGTCCCATCCGAGCACCTCGACGACGACCGGGTCGGTGAAGCTCCGCAGCACCTGCATCACCCGGTCGGAGGCCTCCTCGTAGACCGGACGGTCCTGCGGCAGGAACACCGCGTCGGGGCACCTGCGGGCGGCCACCCGCAGCGGCATCCCCGACCGGACGCCGAAGGCCCTCGCCTCGTAGGACGCCGTCGCCACCACGGCGCGCTGCGTCGGGTCACCCGCGCCGCCCACCACGACCGGCAGGCCGGCCAGTTCCGGGCGCCGCAGCACCTCGACCGCCGCGATGAACTGGTCGAGGTCGACGTGCAGGATCCACCAGGGCTGGTCCACGTCCCGATTCTGCCCGCGCGAGGCGCGCGGGACGACACCGACGGTGGCGCGGTTGGACCGGACAGGCGCCCGGCGGGCGTCACGACCAGTACGGCGGGCGGCCCAGCGCCGGCGGCAGCAGCGTTGACCGGTCCCCGCCGGCGGCGTTCACCTGGAACTGCGTCAGGAACACCGAGGACGACAGGTCGGCGCCGTGCAGCGCAGCTCCGCGCAGGTCCGCCCCGATCAGGTCGGCGAACCGCAGGTCCGCGCCGCGCAGGTCCGACCCGATCAGCAGTGCCACGCGGAGGTCGGCGCCGCGCAGGTCTGCGCCGCGCAGGGAGCGGCCGACCAGATCCGCCCGCCGGAAATCACGCCGGCGGCCGGCGACCGGCGGGCCGGCCTCGGCGCGCACCAGGGCGCCGACGCGCTGCAGCACCCGGTCGACGGCTCGGCGGTGATCGTCGACGTCCAAAACTGCCAACGCCGCCGCGGATCCTCCGGTCAACTCCTCGGTCGATATCCGTGCCGCCTCGATGTCGGACCGGACGCCCGCTGCCGACGCGCGTGTCGACGCGTCCCGCAGGTACCACAGGAGCTCGTGCAGCTGACGCATGACGGCAAAGGTCTCGAACATCGACCCGGCCGACTCCGGGTCGTCCCGCCAGCTCCGACCGGCGAAGGTGGACTGGGCGACCTGCTGCCCCGCACCGAAGCAGTCGAACACGGTGCATCCGGCGAACCCGACGTCCCGCAGCCGGCCGTGTACCAGGCAGCCGAAGTCCCGGCCCAGGTTGACGCACGGCTCCCCGCCGGCCTTGTCGATGGCGAAGTCCGTCGAGCGGGTGAACGGCAGCGCCACGCAGCACAGGCCGAAGCAGCGCGCGCAGTCCGCCGCCAGCGGGTCGGTGGGTGCGGCGTCCTCTGGCCGCGGTGGGCGGTCGGCGGGCGGCCCGGTCCGCGCGGGCTGGATCCCGAGGTTGCGTCGCACGGTGTCATCGTGCCGCAGCGCAGCCCACCGGGCGCGCGAGTGGCGGCGGGCGGCCGGGTTCTGGAAGGCTGGTCGCCGGCCCGCGTCGCGTGCGATCGGGAGCGGGCGTCGACAAGCAGGGGGAGAACGCCAGTTGTCCAACGGGAACGACCTTGCCGCCGAGCAGGCCTTCATCGGCGCGCTCTACCAGCGGCTGGACCGGATGCGGCAGGAGACCACCCGGCTGCGCGACACCTACCTCCGGGACAGCGACGGCACCCCGGGCGGGCGGGTGGAACGGGACATCGCCTACGCCGCGCACGCCCGGACGTTGCTGGACCTGAACGTCGCGGAGGACAAGCTGTGCTTCGGCCGCCTCGACGGCGTGGACGGCGGCTCGATGCACATCGGCCGGATGGGCATCTTCTCCGAGGGCGTCGACCGGGAGCAGCTGCTGATGGACTGGCGGGCACCATCGGCCCGCCCGTTCTACGTGGCCACGGCGGCCGCTCCGCTGGGGGTGCGGCGGCGCCGGCACCTGCGGGTGCGCCGCCGGGTGGTCCAGTCGCTGTCGGACGAGTACCTGGACCTGACCGGGCTGTCCCCCGACGATCCCGCGCTGGCGGCCGTGGGCACGTCCGGACTCACCGGCGAGGCCGCCCTGCTGGCCGCGCTCGACGCGCCGCGGACCGGGCGGATGGGCGACATCGTCGAGACGATCCAGGCCGAGCAGGATCGGATCATCCGCGCCGACCGGGCCGGGATCCTGGTCGTCCAGGGTGGACCGGGCACCGGGAAGACGGCGGTTGCGCTGCATCGCACGGCCTACCTGCTCTACACCCACCGGCAGCAGCTGGCGAACCGCGGCGTGCTGGTGATCGGGCCGAACCGGACGTTCCTGAACTACATCGGCTCGGTGCTGCCCTCGCTCGGCGAGAGTGCGGTGGTGCTGTCCACGGTCGGCGACCTGTTTCCCGGCGTACGCGCCACGCGCGTGGAGAACGACGCCGTCGCGGTGCTCAAGGGTCGCCTGAACATGGCGAAGGTGCTGGCCAACGCGGTGCTCGACCGGCAGCGGGTGCCGGCGGCAGCGATCGAGTTCCGCTACGGCAGTGCCGATCTGCGACTGGACCCCGAACTGCTCCGTCGATCCCAGGCCCGGGCCTGGCAGTCGCGGCTGCCGCACAACCGGGCGCGGGCCGTGTTCGTCAAGTCCGTGCTGGACCAGCTGACCCGGCAGGTCGCGCGCCGGCAGCAGCAGGGACTCGCCGCCCTGCCGATGACCTCCGACGACGTGCAGGACATCCGGCGTGACCTGCGCAGCGACGAGCGGGTGCAGGGCGTGCTCGCCGGCATCTGGCCGGCGATCAGCCCGCAGACCCTGGTCAGCGAGCTGTTCACCGACGCCCGCAGGCTGCGCGTGGCGGCCCCGTTCCTCGGTGAGCGGGAGCGTGCCCTGCTGTCCTCCCCCGTGGCGGCACAGCGCTACGCGTTCTCGCAGTCCGACGTGCCGCTGCTCGACGAGGCGGCCGAGTTGCTGGGCACCGACGACCGCCTCACCCTGGCCAGCGCTGCGGCCGACCGCGAACGGCGCGAGGAGTACGCCCAGACGGTGCTGGACATGCTCGACGACGGCGCCCCGGCCGGGACGGCCGACGGCGAGGACGAGTCGCTGCTGGGCATGGTGACCGCCGCCGACCTGGCCGAGCTGCAGGACGACCGGGTGCTGCTCACCTCCACCGCCGAGCGGGCCGGCGCGGATCGGGAGTGGACCTACGGTCACGTGGTGGTCGACGAGGCGCAGGAACTCTCCGCCATGGCGTGGCGGACGGTCATGCGCCGCTGCCCGGTGCGGTCGATGACGCTGGTCGGAGACCTGGCGCAGACCAGCGACGCGGCCGGCGCGTCGTCATGGGCGGCGGTGCTCCGGCCGTACGTCGGGCGGGACTGGCGGTTCGAGGAGTTGACCGTCAACTATCGGACACCCGCCGAGATCTCGGTGCTCGCCGACCGCGTGCTGGCCGGCATCGACCCGCGGCTCACCGCGCCCACGTCCGTGCGCTCCACCGGTGTGCAGCCGACGTTCACCGCCGCCGCACCCGCCGCCCTGCTGCAGGCCGTTGCGGTCGCCGCGGCCCAGGACGCTGCGGCCGCGGGCGACCAGCACCTCGCCGTGCTGGTGCCCGAAGCACTGCTGGAGGCGACCCGCCGGGCGGTGGCCGGCCGGGTGCCGACGGCCGGGGCGGCGTCGGACGTGGACAACCCGGTGGTGGTGTTGACGGTCCGGCAGGCCAAGGGCCTGGAGTTCGACTCGGTGATCCTGGTGGAACCGGACCTGATCGCCGGCGAGTCCGCCCGTGGGCGCAACGATCTGTACGTGGCCATCACCAGGGCCACCCAGCGTCTGGCGGTGATCCACACCGGCGCCGTACTGGACTTCGCCACCGCACCGTCGAATACTTCCACGCCGTCGCCGATCGCAGCCGACGCGGCAGATCCCGCGTCTGCCGCTCCCCGGCTCTGGTGACCGCCCGGCGGTGATCGCCACGCTCTGGTGATCCGTCAGCCGGCCACCGCGGCGGAGGCGGAGGACGAGGCAGGCGATGCCGGTGCCGACGACGAGGCGGCCGCCCGCTCGACGGTCAGCAGGCTCTCGGCGGAGTGCTCCTGCTCGTAGGCGGCGCTGCCGCCGCGGACGCCGAACAGCCGCTTGCTCCAGATCAGCCACAGCACCGCAGCCACATTGACCAGCAGCAGGACCACCCGCAGCCAGGTGACCTTCTCGGTCAGCTCGTAGACCTCCAGCGGCAGGAAGATGCTGGTGGCGACGACCGCGAAGTACTCGCCCCAGCGTTTCACCAGCCACAGCCCGGTGCCCTCCACGAACTGCAGGCCGGCGTAGACCACCAGGCCGACGGCGATCCAGGTGAGCGTGCGCTCGGAGAGCGAGAACACGTCGTTGATCGTCCGCAGGATCTTGGAGTCCTTGATGTTCCAGCCGATCTGCTGGGCCAGCTGGCGCAGCACCGGCAGCTTGGTCTGGAACGAGGTCTGCAGATCGTCCTTCGAGCCCCGGAAGAGGAACACGCCGATCGCCAGTGCGAGCAGACCGAGACCGCGGACGACGCGCTCGGCCGCCAGCAGCCGCATGATGCGCCGGTCGCGCAGCAGCCGGCCGCGGGGCACCTCCGGTGCGTCGTCGGCGGGGCCGCTGCCCTTGGGCGTCTCCACGACGTACGTCGCGCACCGCAGGCATCGCCACGCCTCGCCGGCGGGGGTGTCCACGCGCAGCCGATCGCGCAGCGCGGGCTCGTCCGGCGCGTAGGTCTCGTGGCCGCGGCGGCCGCACATGGTCAGGTTCCAGTCCACGCTGGAAGAGTAGAGGGACGAGCGTGGTGACAGCGTGATCGGGGCTTTCAGGCCGGCGGGACCGGGAGGGGCGCCGGTACCCGGCAGTGATCCAGCACCCACAGCCCGAGGACGACCACGACGGCCATCTCCGTCACCGACAGCGCACGCTCGACCAGTCCCACCAACCGCCACGCCTGCACGGGGGTGACGGCGGACAGCAGTGTCTGTCCGGTGAGCACCAGGAACCACCCTCCGGAGACCAGCGACAGCCGGAGCGCCCAGCGCGGCCAGCCCGCCGACGGCTTCCGGTGGGCCCAGCACATCAGGCAGGTGCCGATGGGCAGGCTGAAGAACGCGATCAACGTCCAGGTCCAGTGCACCCGGCCGGCGAACGAGGAGTCCGCGCCGAACCCGTGCTTGGGGAAGACGACCAGCCCGACCAGGCCGATGCTCCAGCCCAGCATCATGCCGACGCCCAGGGAGCGCCAGCGCACGATCTGCACGGCCGCCATCGCCGAGACCACCAGCAGGGACGAGACGGCGAGCAGGACGACCGCCCAGTCGAAGATCCAGCCGTTGGGCAGCAGCGCGTACTCGCTGATCGTGCTGGACAACGGGTCGCGGGAGCGGCTGGGCTCGACGAAGTGCAGCAGGGCGATGGCGCCGGTGGCCAGCACCACCCCGCCGATCCCGATCCGGGCCAGCCACCCCGCCACCGCGGCGTCCCCTGCGCCGACGTGCGCCTCGGCGTCGAGCAGGTCCACCGCGTCGACCGGATCAGCCGCACCCTGGCCGAGCTGCGCACCGGAGGAGGCGAGTGGCGGCATCGGGCGTCCTCCTGGCTGCACGGCGGTGTTGCCTCACCGTAGCGGTTGGTCACGCCGGGAAGAACGGGAAATGCCCGACCCGGATGGTCCGGGCCGGGCATTCCCGACGTCGCTGAGCGGCTACCCGTCGCCCGCGCGCCGCGCTGGGTCGTGGGTCAGTAGTCCTCGTCGTGCTGGGGGTCGTCCATCGACCAGTGGGCGTGCAGGTGGTCGCCCGTGTTGGCCGCGACCTTGGGCTTCACCACCGTCCAGCCGATCGCGAGCAGGATGGCCAGCAACGGGATCCCGATGACGACGACCAGGAAGTTGGTCTTCTCCCAGAAGTTGGGCGAGGTCTGCCAGCCGGAGATGCACATGCCGACCAGTACCAGACCCAGGAAGGTCAGCCCGATGTAGCTGGTGTAGGGCGACCCGGGCATCTGGAACGGCGACTTGGGGACGATGCCCTTGTTCACCAGCCTCCGCAGCCTGAGCTGGCAGAGGAAGATCGTGCCCCAGGTGAACAGCACGCCGAGGGCAGACGCCTCGAGGGCGGTTTCGAAGGCTCCCGGGTCCAGGTAGTTCAGGAGCGCACCCAGGACGTACACCACCGAGGTCAGCACGATGCCGGCCCACGGCACACCGGACTTGCTCATCTTCAGGGTGAACTGCGGCGCCTCCTTGCTCATGCCCAGGCTGCGCAGCACCCGGCCGGTCGAGTACAGACCGGAGTTCAGGCTGGACATCGCCGCCACGATCAGCACGGCCTGGATCACATCGCCCATCCAGTTCAGCCCCATGGCACCGAACACCGTGACGAACGGGCTGGTGTCCGACTGGTACTGCGAGGTCGGCAGCATGCTGACCAGCAGCAGGATCGACCCGCAGTAGAACACGCCGATCCGGAAGATCACCGCGTTGACGGCCTTGGGCACCTCGCGCTCGGGATTCTCCATCTCACCCGCGGCGACGCCCACCATCTCGATGGCGGCATAGGCGAAGACCACCCCGGACATCACCAGCAGCGGTCCGTACCAGTTGAAGTCGCCGCTGGCCGGCCAGAATCCGCCCGGGTTGCTCCACAGGTTGTTGAAGCCGGCGCGGTGCTCGCCGATGTGCGCGCGGCCGATCACCACGACCAGGCCGACGATCAGGAAGAGCACGATCGCGCCGACCTTGAGCACCGACGCCCAGAATTCGAACTCGCCGAAAGCCTTGGCGGACAACAGGTTGATGATGAGGACGACGGCCAACGCGACGAGCACCGATATCCAGCTCGGCGCACTGGGGATGTAGTGCTTGACGTACAGCGCGACCGCCGACAGTTCCGCGATACCGGTCAGCGCCCAGTTCAGCCAGTACATCCATCCGGTGATGAAAGCCGCGCGCTCGCCGAAGAACTCGCGCATGTAGGACACGAACGCGCCGGAGGTCTGGCGGTGCAGCACGAGCTCGCCGAGCGCCCGCATCAGGAAGTAGGCGATCACGCCGACGACCGCGTAGCTGATCAGCAGGGCCGGGCCCGTGCTGTGCAGCCGGGAGGCGGAGCCGAGGAACAAGCCGGTACCGATGGCCCCGCCGATGGCGATCATCTGCACCTGGCGGCGGCCGAGCGACTGCTTGTAGCCCTCCTGCTCGGCGTTGAGCGCGGCGTTCCTCTTCTCGGTTCTCTGCGTCGAAGTCATCGGCTCTCCCCTGTTCTCACGACTTGTCAGATACCGTCCGGGCCCCGCTGGTGCGGGGCCGGCCGCCGGTGCAGTCCGTCCGGCGGTTGAAGAGTGTTTGACCCATGTGTCCATTTCGGTGATCATTTGTTAGCGGAAGGTTACGCATTCGGGCAATCCGGGCTTCCACCATTGTCCGGCCCGGCAGCTGGCAGCATGACGTTCATGGACGACCTGGTGCGATTCCTCGGCGGGCATCCGCCCTTCGACTCGTTGGACCAAGAGGATCTGCGGGCGCTGGCCGCCGCGGCCACCGTGCTGGACGCCGAGCCCGGCGCCGAGATCCTGGACGCCTTCGCCTCGCCCAGCACGGAGATGTTCGTCGTCCTGGCGGGACAGGTCGAACTGTGGAACTCCCCGGCGATCGGCGAGGGGCCGGACGAGGTTCTCGGCGCCGGCGGTGTGTTCGGCTTCTCGACCATGCTGAGCCGGGCTGCGGTCGGCCCGATCGCGGTCGCCGTCGGCCCGGCACGGCTGGTCCGGATCCCCGGCGACGCGGTGACACCGGCGTTCTCCTCGGCCGCCGGCGTGCGTTTCCTGGCGCGCACGCTGACCGGTCCGGTGTCCCGGTCGACCGGCAATCCCACCTACGGCCTGGTCGACCAGCTGATCGCGTCCACGCCTCTGGTGCTGGAGCCGACCGACACCGTGCAGCAGGCGGCCGCTCGGATGACCGAACGCGGCACCGGCTATGCGGTGCTGCGGACCGGCGACGGCTACGCCCTGGTGACCGACGCCCTGCTGCGGGCCAGGATCACCGCGGCCGGCTTGCCGACGACGACCCCCGTCCGCCGCGCCGCACTGGAACCTGCTCCTGCCGTGTTCACCGGCACGCTGGCGGCGCAGGCGCTGCTGGAGTTGACCGAGCGCGAGGCCGACTGCCTGCTGGTGACCGACCGGGCCGGAGCGCTCCTGGGCATCGTCACCCGGGACGACTTCATCGTCTCGCCGTCGACGGCGGGTATCTCGCTCCGCGAGCAGATCAGCCGTACCTCTGCCGTCGACGACCTGGTCCTGCTGGCCCGCCGGGTACCGATGCTGCTCGACGACCTGGTCCGCCGGACCCGCTCGGCCGGCGAAGTGACCACGGTGTACTCGACCGTCATCGACGCGGTGGCCCGCAAGGTGCTGTCCCTGGTGCTCGACGGGCATCCCGAGCTGGACGCCGCCGAGATCACCTGGCTGTCGCTGGGCAGCAACGGCCGGCGGGAACCGGTACCCAGCTCCGACATCGACGCGGCCGTGGTCTTCGCCGACACCGTGGACACCGACCAGCGCATGGCGGCCTACCGGGCGGCGTTCGACGAGGTGGCGGCACTGCTGGACCGGTGCGGGCTGCGCATCGACCTGCACGGCGCCGTTCCCGGCCGTTCGCTGTTCGCCAGGACGAGGAGCCAGTGGCGGGTGGCCGCGCAGCAGTGGATGGACGCGCCGCTGCAGCACAACGGGATGATGATGACCTCGCTGCTGCTGGACGCCAGGCCCATCCAGGGCGATCCCGGTCTGCCGGTCGTCAACGAGGTGTTCGGTGACATGCGGGCGCATCCGGGCACGCTCCGGCTGCTGCTGGCCGAATCCCTCTCCCACCGGGCGCGGCTGCGGTCCATGCGTGACGTCCTGGCCAGGCGCGGCGGCACCTTCGACATCAAGACGCACGCGCTGCGGCCGGTCGTCGACATGGCCCGCTGGGCGGCGCTCGCCGTCGGTTCGACCGAGCTGTCCACCCGCGGGCGGCTCGCCGCGGCGGCCGGGTCCACGATGATGCCCGACGACCAGGCATCGGTGTTGACCGAGGTCTTCGAGGTGCTGCAGAAGTCCCGCCTGCGGTACCAGCTGGCGCAGCTCGACCGGGGTGAGCGGGCGTCCGACGTCATCTCGATGCGCCGGCTCTCGCCGCTCGACCGGAGCGTGATCTCCCAGGCGGTGCGGGAGATCGCCACCGTGCAGCGGTGGATGGCCAACCTGTCGCAGGTGTCCTCGCCGGAGACCTGGGCCGCCGAGTCACCGGCCTGACACGCCTCCGGCGGTGGGCACGGCGGCGCGGAGCGGCATCTACCCTGGGTCGATGCAGCAGTACTTGGACCTGATGGATCGGATCCTCACCACCGGTGTCGACAAGCAGGACCGGACCGGGACGGGCACGCGGAGCATCTTCGGCCACCAGATGAGGTTCGACCTGGCCGCCGGGTTCCCGCTGGTGACGACGAAGAAGGTGCACGTCAGGTCGGTGGTGGTGGAACTGCTGTGGTTCCTGCGCGGGTCCACCAACGTGCGCTGGCTGCAGGAACGCGGCGTGACGATCTGGGACGAGTGGGCCGACGCGGAGGGCGAGCTCGGCCCGGTCTACGGCCACCAGTGGCGGTCCTGGCCCACGCCCGACGGTGGGCACATCGACCAGATCGCCGGCGTGGTGGCCTCGCTGCGCAGCAACCCGGACTCCCGGCGCCACCTGGTGTCGGCGTGGAACGTCGCGGAGGTCGCCGAGATGGCCCTGCCGCCGTGCCACACGATGTTCCAGTTCTACGTCGCGAACGGCCGGCTGTCCTGCCAGCTCTACCAGCGGTCGGCAGACGTGTTCCTCGGCGTGCCGTTCAACATCGCCTCCTATGCGCTGCTCACCGAGATGGTCGCGAAGGTGGTCGGCCTGCAGCCCGGCGAGTTCGTCCACACCCTGGGCGACGCGCACCTGTACTCCAACCACCTCGAGCAGGCCCGGCTGCAACTGACCCGCACGCCCCGCCCGCTGCCGCGGCTGTCGCTGGCCGACGGCCCGACCGAACTGGACCAGTTCGAGCAGTCCGACATCACCGTGCACGCCTACGACCCGTACCCGGGGATCAAGGCGCCGATCGCCGTATGACGATCACCCTGATCGCGTCGGTGGCCGAGAACGGCGTGATCGGTGCCGACGGCGATCTGGCCTGGCGCAACACCGACGACCTGCGCCGGTTCAAGAAGCTGACGCAGGGGCATCCGGTGCTGATGGGCCGCCGGACCTACGACTCCATCGGGCGTGCTCTACCCGGCAGGCGGAACATCGTGCTGACGCGTGCTCCGGGCTGGGCCGCCGACGGCGTGGAGGTGGCGCACTCGGTGCGCGCGGCGCTGGATCTGATCGGCGACCACGACCTGTACGTGCTCGGCGGGGGCGCGGTCTACGCCGAGACGATCGACCTGGCGGACCGGCTGGAGATCACCCACATCGAGCAGCACCTGCCCGGTGACACCTATTTCCCGGCGATCGCCCCCGCCCGGTGGGAACGCATCCGGGTCGACCACCGTGACGGCTTCAGCTTCGTGACCTACCGGCGGCGCCCCGAGCCGGTCGCCGACCTGCCGCGGTTGCTGAGCTCGCTGCAACCCCAGCTGCACCGGGGCCGGTACGTGTACTGCACCGTCGAGTCGGTGCCGCCGGGCATCGACCCGGTGGTCACCGTGGCCGAGGCCGAGGGGATCACCGTGGTGGTCCCGGCAGAGCAGGCCGAGCAGGCCGGACTCACCGGCGTCTTCCCGTGCGCGTGGATCACCCTGCTGGTTCCCTCCGCACTGCACGCCGTGGGCCTGACGGCAGCCGTCGCGGCCGCCCTGACCCGGGACGGCATCGGCTGCAATGTCGTCGCCGGCTACCACCACGACCACCTCTTCGTGCCCGGCGACCGCGCCGACGACGCGATGGCCGCGCTCGCTGCGCTGGCCCACACCCAGGCCTGACCGGGGCGGTTCAGCCCCTGGCCATTCGCCGCACCGCCAGCTCGGCCAGCAGCGCGGCGGCGTCCGGCAGGACGGAATCGTCGAACGCAGCCAGCGGCGAGTGGTTGGACGGGGCGGTGTCGTACCCGTCCGCCATGGACGCGCCGAGGAACACGTACGCGCCGGGCACCTCCTCCAGCACCCGGGAGAAGTCCTCCGATCCCGACAGCGGCTCGGTCATCGCCAGGAACCGGTCGGCGCCGAACAGGTCCACCGCAGTCGCAGCGGCGAACTCGTACTCGGCGTCGTCGTTGACGGTGACCGGGTACTCCCCGGCGAAGGTGACCTCGGCGGTCAGGCCGTGAGCAGCGGCGATGCCCTCGCACAGCTGCACCGTCCGGCGCCCGATCTCGGCCGCCGCGGACGGGCTGAAGCTGCGCACGGTGGCGTCGAAGACCGCGTCGTCGGGGATGATGTTGCGCTTGGTGCCGGCGTGGAAGGAGCCGACCGTCACCACGACCGGGTCGAAGATGTCGAACTGCCTGGTGACCATCGTCTGCAGGGCGAGGACGATCTCGCAGGCGACCGGGATGGGGTCCTTCCCGCGGTGCGGTGACGAACCGTGGGTGCCGGCGCCGACCACCCGCACGGTCAACCCCGCTGAGGCGGCCATCAAGGTGCCGGGTCGGGCGGCCACCACCCGGTTGGGGAACCACGACGAGAAGACGTGCAGCCCGTAGGCCGCGTCGACCCGCCGGCCGGCGGCGGTGAGGATGCCCTCGTCGAGCATCCGGCCGGCGCCGTCGAAGCCCTCCTCGCCCGGCTGGAACATGAAGACGACGTCGCCGGCCAGCTCTTCGCGATGGGCGGCGAGAAGGCGCACGGCGCCGACCAGCCCGGCCATGTGCAGGTCGTGCCCGCAGGCATGCATGTTGTTCTCGTGGGGTGTACCGGGCGCGGGGGCGAAGGACTCACCGGAGCGTTCCACCACCGGAAGCGCGTCCATGTCGCCGCGCAACAGGACCAACGGTCCAGGGCTACCGCCGCGCAGCACCGCGGTGATCGAGGTGAGGGCCGACCCGGTGCTGATCTCCAGTCCCAGCCCGTCGAGCTCGGCCAGCAGCAGCTGCTGGGTGACCGGAAGCTGCAGGCCGACCTCGGGCACCGCATGCAGACGGCGGCGCAGGTCGACCAGCGAGTCGGAGAGGTGGGCGGCTTCGGCGAGCAGATCCATCGTCCGACCCTACGAAACCTCCGCCGGGGCACCGCGACCGCCCCGGCCGTCAGGCAACCTGCGCGGGTGACCTGCCGTCAGGCGACCCGCCGTCGGGCCACCCGCCGTCAGGCCACCGAGGCAGTACGTGCGCCGCCGTAGGGCAGCACGATCCGCAGCGACTCCAACCCGGACCGGTGGTCGCCGGCCTGACCCAGACCACGCTTCGACGAGTTCTCCACCACACGGCTCTTGGCCGTCGCCACTCGGGAATCAGACCGCAGATTGCGGCTCACCGTGTCGAGCACATCGGACATCTGCAGGTCGAGGGCGTCACAGATGGAGGCCAGCAACTCGCTGGAGGCTTCCTTACGACCCCGCTCCACCTCGGAGAGGTATCCCAGCGACACGTTCGCCGCAGTCGACACATCCCGCAACGTCCGGTTCTGACTGTTTCGCGCATCCCGCAGGGTTTCCCCCAGTGCGTCACGAAGCAACATGTCGCACCTCCTCTCACCGCTCGTCGCCCAGATTCCCCGGCCCGCCAGCGGGTGAGGAGTGATTTCAAAGTACTCCGCTGCCCCGACAGGCCGTCGGCTGATCGGAGGCTGCACAGTGGAAAACGTCCGTCAGGAGGTTAATGTTCCGTGGTGAACCTGTTGCCGGCGCATGTCGCCGCACGTCGGCACGGGTCGGCGCCGGCGCGGGTCAGCGGGACGCCGAGGGGCCAGTTCAGGAGCGAGCGGCCGGTGCGAAGGCGCGCAGCAGATCCACTGCGGCCCGCACGGCGGCGAACCGCAGCCGGTCGCGCTCGCTCAGGCCGGCACCCGGCGGCGTGTGCTCGGCTGCGCTCCGGTCGTCCGGGAAGTGGGCGGTGAGTTCCCGCCGGCCCGCACTGCTGACGGCGACGAACCAGGTGCCGACCGGTACCCCGTCCTGCGGTTCCGGACCGGCCACTCCGGTCAGGCCGAGCCCGAGAACAGCGCCACACGCCGTCCTCGCCCCGTCGGCCAACTCGAACGCCACCTCCGGATGGACCGGGCCACGGGCCCGCAGCAACCGGGCGTCGACCCCGGCCAGGGCGTGCTTCAACTCGGTGGCGTAGACCACCAGACCGCCCCGCACCACGGCGGATGCGCCCGGCACCTCGGTCAGCAGTGCCGTCAGCAGTCCGCCGGTCAGCGATTCGGCCGCGGCCACGGTGAGCCGCCGTGCCGTCAGGTCGCGGATCAGGCCGGGCAGGTCGGCGTCGGCCAGCCCGGTGAGCTGGGCAAGCGGACCGGCCATCTACACGCCGGAGGCGGGACGTGACGGGGTGTTCCGGCTCTTCGACCTGGACACCAGCGCGGCCGCCCGCATCAGGTAGTCCAGACCGGTGACGACGGTCAGCAAGAAGGCGGCGACCATGAACCCGAAGCTGAGCCAGTGCAGCGAGGCCGGGAGGGGGAGGACGTACAGCCCGATCGCCAGGATCTGCACCAGGGTCTTCGCCTTGCCGCCGGGGCTGGCCGCGATCACCCCGTACCGCAGCACCGCGAAACGCAGCAGCGTGATGCCGATCTCCCGCACCAGGATGACGACGGTGAACCACCACGACAGGTCGCCCAGCATGGACAGGCCCACCAGCGCCGACCCGGTCAGCGCCTTGTCGGCCATCGGGTCGGCGATCTTGCCGAAGTCGGTGACCTGACCGCGCTTGCGGGCGATGTGCCCGTCGAACCGGTCGGTGATCGCGGCCACCGCGAAGATGGTCCAGGCCAGCCAGCGGAAGTTGGTGGCATGGCCGCCGCCGGCGAACAGGGCGAGCAGGAAGACCGGGACGAGCACGAGCCGCAGCACGGTCAGCGCGTTGGGCAGATTCACCAACGACACCCGCGGCTGCTCGGTCACCGGGGTTCGCCGGCCCCGGAGGAAACCAGCCGGCCGTTGCGCGCCGGAAGGGCCGACGGGTCGACGGGCGCCGGGAGAACCTCCACCGGATCCGCGAAGAGGTCGATGCCGTCGGTGCCGACCACCCTCGCCCGGACCAGGTCGCCCAGCCGGATACCGTCCGCGCCCAGCAGTGTGGTGCTGCCGTCGACCTCCGGCGCCTGGTGCGCACCCCGGCCGACGACGCCGTCGGACAGGTCGTCGACCAGCACGACGACCTCAGTGCCGACGCGGTCCTCGGCGCGCTGCGCGGTGAGCTCCTCCACCAGCGAGGTGACCCGCTCGACCCTGGCGTCGATCTCGTCCTGGTCGATCTTCCCCGGCAGTCCCAGCGCGGCGGTGCCGTCTTCGTCGGAGTAGCCGAAGACGCCGACCGCGTCCATCCGCGCGCCGATCAGGAAGGCCTCCAGGTCGGCGAGCTCCTCGGCCGTCTCGCCGGGGAACCCGACGATGACGTTCGACCGGATGCCGGCATCCGGCGCCGCCGCGCGGATCTGCCCGGTGAGGGCGAGGAAGGAGTCCCGGCTGCCGAAGCGCTTCATCCGGCGCAGCACCGTTGCGGAGGCGTGCTGGAACGACATGTCGTAGTAGTCGGCCACGCCCGGCAGCTCCGCGATGGCGGTGACCAGCGACGGCTTGGTCTCGGCGGGTTGCAGGTACGACAGCCGCACCCGGACGATGCCCGGCACGAGCACCAGCTCGCCGAGCAGCCGCTCCAGCTGTCCGCTCCCGGGCAGGTCCTTGCCGTAGGACGTGGAGTTCTCGCTGACCAGCACGATCTCCCGGACACCCTGCCCGGCGAGCCAGTGCGCCTCGGTGACGATCTCCTCCGCCGGCCGGGAGACGAACGAACCGCGGAACGCCGGGATCGCGCAGAACGTGCACCGGCGGTCGCAGCCCGAGGCGATCTTCAGCGGCGCGACCGGACCGGCGTGCAGCAGCTTGCGGACGAGCACCGGACCGCTGGCCGGCCCGGCGGTGTCGCCGGCGCGGCGCCGTCCGGCGGGCGCGCTGTGGCCGGGAACCGACACGCCGCCGGCGGCCGACGGCCGGGAGGCGGGTGAGATCGGGAGCAGGGTGCGGCGGTCGACCGGCACGTGGGAGGCCGGGCGGTGACCGTCGAGGACGTCGCCGAGCAGTCCGGCCAGGTCCGGATAGGAGTCGAAGCCGAGCACGGCGTCCGCCTCCGGCAGCGCCTCGGCCAGTTCCGTGCCGTACCGCTCGGCCAGACAGCCCACCGCGACCACCTTGGCGCCGGTGTCGGCGGCCGCGAGCACGGTGTCGATGGAATCCTTCTTGGCGCTGGCGACGAAGGCGCAGGTGTTGACCACCACGACGTCGGCCACGGCGCCGTCGGGCACGAGTTCGTACCCGCCCCCGGCGAGCCGGCCCGCGATCTCCGACGAGTCGACCTCGTTCCGCGCGCATCCCATGGTGATCAGCGACACCCGGACGCCAGGGGTCGAGCCGGGCGCCGGGACAGCACCGGTCGAGGACTCTGCGGAGTTGCGCCCGCGCGCCGGGAGGACGTCGTCCGCCGGCGCTGCGGACGCGAAGGGCACGGGAAGCACGTCTGCAGCCTAGTGGGTCGACCACCCCCGGGCCGACCGCGACGACGACGCCCCGGGCACAGGGCGCCCCGGGCCCCGGGGCGCTGGATAGGGTGGTGGGTTGTGAGCGCCACCGACCAGTCCGACCGCCCGGTCCACCCACCCGACATCGCGACCGGCCTGCTGGGCGGCGCGGTCGGTGCCCCGGAGGTCTCGGTCCGCCGGGCAACCGTCGGCGACGTGCGTCGCATCAAGGAACTGGTCGACTCCTACGCGGGGGCCATCCTGCTGGAGAAGACCCTGGCGAACCTCTACGAGGACGTGACCGAGTTCTGGGTGGCGGAGTCCGACGGCCGGGTGCTGGCCTGCGGGGCGCTGCATGTGCTGTGGGAGGACCTGGGCGAGATCCGCACGGTGGCCACCGACCGGCAGTCCCGCTCCCGCGGTGTCGGCCGGGCGCTGTGCGAGGCGCTCATCGCCCAGGCACGGTGCCTGGGCCTGGCGCGGCTGTTCGTCCTGACCTTCGAGGTGTCGTTCTTCGCGCGCCTGGGATTCGAGCCGATCGAGGAGCTCGACCTGACGCCGGAGGCCGCCGAGGAACTGCGCCAGTCCTACGACGCGGGTGTCGCCGAGTTCCTGGACCTGCCGTACGTCAAGCCCAACACGCTCGGCAACACGCGCATGCTCAAGCACCTCTGAGCCCGTACCGCCGACCAGGCGGGCAGGGCCGCGTCCGCCGCCCTGGTCTGGTCGGGCCGGCCCGGACCAGGTCGGTAGGTTCGGGTCGGCAGAGCCACATCGGCCGGGCCAGCCGTGCCCGGTCAGGCCGGGTCGGACCGCCCGCCACCGGGAGTGCGTCGACCTGCGACGCGGGCGAGCGCCTCGGCCAGCAGCGCTTCGCCGTCGGCCTCGGTGCGGCGCTCCTTGACGTACGCGAGGTGCGACTTGAACGGCTCGGTCCGCGGGATCTCCGGTGGTGCCTGCTGATCGAGCCCGGCGGGCAGGCCGCACCGCGGGCAGTCCCAGGTGTCCGGGATGTCGGCGTCCACGGCGAACGCCAGGCGGGTCGCGTGGCCCCTGGCGCAGAAGAAGTCCAGCATGCGGCGGTCGACCGAGTCCTCGCGCTGCGGGCCACTCGGCCGTTTTGCGCCGACGCTCGACCCGCGGAGGGGTTGTGCAGCTGCCATGTCAGGCGCCTTCCGTCGACGGAACGGAGCGGTTACCGGTGGTGCAGACCGACGCCTCGGGGCGCGGAGCTGGATCCGAGGAAGGTCGGCGGCGAGGTCGTTCAGGCACCGACCTTGATCAACAGCCCGATGCCGACGATCGAGACCACCCAGATCGCCGAGATGAACAACGTCAACCGGTCGAGGTTCTTCTCCACGACCGATGATCCGGACAGCGAGCTCTGCATGCTGCCGCCGAACAGCGACGACAGGCCGCCGCCCTTGCCGCGGTGCAGCAGGATCAGCGCCATCAGCGCGATGCTGGTGATGACGAGAAGGATGTCGAGGAACGTTTTCATGGATGCCTAGCGTGCTGGTGGAGCCCGACAGATGGACGACGAGCCAGATTCTAGCCCGGGAAGCCCCGGCCAGCGCGTTTCCTCACGCCAGGATGCCGACCGCGTTGGCCGCGAGCGAGGCGAACTCCGTGCCGTCGAGCGAGGCGCCGCCGACCAGCGCGCCGTCGACGTCCGGCTGCGCGACGATCTCCGCGACGTTGCTCGACTTCACCGATCCGCCGTAGAGGATCCGCACGCCGCCGGCGATCTCGGGCGTGTACTTCTCGGCGAGCGCCTGGCGCAGCGCCGCGCAGACCTCCTGCGCATCGGCCGGGGTGGCCACCCGCCCGGTGCCGATCGCCCAGACCGGCTCGTAGGCCAGGACCAGGCTCGCGGCCTGGTCGGCGGTGACCGTCGCCAGCGCGGCGTGCAGCTGGGCGACCGCATGCGGCACCTGCCGGCCGGCCTCCCGGACATCCAGACCCTCGCCGACGCACAGGATCGGCACCATGCCGTTGCGGTAGGTCGCTTCCACCTTCTCGGCCAGCAGCTCGTCCGACTCGCCCGCCTGCTCCCGCCGCTCGGAATGGCCCACGAGCACGTAGGTGCAGCCGAGCTTGGCGAGCATGACGCCGGAGATGTCGCCGGTGTAGGCACCGGAGTCCTTCGGCGACAGGTCCTGCGCGCCGTACACCAGCTTGAGCTTGTCGCCGTCGACCAGCGTCTGCACCGACCGCAGGTCGGTGAACGGCGGGAACACCGCGACCTCGACCTTGGCGTAGAACTTCTCCGGCAGGGTGAAGGCGATCTTCTGCACCAGCGCGATGGCCTCGAGGTGGTTGAGGTTCATCTTCCAGTTGCCGGCGATGAGCAGCTTCCGGCCGGTGGCGGGCTTCGGGGTGGACGCTGACATGGTTCAGGCCTCCAGGACCGCGAGACCGGGCAGTGTCGCGCCCTCCAGGAATTCCAGGGACGCACCACCCCCGGTGGAGATGTGGGTGAAACCCGCCTCGTCGACGCCGAGCGTGCGCACCGCGGCGGCCGAGTCGCCACCGCCGACGACGGAGAACGACGAACCAGCGGCGATGGCCTGCGCGACCGCCTTCGTGCCGGCGGAGAAGGCTTCCATCTCGAACACCCCGACGGGACCGTTCCAGAAGACCGTGGCCGCCGGTGCGATGACCGCGGCGAACGCCTGGCGGGTAGCCGGGCCGATGTCCAGCCCCTGCCAGCCGGTGGGGATGGCGTCGGCCGCGACGATGTCGGTGTTGGCGTCCGGCGCGAAGGCGTCGGCGATGACCAGGTCCGCGGGCAGCACGATCTTGTCGCCGTACTGCGCGAGCAGCCCGGCGCACGTCTCGATCTGGTCCGCCTGGAGCAGCGAGTCACCGACCTCGTGACCCTGCGCCGCCAGGAACGTGTACGCCATGCCGCCGCCGATCAGCAGCGAGTCGACCCGCGGCAGCAACGAGGTGATGACGCCCAGCTTGTCGCTGACCTTCGACCCGCCGAGCACGACGACGTAGGGGCGCTCCGGGTCGACCGTGAGCTTGTGCAGCACGGCCGTCTCCGCGGACACCAGGTAACCGGCGTAGTGCGGCAGCAGTTCGGCGACGTCGTAGACCGACGCCTGCTTGCGGTGCACGACGCCGAACCCGTCGGAGACGAATGCCGGCGCGGCCTGCGGTCCGGAACCGACCAGCGCCACCAGCTCCCGGGCCAGCTCGGCTCGTTCGGCATCGACCTTCGAGGTCTCGCGCGGGTCGAACCGGACGTTCTCCAGCAGTGCGACGGCGCCGTCGGCAAGCCCGCCCACCGTGGAGGCGGCGGACTCGCCGACGAGGTCGGTGGCGAAGGCCACCGGCGCACCGAGCAGCTCGGCCAGGCGCGCCGCGACGGGAGCCAGCGAGTACCGGTCCTCCGGTGCACCCTTGGGGCGGCCCAGGTGTGCGGTCACGACCACCTTGGCGCCGGCGGAGGCGAGCGCCTGGAGCGTCGGCACCGACGCCCGGATGCGACCGTCATCGGTGATGGTGGTGCCGTCGAGCGGGACGTTGAGATCGGAGCGGACCAGCACGGTCCGGCCGGTCACGCCGGAGGCGAGCAGATCGTCGAGGGTGTGCACAGGCGGTGGACTCCTTGGTGAGCGCAGGGGTCACCGTTCCCGGCCGGGGCAGGCGTGCGGCGCGCACGACACCGGCCGGAAACGGTGACAGGGTGGACTACAGCTGGCCGGCGACCAAGGCGGTGAAGTCCGCCAGGCGGTTCGAGTAGCCCCACTCGTTGTCGTACCAGCCGACGACCTTGACCAGGTTGTCGCCGAGCACCAGCGTCAGCGGGGAGTCGAAGGTCACCGACGCCGCCGAGCCGACGATGTCCGAGGACACGATCGGGTCGGTCGAGTAGTGGATGTAGGGCGCCAGCGGACCTTCGGTGGAGGCGGCCTTGAACGCGTCGTTGACGTCGTCCACCGTGACGCTCCTGGACAGCTCGACCGTCAGGTCGGTGGCGCTGCCGTCGACCACCGGCACCCGTAGGGCATAGCCGTGCAGCTTGCCCTTGAGTTCCGGAAGCACCAGCGCGGTGGCCTTGGCGGCACCGGTGGAGGTCGGGATGATGTTCTGCGCGGCCGCGCGGGCCCGCCGCAGGTCCTTGTGCGGGAAGTCCAGGATGACCTGGTCGTTGGTGTAGGCGTGGATCGTCGTCATCAGGCCCTTGACGATGCCGAAGCTCTCGTGCAGCACCTTGGCCATCGGGGCGACGCAGTTGGTGGTGCAGGAGGCGTTCGACAGGATCGTCTGGCTGCCGTCGTAG
>CAXTBG010000018.1:0-69453 GCA_964242105.1 uncultured Nakamurella sp. | reverse complement strand
GACCCAGAATCACCGGTGACCGCGCCTTGCTACACCACGTCCTCGGACTTGACCACGTCGTCTGCTAGCAGGAGGTTGGTGCGGGGCGACGAGAGCGCCCGACGCAGGGGTTCGAGCTGGTACGGCTCGACTGCGGCACCGCTGCGGAATGGTGCTTGGAAGGCCGATGGGTCGGCAGACGTGACCGCGCCCCAGCGAAGTGCATCGACGAACGCTGCGAGCGTCGACGGGTCATCGATGCGATCCGCATCGAGCAGATGGGGCAACCCGCGCTCCGGTACCAGATTCGTCCCGGACTCGATCTCCCACAGCACTCGGAGCTCGTCGCCGTAGCGGTCGTCACCCATGGCCTGCATGGCGACAGAATGCTGCACCTCGGCCGTACCGTCGTCAGCTGGAGACCTCGGAAGTCCTTGCGCGATGACGTCGGTGACGATCCACCGCGCACCTCTGACGTCGACCAGTTGCCCAACTTCTGGCACTGCAGCTGACACTGGCCACCCTCTCTCAGTCCTACGATCTCATCGACCGTAGCCCCCACGGTCACCGTAGCCGCTCGGTCGTTCGCGGTGGGTCACCTGGTCGGCGACTTGACCGAGCGTTTTGCTCGGTGGAAGGACTGGGTGTGATGGCAAAGGTCGAGCAACACGGATTCGATCCAGGTCGGCATCCGGGCTCGTCCAGCGCGGCCATGTCAGAACGGATGAGCCGGGTCAAGAAGCGCGACAACAGACCGGAGTTAGCCGTCAGACGTGCTCTTCACAGCCGTGGGCTGCGGTATCGCGTGGCGTGGCCGGTACCGGGCCAGAAGCGCCGGACGATCGACATCGCCTTCACCCGGAAGCGGGTTGCTATCTTCATCGACGGATGCTTCTGGCACGGGTGCCCCGTCCACGGAACCTCGCCAAAGGCCAATGCGGCATGGTGGGCCTCGAAGATCTCGACCAATCGAGCCAGAGACGCGGCCGTCACTGCCCAGCTCGAGGGCATGGGCTGGATTGTGATGCGGTTCTGGGAGCACGAGGCACCGCTGGACGTCTCGAACCAGATCTGGTCTCAGCTGTCGACCGAGCCGAAGTGATCCACGTGAGAGTTCAACGCCTCTAGGAATTCAAGCCGATAGTTCAGCCGGCTCCGTGTCAACCTGTCGCGGAACCCCTTGGTCGCCCTGTGCGACAGAACATCCGACCCGTGGGTGGCCAGCAACGAGCGCAAGTCTTGACGATCATCTGGCTTCGGCTTCCTGGGGAACTCGGATACCGCCGCCCTCCACCGCTTGCCCTGGCCACCGTGGGCAGCTGCCGGCCAAGGAGCTCCCTCTGAGAGCAGTTCGCTCGCCCAGATTGAGTCGCAGCCTCCATTGCGCAGCATCAACCGCTCCCCGATCCACGCGGCTACCCGAGTGCTCACCGCATTTCCAACCAACTTCCATCTGTCACGAGGCGGTGCTGCCTCGGTCCAGCCTGGGTCGAACCCTTGGAGCAGCTCTACCGCTTCGATACTGGGTCGGACGATCTGCGACCCGATAGGAGCACTCGGCAGCCAGACAGCGGGCGGACTGGCCACGCGGACCGTCGATCCGCCCTTCAAGGTGGGCACCGCTCCGACAGCCCAGCCGAGGCCCCTGTTGCCCTCGGTCCAGGAGAACCCGAACGCATCCGCGTCCAGAGGTGCTTCGTCGGCTCCCGCGTCTTCGGCCAAGAGCAGCGGCGCAGGGTCCTGGACGAGCGAGGCCAAGATCATGACTCGGCGACGACGTTGGGCGAGGCCGGTGAAGCGGCTGTCCACCGTCCTGTACGCCCACGAGTACCCGGCGGCCTCGAGCTCCCCGATGATTCGCGCCAACGTCCGCCCACGGGCGAGATGGAGCATGTTGGGGACGTTCTCCATTAGAAGCCATGCTGGCCTACTCCTCTGGACCAGCTCCAGCACCTTCAGCACGAGAACTGATTGAAGGCCGTCGAGGCCGAGCGTGCGTCCCGCCTGACTGATGTCGGTGCACGGGAAGCCGGCGGTGACGAGCTCCGCGCCGCGAAGGTCTTCCAGGGCGGTCACGTCGTCATCGATCGCTGTGCCGGGGAACCTCGCACGCAGGACGTCCTGCGCCGAGCCCCAGTTCTCGCAGAAGGCAAGGAGCTCTGCCGCGCCGCTGCTTCGCAGGCCGAACTCCACGCCTGCGATGCCGCTGAACAGCGAGAAGGTGTTAAGCCGGGGGGCTTTGGACGGGCCAGATGTTCGGGCATCCGCTCGGGTTGATTTGGGATTGGCTGTCATCAATCCAGGGCCCGGGCGTCAGCAGTCTGCGGTCCATGGACGATGAACGCTGCTTGCAGCATGCTCGGCCTGACTGCGATCACGGCCCGCCTTCCTGTCACTTCGTCCGTGTCGCAGAGTAGTCGGCTCCGCTAGATCAGCACGACCTGCATCCACCGGCCCCGTGGGCGATCAAACTGCGGCTCAGTTGGGCCAACGGGTTCGCTGGAACTCGTGTGCGTCCTGACCACCCAGTTCCTGGGTCGAGTTGTTGATCCGTACGAGGAAAACGGGCCTCCGCTCCCCCTTCGGCGGTGTGGCAAACACCGGGCGCGCAGAAGGGCCCACGTCGATCCGAGCAACGGTGCGGCCGTCGACCTCTGCGACCGTGGTGGTGAGGTCAGCTGCTGCGACCTTGCCGAGGACCGTCTGGACGCACGATGTCAGCCAGAGCTCCCAGCCGTCACGATCGCCTTTGGAAACGAACGGGTAGTCCTCCTCGATGCCGACCACCGAACCGTCATCACCGACACCCACGAGCAGCGTGCCACCGTGGCCGTTCATGAACCCGGCCAACGATTTGACGACGCTCCATTCCATGGCTGCATCCTTCTCGCCGGTGCGCAGGTTCTTGCGACCAGTGGACTTGAATTCCACGACCTTGCTTTCACCTGCCGCGATGACCTGCCTGATTCCGACCACCACCTGCTCCGGGTCGGACTCCGAGCTGCTGTAAGGGCTTTCCGGGCCAGATGCGCTCCGGTTGACGGTCTTGCCGGTGGCATCCTCGATCTGCTTGACGAGCCTTTCCAGGCGAGCGTTGAAGAAGGCTCCGAAATCATCTCTCCGAAGGGCAAGTGGATCGATGTCGTGGGATCTCAGGATGGCGTCGAGCTCGTCCTCCGCAATCTTCTCCTCGCGCTCCAACTTGCTCAGGTACTTGCTCGGGGCGCTGCCGCCGATGCGCCGGTTCGTCGTCGCATCGATCGTGGTCTTGTTGATGATGCAGTTCATGTCGCCGGCGGGGATACCATTGTCGATGCACCACTTCTGCGGGAAGATGTGGTGCACATCGATGGCTTCGTCCAGGTAGGCGTGCAGATCGATCGTTGCTCCCGTTCGAAAATCTCGCCCGCCTCGGGCCATCTGCTGCGCATAGAGTCCCTTGTATGCGGCGCTGTTACGAGTACGGAGACTGAGAAGCCGTTGTGCCTGGAACTGCGACTCACGAATCGTCCGGGGCTCGTCCCCTCCGTCGACCCATTGGATGACGTCCTGCAGGTCGTTCGCGAAGCGCGTTTCCGTTGAGCCGCCGTACATCTCACCAAAGACTCCACACCAGTACCACTGCCTGAGCATCTGGGTGACGCCATGACCATCTCCTCGGTCGCCCAGGGCAACGAGTATCGCCGTCAGCGGCACCAGTTGAGTGGTGTAAGGCAGGTCTTGGGCTTTGAAAACATGCTCCCCATGGAGGAAGCGGACCGCGCGCGGAAGAGCTTTGGTCACAGCGTCGGCCCAGCTGTTGTAGTCGGCGAGCGTCAGTTTGAGAACATCCTTGCGCTTGCAGGTCACGGCAGGTGCACGCTCGTCACCGGGATTTCCGGCCACGAACCGATTGCGTCGGGTCAAGCTCGTCATCAGCGTGACGATCTGCAAGAAGTCGGTCTCCTTGAACAGTTCGAGCAGCTCGAACGCCTTGAATCCGTGGACGCGGCGATCCCAATCATCTCGAAGGTTGAAGTTGTCCGCCGCAAAGGTGGCCGTCAGCAGCTCGAATACGGTCAGCGAAACTCCGCCGGTATTGACCTTCTCGAAGACCTGGCAAACAGCCTCTTTCGGTGTCGCCTTGGAAAGCTGGATCAGCGGGACGCTGTAGTGCTGGAACGGATTGATCACCGCTTCGTTGAAGGCGGCCCAAGTCTTCATCCTGTCTGAAAACCCATCCTGCGGCCCTTGTGACAAATACTGCATCTGCCAGGACATGACCTCCGAGTAGTCGAGGACGATGTCCAGCGGGAACATATGCGCTGCGATCTGGGCCAGCTGATTGGAGACGTCGAGTGTGATGTCGCCTCGGAATGTCTTGACGTGCCCATCCGCCGGGACTGAGAAGATCGCATCCTCCCGATCCTGCTCGGGGTCGATGCTCAGCTTGATCTCGGCAAAATACCGACGCAGCATGCTGTTGTTGCGCGCGTCCCGGGTCGGCACTGGGCGCCGGGACCGCAGCGCCAGATAGAGCGAGGTGGTGCGCTGCTGGCCATCCAGCAGCAAGAACTCGGGCTCCTGCGGTGCGGCAAGCTCGACGCCCTCCATCAGGCGGGGCTTGAACCTGACGTCCGGGTTGCCCGTCTGGAGGGTCATCACCGCGCCGATCGGATACGACATCGAGATCGATGCGAGAAGGCTGGAGATGTGGTTGTCGTCCCAGACCCACCCACGCTGGAAGTCCGGCAACTGGAGCGTGCCGTTCCTGGCCTGGTTGAGCAGGTCGACCAGCGGCACGTCTCCGCTCGTGAACTTCTTGTCCATGTCAGTCCCCCGGAATGTCGACTTTCTGCGCAGCGTACCGAGCCGGCGACAGTAGGTCATGACAACGGTCCGCACGGTGCGCAGTCAAACGGCTCGTATCAAGTCGATGCAGAGCACCTACCTCATCGCTGAGCCCTTCTCAGGCCGCCCGGAACTCGGCATATCGTTCTGCGAGACGATCGACGTCGGGAAGGTCCGCTCGCCGCCCAGGTAGAGCCATGAGGAGCTGGCCGTGCCGACCCTGAAGCCCGTGGAGCAGCATCGGCCCGTCGATCTCGTGCAGCAGACGCTCGTGGATCTCGACCGTGTAGTCCGGTCGGATGCCCAGGATGTTCTTGTCGTAGGCGGCATGGTGGATCTTGCAGAGAGCTAGCCCATTCGTGACTATCGGCAGGCCGTGTGGTTTGGAATCAGGAACGATGTGCGCTGCATCCAACAGCTCTCGATGGTTCAGCGCGCAGACGGCACAACGCTCCGCATAGGCGAGCATGATCTGGCTGGCGAACACCGGTTGGTGGAGTCGCTGCTGGGTCTGCCTGATGAGGTACCTCTTGAGTCGCTCCTCGACGACACTACCCGGCTGCACCATCCGTTGCGCTTCGGTCAACGCCAAGGAGAACTGGTCGCGCTCAGGCTCCTCGTTTTGCAGGTAGACAGGGCTGATGACCTGGAATCGGCTCGGCTCCAGACCGTAGAACCACGCGAGTGGAACATCGAGCAGCATGGCCGCCCTCAAACCCGCGTTGTCCGAGACGCCACGCTCGTCTCTACGAAGCTTGTAGCGGTGGAGACCGTCAGGGCCCTCGACGTCCTCGTAGGGACGCGCTCGGCCGCTCTTGGGGGCTGCCGTGGTGATGGAGAGGGCGGCTTGCCATCCAGCCGGCTTCCGGATGCCTCGGCCCCGGTCGATGAGCGGGAACCGGACACCATCGACGATGAAGTCGTTGGCGAGCTGCTCCCTGCTGAGCGGAAGTTCACCGCCGAGGGTCACGTCATCCAGCCAAGCCATCGCTGCCTGACGGATGCTGTCTTCGGGCAGTGGAGTCGACATCCCGTCATCTTCCACCCGTCTCGCCCTACGAGTGGTCGTATGACCGGACTGCGACGAGTGTTGCATGAGATGCTCGGACGGTCGTGCTTGTAGGGACGGCCAACGTGGGTGCTCAGCCGTGGACGCCAAGGTCGGCACTCAACGCCCCGGTTCTGCTGACCGTGCGGAAACTCGATGTTGCAACAGCCTGCAACGTGCTGCCCGAACGCGGTCCTTCTGGCAGAGTGCTTGTACAACCTCTCTTCAATTGCGCGAGAAATGGGGACTTCTGCATGAGTATCGGAGGTTGGTTCGGCGACCACAGCCACGCCCATGACGCGGATCCAACGTATGACCGAGAGAACGACGACTGTCGAGATCCGTTCGAGTTAGGTTCCCTTCCGGCTGCGGCCGAAGGACGAAGGTCGACTACGTCCAAGTCGACGAAGTCGACCGGTGCTCGGGCCAGCACCCACGCAAGAGGCGCAAGAAGTTCACGTCAAACGTCTCCGGCCCAGCCGCAAGCGGCCACGAAGTCAGCTGCCCGCGGTCCCGCCGCGCCTTCCGACCTCGCCGTTCGGGCAGCAGTGATTCGATGGTTGCGGGCTTCTCCGAACGGGCCGACTGCAGACTGCCTCGCAGCGGTACGACGTCAAGGATTCCCGGCGTCCGCCAACGTCGTCAAGGTCGAACGTCGAAAGGTTTTGGCCGCCCAATCAGCAGAAAGTCGTCGACGCAACACACCGAGCGGCACAAAGGCACGGAATTCCGAAGATGGCGGCTCGATTCCGGCCAAGCGCACCGGCTCGGGCTCCGGCGCACCGGTGACGGCGACGCGACCGAAGTCGGGACCGAAAGATGCTGATCGTTGTCAGGCCTGCGACCTGGTGCCCACGTGGGACGGTCATTGCCGTTGCGGATGAACACACTGCCTGCCGGCTCAGTCGGTGCTCCTTGCCAATCCAACGGGATAATTTCGAAGAAGGTCACTTCACCTGTCGGACGAGTGAGCAAGGGCGGTGCGGTGACCGACATGTACTCCCGCAGCGCCACGGCCCGGCGCCACTGCCCTCTGCCGTGACCAGGCAAGGGGAGATGGTGCGGGCGGCCTCGGGATGGTCGAGAACCACCTCGGCGGTGCCGGGCACCCGGTCTCCCGGCGGCAGGATCGGCCACATCCAGGCCGGCGATCCGCCCGGCGGCGGTTGTCATCTCCTGGCTCTCGAAGGCGTACTTCAGCGGGACTCCGCTACTCCGCACGAGCGCGTCGGTGATGGTCCGGACGCCGTAGCCGGCGGCCAGCGTGATCAGCTCGAGCCCGGCCTGCTCCGGCGACGTCACGGTGGCGCATGCGGCCATCCGGTGGTGCCGCGGCACCAGCAAGATCAGTGGCAGCTCCGCCAAAGCTCTCGCGTCGAGCGACGGACGATAGCACCGGCACCGGCACCGGCACCGCCGCCGCGAGACCGCGGAGCCGTCGTAGATGCGGAAAGATCGCCGCGGCGGCTCGCGGGTAGTCTCACCCGCACGCGTGAGCACGTCGGAACCCAATGGGCAGCGCCGGGATGATCAACGGTCCGAGGCTTCGCAGGAACGCCAGCAGCACGTTGCCGGAGTCTGGATCGATCTCTGCCAGCACAGCTCGCAAAGCCGGTAGCCACTGACACAAGCGCCCGGCGGCCGTGCGCAGCCAGCACCGCGCCCCTTCGGGTAGGCGCTATTCCACGCCCGTCCTGCTCTACCAACGGGCTGCCCACCGCTTCCGACAGCCGGGCGATCGCCCGGGATAGTGTGGGCTGCGGGTTGCCGAGCTGATCCGCAGCAGCAGTGATCTGCCCGTGATCCGCAACCGCCACCAGCTGCTCGACGCCGTCCATCGATCGAGTGCACTCGTACGTCACTTCATCGGTTACGCCGGTCCGTAGGAGGATTTTGCATCGCGCACCCACGCCCACTCCCCCTTTGACCGGGCCCACCCTAGGCATCAGGGCAGACACGTGATGTTTCAATCCGCCGCGCCAGCGGTGTCTCTCGTGATCGAATGAAGTTGCGCGGACCCGTCATCCGCAGTGAAGGGAGGACACGCTTGGGACCCCAAGGGAAGGAAGTGCAAAGTGGGATTCGGCGGCAGTAACACCAGCGACTTCCCACGGCCGTGCATGCCACTATGCAAAATACTCGGCGCCGACAACGAATCCATTCATCCGCAATCCGATGCTGTCATCGCAGTCCTGGGCGCCCTGGAATCGACCGTCATCAAAATCGTTCTTACCGAATAACCGGGAATGAATCGACCGGGAATGAATGGAGCTGCGCTATGGCTGACGCTGCAAGCGATGAATTGAAAAGGGAGTCCTGGCGGCAATTAGCGAAGGAGCTGCTGACGTCTGGAGGTGACGCGGCAAAGATCGCCTTGGTGAAGCTCGTCGCGGCTGTCGGCGAGTCCGCCGCTCATGCTGCAGAGAAGGCCACCGACGGGGGAACGATCCATTCACGGCGCGTAATCGAGGCTCATACGATGCTCGCGCGGGGGCAAGGTGCACTCGTGGCCTCAGGGCTGACTGCGGCGGAGGTCACCAGCGTCGTCGGAACCGCTGGAGCCACAACACCGGCCGTTGTTGGTCTTGGAATACTGACCGACCTTGCCGGCTTGGCCTGGATCCAGGTGCGGATGGTGTTAATTATTGCAGCCCTCCACGGCTTTGATCCCACCCACTCCTACCGGGTCAAGGAGCTAGGCGCGCTGATGGGTTTGAACGGGCCGGTGCCAACCGAAGTGATCGCGGAGATGGCGGGAAGGCGCGTGCCCCGTGTGCTGAAGCGGCTTGTCCTCCGACATTTAAAGGGCGACGTTTTGAAGGCGGTCAAGTCCATGTTCCGCCTCGTCGGAATAAATTTCGCTAGAAGCGTTCTGGTAAAACAGCTACCTTTGGTAAATATCCCTGTGAGCATGGTGATCAATGGATCGGCGACAGCAGCGCTGGGCCGTAAGGCACTGAAGTACTATGACAACCTATCCCCGGCAACGAAGGTCAAAGCCGGCGCTTCTTAATTTGGCCAGCTCCGCTGCGGCATTAAGTGCCGTTCACACCGGCCGCCCGCGGCGCCCCGCTGGACAACCGCTTCCGATGCTACGAGGCTTGATTGCAGCCGGCGTGCCGGCAGTTCGGTGGGTTGTGATCTGTAGGAGGATGCGTCCGCGTGGATGCTGGTCCCGGTGGTGGGGGCTGGAATCACCGCTACTCGGGGGCTCCCACCTCACTCATCCAGGCCTACCGCGCCGTTGATCTATGACTGTCTCCCGGGAGGTAGCGTGCAGCTGACTGGGCGTTCACGCCCTCCGGACGACCTCATGGATGACGAAGACGATGACTGAAGGCACCGAGCCCCTGTACGGCACCGAGTCCCCGAGCGATTTCGACCTCGTCGTCATCGGCGGCGGCGTTATGGGCATGTTCACCGCTTACACGGCCGCGCAGAACGGCAGCCGCGTTGCCGTGCTGGAGCGAGGTCGGCTGGGCGATCCGGGGACCGCGTCCTACGGCCGGACCAGGTCCTACCGGCGCGACTATCTCGACGCCACCTACGCGCGACTGGCCGACGAGGCGGTCCGGCTGTGGGACGAGTTCGAGGCCGTCACCGGTAGCCAGGTGTTGGTCCGCTGTGGCTGCATGAACATCGCCAAGGCCGCGGTGACCCGGGAGCTGGACAAGACCTACGCCACGCTCAGCACCGACGTCATGACGCAGCTGGGGATGCCGGTCGAGCGAGCGACGACTGACGATGTCACCGCTAAGTACCCCTTCCTGGTCGCCGATATCGCCGACCTCGACCCGGTCGGCGGCCTGGTCAACCTTCCCGCGGTCAACGCCGCATTGCAGGCCGGCCTGGCCGCCACCGGCACTCCGGTCCACCAGGACACCACCGTCACGGCCATCGAACGGGACGGTACCCAGCTCCGGATCTCCACCAGCGCAGGCGCTTTCCTCACCTCATCGTTGGTGGTGACGGCCGGGCACGGCACCAACGACGTGCTCGCCCTGTTGCCGGGCAACACCCTTCAGGTGCCGATCACGAAGGACCGGCCACACGACGCGAAGTACTTCCGCCCGCCGGCCGGCCAGCGTCACCTGTACACCTCGGACGTGATGCCGGTGATCGCCTATCTCGACACCGGAATCTATCTGCATCCCATCGTCGACGGCCTGATCGACAAGGTGAAGATCGGCTACTACAACCCGCCGGACATGCCGGCCACCGCCTCCGGCACGACGAGCATCGACAACATCGCGGAATTCGTCGAGCAGTGCATGCCGGGCATCGCCGGGTCGGAGGTGACCCAGGTGTTGGACGTCGACCAGTGCGACTACGACCTGGTGGCCGACGACAACTTCGTGATGGGCGCGGTCCCTGGCTACGACAACGTCTTCGTCGGCGTGGGGTGGCGCGGTACCGGGTACAAGTTCGCGCCGTGGGTGGGCCGGGTGCTGTACGAGCTGGCACTGCGCCAGGGCACCGTCTACGACATCGGCCAGTTCTCCCCGGCCCGCTTCACCATCCCGACAGCTGTTGTCCCGGAAGGAACTTTGTCATGAGCCGACCCTCGACCAGAACTTTTCTCGAGCGGCTGTCCGACGGCCCGGTGATCGGCGCCGAGGGGTACGTGTTCGAGTTGGAGCGCCGCGGATACATCAAGGCCGGCCCGTACGTGCCCGAAGTGATCCTCGACGAACCGGACGCCCTGCGTCAGCTACACCGCGAATTCCTGCGTGCGGGGGCCGATGTCATGGTGGCTCTCACGTACTACGCGCACCGCAAGAAGCTCAAGGACGTCGGCCGAGAGGGCCAGCTCGAGGAGCTGAACCGGCAGGCCGTCCGCATCGCGAACGAGATCGCCACCGAGGGCGGCGCACTGGTGGCCGGGAACATCTGCAACACCTGGTCGTACGACCCGGCCGACCCGAAACGCTCGGGCGACATCGTCCGCGAGCAGTACCGCGAACAGCTCGGCTGGGCGGTCGAGGAGGGTGTCGACCTGGTGATCGCCGAGACCAACGATTTTGTCGGTGAGGCGCTGATCGGCCTGGAGGTCTGCCAGGAGTTCGGCCTGCCGGCGTTGGTGACCTTCGCCAGCGTGCAGCCCGAGACGACGTACGACGGCTATTCCTACGTCGACGCCTGCAAGATGCTGGCCGACGCCGGCGCCACGGTGGTCGGGCTGAACTGTTCGCGCGGGCCGGCCACGATGATGCCGCTGCTGGAGCAGATCCGGGCGGCGGTGGACATCCCGATCGCCGCCCAGCCCGTCCCCTACCGGACCGATGCGGCGACCCCGGCCTTCGAATCGTTGACCTACTCGGACGGTCGGCGCGCGTTCCCGATCGCACTCGAACCGTTCGCGCACACCCGCTTCGAGATGGCCGACTTCGCCCGCCAGGCGGCCGATCTCGGTGCCGGGTACATCGGGATCTGTTGCGGGGGCGCACCGCACTACGTGCGGGCGATGGCCGAGGCGCTCGGCCGGGACACGCCGGCCAGTCGCTACTCGCCGGCGCTGGAACTGCATCCGGTGCTCGGCACCCCGCAGGACACCTCGGCGCAGACGGTGATGGGCGACTGGAGCCCGCAGGCCTGACCGGTATCGGCTGGCATTCGATGAGCGCCATTCCGCTCGGCCATTATCGATAGCCGCAGCGAGTGGTCGACACCCGTCGCTCGGGCCGAACCTGATTGAGCTACGTCGACTCGGCGCAGTGCTGATGCGATTGCTAGAGCCGACATCGATTGCGAAGCGCTATACGACCGAATCCTGTGCCTCATCGATAAGCAGTGTCCGATTCCGGCGGTTTCGGTTATCCAATACCGTTCGAACTGACACCTGAACGGACGGCATATATTGGCACGCTGGGAACACAAGCTGATCATCGCAATAGAAATGCCACAGCGGAAATGTCTAGTGCCGCGCTGCGTAGCAACTCACCGTACTTACGGCTGACTTCATCGCTGGCGCACTTGAGCGGAAACGCCGCCTTTTAACTGCAGTTGGCCTGCTGGTCGGAACGGTCGGCTCCACCTTCACCGTTTATTGGCTGGACCGGTTCAGCCAGCGGGCGGGCGCTGTGAACCAGCATCTTGCTCTTGCTCGCCGGGCTGACGCCGACCTTTTCGGACAATTCGCGGTGCATCGCCGCTGAAATGGTGCTTTGCCACCGCCAACCCTCTTCCGCCGCCCTCGTGCAGACTTCGACCGGACAAGGGCGATCCCGTGCGCTCTGTGTAAAGCGTAGTCGGCAGCCGCAATTCGATTATTGAGTCGGAAGGGACAGCTGCGTTTCGATTTTCAGGATGAAGTCTCGCATTTCAGCCGGAACTTCGGTTGATCGAATCCTTGACGATAGGCCCCGAGCACTGACTGCTGAATACCCAGCGCTTTGAAGCCCACTATTTACGAGCGATAGTATGTCCTTTGCCGGACAGGCGTATAACGCCCAATCAGCATCAGCCCACAGCCGATCAAAAACTTGCATATAGTGTTCACTGACCGTAACGGCATGACGTTGCGCCGTAACCTCCGCCTTCGATCGCACGTCTAAGTAGCGGGATAGCACGCGCAACTTCAGGCTCTCTGAGGCACTGGCTAATGCACTCTCAACAAAGGTTAATGGAGCACCTGACACCCGCGCAATAAGCTCAGGCGAAAGCAAATAGCTTTCGAGTTCCTTCCTCCGCCAAACATGACACAGTACTTTTTCGGCCACGAACTGCTCTGTCAAATCGTGAACCATCTCGTCTGACATATAATCTCGGTCGAGCAGTACGTGAACCTCTACTGCATCCTCCAGAAGGTTATTGTTGAGCCACCCAAACGAGTGAGCAAGACCGGCGTTCGACGCACCGCCCATCGACGCGACCGTTAGCCCCCGCTCACTATGGAAGGCTTTAGCACCCACGGCTTTCGCAGTGTTTTTTAGAATCTTAATATCCTGGCCCTCGACGAATAGCGCGACACGAGAACGAAGGGCCCGTGCCAGCTTCAAGTTAAAACCCGAACCCAGACTGTCGTTGAGCTCCGATAGGACACGCTCGTCACTGATCCGTCTTGATCTCGTACGATTTCGATCAACAATGATTACACTATCTCGGCTCGCTTCTGCCAGGATCTCGGGTGCATGCGTCGCGAGCACAACTTGTGCTGGGACTTCCTCTAATACGCGAATCAGTCGGCGCTGCAAGTCGGGATGCAAGAAAACATCCGGTTCGTCCAAGACTAAAGTATTGGTTTCGCGTTGTCTCCAAACGTGGAGCAAAATTTGTACCCATATCTGGATTCCATCACCCGACCAGCACATCTCTCGTTCAGTACGAGACGACGATTCTCTATAGAATAAATCCAGGTTGCTGGCACCGATAGTCAAGTCAAGTGAGGATAGTTCCGGTGTATTATCTATTATAAACGCGCGAAGCTGCTCAAACTCCTCCGGGTTTTCTCGCCGAATCATGTGCAGTTGATTCCTAAAATGCCTACTCGCAAGGTGCGCAGTTGATATACGTGATTTCACATAATCGGCCGATAGCAGGACCTCGGTTGACTCGATCGGAGACAAGGTTGGAACAATACCAATAGAACCATAATTTTCCTTTACCACTCGCACGGTTCCCGGCTGCATACCGGCAATATGCTCCAGGTAAAAGTACGGTTGACCATCAATCGGCCAGACAACATACATCATCGCTTTATTCTTCATCTGAAGCTCTAATCTCGCTTCCTTAACATGGAATTCGTGCCGAATATTTTCGTCCGAGAACTGCATGCGATCCGGTCGAATCTCCTGACCTCGGACATGCCGATCTCGCGTTAGGTCGTGAATCGGAGTCTCCAGTTTATGGCGTTTAGCTTCTGAAAGCAAGGCTGCACACAGGCGAAGGGCAGCAATTATGGTACTCTTGCCTGCGTTATTTGGACCGATAAGAACTGAAGTTTGACGGAAGTGCACGGTAAACTCCCGAAAACCTTTATAACCAGTAAGTCTCAATCTATCGATCGTCATGGGCGAAGTCTTTCTCTTTAGATCGTACATAAATGTTGACTAACATTCAGTACCCACCATCCTACAATTGGCGCGCACGATGCTCCGTCGCCGCGCCGCCGGTCACTTCAGCAGCCGCAGCAGCGCGTCGGTGTCCAGATCCTCCTCGATCATGTCGGCCAACCGGTCGATAATCGACTCGCGCCGCTCCGCGAACCTCAGGTATCCGACCGGCGGGTCTGATTCAAATCAACGCTGGCGGTCGATGCCACCCGCGCCAGGAAGGCGCGCCGGAAGCTTTCGTTCCCGAAGGTGCCGTGCCAGGTCGTCTCCATACTCTGCCCGCCCGGCAGCCGTCCCGGAATTACTCACCCTCACCGTCGACGGTGGCGATGCCGTGGTGGATCTCATAACAGCACACCGGATGACCGTCTCAGCTACGTCGGCCGGGAGGGCCAGCTCTAGGAGTTGAACCGGCAGGCCGTCCGCATCGCCAACGAGATTGCCGCCGAGGGCGGCGCACTGGTGGCCGGGAACATCTGCAACACCTGGTCGTACGACCCGGCCGACCCGAAACGCTCGGGCGACATCGTCCGCGAGCAGTACCGCGAACAGCTCGGCTGGGCGGTCGAGGAGGGTGTCGACCTGGTGATCGCCGAGACCAACGATTTTGTCGGTGAGGCGCTGATCGGCCTGGAGGTCTGCCAGGAGTTCGGCCTGCCGGCGTTGGTGACCTTCGCCAGCGTGCAGCCCGAGACGACGTACGACGGCTATTCCTACGTCGACGCCTGCAAGATGCTGGCCGACGCCGGCGCCACGGTGGTCGGGCTGAACTGTTCGCGCGGGCCGGCCACGATGATGCCGCTGCTGGAGCAGATCCGGGCGGCGGTGGACATCCCGATCGCCGCCCAGCCCGTCCCATTCCGGACCGACGCGGCATCACCGGCCTTCGAGTCGTTGACCTACCCGGACGGCCGGCGCGCGTTTCCGATCGAGCTCGAGCCCTTCGCCCACACCCGCTTCGAGATGGCCGCCTTCGCCCGACACGCGGCCGATCTCGGGGTCGAGTACATCGGGATCTGTTGCGGAGGCTCACCGCACTACGTGCGGGCGATCGCCGAGGCGCTCGGCCGGGAGACACCGGCCAGCCGCTACTCGCCGGCGCTGGAACTGCACCCGGTGCTCGGCACCCCGCAGGACACCTCGGCGCAGACGGTGATGGGCGACTGGAGCCCGCAGACCTGACGGGTAACGACTGCCGGCGCTCTCAGCGCTGCTGGTGAGTCGTAGGAACGCGGGCCGGCCTCGACTCCCGGTTGCGGTCAAGCGTCCGGATAGGTGATCGACGGGTCCGGTCGCCATCTCCACCCGTCGTCGGATGGCACGTTGGCGGCGAGCACGGCCTCCAGCGCGTGGTCCGGATCGCAGCCGTACAACCCGGATCCCCACGCCTGGTTCGCCTCCAGAAGGACGAACCGCCCGGACGTCAACCGTGCCACGTCGAGCACGGCCGCCGGCGGAACGTCCGCATCGCGCGCGCCCGCGAGTACTTCTGCCACGAACTCTCCCGCCTCGCGATGGAACGACGCCCGCGACGTCTGCAGCAGCGGACTCCACGGTTCGTCGAGCACCCGGTACGGGGAGACGGTCAGCATCGCCCGGCCGACAGTGAATGTCCGGTACTCGGAGTCGATGGACCACCACTCGGTGGTGGCCAGCAGTTGAACGCCGCGACCGGCTCCGAGCCGGGTCACCGCCGCCTCGAATGCTGCCGGGTCGGGAAACCTGGCAGCCGGGAACAGCTGGTGCTTCGCGTCGGCCAGCTTGATGAACGCCGGACCGCTCTCCAACAGCGTGCGCGCGCCGTTCGCGTCGACCAGCTGCCACGCTCGGCCGATCGCCGGGTCCAGACCGGCGAACCACTGCGGCGTCGGTCCGTGCAGCTGAAGCGGACCCCCCTCGCGGATGGCGCCGGCGGCGAGGCCGCCCGGCACCCGCACCGCAATTCCAGGGCCGACGACGTCGATCAGGGACCGGGGCTCGGCCGTCACCTCGATCAACTCGAGTCCGCGCCGCCGTATCGCGCCGGCCAGGCCCGAGCGCGTGTCGTCGTTGCGGGCGAACAACGCCACCGCGGTGAACGCGATAGTCGCCGACTCGCCGGTCACTGCAACAGCTTCAGCGGCGCCTCGGTGTCCACATGCTGCTCCTTCGACGGTACAAACGCCATGACAGATCTCGTGACGGGCACCGGGTGACCGTCCCAGCTGACGTCGTTCAGGGCAACGTGTTTATCGGTCTCGGAGACGACGCTGGTCGGCAAGAGACCTCGCCCATCGACGGTCCCGGCCCGGCTCTCGACCTGCCCGGTGATGCTGGGATGTCTGAGACGTCGGTACCGCAGGACGTGGCGCCGTCGATCATCCCAGGCGACGAATGGACGGCCATTGCACGCTCCACGGCCGGCGCTGCCCGGTGCACATCCACACCGTGCGGCCTTGTTCTTCGTTGTCCACGCCGACCGAGTTGTCGATGACGCCGCCGGACACGCACCGTTCGAACCAGGCCTGCAGCCGATCCTGCGGATAGCCGACGACCACCGCGGACCCGGTAGCGGAGTCCGGCGGCGGTCCCCACAGGCCGTAGCCGTTGTGCCCGCTGTAGGCACCCGGCAGACCGAGCGCCGGGCCGTACCGGTCCAGCGCGCCGGCTTCGCCGTAGTTGGCCATCAGCAGCACTGAGCCCGCCGGCGCCGCGCGGTACACCGAGGCAACCTCCTCGGCGAACCTCTGCCAGCCGACTGTCTCTCCCGCATCGGCATAGATCGCGAGCACCGGGCTCCCGCCGAGCCACCGAACGGGTAGGACCGGCAGGGTGATCACCGAATCGGCGATCAGACTCAGCGCTACCGCCGCCGCCAGCAGGCCGGCACGGGTACGGGTTCTGCGTGCCCACGCCACCACCGGTTCGCCGGCCGCGGCGAACAGGACGGGATACAGGCCCAGCAGGTAGTACTGCTTGCCGCCGGTCGCGAGGAACACCACCGCCAGGAGCAGGTACGCCACCCCGAACGCGCGCCAAGGACGTAGCGCCCTGCTGCGCAGCAGCTGCCACAGTCCGGTGAACCAGACCGGCACGAACAGCGGAGACATGAACAGCAGCTCGAGCGGCACGAACAGGTACCACGGCGTCGAGCTGGTGGAGCCACCGCTGGCGATCGATCGGCTGAGCGCAAGCTGCGGCCAACCATGCACGGCCTGCCACACCAGGTTCGGCGCCCACAGGACGAGGGCGAGCGCCGCCGCCACCCAGATCCACGGCGACCGCAGGACCGTCCGCTGCCCGACCACTGCCAGTGACATCAGCAGGCCCACGGCGAAGAAGCCGACCAGCCATTTGTTCTGCAGACCGATCCCGAGGACAGCGCCGACCAGCAGCCACCAATGCGGATCCGCGCCGCGCAGCAACCGAACGACGAGCAGGCTGAGGACCGTCCACATCAACAGGTCCAGCGATGTCGTCCCCAGGGTATGACCGACTCCCAGCGTCCCCCCGGACGCCGCCATGCATGCTGCCGCCAACAACTGGCCCGACCGCCCGGCACCGAATTCCCGTGCCAGGAGCCCGGTCACCACCGCGACGACCCCGACGATCAGCGCCGACGGCAGCCGCAGGACCACCAGCGAGTTGGGCGCCACGGTGTCCAGTGAGCGAGCCAGCAGCGGTGTGAGCAGGCCCTGGTCGGGATAGCCCCACGCCGGGCGTCGACCCGCGGCCAGGAAGTACAACTCATCCCGGTGGTAGCCGTAGCGGGACGAGAGCAGGACGAGGTAGACGGTGACCACACCACCGATCAGCAGCAACGGGCGCAGCGCGGTCCGCCGAAGCTCCGGATCGTTGGGTTGCACGCTGGACGCCGTTCTGTCGTTGCCGTGTTGGGCGACCTTCGGTGGTGACGCGGTCTGACCGTTCCTTCTGATGCGCCCCGATTCAACCGGCCGCACCGACCACGCCCGGCCCGGTGAATCGTCGCACGAGGGAAGTCGAGACGGCCATGTCAGCGAGAAGTGCTGATGGGTCGGGCCGACATGGCTGGCCCGGCTTGCGCAACGAGCCCGCCTCGAACGGCGACCGGGTCGGCGCTCGTCGGGTGACTTCACGGCGCAAGCAACGGCGGGGCACTGACCAGGAGATGATCCCGGAGCGCGACCGCCGGCGGCGACAGCGTGCGGTGCCGGGGCCACGCCAGCGAGATGGTGCGGGTGGCATCGGGGTGGTCGATGACCACCTCCGCGGTGCCGGGCACGCGGTTGCCCGGCGGCAGGATCGCCACGCCCAGGTCGGCGGCCACCAGCCCGGCGGCGGTGGTCATCTCCTGGCTCTCGAACGCGTACTTCAACGGCACCCCGCTGCTCCGCAGCAAACCGTCGGTGATGGTCCGCACGCCATACCCGGACGCCAGCGTGATCAGCTCGAGCCCGGCCAGCTCCGGGAGCGCGACGGTGCCGCGGCCGGCCAGCCGGTGCTGCCGGGGCACCAGCAGGATCAACGGTTGCTGGGCCAACGCCGTCGATTCCAGCGCAGGGTCGTCCGGGACCGGCGCGGCGAGCGCCAGATCGGCCGAGCCCTGGACGACCCGGGACAGGATCGCGGCTGCCGAGTCCTGGGTCAGCTGCACGCTCACCCGCGGGTGAGAACGTCGGAACCCCTTCAGCAGCGCCGGAATGACGGACGGCCCGAGGCTGTGCAGGAACGCCAGGACGACGGTGCCGGAATCGGGGTCGACCTCGGCGCGCACCGCTCGCACCCCGGACGCCATCTCGGCCAGCGCCCGCCGGGCGTGGGCGGCGAGCAGCTCGCCGTGCCTGGTCAGCGCGATCCCGCGTCCGTCCGGCCGCACCAGTGGAACTCCCAGCGCGTCCGACAGCCGGGCGATCGATCGGGACAGCGTGGGCTGCGGAACGCCGAGATGGTCCGCGGCCGCGGTGATCTGGCCGAGGGTAGCCACGGCCACCAGCTGCTCGGCGCCGTCCATCAACCCGCCGCATTCATACGTCATCGCATCAGTATGGTCGCCGATCGACATTGGACGTATGAATGATCACGGCCTAGGTTCAGCTCATGCCGCTCCACCCCCACCCGATGGCTCCCGCCGAGTGCCCGCCGGTCAACCCGTATGCCGACGGATCATCGTTGCGGCGTCTGGAGTTCGGCATGCTGGCGGCAGGTCTCGCTGCCTTTGGGCTGCTCTACGTCACGCAGGCGGTGCTGCCGTCGATCAGCACCACCTTCGGCGTGGGCGCGACCACCGCGAGCCTGACCGTGTCGTTCGCCACCGGCGCGTTGGCGCTGACGCTCCTGCCGATCTCCGGGCTGGCCGAGTCCTGCGGTCGGCTGCGGGTGATGCGGATCGGTCTGGTCAGCGCAGTGCTGCTGGCGGTGGGGTGCGCGGTGAGCACGTCGCTATGGGAACTGTTGACCTGCCGGGCGCTGATGGGCGTGGCGCTCGCCGCGGTGGTGGCGGTGGCGATGGGCCACCTCGGCGACGAGATCCACCCTGCCAAGGTCAGCGCCGCCATGGGGATCTACGTCGCAGGCAACACCCTCGGCGGAGTCGCCGGCCGGCTCATCCCCGGCGCTGCACTGGATTTCGGCTCCTGGCGGTTCGCACTGCTGGTCTTCGTGGCCTTCGCCACGATCGCCATCGCCTTTTTCCTGCTGCTGCTTCCGCGCCCCCGCCGCTTCACCCCGTCGCCGGCCGGCTTCGGGGCTCAGCTCGCCTCGGCCCGTCGATTGCTCGCCGACCCCGGCATCCGCCGGTTGTGCGGCATCGCGTTCCTGCTGATGGGAGGTTTCGTCGGCGCCTACAACTTCCTGAGCTTCCGGCTGACGTCGACCCCACTGAACCTGAGCGAAAGCGTGGCATCCCGGCTGTTCCTGGCCTACCTCGCCGGCACCGTCAGCTCCACCATCGCCGGCTATAGCGCCGGGCGGTTCGGCCGGCGTCGGGTGCTGACCGCCGGCATCACGCTATCGCTGGCCGGCCTCGGTCTGACGGTGCCGGACAACCTGTGGTGCATCGGCACCGGACTGGTGCTGTTCACCGCCGGCTTCTTCGCCGCCCACTCCACTGCCTCCGGCTGGATCTCCGCACGCGCGACCAGCAACCGCGCGCAGGCGTCGGCGCTCTATCTGATGTCGTACTACCTCGGCTCCAGCGCGCTCGGCGCCGCCGTCGGCGTCTCCTACCTGGCGGCCGGATGGGCCGGCACCGTCGTGACGATCGCCGCGCTGGCGGTGGCGGCTCTGCTGCTGGCCCGGGGCATGGATGCCGGGCGGACCGCCCCGCCGACGGTCACCGTGCTGGCGTCCGGTGGCAGGCCACTAAATCCGGCTGCGGGGTAGCTCGTTCGACGAACGACACCCGCCGCTGCGGTCGTCCGGAGGAGGCGGTCCGACGACTCCGGCGATCCGGTGCAGCGCTCAGGACCAGGCCGGCTGCAGCAGCGAACCGGTGGCATGCAACACATCCAGCTGGTGGACCACCGGCTCCGTCTTGGGCCGGTGTCCCCCGAAGGCGGTGTCGACAGCCGGATGGACCCGTTCGTCGAAGGCCCGCTCACAGGCCTCCTCGGACTCCCAGACATCGATGTACCGCAGGGCGCCGCCGGGCAGTCGCACGCACAGGTGGAGGAGCTGACCGTCCAGTGGCTCGGGACCGAGCTCGTCGATGACCTTGCGGTAAAGATCCTCGCGGATCGGAACGTCCTGCGTGTAGGCGTACACCATGGCCGGTACCTCCTGGTAGGTTGGTCCGAAGTAGCTTCGGATGAATAAGGGTGACGGTACGACCGATGGCTGACGAGGTCAAGCACCAAGATGGCGGGAAGCGCGGTTATCGCTCTCCGCGGCGCCAGGAGCAGGCTGCGGCCACCCGTCGGGCTGTGCTGTCGGCGGCCCGAGAGCTGTATGTCAGCAACGGCTATGCCGCGACCGCGGTGGCCGATATCGCCACCGTGGCCGGAGTATCGATCGACACGGTTTACGCGTCCGTCGGCCGGAAGCCGGCGATCCTGCGCGAACTGGTGGAGACCTCGCTGTCCGGGACCGACCAACCGATCCCCGCCGAGCAGCGCGACTACGTCACGAGCATCCGGCAGGTCGCCACCGCCTCGGAGAAGTTGACGATCTACGCCGACGCCATCACCGCCATCCAGCAGCGGATGGCACCGGTGTTCCTGGCGCTGCGGGACGCGGCGGCGACCGACCGCGACTGCGCCGCCCTGTGGACCGAAATCGCAGAGCGCCGCGCGGGCAACATGCTCCTGTTCGCCGCCGACCTGCGCAGCACCGGCGAACTCCGCGACGACCTGACCGACGCCCAGGTGGCGGACATCGTCTGGAGCATGAATTCGGCCGAGTACTGGGTTCTGCTGGTCCGCGAACGCTCGTGGACGCCCACGCAGTTCGCCCGCTACCTGGCGGACGCCTGGACGCGGCTGCTGCTAGCCAGCGCCATCAAACCGGCGTGACGAACGCGGCCACCACACAGCCTGCTGTTCGGTGCGGCTCCCCGGCCGGAATGCGAAGAGCCGTCAGTTTTCCGGCAGCAGCACCCTCATGTTCGGCAGCTGGCTCACCGAGGCCGCACCGAGAGCCGTTCGGCGTTGGGAGATGTCGCTCGGCCGGACGCTGCGCGGACGGTCGTAGGGCACCGCTTTGACCTCAAATTCCTGGATCTGGGCCGGCTGCACCGGCGTCAGGTGGACCATGCAGATCAGTTCGCCGCGCTCGCCGGGAATGGACCAGGTGATGTCGGCCGGCGTGGCGGCCGAGGTGATGTCGGCGACCGGACGCGGCGGCCCCAGCGGGCCGATCTCGGCGACGAACTGATCGATCTCGGTGCGGCGCCCGGCGATCGAGCGGTCAAAGTCGATGTTCTCGGCGAAGATCTCGGCGGCCAGGTCGTCGTCCCAGTGGCGGATCAACTTCTCCGCCGACTGGCGCAGCTCCACCGTCGACGGCCACAGCCGGACCGTGCGGGCCGCGGTGGCGTGCCGCTCCAGCACCCGGGACAACGCCTCGTGCGCCATCGCCGTCGGGTCGCCGCGATGGCTGTTGGTCAGCACGACGATGCCGTGCCCGGAGTCGGGGTGCCAGATCATGTAGAGCTTGTAGCCGGGCAAGCCGCCGCCGTGCGACACGACGGTGCCGCGGTAGATGTCCTCGGTGATCCGCAGCCCGAGACCGTAACCGCCGACGCCGATCTGCCAGTCGCCGCCCGGCCGCAGCGCCAGGGTCGGCACGTCGACCTGGTGCATCCGCTGCATCTCCCGGCGCGCGGCCCGGCCGACCGGATTGGGATCGTCCGAGACCGGCGGCCGGAACGCAGAGCCCAGCCAGCTGACCCAGGTGGCGAGATCTCGCACCGTGCTCTGGATCCCACCGGCCGAGGCGAACGCGCCGGAAGCGCCTGGCGGGTAGGCCACCCAGGCACCGTCGGGATCGAGGGAGTAGGCCGTGGCCTTGGTGTAGGCGGTGTCGGGTGCATAGGCATCGAACCACGTCGAGGTCAGCCCGAGCGGGGCGATCACCTCGTCGTGCACCCACTCCTCGATCGGCCGGCCGACGGCCTTCCCGACCGCCAGCCCGGCCAGCGCGTACCCGAGATTGCTGTATTCGTAGACGGTTCCTGGCAGGCTGCTGTACCGCAGTCCCCCGGCGACCCGGGCCAGGAGGTCCTCTGCCGACATGTCGATGAACGGGTCGACCCAGGAGTTGTCCTCGGTCAGCCCGCCGGACATCGAGAACAGCATCCGCAGGGTCGGCGGGTCACAGGGGTCGTCGAACGTGCCCGACGCCGAGTATTCCGGGAAGAAGTCGGTGATCGGGGCGTCCAGGTTGACCAGACCCCGGTCCCGGGCGAGCAACGCTGCGCAGGCGGTGAAGCTCTTGGACATCGAGGCGATCGGGAACACCGTATCCAGGTCCGGGACGGCGCCCTCGTCGTTGGCGGTGCCGAATCCGGCGCTGTGCAGCAGCCCGTCCGGGCCGACGAGTCCGTAGACCAGCGCCTTGGACTGGTTCGCCGCGGTGTACTGCGCGAAGAACGCGTCGAGCTCGTCGGACAGCGGGGTCTGCTGGTACTCGGTCGACATGGGCCGGTGGTCCTCCGTCTGGAAAAAGGCCGGGATCGGGCGGAGCCGCCCGGGGCCGGACCGACGGAGCCGGCCCGGCACACCCGGCACCCGACCGTGGCATCGGGGCTTCACACTAGGGGTTCGCCGCTCCAGCTGGACTGTGGAAGATCACCAAGTTGCTGCCGACACTTTGGTGGGCAGGACAAATCGCTGCGGATGCTCGGTCCGTAGCATCGGATTCCATCGGCTCCCCGGTGTCCTTCGGTGTGGGTCCGTCCGCTCGAGAAAGGACCCCCGCATGAGGCATTCCCGAGCAGTCGTCCTGTCCATCGTGGCCAGCGCCGCCCTGGTGCTGTCCGCGTGTGGCTCCAAGAGCGGGACGACGGCCGCCGGCTCCAGCAGCGGCGCCGGAACCACGGCCGCCGCGGCGGCGGCCGGCGGCGACCTGGTGATGGCCAGGGCCGACGAGGCGACCAGCATGCTGCCCTGGGTGCCCACGGACAACGCATCGATCTGGATCATCGAGGAGATCTACAGCACCCTGTTGGTCCCGTCGGCGGACGGCCTCAAGGTCCAGCCGTCGCTGGCGTCGAAGTACGTGCAGTCCAAGAACGGACTGAGCTGGACCTTCACCCTCCGCGACGGTGCCACGTTCAGCAACGGATCGCCGGTGACCTCGGCGGATGTCAAGTTCTCCATCGACCAGAACCGCAAGAAGGACGCGCCGTTCAACTTCCTGGACCAGGTGATCACCGACATCAAGACGCCGGACGCCAAGACTGTCGTCTTCACGACCAAGGTGCCGTGGGCCCCGCTGCCGTCGATCATGGCGCTGTACGCGAACTCGATCGTGCCGAACAACTACGGCGGCAAGACGGCAGAGGCGTTCAACAGTGCGCCGATCGGGTCCGGCCCCTTCGTGTTCGACCACTGGACCAAGGGCTCCGAGCTCAAGCTGCGCAAGAACCCGAAGTACTGGGACACCGGCAAGCCCAAGCTCGACTCGGTGACCTTCACCGTGGTGGCCGACAGCAACACCAGGGCCACGCAGCTGGCCGGCGGCCAGATCCAGATCAACGAATATCCGCCGTACTCGACGGTCAAGGCACTCAAGGCCCAGCCCTCGGTCAAGGTCGACGCCTTCCCGTCCAGTGAGGTCGACTACTTCAGCTTCAACGTCGCCCACAAACCGTTCGACGACGTCAAGGTCCGCAAGGCGATCGCCCAGGCCATCGACAAGGACGCGATCAAGTCGGCCGTCCTGTTCGGCAACGGCGAGACCGCGACGACGTTCTTCTCGCCGGCCCAGTGGAGCCATGACGCGACGGACAAGGCGCTGCCGTTCAACCTCGACGCCGCCAAGGCGACCCTGGCCACCTCGTCGGTGCCGACCGGATTCAAAACCACGATGACGATCTCGGCCGGCAACCAGAACCAGTCGAGCATCGCCCAGCTGGTGCAGGCCAACCTGGCCAAGATCGGGATCACGGTGACATTGCAGACCCTGGACCCGTCCGCCGTGCAGGATGCCAAGAAGGCCGCCAACTACGACATGGGCCTCGGCCTCTACACCACCGACGTGATCGACCCGGACGAGATCGCGCGGTTCGCCGGCACCTACGACGGCGGCCCCAACATGCTCTACACGCAGTACAACAACCGGGAACTGAGCAAGCTCGCCGACTCAGCCGCGTCCAACCAGGACCAGGCCACCCGCAAGACCTACTACGACAAGATGCAGAAGATCGTCCTCGACGCTGCTCCCTACATCCCGCTGTACTACGCGCCGTCGGTCTACTCCTACTCCACCAAGGTGCAGGGCTTCCAGCCCGGCGCGACCGGCAATTACTTCCTCGAGAACGTCTCGCTGGCCAAGTGATCGGCCTCCCGGAGGGAGTGTCCTGATGGGCCGCTGGCTGACCCGCAGGCTGTTGCTGGCGATCCCTGTGGTGCTGGGCGTGCTCACCATCTCGTTCGTGCTGATGCGGCTGGCCCCGGGCGATCCGGCTCGCAACGCGTTGGGAGACAAGGCGAGCGACACGGCGGTCGCCGCCCTGCGGCACTCCTGGGGGCTGGACAAGAGCATTCCGGCGCAGTACTTCTCCTACCTGGGCGGAGTGCTCACCGGTGATCTCGGCCAGTCCCTGTACTTCCGGAGCCCGATCTCGCAGCTGCTGGGCCAACGGTTACCGGTGACCCTGGCCCTCATCGTCCTGGCCGCCGTGTTGGCCGTGCTGATCTCGGTGCCGCTGGCCTCGGCGACCGCTTCCCGTCCGGGAGGGATCGCCGCCCACGCCACCCGGATCATCAATGCGGTCCTGCAGGGGTCGCCACCGTTCTTCGTCGGCGGGATCCTGCTGCTGTTGCTGGGCGTGAAGATCGCCCTCTTCCCGGCCGGCGGTTACCCGGAGGACCTGGGTGGCCGGGCGCTCGCCCTGGTGCTCCCCGCGCTGACCATCGCCCTGAGCATCGTGCCGCTCCTGGTGCGGGGGCTGCGGGCGGCGATGACGGAATCGCTGTCCAGCGAGTACGTCTCGTTCGCCCGGTCCAAGGGACTGCCCGACCGTGCGGTGCGCGGCCGGTACGTGCTGCGCAACGCCGCGGTGTCCGGGGTCAGCATCATCGGCATCCAGGTCGGGGCGCTGGCCAGCGGCGCCCTGGTGGTGGAGCAGGTCTTCGCCATCCCGGGGATGGGGTCGATGTTGATGTCCGGCATCCTGAACCGGGATTATCTGGTGGTGCAGGGCTGCACCCTGGTGTTCGGCCTCCTGGTCGTCGTGGTCTACCTGTTGACCGACCTGGCCTACGTACGGCTCGATCCGAGAGCGAGGCTGGCATGACAGCGTGGGTGCTACGCGTGGTCTGTATGACGGTGCGGTCCACATGACGGAGGGGTTGGTATGACGGAGAGCCCTGCCGCCGGTGCTGTCACGCCCGTCCTGCCGCGACGGCTGCTGGTCCCGACCTTCGGGGCGCGGACCAACACCCCGTTGTTCATCGGCGGCGCCATCCTGCTGGTGATCATCGTCGCGGCGGTGGCCGCTCCGCTGTTGACCTCGTGGGATCCCACGGAGCCTGCCCCGGTCAACGCGCTGCTGCCGTCGTCGGGCGCCCACCTGCTCGGCACCGACAACCTCGGCCGGGATGTGTTCGCGCGCGTGCTGTACGGCGCCCGCAGCGATCTGAAGCTCGCGTCGGTGGCGGTGCTCGCCCCGTTCGTCATCGGTCTGGCCATCGGCATTCTGAGCGGATACCTGGGCGGCTGGTTCGACACCGTGGTGATGCGGATCGCCGACATCGTCACGGCTTTCCCATTCTTCATCCTGGTGGTGTCGCTGGTGTTCGTGCTCGGCGGCGGCGAGTGGACAATTCTCGTTGCCATTACCGCGGTCTCGTGGGTGGCCTACGCCCGGATCGTGCGCGCCGAGACGATGGTGTTGCGCAACACCGAGTTCGTCTCGGCCTGCCGGGCCGGTGGCATCGCCCTGCCGCGGATCCTCGTCCGGCACATCGCGCCGAACGTCATCACCCAGGCGATCGTGTTCGCGATGAGCGACATCGTGCTCAACGTCGGCGTCATCGTCACCTTGAGCTATTTCGGGCTGGGCATCGTGCCGCCCACTCCTGACTGGGGCGCGATGATGGCTGACGGGCAACAGTTCCTGGCCGGCGGTTACTACGGCCTGACCCTCTATCCGGCGGCGGCGGTGGTGCTGACCTCGCTGGCGCTGTCGCTGATCGGCGACGGCCTGGCGCACGCGCTGCGGATCGAGCGCTGAATGCGCACCGGTTCAGCTCCTAATGTCGTGGGGGCTTCGTCGGCGGGCGAGCCGCTGCTGGTGGTCGACGGCCTGACCCTGTCGGTGGGGTCCGGGCCGGACGCACCGCAGATCCTGCAGGACGTGTCGTTCACGGTCAGCGCCGGCGAGGCCCGCGGGTTCGTCGGCGAATCGGGCTCGGGCAAGAGCCTGACCCTGCGGGCGATCATGGGCATCCTGCCGCCGGGCGTGCGGGTGACCGCCGGCGAGGTGCGGTTCGAGGGGCAGACCATCGTCACCGTAGGCCGGGACAAGCGGGTGGCCGACCGCCTTGCCGCCCTGCGCGGAGCCGGCATCTCGATGATCTTCCAGGAGCCGTCGGTCGCCCTCAATCCGGTGACCACCGTCGGCGAGCAGATCATCGACGCGGTACGACGACGGGACCGCATGTCGCGCAGAGCATCCCGTGACTACACGCTGCACCTGATGGAACTGGTCGGGATCGACGATCCGGTGTCCAAGATCCGGGCGTACCCGTTCGAGCTGTCCGGCGGCCTGCGGCAACGGGTGATGATCGCGGCCGCAGTGGCCGGTAAACCCCGGCTGATTCTCTGCGACGAGCCGACGACGGCCCTGGACGTCACCATCCAGCAGCAGATCCTGTCGTTGTTCACCCACCTGCGGGACGAGCTCGACGCCGCCCTGCTGTACGTCACCCACGATCTCGCGGTGGTGGCGCAACTCTGCGACACGCTGACCGTGCTCTACTCCGGGTCGGTGATGGAGAGCCGGACCGATCTGCGTGCCGCGCTGGACGATCCACGACATCCCTACACCCGGGCGCTGCTCGACTCCACCCCGGACATCGACCTGATCGGCAAGCGGTTGCGCACCATTCCGGGCAATGCGCCGACGCCGGCGGGGCGGCCCGACGGTTGTCCGTTCGCCCCCCGCTGCGAGCGCGTGCAGGACGACTGCCGGACCGGCACGATTCCGGATGTGGCCGTCGGTCCCGGTGAGCTCGTCGCGTGCCTGCACCCGTTGGAACGTACTGTGCCGGTAAACTTCTCGGGGATCCCGGCCGTACACGGCTCTTCGCCCGCCCGGACGGCGGCGCCATGACCGCGCCGTTGCTGGAATGCCGTCAGGTGGTGGTGGGCTTCCGGGCCAAACACGGCAAGGGCACCTTCTACGCCGTCTCGAAGGCCGACCTGACCGTCGGGGTCGGTGAGGTGCTCGGGCTGGTCGGCGAGTCCGGATCGGGCAAGTCGACGCTGGCCCGGGTGGTGGTCGGGCTGCAGCCGGTGGAGTCCGGCAGCGTGGTGTTCGACGGCCGCCCGCTGGGCAACAAGCGGGCGCTGGCCGACCGGCGCGAGATCCAGATGGTCTTCCAGGACCCGTACTCCTCCCTCGACCCACGGATGACGATCCGCGCCACCCTGGCCGAGATGATCCGGCGGCACAGCGATCTGCGCGGTGACGGCGTGCGGGCGCGGTGCGCCGAACTGCTCGACCTGGTGCAGTTGCCGTCGTCGATCCTGGACTCCAAACCGGCGGGGATGTCCGGCGGTCAGCGTCAGCGGGTGGCCATCGCCCGGGCGTTGTCGGCCAAGCCGCGGCTGCTGGTCGCTGACGAAGCCGTTGCGGCACTTGATGTCTCGGTCCAGGCCGGGATCGTCAACCTGCTCGCCGACCTGCGCCAGGACACCGGCCTGTCCATCCTGTTCATCTCCCACGACCTGTCGATCGTGCGCACCCTGTGCGACCGGGTCAGCGTCATCCACCGCGGGGTGATCGTCGAGGAACAGCCGTGCGCCGAGCTGTTCGACTCTCCGAGAAGCGAGTACACCCGCACGCTGCTCGACGCGATCCCCCGGATCCACGGGCCGCGCTCGGTCGGGCTGGCCGCGGGCCGCGGGCTGCATCCGGGTCGTCCGTGAGCCACCATCCGGACCGGGCCGTGCGGCTTCCTGGTCCGACGGCCGGGCGGGATGCTGGTCCGACGCGGGTCGCCGGCCCGACGCTGCGCGCCGTGGGTCCACCGCTCGGTCCAGCCGGCTCGCCGGCAGGATCCCACGAGCTGGCTCCGGTGCCGGATCTGCAGCCGGCGCCGGTCCAGGCGGCCGAGGTGTCGATCGGCACGCTCATCGAGACGCTCGGCCGGTCGGTGCTGCAGCTGGTCTGCGCCCCACGCGGTACCGCCGCGCCGATCCTCGGCCCGCTGGTGGACGGCCTGGATGACGACGGCTCGGCCGCGGATAGGCGTGTCCTGCTGGCCACCGGCCTGGTCCGCACACTGCCGGAGTTGCAGAAGGTCCTCCGGGAAACGGTGCGCCTCGGCTGCCCTGCGGTCGTCATCAAGGCGTCGGGGCTGGACCCGGAGTCGGTGGCCGAGGCCGGGAATGCGGCCGGCACAACGGTGCTCATTACCCCCGAGCCGATGTCCTGGCGTCATCTCGACCGGCTGATCGCGGCCGCCTGCGCCGCCGGGTCGGCCCGCGACCGGGGGCTGTCCGCCGGGCCGAACACCGATCTGTTCGCGCTGGCCAACGAGATCGCCTACGCCGTCGGCGGCGCGGTGACGATCGAGGACACCTCGGACCGCGTCCTTGCCTACTCGAACCTGCCGCACCAGGAGATCGACGGTTCACGGCGCCAGACCATCCTGGGCCGCGAGGTGCCGGATGAGGCCAAGCTCAACAACACCGCGCCGCACGTGACGCCGCACGGCACCGTGGTGCACATGCAGCCCGTCTGGTCGGGGGAGCTCGGCCGGATGGCCATCGCCGTGCGCTCCGGACCGGAACTGCTCGGCACGATCTGGGTGATCGAGAGCGAGCCGCTCGGGCCCGACTCGGAGGAGTCCCTCCGGCAGGCGGCGTCGGTCACCGCCCTGCACCTGATGCGCGCCCGGTCCACCACCGACCCGAACCGGCGCGCGCGGGTCGAGGCGCTGATGACCCTCCTCGACGGCGCCAGCTCGACGGCGGCGGCCGCCAGTCTGGGTCTGGACCCGACACTCGCGTACGCCGTGCTGGCCCTCGGCCCGGCAGCCGGCGGGGTCGATCCGGATGTCACCACGGCCCGGCTGCTCGAGGTGGCCGGCGTGTACTGCGGGGCGTGGCACCCGTCGTCCGTCTGCGCGATCTCCGGCACCACCGTCTACGCGCTGGTCCCGGTCCGCGAGATCCCGGGCGCGGCAGAGCATCTCAAGCGGGTGGCGCGGGATGTGGTGCGGACGGTGGCCCGGACGAGCGGGCTGTCGGTGCGCGTGGGGATCGGATCGATCGCTGTCGACCGCGAGCAGATCGGTGCCAGCCGTCGGGTGGCCGACACCGTGCTGCGGACCATCGCCGACGATCCACAGGTGGACGTGGCCGCGGCCGAGGAGGTGCGCAGCCGGGTGGTGCTGGCCGAACTCCGGGCCACCGCGCTGACCGCCTTCGACCTCGGGATCAGCCCCGTGCAGGCGCTGCTGGAGCACGACCGGCGCCGCGGCACCGAGCATGCCAAGACATTGCTGGCCTGGCTCGACGCCTTCGGCGAGGCGCGCACCGCCGCGTCCGTGCTGTTCGTGCACGAGAACACCCTGCGGTACCGGGTGCGGACCATCAGCGAGCGGTTCAGCATCGACCTCGACGACCCGCACGTCCGGCTGGTCACCTGGCTGGAACTCCGGCTACGAACCTGAGCATGCTGTCTTGGTCGCGCCCGACAACCGCACCCGGTCCGGTTCGGTCGCGCCGCTGATGACTCCCGCGCGACCCGGAGCCGACACTGGAGCAGAGCAACGACGCTCTCCGCCGGCCGGTCCGGCGGCTGCCCCGATCGAACTGGAGCCCGATGGTGACCAACGCCAGCGTGACGACCGTTGACGGCGCTCTCGTCGGTGCCTCCACCGACGCCGTCGCACAGTCATGGGCGCAGGCCCGGGCCGCCGCCGAGCGTTCGTCGGCCGTCATCGAGCTGGTGCACGACATCGCCGAGATGCGCGCCATGGGCGCCGTGCTGGACAGCATCTGGAAGACCGACAGCGGATCGCCAGAGGTCGAGCCGCGGCTCATGGTGGCGATCGCCGAAGCCGGCGGGTACATCGCCGGGGTCAGGGTGGGCGGGCAGCTGGTCGGGGCCGCGGTCGGCTTTCCCCGCCACCCCCACGGACTGCACTCGCACATCGTCGGCGTGCTGCCCGCGTACGCCGGTCGCGGCGTCGGCACGGCGTTGAAGCTGCACCAGCGGGCGTGGTGCCTCGAGCGCGGGATCAGCCTGATCACCTGGACCTTCGATCCCCTCGTGGCGCGCAACGCACACCTGAACCTGACCCGGCTGGGCGTCACCGCTCCGCGCTACCTGGTAGACCACTACGGCCCGATGCACGACTCGCTGAACTCCGACGACCCCAGCGATCGGCTGCTCGTCTACTGGGACCTGCTGTCCCCGCGCACTGGCGAGCCGCCGCAGGAACCGGCCGTGACCGTGCTGGCCGACCGGTCGGGGGAACCGGTGCCTCTTGGCGCGCAGTCCGTTGGCGCTCTGCCTACCGCGCTGCCTGTTGCTGCGGGTGCTGCGATAGGGGCGGTTGCTGCGGTCGGGGCGGTTGCTCCGGTTGGTGCGGGGCCGGGTGCCACCGTGCCTGTTGCCACTGTGCCGGTTGCCGCGGGGCCGGTCGCCGCGGTGCCGGTGGCCGCGGTGCCGGTGGCCGCGGTGCCGGTGGCCGCGGTGCCGGTGGCCGCGGGGCCGATGGCCGGGGGACCGGTTGCGGCGGGGCCGATGGCCGGGGGGCCGGTTGCGGCGGTGGCGCCGGGAACCGATCGGATCCTGGTCGCCGTGCCGGGCGACATCGAGGCCCTCCGCCGCACCGATCCACTGCTGGCTCTGCGCTGGCGGCTGGCGGTCCGCGAGGCGCTGCACCCGCGGGTTGAGAGTGGTTGGGTGATCGAGGGATTCCGGGCCGATCACCACTACGTCCTGACCCGGCCAGGGCTTCGCTCCGCCTAGCACCGTCTCCGGTCGAACTCTTGCTGACCCACCTACTGAACGGATCGCCGTGAAACTGATATCGATGACCCTGCACCGGGTGCGGATGCCCCTGGTCAGCCCTTTCACCACCTCGTTCGCCACCCAGCTGGAGCGGCTGGCGATGCTGATCGAAGTGCAGGTCGACGTCGACGGCACGCTGGTGACCGGTTGGGGCGAGAACGTCGCCATGGAGGATCCGCTGTACTCCGCCGAGTACGTGGACGGCTGCGCCGAGGTGATCCGGCGCTGGCTGGCACCGATCCTGTTCTCTGTGGACAACCTGACGGCCGAGACGGTGAGTCATCATCTGCGGCACGTCGTCGGACACCCGATGGCCAAGTCGTGTCTCGAGATGGCGGTGCTGGATGCGCAAATGCGGGCCGCCGGCCAATCCTTTTCCTGCTACCTGGGCGGGGTGGTGCCCACGGTGCCGTCGGGAGTATCGGTCGGTATCCACCACACCGTCAAGGAATTGCTGGTATCCATCGGTGGCTATCTGGAGGAGGGTTATGCCCGGATCAAGGTCAAGATCAAGCCGGGCTGGGACGTCGAGCCGATCAGCGCCGTGCGGCGCGAGTTCGGCCCTGCCGTTCTGTTGCAGGCCGACGCCAATGCGGCGTTCAGCCTGTCCGACACCGCCACCCTGCGCCGGCTCGACGAGTTCGACCTGTTGCTGCTGGAACAGCCGCTGGCCGAGGACGACCTGCGCCAGCACGCGATCCTGGCCGGCCGGATCCGCACGCCGATCTGTCTGGACGAGTCGATCGTCTCGGCCCGGTCGGCGGCCGACGCCATCGCGATGGGCGCCACGTCGGTGATCAACGTCAAGCCCGGGCGGGTCGGCGGGTATCTGGAGGCGGTCAAGATCCACGACCTGGCGGTGGCCAACGGCATCCCCGTCTGGTGCGGTGGCATGTTGGAGACCGGCATCGGCCGCTCGGCCAACGCCGCCCTGGCCTCGCTGCCCGGGTTCAGCCTGCCCGGCGACATCTCCGGCTCCAGCCGCTTCTACATCGAGGACATCACCGACCCGGTCCTGATGCACGACGGGGTCGTCGACGTGCCCACCGCGCCGGGCATCGGGCCGTCGCCCCGGCCTGAGTTGCTGGAGAAGTACCGCGACGGTGAACCCGAGGTGCTGCTGCGCTCCTGACGCGCGCTCGGGCAGTCGGTAGTCGGGGCGGCCGGAACTGCGGTCGGAAGGCGGTCGGAAGCGCAGCCGGAAGCGCAGCCGGAACGGCAGGGTCCTGCGCTCATGAAGTAGGCGACAATGGTCCCACCAGTCACAAAACTACCGAGTTGATCAGCGCGGGCCAAGTTGATCAGCGCGGGCCGAGTTGATCAGCGCGGGGCCGAGTTGAACGTCATTGCGGTCCGCGCGTTCTTGGTCGCCGCACTCGGCTATACCGACGATCGGCGAGCCGGGGTCAGCGATATCTACGATCCGTTGAGGTTGAACCCTGTGCTGGTATTTCAAGAGCTCGACGCTTCGGAGATGGAGCGGCGCCGGCAGCGCAACCGCACCCACGTCGACCTCGCCGTACCGTCGGACCTCGCGCAGGCATGCCTCGCCACGGCCCTGGCAGCTGGTGGCCGGATCCCCGACTCGTCGGAGGATCGCTGGCGGGTCGCCGACCCCGAAGCCAACGAGCTGGTGATCGTCAGTGGGACATGAGCTCGCGTCGGCCACATTGCACCCTTGGCGGCCTCGTGTCGACGAGCGCTGGATCTTCGCCGCACCCGGCTGAGTTTGGTGGTGGATTTCAGGTGCCGTCGGTGATGCGCCGAATCAGGCCCGCGAGCAGCATCGTCCTGGGCACCAACTCCGACACCTGCACGTGCTCGTCATCGGCATGCGCGCCGCCGCCGACCGCGCCGAGTCCGTCGAGGGTCGGCACCCCGATTCCGGCGGTGAAGTTCCCGTCCGAGGCCCCGCCGACCGCTAACTGGGTCAACTCAGCCATGCCCAGCGACGTGGCCACCTGCTCGGCGAGCGCGAAGAGACCAAGCGCCGCAGCACTTTCCATCGGCGGACGATTGGGTCCGCCCTCCATCGAGATCTTGCTTCCTGGTAGAACCGGTTGCAGCGCAATGAGTTCCTGATGCACGCGATCCTGCTCGGCCACCGTCCACATCCGGCAGTCGACGTCCAACACGGCCGCGGCCGGCACGGTGTTCGCGGCCACCCCCGCCACACTGGCGGTCGGCGTCACGGTGGTGCCTGTGGCGCCGTCATCCGCGGCGGTTCCCGGGTCGGTCTTCGCACGCCGGTCGATGCCCGGAGGGGTGGCCATGGCCGTGATCGCGAGCACCTGGTGGGCGAGTTCGACGCCGGCATTGATGCCCTTCTCGGGCTCCAGCCCGGCGTGGGCCGCTCGGCCGGTGATGTGCAACTGGTAGCGGGACATACCCTTTCGGGACGTCTTGAGCGCACCACCCGGACCAGACGCTTCCAGGACGAACACGGCCGCGCACCCTCGTGCCTCATCCTCGATCAACCCGCGGGACGTCGTGGATCCGATCTCCTCGTCACCGGTGACCAGCAACGTCACCCCGTCCAGTCCCGCGCTGCCCCCGTCCTGTGGAAGGAGTGAGGCGAGCGCATGCCAGGCCATCACCAGGCCGGCCTTCATGTCGAAACAGCCTGGGCCGGTGACGACACCGGCATCGTTCGACCATGGATGAGTGTTCAGGGATCCGAGCGGCCACACGGTGTCGTGATGGGCCAGCAGCAAGACCCGTCGCGGCCCGGCGCCGAACCTCCAGCGCAGGTGGGAACAGCCCTCGATCACCAACCGCTCCGGCGGGACACCCAGGCGGTCGGTGCCGATGCGCGCGACCAGATCGGCGCTTCTCCGCACGGCTTCCAGGTCGACCGACGGGGACTCGCACTCCACCAGGGCTTGGAGGTCGGCCAGCATGGCCTGCAGATCGGCTGTTCCAGCGGAACCGGCCGTCACCGTGCTTCCCGGACGAGCCGTGATCGAGGGCCGAATCGGCATGGTGGCGATGCGTTCATGAGTCAAGTATGAAGCCATCAGACGGGCAAGTCCATGAGCGTCGTTCCTCGATACCTGTTGCATTTGCTCGACTTCGCCGCAGGTGACCGGCCTTCATCGAACAACGTGTACGTGAATTCGTCGGCCCAACTCACCCGCACCGGCTGATCTCGTGCGCCTCCCGGAACGCCTCTTCTGGGAGTACGCAGTAGCCCCAGGCACGTCACGGTGCGGTGCCAGTTGTACGACGGAGAGTTAGGGCCGTGGCGCCGAGACCTCCGGTTGGAGGGTCTGGTCAGTGGCCGGGCTGCGCCGACCACGACACGTGGCTCGCGTCTTCGACGCGATCATCTGCGAATCGCCTGGTGAGTACTGCGCAGCAGGTCGCGGAGGACGGCACTGTCGGTGCCGTGTTGCACACTCCTCTGCAGGGGAACGACCAAGGGGGAATCATGTGCTGGCAGTGCGACAATCCGACAGCCACTCAAGCCGACTACTACCGCTCGATGCGGGAGAAGATGGACCGCTATGGCTGGGCGGTGCAATGGGTTGAGCGGTCGAAGCTTTATCCCGAATGGGCGTACACGGTGGGACTCACCGACTACGACCTTCCCGAACTGGTAGTCACCGGTATGCGCTCGGACCGGGCGGTGGAGGTGCTCAACGGGTTCGCCGCGCACCTGATGCACGCACCGGCACCCGTACCCGGTACTCGGGAACAGATACTCGAGGATTTCTCGGTGGAGTTTGTGGCGCTGACGGAGCCTTCAGCGCATCTGCACACGGCCATTGCGCTGTGTGGGCCGTCCGTGCGTGCGGTGCAGTTGGTCTACCAGGACGATCGGGGGCACTGGCCGTGGGATCGAGGTTACCGCGGGGGCCGCGGCGGGCAACCCGTTCTCGGCCGTCGTTCCGCGCCTGCAACCGGCTCGCCCGAATGAACACAACGCAGTTCCCAGCGCAAGGGAAGTCTTCGTGCTTCCTCGAGGCTCTGATGATGTGCCACGACGGCGGGACGACCTGCAGATAGCCGACCGATAACATTGGCACCGATTGAATTAACGGTGTCCGGACTTGCTGTGTCTCTTGAATCGGTTCACCCTGCGGCGTCTCAAGAGTCCGGGCCTGTCGGCTGCGCCTACGGGATTGACGCTACCTCGATGTTGTTAAAGGGACCGATGCGCGGCGGCGACCCGGGCGAACCTGTCGCCGTCGTTGCAAGCGAACAGTTCGACGGCGGCGATCGTCACGTCGCGGACGCTTCGCCGGCCGCCTCCCCGATCTGGGCGACAGCCCGCGCCTGCTCGGGACCCTCAGTCAACAGCACCTTGAAGCCGGCCTCGTCCAGGATCGGCACCTTGAGCGACACCGCTTTGTCGTATTTCGAGCCCGGACTCTCTCCTACCACCACGAACGCGGTCTTGGACGACACCGAGCCGGCCGCCTTCGCGCCGCGCTCGAGCAACGCCGCCTTTGCCTCGTCGCGGTTGAAGTCCTGCAGCGAGCCGGTCACCACGACCGACAGCCCGGCCAGCGTCTGCTCCGGCCGGTCCGTCGTCTCGTCGGCCATCCGCACGCCGGCGGCCTTCCACTTGTCCACGATCGCTGCGTGCCAGTCGACCTCGAACCATTCGGTGACCGCAGAGGCGATGGTCGGACCCACCCCGTCCACCGCCGCCAGTTCGTCCTGACGCTCGGGAGTCGCGACCTCCCGAATCGCATCCAGCGAGCCGAAATGACTGGCCAGCGCGCGGGCGGCGGTCGGGCCGACATGCCGGATCGACAAGGCGACCAGCACCCGCCAGAGCGGCTGATTCTTCCGCTGCTCGAGATTGGTCAGCAGCTTGCGGCCCATCTCGGTGAGCTGGTTGTCCTTGGCCCGCAGGAAGATCGGTACGGCACGCAGCTTGTCCTCGGTGAGGTCGAAGATGTCGCCCTCGTCGGTGATGGCCCCGGCGAGCAGCAATCCGGTGGCCGCCTCGTAACCCATTCCCTCGATGTCGAACGCGCCGCGGCCGGCCAGGTGGAACACCCGCTCCCGGAGTTGCGCAGGACAGGACCGCGAATTGGGACAACGGATGTCGATATCGGCCTCCCGCATGTGCCGCAGCTCCGTGCCGCACTCTGGGCAGTGCGTGGGCATCACGAACGCCCGCAGCTCGCGGCCCTCGCGCAGATCGACGACGGGCCCCAACACCTCGGGGATGACGTCGCCCGCCTTCCGCACGATCACGGTGTCGCCGATCAGTACGCCTTTGCGTTCGACCTCCTGGGCGTTGTGCAGGGTGGCCATGCCGACGGTGGACCCGGCGACCAGCACCGGTTCCAGCAAAGCGAACGGAGTGACCCGACCGGTGCGCCCGACATTCACCGCGATGTCCCGCAGCAGCGTGGTGGCTTCCTCCGGCGGGTATTTGTAGGCGATCGCCCAGCGTGGCGCGCGCGAGGTGACGCCGAGCCGCCGTTGCAGATTGATCTCGTCGACCTTGACCACCACGCCGTCGATGTCATGGCTGATGTCGTGCCGGTGCTCGCTCCAGTAGGTGACCCGGGCGAGCACTTCTTCGCGGGTGAGCACCACGAGATTGTGGTCCGACACCGGTAGGCCCCAGGCACGTAGTCGCTCGTAGGCATCCGATTGTCGGGTGATGTCGAAGCCCTTCCTCGCACCGATGCCGTGGCACAGCATGGTGAGAGGTCGGGACGCCGTCACCCGCGGGTCCTTCTGGCGCAGCGAGCCGGCCGCCGAGTTGCGGGGATTGGCGAAGGGCGCCTTGCCCGCGGCCACCAACTCGGCGTTCAGCTGCTCAAAACCGGCGAGTGGGAAGAACACTTCGCCGCGCACCTCCACCAGCTCGGGGATGCCGTGGCCGGCGTCGGCGGCCAACTGGTGCGGTATCGCGTCGATGGTGCGGACGTTCAGCGTGACGTCCTCGCCGACCCGTCCATCGCCGCGGGTGGCAGCCTTGACGAGGCGTCCGTCGACGTAGGTGAGGTTGATGGCCAAGCCGTCGATCTTCAGCTCGGTCAACCAGCTCAGCTCCGCTCCGGCGTCGCGCTCGGTCTTCTCCATCCAGGCGGTCAACTCGTCCGCGGAGAAGACGTTGTCGAGACTGAGCAGGCGTTCGGCATGCTCTACCGGCGCGAATCCGGTCGAGAACCCGGCGCCGCCGATGCGCTGCGTCGGCGACTCGGGCGTCCGGAGCTCCGGGTGGTCGTCCTCGATTTGCTGCAGCTCGCGCAGGAGCGTGTCGAACTCGCCGTCGGACATGGTGGGCGAATCAAGCACGTAGTAGCGGAACTGGGCGTCGGTGATCTGCTCGGACACCTCACGGTGGCGATGAACCACAGCGGTCGGTACCTGCGCGGCGGTGGGCGCCGGCTGACCGGTCGGCGTAGCGCCGGCGTGCGTCGCCTCCTCAGCAGCCGCGATGTCCTTCGCCTCGTCCGTGGACACTGCGGCGACCGTTGCCGGACTCGTCCTCTTCGTCATGCTGAGAAGGGTATAGACGCGCACCGACAGCGGGCGCGGGAGCGCTGGCCGCCAGACAGACGCACCGTGCGAGTGACAGTTGTCTCTTGTCGCCCGGAAGATCTGGATGTGGCGCATGGTTGACATGTCATAGTTACCCGCCACCGGGTGCGTCATCACGTAGGAGCAATCGACATGGCCACACTGAAGATCATCATCGCCTCGACCCGGCCGGGGCGCATCGGACTGCCTATCGGCAACTGGGTTGCCCAGGCCGCCTCGCAGCACGGTGGGTTCGACACCGTGGAGGTGCTCGATCTCGCCGAGATCGACCTGCCGTTCCTGAACGAGCCCAAGCACCCGCGGCTCCGCGAGTACGTCTACCCGCACACGATCGCCTGGTCCGCGGCTGTGGATTCGGCAGATGCCTTCGTCATCGTGTCGCCGGAGTACAACTTCTCCTTCACCGCCCCGCTGAAGAACGCGCTCGACTACCTGTCCGCTGAATGGGCCTACAAGCCGGTCGGACTGGTGACCTATGGCGGCATGTCCGGCGGGTTGCGGGCGGCACACGGCATCCGTCAGGTCGTGTCCGTGCTCAAGATGGTGCCGGTTCCCGAGGCGGTCGCGCTGCCGATGGTGTTCTCACAGATCGTCGACGGCGAGTTCGTCCCGACCGACGGCAACATCGGCGCCGCCTCCGTCATGTTCGACGAGCTGGTCAAGGTCGGCGCGGCTCTGCAGCCACTGCGCGTCAGCGCCTGATCCTGCTCTTTCTGCCACGCTGGGGCGATGAGATTCGACCCGCGCGCCCTGCCCGATGCCGCTCTGTCGTTCCTGACGGAGCGGCATCTGGCGTCTCTGACAACCCGCCGGGCGGATGGCACGGCTCACGTGGTGCCGGTGGGCTTCACCTTCGATCCCGAGACTCTCTTGGCACGGGTGATCACCAATGACGGCTCGGTGAAGGTGCGCAACGCGGAACGCGTCGTTGACGGGCGACCGGGGCGCGGTGCGCTGTGCCAGATCGACGGCCGGTTCTGGCTGACGCTGGAGGGCGAACTGCGGGTGTCCCGCGATCCTGACGAGGTCGCTGACGCGGTTGACCGCTACGCCGGGAGGTACCGGGTGCCGCGCGTGAACCCGACCCGGGTCGTCGTGTTGATGGCTGTTGATCGAATGATGGGCAACGTCTGATCCCTTACGTGACACCGTCGCCCTCGCACGGCAACCCGGTCGCTTAACAGTGCCAATCACTACAAACGCTGCCGGCACGAGTCGCTCGACAGGTGATATGGCCATTGGTGGCGACGCTTGTCGCACTCATTGACCTCGGCGGCTAGAACCACTCTAGCCACTTCTGACCACGAAGTTGTTTTACGGGAACGTTACTGGCAACAATCAGGCTTCTCCGCCCAGTGCCTAATAGGGGAGCGAGCTCCGCGGCGTCAACCATCGTTGACGCAAAACGGCCCCGACGGTAAGGAGAACAGTCCTGAGCCATTGCAACTGACTTATGCCATCCTTCTGAAGCGGATCGTACATCGAATGAGCGTCGTCCATCCAGAGCCTACGTGCACCCTCTTCATCGATATTTCCTGCAAGAATTTCGGCTAACTCAGCGTAAAATTCCTGGACCGTCTGCAGATCATCAGATTCAGCGAATTCGCGTACCGTATCTAACGGGGACAGGTTCTCTGCATCGTAGTCTTGATGAAAGTACGACGCGCCCAGGTAGGCCAGCATTAAGTCATGGTTCATTACGGCTCCTTATGGCTCCGGAAACGACGTTATGATGATGTAACCCTCTGGCCGACTCGGTGCACGGCGCAGGGTGGTCCTTATGGATGTCGATGGAATATGCGCGTCCACGGCTCGAACATATGTCTTACCAGCACCCGGACCGAGCCGCCCAGAAAAGCTCGCCATATTCCCCTGATGTGAGTGAGCCAAAATTGCACTCCACCTGCGTTCCGCTCTAGGTTCGCCGCTGTTTCCCGGGATGCAGTATTCAAGTCTGGGAACGTCGACGCTTCGGGGATGTTGCGGTTTTTGAGGTATTGGTCCGACTTACCGACATGCCGATCGATTGTGTGGCCTGCATCCGGGCCTTCGTGTCCAAGCAGATTTGCCGGGTCACAAGGCGTGAGCCCGAGCGGGTCGGCCCAGCCGGTCGGGTTGAGAACGTAACCGTGCGGATCGTCGGCAGGTGCGAGGCCGAGCGGGTCGGCAGTTGTGTAACGAGCTGAAGCAGGGTCGTAGTAGCGGTGGCGGTTGTAGTGCAGGCCGGTCTCATCGTCGGCATACTGGCCAGGAAAGCGGATCGGGCAGTCGACGTCAGCGGCGCCGAACTTCGCCGGGGTGTTGGCGGCCTTGTGCCGGGGAACACCCCAGACGGTCGCATCTGCACTGGTCCACGCTACTCGGCGGCCTTCGGCTGTGACCAGCTCCGTCGGCGTACCGACCAGGTCGCTGACGATGGCGTAGAACTGTGCATCGACATCGCTCCCGCCGACGCGCTGGCTCACCGGCGTCCAGCTGCCAGGTAGGTAGTCCCAGGTGGTCACGACCGGAGCCGAGCCGGGACGGCCCGTGTGCACCTGTTCGATCAGCCGGTTGCCGTCCCAGGTGAACACCGTCTGCTCGACGACGCCGCCGTCGGGGCCGAGCCGTTGCTTGCTGATCCGCCGACCGAAGGCGTCGTAGGTGTAGGTCCAGTGCTGATCGGCCGACGTCGCGTCGACCATCCGGTCGTCGGAGTCGTATCGGTAGTGCCACGTCTCCGGCTTCCGCGAGAGGCGCTTGTGGGACCGGGTGATCACTCGACCCTGCCGGTCGTAGCCATAGGACACGGCTCCAGCACGGGTTACCTGGGTCCCGTCGTAGGCGCGAGGCGTAGCAGTGCCACCGCTGGGGAGCTCGGACGCAGAGGCATCGCGCGTCAGCCTTCCGGAAAGGTCGTACGCATAACCCTCGGTCCAGCCGGCCGCGCGCACGCCGAGAACACGTCCGGCGACATCGAGTTCGAACCGGTGTGACGTTCCGGCGACCGTGTCGAGGATGGCGCCCAGCGCGCCGTCGATCTGGTATTCGAAGTTTCGGCCGATGACGGAAACCGGATCTGTGGCTGCAGTGCCCGCGGGACCCTCGACACTCGCCATGACCTGGCTGATCAGGCGATGAACGTCATCGAAGCGTTGCTTCAACCGCCCACCAGCGGCGAATCCCCGAGCGACCTCACGCCCGATCGCGTCATGCTCGAACGACACCGACTCGCCAGCGGTGGTCAGCGTGGCCGGGCGGCCGGCCTGATCGAACTGCCACTCCGACAGCACGCCCGCCGGGGTGCGTCGCGATGCCGGCCGGCCGGCCGCGTCAAAGCCGACCGTCACGCTGCATCCGTTGACGATTTCCTGGACGATCCGGCCACACGCATCCCGCTGGATATCGACCCGTGCGCCCGGCGATCGCGCCCCGACGAGACGGCCCGATGGGTCGTAGCTCAGCTGAGTCAGCCCGTCACCGGTCGTTCGCTCGACCAGGTTCCCGGCCACGTCGTATTCGAGGCGGGTTTCCTCGCCGAGCGCGTTCAGCACGCCGATCACGCGGCGGGCAGCGTCACGACGGTAACGCTGGCGCCGCCCGTCGAAATCGACTTCGGCAACCAGACAGCCGTTGGCGTCGTACTCGTAACTCCACAACAACCCGGCTGGGTTTTGAACGGCCGTGAGCCGGAGCTCGGTGTCGTACGCGAACGTCATCCGGCCGCCGTCCGGCCCGGTGCGGGCGACGGGCAGGTCGAACACACCGTTCTCGATCGTTGTTCTTGCTCCGGCCGCGTCGACGAATGAGCTCAGGTTGCCCTCCTGATCCCACGTCCACTCCTCGCGCGCGCCATTAGGCCCCACCCGATGCGCCGGCTTCCCGTTCACCGTCCACCCGAAAGCGGTGACACCACCGAGCGGGTCGACCGACCGCACGAGCCGCCCACTGCCGTCGTACTCGAAGCGACTGGTGGCACCGAGCGGGTCCGACACCGACATCGGCAGACCCGCGTGGTTGGACTGCACCGTCGTCACTGCGCCGGTCGGGTCGGTCATCGTCTCCACCACGCCGCGCAGCGAGTAGGTGAAGCGGGTGACAGCACCCAGCGGATCTCGGGTCGACGTGACGTTGCCGGCTGCGTCGTACTGGTACGACCACACCGCACCGGTCGCGTCGACCGCTTCGATCACCTCGCCAGATGAGTTGCGTTTCAGCGACTCTCGGGATCCGTCCGGGTAAACGATCCCGGCCAGCCGGCCCGCACCGTCGTAGTTGAGCTGCGTGGAACGGCCGAGCGGATCAGTCCGCAGCAGCAGCCGGTCATATCGGTCCCAGACTGACGTCGTCGCGTTGCCCAACGGATCGACGGTGCGGGTCACCTGATGCGCGGCGTTGTATTCGTACGTCGTCACTGCGCCGAGCGAGTTGGTGACCAGCGTCCGGCCCGTCAGATAGGAGAACCCGTAGGACAGCACCCGTCCACGACCGGCGGTGCGGACACATCGGCCGGACTCGTCGTACGAGTAGCGGTACCAGATGTCGTTCCGGTCCCGCCACCCGACGATCCGTCCTGAATTCCATCGAAATGTCAGCGGAATACCGGCGGCATTCTTGGCCCGCAACATTTGTCCGCTCACGTCGTAGTCGAACGACGCAACGACCTCTGGCTGACCGTCGTGCTGTACCGACAGCCCCGTCACCAACCCACCAATCGAGTCGACGACCACCCGGTAACCGGCAGAATGTCGGATTTCGCTGACCACACCTCGTTCTCCACGGCTGAGCCGGATCGAATTGCCGTGCGCATCGCGGATCTCGAGCAGTGGACAGCAGCCCTGCTGGTCGGCGGCGGCGAACACCCGGGTCACCCGCCGGTCCGGGTCCTCCACGGACCATCCGCCACCGGCATCCCGACAGAGCGGCCACCGCTGCACGCCTTCGGTCGGCAACAACCCGACATCGGCTGTCGCGGAGTCTGCGCCGAGGTAGTGCAGCACGACGCCGTCCTCCGCGACGTAACACGCTGCACCCTCCGACCCGAGCTCTACGCGCTGGTCCAACGTCGACGCCCACGAGCCGCCGAACAGCCCGCCCCACCGGTACCCGCTCTTGTACACCCGCTTCAGGACCAGCGGCAGCACCCCGGGAAGGTCCACGTCGGTCTGCGCCAACACCATCTGGCCGGTCACCACATCGATGGGATCTCCGACGCAGGGCAGGCTCTCGGCCGGTGTGTCGTGCGCGACGGCGGAGTCCGCGTGGTTCACCGCCCGACTTCCGGCCGTGTCGGCCCCAGCGACTGCCTTGTCCGCGCCGTGCGCCTGGCCCGCAACGGATTCAAGGCCGCGCGCGTCCCTGCCCAGCGTGGTGGCAGTCTTCGTGGCACCGACCGCGGCCTTGGCCGTCGTGGCCTCCCGCGCCATTTTGGCGCCCTTCGCGACGCCCTGAGCGGCTCGGCCGCCGGGCAGCATCCCGGCAGCATCGATCAGGACGTCGGTCATCGAACCCTTTCCGGTGGCCGCAACCAGAGCGCCGTCGATGACGACCGATCCCGCCCCTGCCGCCGCCGCGATGGGACCCATCACCGGCGCCAGCACCGGGATCATCGCCAGTAGACCGGCAATGCTGGAGATCTGTTTCAGCACACCGGAGATGGCGGTCAATACATCAGCGTGGTCCCGGATCCATCCGCCGACGGCGGCGCCCAGTCGACCCCAGAACCCTGGAGGCTCCTGGAACCTCATTCCTGCTGCGGTGTTGATCGCGCTGACACACGCGTCGACGGCAGTGCTGTGTTCGGCGTGCAGCTGATTCGCCGCATCCGTGGTCGCCTGCAACGCCGCCTTCGCGGCATTCAACTGCCCCGATGCAGCGCCGGTCTGCGGCTGATAGGAATCGACCGGAAGTGTCTGCCCCGGCTTCAGCGCCTGCTGCGCCGCCTTCACGGCGGCGGTGTGGCGGGCGTCCGCTGTCCGGGCATCGGCCACCGCATCGCTTGCCGCTCCGGCCTGGGTCTGCTGGTCCGCAGCGCGAGCCGAGAGCGCATTCATCCGTTGCTGCAGGGACTCCAGGCTCGTCGCATACGTCTGCAAGGCCGTTGACACGGTCGACCACGCCTGCGATGCCGTGTCCAGGTGCGGCGGCAGATCCGCGCCCAATCGCTCGCGATAGAGGTCGGCCTCGTCGCCCTTGAAGTCGCCGGAATCGATCTGCCGGATATCGGAGGACGCCGACGACGTCGAAGCGGCGAACATCAACCACTTCGTCGCCGACGAACGGATGGCCGACGCGTCCCCCGCGATCGACAGCACAGCAGATTCCCCCAACGAGACCCTCCCCGGATCGCATGGGTCGACGCAGGACCCGTCGACCCGCATGGCGCCGATCACCGGGCCGTGCAGCTCAGGGGAACGCTAGCCAGTTGCAGATGCTCGGAACCAAATCACGAGGAGATGTGGATAACTTCGCCGGACCGTCGGGAACTTCGACCAGCGCGCTCACGGCAGCCACCTCGCCTGGTCGTCTCCAGCCGCAGCAGAGCGCCAGCCTCTGCGTTCTTCGCTTTCTGTGGAGGCGTAACGCCCGGGTCATCGGCGCCGGCTTGGTTCAGCAGCGATTCGTCAGGAAGCTATCGATGTGCGCCATGGCCTTGCTGACCTCTGGGCCGTTCAGCACTGTGCCGGCGGCGGTGAGGTCCTTTCCGACGAGCTGCTGGCCCGCCTTCTCGAACACGGTGAAGTCGGACGCGAGCTCGGTGGGCACCGAACTCTTGCCAGCCGTCGCGGCCTTGATCAGCGGCTGTGCGTCGAACGGAGTGGGTCCGGTCTTCTGCTGCAGCACCGGAAGGATCGAATTGGTGACTGCGCCGTAGGCGAAGGCGGTGTTGGCGCAGTCGGCCGCCGAGGCAGGATTTGCACCGAACGCCGTCGTTGCATCGCCTGCTGGGCCAGCGGAGCTCGACGGCGTCGGAGAGGCCTGCGGAGCGGCAGTCGGTGAGGCCGGCGCGTCCGAGGTCGGGGCCGTCTGCGCAGCCGAACCTGCAGAGTCAGCGGTGGGCGTCGCGGGGCTGGCTGGAGCACTGGCGGGCGTGCCGCTGGCCGCGGCAGACGTCGACTGCATCGAAGCGGAATTCGATGCGGAGCTCGCCGGACTGGCCGCGGTGGCTCCGGATCCGGCGGAAGTCCCCGAACACCCGGCGATGAACAGCGCCGCAGCCGCGACGGTCATTGCGAGACGAAGGCGTAGTGACATCGTTGCTCCTCCTGTACCGCCGGCGGACCACCGGCCTGCGCCCAGGAGTACGGCTCATCACGTTCTGATACCGATGACGCGAACTTTTTTTCCCGCAGGGCCCGGGGCCGCAGATGTCCAAGGCCCCCGCCGCCTGGAGACGTTTTGTTGAGTGCCTGGAGAAGTTACGTGCGTCGGGTGATGCTGGCCCGGAGCTTCGGAGGTGTGCTGGTCACCGGCCGGACACCAGCACGGCGCGCCATTCGCCGATGGCGACCTGTTCGGTGGTGGCCGGCGTCAGCGGCGCGGGCAGGGTCCCGCTCGTTCCGTCGGAGGCGGTCCAGGTGACCTGCCAGTTGGTGGTGGCGGTGACCTCGTATGTGCCGGTGCCGCCGGTCCGCTCCGGAAGCGATTTCCAGGTGTAGGTGTAGCCGCAGGCCGGGACGACGGTCCGGTCCGCGCCCGCGGGCGGTGGGGTGCCGGCGCCCGGGCACGTGACGGTGCTGCCGCCGGAGGTATTTCCTTCGCCCATCGACCACGTCGTGGACACCAGCTTCGCGGTGACCGTCACCGACAAGCCGCGGACGGCGACGGTCAGCGAGAGGGGTTGCGGTTTGTCGATCCACAGCCAGACGGGAATCTTGACGGCCAGCTGGTCGGCGTTGGGCCCCAGGTGCACGACGGGGTCGGGTGCGGTCATCTTTCCCGCGGCCTCCTGGGCGATCTGGGCCGGGTCGGGCGGCGGGGGTGCCGGCGGTTGGCCGTTGGGTGCCCAGACGGTGCCCTGCTGCTGGAAGACGACGTTGCCGGTCTGCTGGTTCAGTGCGTCCGGGCACGACACGATGTACAACACTCCGGAGCTCGGGTCGTCACCGCCCAACCTCGGGTCGCCCTTCGTTGCCGGCACGGGGAGATAGAAGCAGGGGTCAACTTCCGCAGTCGTGCTTGTCGTTGGTGCTTGGTAAGGACTGGACATACCCGGGCTAGTACTGCGATGCCCTCCTTGACTCACCAACGTAGTTTCCACCGACTTGTCGTCGCCTAGGAGGGTCGTAGTGACGCCCGGTGGCTCGGGAGCACTTGGGGCGATAGCGGGTGGACCACTAGCGAGCAGAACCGCAAGGCAAGCTGCTACGAGGTGTGGCATCAGCATGCCTGATCAGGTAGCAGTTGGATTTGGCTAACTCTCCAATGGCCGTCGGCGTCTCTCGCAAAGATGCCGCGAACATTTGCCCGCGGGACACCGACGGTCCGCTTCCGTTTCGTAGCGGTGACGAGTGATCCGTACTTGCTAGTGTCGAGACAATCGCCCATGATGGCCAAGGTCTTGCCATCGACCGACGGTCCCCAATAGGGTCGATGAGCCACTTTACCGTAAGTTGAATATCCCTTTTGGTCGTACAATACCGCCGATGACAGAATTTTCGATCGGATCGGATCCACTGAGACTTCTGTGAGCAGACCGAGTCGCTTAGCAGGTGCCACTTGATTGATTGACACGTACGTATCCCAGTAACGGACCCAGGCTGACTCGATAGCTCTCCGGTCGGAGATCTCGGCTGCGGACAGGCCGCGGGTGTTCAGCGTGGGCGTGGCAGCGGCGCGCGTGGGCGTGGCAGCGGCGCGCGTGGACGGGGGCGCCGTCTTCGGCGGCGTGCGAGAGGCAGCAGAACCGGATGGCGGCACCGTGGTCGCCCGCGCTCCCGAGGCGACAGGGGACGTGCTCGTGGTGCTGGACCGGGGCGCGCTCACCGACCCCGGACTGGAGGCGCTGGAAATGCCGGACCCACCAGGGGTGGCCGAAGAGAGCGGTGGAGTGGCAGCGGACGGTAGCGCCGAGCTTGTCGGTAGTGGATACGCCGAACCGACCGGCGTCAGGTCCGGAGTGGAGGAAACCGGCTGCGCCTGGGTCGAGGTGCACGCCGAAGCACCCCACACGACGGCCGCGAGCACCCCTGCTACGCCGGCCCGCGTACGGACCGCGCGAGACCACGACATTTGTTCCCCCTCCGGTCGCTCCCACGACTGTAAGGCATCGCGCGTATCGGAGGTTCAACTATTCACAGGCCCCGACGACTCGTATTCGGTTATCTGTGTTCATTCGATGACGCAGAGTTCGTCGGAGATTCCCTTGAGTTCAGGCGGTGACGATAGGTGGACCGAAAGCGAACGTTTGAATGCCTCAGCCGAGGCAAGGGCTGCACCTGGAAGATTGTCGTGGCGTCCAGGCACGCACGCCCGAGGTAATCGATCAGGGCATGACGTGTCACCCACCGCCACGCGTCATTTGCAGACTGATCGGTGACTCCTGAGCGGCAGCAACGGCAGCAACGCTTCGTTCGTCCGGCCAGGCGAACAGCGAAGCAGCGACAATCGGCTCGTGCCGCGAGCAGCGCCGCGCTGTTCGACCGACCCGGCCGGTTCGGTCGTCCGACGAGTAGCGACGGCCGCGCTCACACATCGCATCGGTGTCGCCGGCCCGGCGACGGCCCGGGGCAGCGCGACGGCCGCCAGAACGCCGCGACGACGCCTACCAGCCTTCGGGCAGGTCCTCGAACGCGCGGGACAACTCGCGCACTGTCTTCATCGCGGTCAACGCCCAGTCGTTGTCGGCGTCCGCCAGTCCACGGGTCGGGGTGGGTACGACGCAGGCTGACAGCGTCTCGCGCGGGAAGCCCAACCGGTCGAACACGTCCAGCACGGGAACGGCCCAGTCTCGGAGATCACGCTGCCGGCCACCGGGCTGCTCCGACGGCACCAGCCCGGCCAGCAAGACTGTCCCGGCTTCGACCAGTTCACCGATCGGGTCGAGCCGTGCGGCGCTGGTTCCGATCTCGGTGAAATCGACGGTGACGGCGCGGAACCCGCACGCCTGCAGCAGGAGCAGAGGCGCAGAAGGGTGGGCACAGTGGGCGATCGCCGGAACGGCGGCCAATGCGTCCGTGATCCCGCGAAGGACCTGACCGACGCGGCCGGCGTCGATGGCGCGGACCGTGCCGAATCCGCTGGGTGTGGACAGCAGACCGAAGATCACTTGCGGAAGAACAGGTTCGTCGACCTGCACCACGAAAGCGGTACCGGGCAGTCTACGGCGCAACGTGTCCAGGTGCTCGAGCAGCCCCTGGGTCAGCGAGGCCGCGATGTCGTCGACCGCGCCGGAATCGATCAAGGCGCGATTGCCGGAGCCCAGTTCCAACTCGGCGGCCAGGGTCCAGGGTCCGCACACCTGGACCTTCACCCACTCGGCACCGGCATAGTGCTCGGTCGCCGCGTCCAGATCCCATTCGAGGAAGTCCTTGGCGCGCCTGGTATCCCGACCCGGCCGACGGGTGACCCGCCAGCCCGAGGGCACCACCTCGCCGAAGATGTCGACCAACAGACCGATGGCCCGGCCGACCGCGTCCGCGCCGACTCCCCGGTCGGGAAGTTCGGCAAGGTAAGGCAGCTCGGGCAACTCCCCGGCGATCATCCGCGCCGACTCCTCCGGTGAGGTGCCAGGCAGAGAGCCCATCGCGGTACCGGCGCCTACATGCCATGGCATGTTCACCGACCGATCCGAAAGATCGGCCGGCGCGAGGATCAGCCCGGTGTCGGCATCACGGGTCTGTTCCAGGGGTCGGTCGGAGCTGGTGGTCATCTGCAATCCCGGCGGTGTGGTCGGTGGCGGCACCGGCGGTCAGCCGGCTCGGATGATGGTGCCCGCACCGATGACGTACTCGTTGCCCTCGTCGTAGAGCACCACGGTCTGTCCGGGGGCGATCCCGCGGATGGTCTCGTCGAGCGACAGGCGCAGCTGCCCGTCCACCAGGTCGACCGATGCGGCGACGTTACCGCCGTGTGCCCGCACCTGGGCAACGGTGCGGAGCGGGAACTCGGGCGCCACACCAGCGGAGAAGACCACCCGGTCGGCGGTGATCACCGAAACATCGAGTCCGGTCACCGGTCCGACCGTCACGGTGCCGCTGACCGGTTCGATGCCGAGGACGTACCGCGGCCGGCCGTCGGCGGCGGGCCGGCCCAGGTTGAGGCCCTTGCGCTGACCCACTGTGTAAGCGAAGAAGCCGTCGTGACCGGCCAGCACCTCACCGGTCTCCGAGTCGACGACCGAGCCGGGCCGGGCACCGAGCTTCTCGACCAGATAGCCGTGGGTGTCGCCGTCCGGAATGAAGCAGATATCGTACGAATCCGGCTTGGCGGCGACGGCGAATCCACGGCGCGCCGCCTCGGCCCGCACCTGGTCCTTGGTCATCTCGCCGAGCGGGAACATGGTGTGCGCCAACTGGTCCGCTGTCAGCACGGCCAGGACGTAGGACTGGTCCTTGGCCGCATCGACCGAGCGGTGCAGGATGCCGTCGACCAGCTTCACATGGTGACCGGTGGCGACCGCATCGAACCCGAGGGCGATGGCCCGGTCCAGCAGAGCCGCGAACTTGATCTTCTCGTTGCAACGTAGGCAGGGGTTGGGGGTGCGGCCGGCGGAGTACTCGGCGAGGAAGTCCTGGATCACGCTCTCGGCGAACTCGGCGCTGAAATCCCACACGTAGTACGGGATGCCGAGCAGGTCGCTGACCCGCCGGGCGTCGAAAGCGTCCTCGACGGTGCAGCAGCCTCGGGAACCGGTACGCAGTGTTCCCGGCTGACGCGACAGCGCCATGTGCACGCCTGTCACCTCGTGTCCCGCATCGACGGCGAGCGCTGCCGCCACCGCGGAGTCCACGCCCCCACTCATCGCTGCCAGCACCCGCATCAGCGCACGGCACCGCTCGGGTCGTGCGCAGCGCGTGACCGGTCGAGGCCGACCCCGTCGGTGGCGTGCTGCGGGGGACGCCGCCGCGACCCGGCCGCTGCGGCGTTGCGAGCCCGCACCACCACCGGCTCGATGGCATCGAGCACCGACTGCACGTCCGCCCGCGTCGACGTGTGGCCGAAGGAGAAGCGCAGCGCTCCCCTTGCCTCCTGCTCGGGCACGCGCATCGCCAGCAGGACGTGGGACGGGCGGGCGACGCCGGCCGTGCACGCCGACCCGGTCGAACACTCGATACCGCGGGCGTCGAGCAGCATGAGCAGGGAGTCGCCCTCGCAGCCGGGGAACCGCAGGTGGGCGTTGCCGGGCAGCCGGGAGGGGCCGCCGTCGACCAGCCCGGCGCCGGGGTCGCCGGCGAGCACCGCATCCGGGATCCGGCCGGTGATGCCCTCGATCAGCTCGTCGCGCAGCCGCATCACCATCTCGGCGCGCTGCACCCGCTCGGCCTGCGCGTCGGCCACCGCCACCGCGAGACCCACGACTCCTGCCACGTCGAGCGTCCCGGAGCGCACACCACGCTCCTGCCCGCCGCCGTGCAGGATCGGCACCACGGCGACCTCGCGCGACAGCAGCAGCACGCCGACGCCGGTCGGGCCGCCGATCTTGTGACCGGTGACCGTCATGGCGTCGGCACCGGACGCACCGAAGTCCAGCGGTACCTGTCCGAGCGCCTGTACCGCGTCGGTGTGCAGCGGGATGCCGTGGGCGTGGGCGACTGTAGCGAGCTCGCGGATCGGGTTGACGGTGCCGACCTCGTTGTTCGCCCACATGACGGTGACCAGGGCGACGTCGTCCGGGTCGTCGGCGATGGCGGCGGCCAGGGTGTCGGCATGCACGCGCCCGTAGTCGTCGACCTCCAGCCAGCCGATCGTCGCGCCAGCGGTCGCCTCCAGGTACTCGAGTACGTCCAGCACCGCGTGATGTTCGGTCGGCGACGCGAGGATGCGGCGCCGAGCCGGGTCTGCCCGGACCCGGGCGAGGAAGATGCCGGCAACGGCCAGGTTGTCGGACTCGGTGCCGCCCGAGGTGAAGATGACCTCGCTGGGGCGGGCGCCGAGGTCCCGTGCGATCGACTCCCGTGACTCCTCGACCGTGCGCCTGGCCACCCGGCCAGCGGTGTGCAGGGACGACGCGTTGCCCGTCCGGGTCATCGCGTCAGTCATGGCCGCGATCACCGACGGCAGGACCGGGGTGGTGGCAGCGTGATCGAGGTAGGTCATCGGTGTCCAGGGTAGGCCGAATCGCGGCGTTCTCCGACGAGCCGGTGGCCCTTCCCGATTCCACCGGACGGTCGGCGCCGACTGGAGCGCCGGGCCTGCAGGCTCATGCACCCGCGGCGCCCGGGGGTGAAGGTGGACCCGGTATCGCCGACGGCCGGGCCGCCAGGCACACTTCGCCGCATCGGCCACGCATCGGTGGCCGCTCTAGGAGGGACACCACCGCCGTGGCCGTATCCGTCAACCTGTCCAAGGGACTCGACAAGGCTTACGAGGACAAGAGCCTCGACGAGATCTTGGCCGCTCCGCCGTCCGCGCTGGCCGGACTCACCGAGAAGCACGACGGCATCCTGGCCGAGATGGGGATCAAGACGATCAAGGACCTCGGGTCGAACAAGTTCTTCGCCTTGGCCGGCGTGCTGGTGGCCCTGGACGGCAAGACCGGCTGACCGTCTCCGCGCCAGACACGAGCGGCCCGTTCCGAGACTCTCGGAGCGGGCCGCTCGTGCGTCGGCGTCAGGCAAGCGACGGGCAGTCCGCACACTGTGCGCGACGCACCGGCGCTTGCTGCGTGTGTCTACGGAATCCGACGCCGATGTACTAGCCCTTGCGGGCCTTGATCGCGGCGGCGAGTTGCGGGGCGACGGTGAACAGGTCGCCGACCACGCCGTAGTCGGCGATCTCGAAGATCGGCGCGTCGGCATCCTTGTTGACGGCCACGATCGTCTTCGACGTCTGCATACCGGCGCGGTGCTGGATGGCACCGGAGATGCCGAGCGCGACGTACAGCTGCGCGGAGACGGTCGTCCCGGTCTGTCCCACCTGGAACTGGTGCGGGTAGTAGCCCGAATCCACCGCGGCCCGGGACGCGCCCACTGCGCCGCCGAGGGTGTCGGCGAGCTCCTCCACGACGTGGAAATTGTCCGCGGATCCCACGCCGCGGCCACCGGACACCACGACCTTGGCACCGCCGAGCTCGGGCCGATCGCCGACGGCCTCCGGAAGCCACTCGGCGACGGTGGTCGCCGTGCCGGAGTCGACCTGGGTGGTCAACGGCACGATCTGCGGATCGGCGACCGGCTCGGCCGCGCCCTCGATCGCGTTGCCGCGCACGGACATCACCGGAATACCCCGGACCACCTTGTACCGGTTGGTGTACGCGCCACCGAACACCGATTGCGTGCCGACCACCTCGCCGTTCTCCAGGTCGACGTCGACCACGTCGGCGAGGAGCCCGGAATCCAGTCGGACGGCGAGGCGCCCGGCGATCTCCCGGCCGTCGAAGTTGGCGGCCACCAGCACCGCCGCCGGCTTGCCGGCAGCATCGACCGCGGCGGCCAGTGCTGCGACCTGCGGCGTGAGCAGCAGCTGAGCGGGGTCGGCACCTTCGGCGGCGTAGATCTTGACCGCTCCTGCCGCCCCCAACTCCTGCGCCAGCTCCGCCGCCGTGCCGGGCGGGCCGGCGACGACCGCGGCGGGCTCGCCCAACTTCGCGGCGGCGGCGAGCAGCTCGGCGGTCCACTTCTTGAGGTGCCCGTCGGCGTACTCGACCAGCACCAGAACTTCGGACATGTCAATCCTTTCGACAGCGCGTTCGCGTGGAGCAATGCGGAGGGAGGGACGGAGTCAGACCAGCCGCTGGGCGACCAGGAACTCGGCGATCGCGTCGCCGGCGGACCCGTCGTCGACGACCTTCTCGCCGGCGACCTTCTGCGGGCGGGGAGCGCCGGACACCACCTGGGTGGACGCGTTGGCGAGCCCCTGCGCCGCGGGGTCGAGGCCGAGGTCGGCCGCCGAGAGGGTGGTCACCGGCTTGGACTTCGCGGCCATGATGCCCTTGAAGTTGGGGTACCGCGGCTCGCCGATCTTCTCGTTCACCGAGATGACGGCCGGCAGCGTGGCGGTGACCTTGGACGAGCCGCCCTCGACGACGCGTTCCGCGGACAGGGACGTGCCGTCGATGTCGATCGTGACGACGGACGTCACGGCGGCCATACCGAGCCGCTCGGCCAACATGCCGGGCATGGAGGCGGTCCGGCCGTCGGTCGCCTCGTTGCCGGTGATGACCAGGTCGGGCTCGATGGTCCGGAGTGCGGCAGCCAGCGCCGCAGAGGTCTGCAGGGCGCATGAACCGGCGAAGCTGTCGTCGAGAACGTGCACGGCCTTGTGGGCACCCATCGCCAGAGCCTTCCGCAGGGTCTCGGTGGCCCTGGCCGGGCCCATCGTCACCACGGTGACCGAACCCCCGTGCGCCTCGACCAGGCGCAGCCCGATCTCCACGCCCTTGGAATCGATCTCGTCGATGACGGCGTCGGCGGATTCGCGGTCGAGAACCCAGTCGCTCTCCCGCAGCTTCCGCTCCGAATACGTGTCCGGGACCTGCTTGACCAACACGGCAATATCCATCGTCCTGCTCGACCTCTTTCGGCTTGTTCCCGCTCGTTCTGCCTGTGCGCCCATGGTCTCACTGCTGCCCGCGGCTCCGCCGACCCGGAAGCGCTGTGCGCACGCGGACCGGGCTGCCGGGTCACCCGACCAAGCTAAGTTACTGGCCAGTAGCCTACCGGCTGGGGGCGTCGGCCGTATCGCTGCAGCGCCAGATCGGCCGGCTGTCGGTGGTCCGTGGCAGGCTGGTGCCGTGTCCACTTCCGATCCCCGCACGTCGGGGTCCTCGCCCGCCTCTGGTCCGACCCGCAGCACGGCCCACATCGACGCCGACGCGCTCAAGTCCACGGTGCCGCTGTCCTCGCACGTGCTGCTGGTCGGCATCATGCTGCTGTTCTTCACGGTCGCGACGCTGATCACGCTGCAGGTCGGCTGGATCTGGTGGCTGATCCCCGCGGTGATCGCCGTGCCGGTCCTGGTCGTACTGGTGGAGCGCACCAACCGGATGCTCAAAGCGCGGGAGGCCGCGAGGGTGATGGCGGCGGACCTGCGGTCTGCCGCCCCGCGGCCGGGAACGACGGGTTCGTCGCGATGAGCGGTATCCCAGTGATCATGGACGTCGACACAGGCGTCGACGACGCCATGTCACTGCTCTTCGCCGTCCGCCACCCAGGGATCGACCTGCGTGCTGTCACCTGTGTGGTGGGAAACACCAACGTCGACCAGGTGACGTCCAACACCCGCTACGTCCTGGACGCCGCCGGCGCGCCGGACATCCCGGTAGCCCGGGGATCGGGGCATCCGCTGCTCGTGCCATCCGACGATGCCAGCCACGTGCACGGCTCGGACGGCCTCGGCGGCTTCTCCCGGCCGTCGGACCGCCGGCTGAGCCCGCTGTCCGCCGTCGAGCTGCTGCACCGGGAGCTGATGGCCGCAGTGGGGACGGGAGACCGGATCACCCTGGTACCGAGCGCACCCCTGACCAACATCGCCCTGTTGCTGCGCACACATCCGGAAGTCGCCGCCGGCATCGAGCGGATCGTGTTCATGGGCGGGTCGGCGTCCAACGGCAACGCCACCGCTGCAGCGGAGTTCAACATCTGGCACGACCCCGAAGCCGCCGCCGTCGCGCTCGCCGCGGCCGGTGAGCTGGACATCCCCGTGACGATGTACGGGCTGGACGTCTTCAACGACGTCGTGATCACCCGCGAGGAGGCAGCCGGGCTGCGGCGGCGCCTCGACCCCGGAGCCCAACTCGCCGGTTCGCTCATCGAGTTCTCCTGCGACACCTTCGGTGGCGACTCGGCGACCATCGGGGACGCCGGAACAGTCTGCGCTGTTGTCGATCCCGGCGGCCTGCACACCGAGCGCTTCCCCGTCCAGGTGGTGCTCGGCAACGGGCTGGCCCGGGGTCAGACGCTCGTCGATCGGCGGACGTGGTTCGGAGACCTCAAGGCCGATCCGCACCAGAGCCGCCCGACGATGGTCGACGTGGCACTGCAGGTCGACGCCCGCCGGTACGCCGACCTCTGGCTGACCACGGTCGGCGGCTGAGCGACCCGGCCGACCCTGACGTCAGTCGACGATCCCGATGTCCTCGTTCCACAGCGACGGCTGGGCGGCGATGAACTCCGTCATCATCTGCACGCAGTCGGGATCGTCGAGCACGATCACCTCGACGCCCCTGCTTCGCAGCAGGTCCTCGCCCCCGTAGAACGTGCGGTTCTCGCCGATCACCACCCGCGGGATCTTGTACAGCAGGATGGCGCCGGTGCACATGTCGCACGGCGACAGCGTGGTCACCATGGTCGCCGTCGCGTAGACGGCGGCGGGCAGCCGGCCGGCGTTCTCCAGGCAGTCGGTCTCCCCGTGCCGGATGGCGCTGCCCAGCTGCACACGCTGGTTGGCGCCGGTCGCAAGCACCTGTCCGCCGACGACCAGGGCGGCGCCGATCGGGATGCCGCCCTGGGCCAGGCCGTCGCGCGCCGCCCTGACGGCGAACGCGAGATGCTCGCGATCCGAATTCGCGGCCGTCTGTGCGGCACCGCCGTTCGCGGTGGCACTGTCCGGGCCTGTGGTGTTGTCAGGCATGGCACTCACTTCCATCGGCCGCTGCTCAGGACCGGTTCAAGTCGTCGGGCCACGTGGGTCGTGGGCAGGGCCCGGCGCGGATCAGCCGGTTCGGTCCAGTGCCTGCTGCAGATCGGCCCAGATGTCCTCTACGTCCTCGATGCCGGTGGAGAGGCGCACGGTGCCGCGGGAGATCCCCGCCGCCGCGAGCTGCTCGTCGGTGAAGGCCCGGTGTGACGAGCCCACCGGATGCACCGTGAGGGTCTCCACGCCGCCCAGCGACGGCGCCTGGGTGATCAGGCCGACGCTCGAGAGGAAGGCGCGGGCCGCCTGCTGACCACCGCGCAGGTCGAAGGAGAGCATGGCACCGAACGCGTCGAGCGTCCGGGCAGCCAGGCTGTGCTGGGGGTGGTCGGTCCTCGAGGGGTGGTGGACGGCCTCGACGGCCGGGTGCCCGCCGAGCTTGTCGGCCAGGACGACTGCGCTGGCGCACGACTGGCGCATGCGCAGGGCCAGCGTCTGCAGACCGCGCAGGGTGAGCCAGGCCGCGAACGGGTCGGGCGTCACGCCGGTGGTGACCGCGTACGACCATCCCGCCCGGAACCGCTGGTCGTCGGCGTAGGCCACCACGCCGCCGGTGACGTCGGAGTGACCGTTGAGGTACTTCGTCGTGGAGTGCACCACGATGTCGGCGCCGAGCTCGAGCGGACGGCAGAGCATCGGCGAGGCGAACGTGTTGTCCACCAGTGTGATCACGCCCGCGTCCCGGGCGACCGCCGCCATCCCGGCGATGTCGGCGACGACCGTCATCGGGTTGGAGATCGTCTCCAGGTACAGCAGGGAAGCTCCGTCGGCGAGCGCGACCCGCAGCGCCTCGACATCGGTGGCGGGAACCTGGACGACCTCGATCTCCCAGCGGTCCACCAGTTCCCGCAGGAGGCCGGCGGTCCCGCCGTAGATGGATTCCTGCACCACGATGCGTGATCCGAGCCGGAGCTGGGCACCCATCGCGACGGCGATGGCGCCCATGCCGGACGAGGTGACCACCGCCCCGGCGGCGCCCTCCAGGCCGGCGATCGCCTGCTCCAGCGCCCGGACCGTCGGATTGCCGTTGCGGGAGTAGCCGAACCCGCCGCGGGGATCGTTGAGCGAGGCGGTCAGCTCCTCCGGATCGTCGTGCGCGAACACCGAGGTCTGATAGATCGGGATCGACACCGGCCGGCCGCGGACGTCGCCGGTCGACGGGACGTGCACCGCACGGGTACCCAGCGAGACCGGCGGTTCTGATTGCGCACTCATGCGTTCCATGCTGTCACCCCTGGCATGCTGACCCGCATGTGGATCGAGAACAGCGGCCGGCCGACGCTCCGGAATCGGGGCCCGCTGGGCACCGCGGTGCTGATGGCGGTGCTGGGCGCTGCCGGGACCATGCTCGCGCCCCGCCGGCTGCGACTGACCACCGTGCCGGTCGTCCTGCACGCGTTGTCGTTCCGCGGTGCGTCAGCTGTCGCCCTGGGCGTCGCCGGCACGACCGGGCTGCTCTCGGCGCGCGTGCGCGGCCACGGCCGGCGGCCGGCCGGGCCCGACGATCGGTCGTTCGGGCGGCCGCGACCCTGGCGACGGCTGGTCGGTGGTACCGCCCTCTGCACTGCGGCGATGGTCAACGCGGCCGTCGTGGTGAGCCGCGGGTGGGCAGCCCGGCCGGTTCCCGGACCGGCGGATCTCGTCGTCGTCAGCCTCAACACGCTGGGCGGCGAGGCGACACCCGCACAGATCGCCGCTCTGGTGAGCGCGGAACTCCGGACGGCGGACATGGCCGTCGTGGCCCTGCCGGAGACCACTGCCGAGCTCGCCGCGCAGTGCTGCGCCCTGCTGGAGGGGCAGGGCACCGCGTTCCGGTCGTTCTCCACGGACGCGGAGCCGGGCAATCCGCTGGCCGCCATCAGCCTGCTGATCGACGTCCGGCTGGGTCCCTATCGACAGGTCCCCGCTCCGCAACTGCTGCTCGGCGCGGTGGTCGCCGAGTCCGAGGCGGGTGCGCCGACGCTCGTCGCCGTGCACCCTGGGGCACCGATGCCCGCCGTCGGCTTCCGGCGGTGGCGCAGCGACGTCGCGGCAACGGTCAAGGAGAGCCAGGGGCGGCCGTACTCGCTGATGGCGGGCGACTTCAACACCACGGTCGACCACCTGATGATGCAGAATCTGCTGCCGGCCTTCGACGCGGCCACCAGGGCCGGTCGCGGCGCGGAGGGCACCTGGCCGGCGCACTTCCCGGCGCCGCTGTCCGCCCCCATCGACCACGTCCTGGTGAACGGCAGCGATTTGGTGGTGCTGTCCAGCCGGACGGAGCGGGTGGGTGGCAGCGATCACCGAGCCGTCATCGTGCGCCTGCGCGACCTGCGGCGTGCCGGCCGTGAGGCGTCAGTGAGCTGACCGTGCGGCAACGCGCCCGGGGGCGGGCTCGGCACCGGAGACGACCGTTCAGCCCGCCAGCAGGGTGTCCACCGCCGCGGCCCCGCCGAGGCCGGACACGCCGCCGCCGCGCACGGTGCCGGCACCGGCCAGCAGGATGCGCGAGCAACCGGGCACCGCGGTGCCGAAACGCTCCGCCGCAGAGGCTGGGTCCGCGTCGTCCTCCAGCCACGGCCAGGACAGGTCGCCGTGGAAGATGTTGCCGCCGGGCATCCGCAGCGCCGATTGCAGGTCGAGCGGCGAGGAGATGTCGAGGCAGGGACGGCCGTCCGCGTCAGTGGCCAGCACATCGGCCAGCGGCTCGGCGAGATGCATCTGCAGGGCGTCCAGCGCCGCGGCGGCCGCCTGCTGCCGGCGGCCGCCCGGGTCGTCGGCGAACAGCGCCGGGGGCGTGTGCAGGCCGAAGAGGGTGAGCGTGGCGCCCTCCTCGCCGTTCAGGATCGACGGATCGGTCAGCGAGTGGCAGTAGACCTCGCCAGGCAGGGGCCGCGGGATCCGGCCGGCCACCGACTCGCGGTAGGCGTTCTCCAGCTGCTCGAAACCCTCCTCGAGGTGCGTCGTCCCGGCGAACGCCACGCGCGGGTCGGCCCCCGATGCGAGCCGGGGCAGCCGGGTCAGCAGCATGTTGATCTTGATCTGGGCACCCACCGGCACGGCGGCCGGGCGAGCGAGCCAGCTCTCGACGACCATCGGGGCGACCGCGGCGAGCAGCGTGTGGGCGGCCCATTCCCGCCCGTCGGCCGTCAGCACGGTGACTCCTCCGGTGTCCTCGGCCGCCGACGTCACCTCCGCGCCGGTTTCGATGCGCACACCGAGCTCCTGCGCTCTGTCGGTGAGGGAATCCACGACGGCGCCCATCCCGCCGACCGGCACCAGCCATTCGCCGGACCCGCGGCCGATCAGGTGGTAGAGGAAGCACCTGTTGGCCAGCAGCGACTCGTCGAACAGCGAGGTGGACGTCCCGATCAGGCCGTCCGTGGCCACCACGCCGCGCACCGTGTCGTCGGCGAAGCGGCGGGCGATGGCGGCACCGATCGGCAGCTCGAAGAGATCGGCCCACAGCTGTTCACCGGCCGCCTCCACCACGTACTTGCGTACGTCGCGGCGGCGCCGCATCGGCCCGGACAGCAGCGGGGCGACGACGGCGGCCATCGCGGCGAGTTCGCCGTAGAACTGCTGCCAGGCCCGGTAGTCGTGGTCCGAACCGGTCAGCGAGCGGAACGATTCTTCCGTCGCTGCACCGGGATCGCGTTCGACCAGCAGGCCCGACGGCCGCCCCGCCCTGCGCACCGGCGTGTACGACGAGACCGGCCGCGACGCAAGCCGCAGGTCGATGCCCAGCCGGTCCGCGAGCTCGCGCGGGAACAGCGAGACGAGGTAGGAGTACCGCGACAGCCGCACGCCGGATCCGGGGAACACCCGGGTGCCCTGCGTGGCACCGCCGAGATGGTCGGCCGCCTCGAGCAGCGTGACACCGAACCCGGCGGCTGCAGCCAGCACCGCGGCCACCAGGCCGTTGTGGCCGCCGCCGACGACGAGCACGTGGTCCTCGCCCGGCTGCGCTCCGCGGGCGCGGCCCGGGGTCGGTCGTCCGGCCGCGCCGACCGTCTCGTACGGCGGCGCGCCCGGGGTCTGGCCTGCTGACGGCATCGCGCCAGCATAGGGCGCCCTACCGACACTCCGGAGCCGACGACCACCTCGCCCCGCGTGGTTGATCGCCGTTCGATCCGGCCCCTCCGGCGACCCGGCCGGTTACTCTCGGCGGCAGAACGGCGCCCGCTCCGTCGGCGCTGCACAGAAACGGGGAGAGCGATGAGCACGCCCGACCACCACGACGCCGACCGTCTTCAGGGCTACCACCCCGCGACCGAAGCCGCCGGGTATCCGACCGCGACCGGATCGCAGGCGGGGCCGGGCTTCCCGGCGGCGGCGCCGGGGTACCCCTCCGGGCCCATCGAGTATCCGGCCAGCCACTACGCTCCGCCGCCCTACGTCCAGCCGCCCTATGTCCAGCCGCCGTATGCGCAGGCCGGGGCCGTGCCCGGGTATCCCTACGCTCCACCCGGTGCGGCTCCGCGCAACGGGCTCGGAACCGCTGCGATGGTGCTCGGCATCATCGCCGTCGTGCTGTGCTGGACAGTCTACTTCGGCGTCCTCCTCGGCATCCTGGCCATCTGCTTCGGCAGCGTCGGGCTGGCCAGGGCCAAGCGCGGGGAGGCGACGAACAAGGGTTCGGCGACCGCCGGCCTGGTGCTCGGCATCGTCGCGGTGGCGCTTCTGCTGGTGCTCCTTCTCGTCGGCCTGAGCATGTACACGATGGCCAGCTGACCCGCACTCCGGCACCGCAGAATCGGTCGGGGCCCGGCTGTCGGTGGTGATGGTTACGGTGGCAAAGTGCCACCAAGAAGCCGGACCGTTTCCGACGCGCCCCCCATTCACCGTTCCGAGCCGCCCGCTCCAGCGGCCCCCGCTGCACCCGGATGGATCCGCCGGCTGTGGAGCTACTGCCGTCGGCACCCGCGGACCACCTGGATCGCGGGGCTGTCCGCGCTCGCCGGCGTCGGCCTGGGCGCGCTGACGCCACTGCTGACCGGCTCGGCCGTGGACGACGCGAAGTCCGGGCACACCGACGGGCTGCCGCTGGTGATCGCCGCACTGGTCGTGCTGGCCGTCATCCGCTTCGTCTCGTCCTTCCTCCGGCGGTGGGCCGGCGGCCGGTTGTCCCTCGACGTGCAGCACGACCTCCGGCAGGACGTGTTCGCAGCGCTCGCCCGTCTCGACGGCGCCGCTCAGGATGCGCTGCGGACCGGTCAGGTGGTGTCCAGGGCGTCCTCCGATCTGCAGGTGGTGCAGGGATTGCTGGCGATCGTGCCGCTGTCCGCCGGCCAGGTGGTGCTGTTCGTGGCCTCCCTGGCGATCATGATCTGGCTGTCGCCGCTGCTCACGCTGACCGCGCTGCTCACCGTTCCGGCCGTCTACCTGCTGACCAGGGCCACCCGCACCACGCTGTTCCCGGCAACCTGGGCGGCCCAGCAGTCCGCTGCGGACGTGGCCGAGATCGTCGAGGAGGACGTCACCGGCGTCCGGGTGGTCAAGGGTTTCGGGCAGGAGGACCGCGAGGTCGGCCGGCTCCGGCAGAGCGCTGCGAAGCTGTACGCGGACCGGATGCGGGCCGTGCGGCTCACCGCGAAGCTCAATCCCGGGCTGGTCGCCATGACGGCGGTGGGGCAGGTCGGTGTGCTCGCTCTCGGTGGCTACCTCGCCCTGCACGGCACGATCACCGTCGGGACGTTCCTGGCGTTCAACCTCTACCTCTCCCAACTGGTGGCCCCCACCCGGACGCTGTCCTTTCTGCTGATCCTCGGGCAGCAGGCCAGGGCGTCGGTGGAGCGGGTCATGGAGATCATCGATTCCCGGGCGGCCATCACCGATCCGGTCGGCACCGCGGAAGCCGTGCCGGACGGGCCGCTGGACGTGCGGCTCGACCGGGTCCGCTTCGGCTACACCCACGACGAACCGGTGCTCGACGGGTTCGATCTGCTCGTCACCGCGGGAGAGACGGTCGCGCTGGTCGGCGCGTCAGGATCCGGCAAGTCGACGGTGTCGCTGCTGCTGCCGCGCTTCTACGAGGGGCAGGCCGGCAGCATCAGCCTGGGCGGCACCGACATCCGCCGGTTCCGGCTCGCCGACCTGCGCCGATCGGTCGGCGTGGTGTTCGAGGAGGCGTTCCTGTTCTCCGACACCATCGCGGCGAACATCTCCTACGGTCTCCCGGACGCCACCCGGGCGGACGTGCGCGCCGCAGCCTGCGCCGCCGAGGCCGAGGCGTTCATCCTGGACCTGCCGGACGGCTACGACACGGTGATCGGTGAACGCGGGTTGACGCTGTCCGGCGGTCAGCGTCAGCGACTGGCGCTGGCCCGGGCGATGATCACCGATCCCCGGGTGCTCATCCTCGACGACGCCACCAGTGCGGTGGACCCCGCCACCGAGGCGGCGATCCACCACACGCTGCACCGGTTGACCGCCGACCGGACGACCATCCTGATCGCCCACCGGCGCAGCACGCTCGCCCTCGCCGACACGGTCGCGATGGTGGTCGGCGGTCGGGTCGTCGACACCGGCACCCACGAGGAGCTGATGCTCCGCTGCCGGCCCTACCGTGATCTGCTCGGCGGGGACGGCGAGGAGATCGACGAGCAGCCGCTGCAGCCCGCTCCCCCCGACGCTCCCCTGGGCTCTGACGGGCCACCGAGGCGCACTCCGCAGCTCTGGCCCGAGGCCCCGGACGGCGGGCCCGGTCGATCGCCTCGGCTGGCCACCAGTCCCGCCGCCATCGGCGGCGCCCGGCTGGGCGGCGGCGGGCGCGGCGGCCGCGCCGGCGGCGGTGGGATGGGCGGCGGCTTCGGCGGCATGATGGGTTCGCTGCCGGCCACGCCGGAACTGATGGCCAGGGTGGCGGCGCTGCCGCCGGCCACCGACCCGGCGCCGCCGGAACTTCCGGACGACCTGATCGAGCCGATCCCGACCCGACAGGCGATACCGCCTGGCTACTCGCCGGCGCAGTCGCCGGGCACCCGGTTGATGGGCACCCGCCGGGCCGGCGACGAGCAGTTGGACGGTGCGGAGCTCCCAGAGGACAGCCCGGACCCGGCCCCGCCCAGAGGCCGGCTGTCCCTGCGCCGCACGCTGCGGCCGGTCCGCGGTCTGCTCATCCTGTCGCTGGTCCTGATCGCTGCGGACGCGTTGGCCTCGCTGGCCCTTCCCGTGCTAATCCGGCACGGCATCGACGACGGGGTCTCCAAGGGTGTGCTGGGCGTCGTCTGGCTCTGCGCGGGGATATCGCTGGCCATCGTCGGAGCCGATTACCTGGTTCAGCGTCACCAGGTCACCGTCACCGGCCGGGCCGGCGAGACCGTGCTCTACGGGCTCCGGATCCGCGAGTTCGCCCACTTGCAGCGGCTGGGGCTGGACTTCTACGAGCGGGAGATGGCGGGTCGGATCATGACCCGGATGACCACGGACGTCGACGCGCTGTCTTCGTTCCTGCAGACCGGGCTGGTGACCTCGGTCGTCTCGCTGGCCACCTTCGGCGGCATCGCGGTCATCCTGCTGGTGATGAACGCCGGCCTCGCGCTGCTCGCCTTCACCGTCCTCCCGCCGCTGGCGGTCGCCACGGTGCTGTTCCGCCGCTACTCCAGCCGGGCCTACAACGACGCCCGCGAGAAGGTCGGCATCGTCAACGCAGACCTGCAGGAAAACGTGTCCGGCATGCGAATCACGCAGGCGCTGGGCCGGGAGAGGGCGAATGCCGCCGGGTTCGCCGCCCGCAGCGAGGACTACCGCCGGTCCCGGATGCGGGCGCAGACCGCGATCTCGCTGTATTTCCCCTTCGTGGCGCTGCTCAGCGAGCTCGCGGCGGCCCTGGTGCTCGGTGTCGGTGCGCATCGGGTCGTGACCGGTGCGGTCAGCGTGGGCACTCTGCTGGCTTTCGTGCTCTACCTGGACTCGTTCTTCTCGCCCATCCAGCAGCTGTCGCAGATCTTCGACGGGTACCAGCAGGCGACCGTCGGACTGGCTCGGATCGGCGAACTGCTGTCCACCCCGACGTCGACGCCCGCCGCCGAGCACCCGTTGCCGGCGCCGCCGCTGGCCGGCCGGGTGACGGCTGTCGACGTCGGCTTCAGTTATTCGACCGCGCAACCGGGCGCCCAGGCGGCGCTCCAGGGGGTGAGCCTGGACATCCTGCCCGGCGAGACCATCGCCGTGGTCGGGCCGACCGGTGCGGGCAAGTCCACCCTGGTGAAGCTGATCGCGCGGTACTACGACGTCACGGCCGGCGCCATCCTGATCGACGGAATCGACGTCCGGCAGCTGGAGCTCGGTTCCTACCGCCGGCAGCTGGGCGTGGTACCGCAGGAACCGCACCTGTTCAGCGGCACCGTCCGTGACAACATCGCCTACGGCCGGCCCGACGCCTCCGACGCCGAGGTCGAGACGGCGGCCAGGGCGGTTGGCGCGGTGGGCGCCATCGCCGGGCTCCGCGGCGGGTTCCACCATCCGGTGGAGGAACGGGGGCGCAACCTGTCCGCCGGTCAGCGGCAGTTGATCTCCTTGGCCAGGGCCGAGTTGGTCGATCCCGAGCTGCTGCTGCTGGACGAGGCCACCGCCGCGCTGGACCCGGCGGCGGAGACCGCGGTGCTGGCGGCGACCGACCGGCTGGCCCGGGGTCGGACCACCATCGTGGTGGCGCACCGGCTCACCACCGCTTCCCGGGCCGACCGGATCGTGGTGATGGACCACGGCCGCATCGCCGAGATCGGCACCCACGACGAGCTGCTCGGCCGGGGTGGTGTGTACAGCCGGCTGTACTCCCAGCAGACCTGACCTGCTGCTGGCGTCGCCGTGTGCACCGACTCCCGCGTGGGCGCAGAACCAGTGTCGCGGCGGATATCTCCAGCACCCGCGGGCTACCGGACCTCGCAGCGAGCGGCGCTGATGCACTGCGTCCTCTGGCGTTGTGGGGCATGGCGTCGTGAGAAGCGTTTGGACACAACGAGTCCGTGGGCCGGAAGGCCTCGGTTCGGGTCGCCTCGTCAGTGCTTCGATGTTTCTAGGTTCACCGTTCCTCGGGGGTGACCAGACCGGATTCGTAGGCCAGCACCACGGCGTGGATGCGATCGCGCAGCCCGAGTTTGGTGAGGATGTGCCCGACATGGATCTTGATGGTGCTCTCGGAAAGGTAGAGGGCGGCGGCGATCTCGCGGTTGGACTTGGCGGCCGCGATGAGCAGGAACACATCTCGCTCCCGCCCGGTCAGCTTGCCCAGGACCGCTGAGCGGCGGTCGGTCCGGTCGGGTGTCGGGAGGAGCGGCATGAATTGATCGATCAGCCGGCGGGTGGTGGTGGGAGCCAGCACCGCGTCGCCGGCGGCGACGGTGCGGATGGCGGCGAGCAGTTCGGCCGGGGGTGCGTCCTTGAGCAGGAAACCGCTCGCGCCGGCCCGTAGCCCGGCGTAGACGTAGTGATCGATGTCGAAGGTGGTCAGGATCAGCACCTTGGAACTGCTGGCGGCCGTGATGATCTGTTCGGTCGCGGCGATGCCGTCCAGGCCGGGCATCCGGATGTCCATGAGCACGACGTCGGGGTGCAGGGCGGCGGTCAGCCGGACGCCGGTGGCGCCGTCGCCGGCTTCGCCCACGACGGTCAGGTCCGGTTCGGCTTCCAGGATCATCCGGAAACCGAGGCGCAGGAGCGCCTGGTCGTCCACCAGCAGGACGCTGGTCATGGGCGCACCTGCTCGCCGAGTCGAAGTCGGGCCGAGACCCGCCATCCGGCAGGGGTTCTCGGTCCGGACTGGACGGTGCCGCCGTAGCTGCTGACCCGTTCCTGCATCCCGGCCAGGCCGCGGCCGGGGGTGGAGGGTGATGGTGCGGAGGCTCCGGCGCCGTCGTCTTCCACGTCGAGGTGCAGCTCGTCGGGTAGGTAGTGCACCTTGACGGTGGCGCGGGCGCCAGGCCCGGCATGTTTGAGGGTGTTGGTCAACGTCTCCTGCACCAGTCGATAGACGGTCAGTTGCAGGCCGGGAGCCATTGCGGTCGGGGTCCCTCGGATTTCGTAGCTGACCGGCAGCCCGGCGGCGCGGACGCCGTCGAGCAACGTGGTGACGTCGCCAAGATCGGGCAGTGGGGCGCGTTCATCGCTGTCCGGAAGGTGAAGCACCCCGAGCAGCCGGCGGGTGTCGGCGAGAGCCTGCCGGCCGGTACTGGATACGGTACGCATGACTTCTTCGGCCTGGTCGGGATTTCGGTTGACGGCGGCGGCGGCGCCGTCGCTCAGCGCGACCATCACGGTGAGGTGATGGGCGACGATGTCGTGCATTTCCCGGGTGATCCTGGCCCGTTCGGTCAGAGCGGCCAGCTCGTTGGCCTGACCCCTCTCCCGTTCCAACCGGTCCGCCCGGTCCTGCAGTTCTTCCAGATAGGAACGGCGGGTGGAGCGGTACAGGCCCAGGCCGACGGCGCCGCAGATCAACGCGGTGACGAAGGCCAGGGCGTACCACCAGTCGGCGCCGACCGCGGGAACGATGACGATCACGGCGGCGATCTCGCACAGCACCGCGGCGCCGATAGCGGTCCGGCGGGTCCCCCAGGCGGCGACGGTGTAGAGGGCGACCACGACCGCGATGCCGGTGGCCAGATCGTCATTCCAGAAACTCGTTGCCGTGGTGGCCACGAAGAGCCAGATCAGCACCGGCACAGGCCACACCCGGCGGACGAGCAGCGGAGCGGTGGTGGCCACCATGGCCAGCACGGCCAGCCACAACGGCCGGGCCTCGGCCAGGATCCACATCGGCACGGAGATGCCGGTGACCAGCAGGGTGACGACCACGTCGAACACCCACCAGCGCGTCGATCGCACCGGTCGGCGTTCGAGAAGCTTCACACCAGGAGTATCCCCAGTTCTGATCAGGCGTCGATCGTCTTGAGCCGCCACGCGGCCGCCCCTACCAGAACCACCACGTAGCCCAGCAGAACAGTGAACCCGCCGAGCGGTGGCAGTGCGTTGGTGATGGTGCCGGCACTTCCGAACATGGCCGCGCCGGCGTTGGTCGGCAGGTACTGCACGAAGTGGCTGCTGAACGAGGCCGGAAGGGCCTGGGAAATGGCCGGTAGAACGAAGAACACCCCGACATAGGTGGAGATACCGGCGGCGGTGCTGCGCAGCAACGAGCCCAGGGCCATACCGATCATCCCGGCCAAGGTGACGTACAGGGCGGCGCCGAGGATCTTCCCGACGGTACCCGGCGTGGACAGACCGACGCCCAGGTCACTGCCCATCAACGACTGTCCGAGGAAGAACGCGACCAGTCCGCTGGCCAGGGTGATGACGAACGTGACGCCGGCCAACACGGTCAGCTTGGCCCAGAGCATGGGCAGGCGCCGGGGGATGACGGTCAAGGTGGAGCGGATCATCCCGGTGCTGTACTCGGCGGCGACGAGCAGCACGCCGAGGATACCGATGGCCAGCTGGGCGAAAAGGACCCCGTCCAGGCTCGTTGCGGTGGCGTCGAAGCCGACGTCGGCTTCGCCCACCGTGCCGTACTGGCCGGGGATGATCAAGGAGAACAGGGCGCCGACGCCGACGGTGAGAAGAACCGAGATCAGCAGGGTCCACAGGGTGGAGCGGAGAGTGAAGAACTTCGTCCATTCCGACGCGATGACCCGGAGCTGGGTGACTCTCAGCCCGGTCTGTGCAGACTTCCGGTGCGCGACGTCTGTGGTGTCGGTGGTGGTGGTCATGCCGACACCCGCTCGGCTTCGGTGGAGCGGTACTCGACGGATTCGTGGGTCAGTTCCATGAATGCTTCTTCCAGAGATGCCTGTTGGGCGGTGAGTTCGAAGATCGGCAGGTGCGACTGCCAGGCCACGGTGCCGATCTGTTCAGCGGTCATCCCCCGGACCTGGAGGAGGTTTCGTTCGGTGCTGGTCACGGCAACGTGCGGGCCCAGCAGCAGTTCGCGGAGTTGCGTGGCCTCGGGCGTGCGGACCGTGACGATGTTGTGGGAGGACCGCGCGACGAATTCCTCCACGCTGGTGTCGGCGATCAGCCGGCCCCGGCCGATGACGACGAGTCGGGTTGCAGTGAGGGCCATCTCGCTCATCAGATGGGACGAGACGAAGACGGTACGACCCTCGGCGGCGAAAGATTTCAGCATCGTGCGGATCCACAGCACCCCTTCCGGGTCCAGTCCGTTGACCGGTTCGTCCAGCACCACGACCTTTGGATCCCCGAGCAGCGCCGAGGCGACACCGAGGCGTTGGCCCATGCCGAGGGAGAAACCGCCGACCCGGTTGCCGGCGACGCCGGTCAGCCCGACGATGTCGATGACCTCGTCGACCCGGGCCCGGCCGATGCCGTTGGTCCGGGCAACGGCGATCAGGTGGTTGCGGGCCGACCGACCGGTGTGCACGGCCTTCGCCTCCAACAGGATCCCCAATTCGGCCATCGGCGCCTTCGCGGCCCGGTAGTCGCCGCCGTTCACCCGGATGGTGCCGGCGGTGGGTTTGTCCAGGCCCGCGATCATCCGCATCGTGGTGGATTTGCCGGCACCGTTCGGGCCGAGGAACCCGGTGACGATGCCCGTTCGTACTGTGAAGGTCAGGCCGTCGACGGCGACCTTCGCGCCGTACTGCTTCTTCAGATTTTCTACTTCGATCATGAACTGTCCCTTGATGTTGGGTGGAGGTCCGGATCATGTCCGGCACCGCCAACGGTAGGGAGACAGGCAGCGGGCTGCGTCAGCCGAGACGGGCACACCCTGCGCGTTCGGATAGGCCTCCAGACCTATCCCGGCTGGCCGGGTCGGCTAGGCTAGAACGGGTATCCCGGCGGCGTCGCCGACAATTCATAGGACCCCATCGACGACCGGAAAACACGTGCAGCCTTGGCGGTGGTGGGAATCGCCCACTCCCGGCCGGCAATTCCGTCCGCGGCGCCACCAGGTCAACAGCACGCGAAGTACGTAGCGGTTCGCGAGGACTTTCGGGCATCGAGCCGTTGCCGGGCGGCTGGCAGCAACCGCTGAGCGAGGTGCTGATCCAGCCCGCGACCGGTCTGCGTCACGCCAGGTACGGATCCGCCCAGGCGCTGATGATGCGTGCCGCGCGCTTGGCCTGGCCCGGCCCGGTGAGCAGGTGTTCGGTGCCTTCCAGTGAGACGAAGCTGCGCGGGTGGCGCGCTGCGCGGAAGATCTGGCTCGCGTTGTCGATGCCCACCGTGTTGTCGGTGGGTGAGTGCATCACCAACAGGGCCCGGTGCAGCTGCCGGATCTGTTCGTGCAGATCGGTGGCTCGCACGTCCTCGAGGAAATGCCGCCGAAGGGTCAGCGCTTTCCCGCCGATCAGGAACGGCGCCTCGCCCTCGTCCATGATCCGTTGCACCAGCGCGTCGTAGTTGTGCTCCACGTGCGCCGGTTGGTACGGGGCGCCGATGCT